>NZ_CP019431.1:4351666-4973333 GCF_009866765.1 Pseudomonas sp. S35
GTGAGGATTTCTGCCAGAGAAACCTCGTGAGAGCCTTGAAGCTTTTCCATATTTTCTTGCAGACGTTTCAGGCCTGACAGGTCAGACGTTACTTTCATTTTCACTTCCTTCTGATGGTAGGCGAGGCGCCCAAGCCTCAACCCTAGCACCTAATTTCAATTCCACACCCACTCAAATCCAGGCGCCTTCGGGCGCCTTTCTCTTGCCCAAAGGAAACCGCCGCATGATGCTCAAGCGAATTTTCAAGCACTTCCATTTTTGCTGCGGCCTCGGCGGCGGCGCCAAAGGGTTCAACAAAGCCAAGCCCGTGGTGGGCAACATGCAGGCCGAGTGGCAGTGCATTGGCGGAATTGACGTTGACCCGGCCGGGTTGCGCGACTTCCAGCGCCTGTCGGGTGTGCCCGGTACCCTGATGGATCTGTTCACCCTACCGATGTACACCGCCTTCCACGGCAAGCCGCCACCACCTGGTTGGGTTGAGGCTGGCCCTGACGATGTACGCCGCGCCGCTGGCTACGAACGCCCCGACGCAGTCTTCATCAGCAGCCCATGCAAAGGCGCCTCTGGCCTGCTGTCCGAGACAATGAGCCTGACCCCGAAGTACCAGGCCCTCAACGAACTGACGCTGCGCTGCGTGTGGCTGATGTGCGAAGCCTGGAAGGATGACCCCGTATCGTTGATCGTTTTCGAGAACGTGCCGCGCCTGGCCACCCGTGGTCGGCACCTGCTGGACCAGATCAACAAGCTGCTGAACCACTACGGTTATGCAGTTGCAGAAACCACCCACGACTGTGGCGTCATCGGCGGTCTGGCCCAGAGCCGCAAGCGCTTCTTGCTGGTGGCCAGGCACATCGAGAAGGTACCGCCCTTCCTGTACGAGCCGGAAAAGAAAACCCTCAAGTCGGTCGGTTCGATCCTGGGCCGCATGCCCATGGCCGGCGACGTGGAAGCCGCGGGCCCTATGCACAGGGTACCGGCGCTGCAATGGAAAACATGGGTGCGGCTCGCCCTGGTCGAAGCCGGCAAGGACTGGCGCTGCCTGAATGACCTGGTGATCGAGGACGGCTACCTGCGCGACCTGGTCATTGTTCCGCAATTCCGGGACGGTTTCCTGGGCGTGCACGACTGGAACGAAACCGCCGGTACCGTCGCTGCGCGCAGCGGGCCAACCAACGGCAAGTTCTCGGTAGCTGACCCACGGGCCAGAACTGGCGCCTTGCAATACCAGCAGTACGGCGTCCGCCGCTGGGACGAAACCAGCGGCGCGGTGATCGGCGTCAAGTCGCCCGGACAAGGGACGTTCAGCGTTGCTGACCCTCGACCAGCGGGTGTTCGCCACAACAACGTGTACCGGGTGTGCAAGATGGATGGCCCGGCCGGGACGGTAACCGGTGGCCAGTCGCCAAGCGCCGGTGGCCAATGCATCGCTGATCCCCGCGACCCAGGTATTGGGCATGCCAAGTACAACGTGGCCCAATGGGATGGTGTATCACGCACGGTTATCTCAGGCAGCACCACGGGCCAGGGTGCTTTCGCTGTTCAGGATCCACGTCCAGGCATGAAGCGCGGCAAGGGCGATGCCTGGTTGACCGGTGGCCACTACGGCGTCACCAGCTGGAACGACCAGTGCGGTGCCGTTTCCGCCAGTGCTCGCCAGGACAACGGCCGGTGGTCTGTTGCAGATCCCCGCATGCCGGAAGCCAGCGAGCGCTTGACCTGCGTAATCGAAAGCCTCGACGGCACTTGGCACCGGCCATTCACCACCCTTGAGCTGGCCGCGCTGCAGAGCCTGGTTGAGCCAGAGGAATGGTTTGAGTTGGATGGCCTGAGCGACCAGGCCTGGCGCGAGCGAATCGGGAACGCTGTTCCACCGGCAGCCGCCGAAGCAATCGCCCACGTGATGGGCACCACCCTGTTGCTGGCAGAGGCCGGCGAAACCTTCATGCTCAACAGCATGCCGATCTGGGTTCAGCCCGTAGCGGTGGCGTTGAGCGTATCCCAGCAGGTAACGCCATGATCCATTACCACGGCACACCGATTGGCGGGAGCCGGCAGGATGCTGCTCGTTTTCTTGCCGGCCGGCATGCCCTGGTGCCATTTCCGCGACAGGACGACATGGGCATCGTTGCCGATGTCTGCCAGTCGTTCGTCTTCGACAACGGTGCATTTTCGGTCTGGAAGAAAGGCGGCAAGCTGGATGTTGATGGCTATACCGCCTGGGTCGAGCAATGGCACCGGCACCCGGGCTTCGACTGGGCCTTGATACCTGATGTCATTGATGGGGACGAAGCGGCAAACGATGCGCTGCTTTCGGCTTGGCCCAGGGAGTTGCGCGGCGTACCGGTCTGGCACCTGCATGAATCCATTGAGCGACTGGAGCGTCTCGCCAATGAATGGCCGACGGTTGCCTTTGGCAGTTCCGGCCAATGGGCAAGCCCCGGCACAGATGCCTGGTGGAAACGAATGGGCACCGCCATGGCCGCTGTATGCGATGACCGGGGCCGGCCGGTGTGCCGCCTGCACGGCCTGCGCATGCTCGACCCCTCGATATTCCAGCACCTGCCCTTCGCCTCTGCCGACTCCACGAATGCGGCAGTCAACGGCGGAAGCATCAGCCGCTTTGGAATGTACGCCCCGCCAACCGCCGGCCAGCGCGCCAACGTGATCGCCGACCGGATTGAAGCCAACAACAGCAGCGCCGTGTGGCTGCCACCTCAACTTGAACTGATCGTCTGAGGCATCCCCCATGAACTCACTTGCACAGCAGGCGCTTGACCGCGCCCGCCAGGCGCCCGCGCGCGCCTCCAAACTTCTCGCGCCAGTCCTAGCCAACGAGCCACTGCCCGAACTGGTCATCACCGGCCCCATCAACCGCGTCATGGAACTGGAGGGCAAGCAGTTCGCAGTTGGCTTCGTCCAGGCGCTGGGGCCATCCATCCGGCGCGAGCCCGTGCGGACCAAGGCCATTGCCGACCTGACCCGGTACGCCGCGCAGCAACCCGCCAGCGTGGCCAGCGGCGTAAAGATCGTTATCGACTTGTTGAAGGGGGCGTCATGAAAGAGCGTCCGATTCTATTCAAAGGCCCACTGGTGCGGGCGATCCTGGCCGGGCAGAAGACAGTCACGCGGCGGGTAGTAAAACCGCAGTTCCAGACGGCCCCGGTTGATGTAGTTGATGGCGTGCCAAGCTGGGACTCTCCGACCAACTACGCTGGCGAAGTCCAGATGAACACGCAGCACGGGGAACCGTGCCCCTACGGCAAGCCTGGCGACCGGCTTTGGGTGCGCGAGACCTGGGCCCGTGTCGGAAATTGCGATCCCGGCTATCTGACGTTCGCCGCAACCTATCCCGGATGCCTGACGCCGGAACTGGAAAACATCCCGGCCGCCAACGAAATCCGCTGGAAACCCAGCATCCATATGTTCCGCCGTGACAGCCGCATCCTGCTGGAGATCACCGACGTGCGCGTTGAGCGATTGCAGGACATCAGCCGCGCCGGTATCCGGGCAGAAGGCCTGCAATGTCCGCCAGAGCTGGCAAGCGATGACGTTTCACCGAATTACCGAGACTGGTACCCGGCGGCCTGGCGGGAGTTGTGGGAGTCCACTGGCGGCGACTGGGAAGCCAACCCGTGGGTCTGGGTGGTCGAGTTCAAGCGGGTTACGCCGCCATGATCCTTGACCCCTGCTGCGGCTCCCGGATGTTCTGGTTTGACAAGGACAGCCAGCACGCGCTGTTCGGAGACATCCGCGATGAGCAACACGTCCTCTGTGATGGTCGGGTTCTGAATGTTGAACCCAACGTAATCATGGACTTTCGGCAACTGCCCTTCCCCGACAACACGTTCAACATGGTGGTGTTTGATCCGCCACATCTTACCCGCGCCGGCCGTGACAGCTGGATGCGCCTGAAATACGGAATGCTCACCGCCGACTGGCAAGAAGATATTCGCCAGGGCTTCGCCGAGTGCTTCCGGGTTTTGAAGCCCGGCCAGTTCCTGGTGTTCAAGTGGAACGAAACCCAGGTGCGCGTCAGCCAAATACTGGCCCTCACCAATGAAATCCCGCTGTTCGGGCACAAGTCCGGCAAGCGGGAGAAAACCCACTGGATCATGTTCATGAAGCGGGGTGCGCCATGACCAGCACCGGCAAGCTGTCCTCCGGGGTGCATGAGTTCCTGGCCAAGTGCGACAAGTGCAACAGGCCCCGCAACAGCGGGAACCACGACAAATGCAGCAAGGCCCGGCAAGCGGAAAAGATGAGAGTTAAATGGGAGGATCCGTAACATATTCAGAACCAACCCGCCACTCAATCAAGTCGTATAACTGATTGAAACGCTTCTGCGACGAGTCCGCATGGATCGCGTGACAACAAATATAGGCAAGAACATCTGCAACATCCAGAAGTTGCGGATAATCCCCACCACCAATTATAGGCTCAACACTATTAAAAACGTCAGAACCACCAAAATCCCTTATGAACCCTGATGCTAAAAAATGTGCCTGACTACGAGTTTCCCCTATAAACTTTATGACTGTCGGATCGGGCGAGATAAAGATTTGGCAATCTGCTGGCGAAGGACCGTGACGAGGATCATTTCCGTTCATGAAACACCCAAGAGCCAGATGGCCGAGGATCCCCTTCGGATCAAGCCTTGCGGGCATGGCTATATCCGGCTCTCCTTTGATAGATTGGAAGACAATCTTATCTTCCGGAAACATGCCGTCTAATTTACTCATAAACGCATACGTGAAACGTACAAGTCCTTGATAGCGATTTATAACCGTTATGACATTAACAAGAATCGAGTTGATATCAGTTTCAGTCAAATGACTGAGGCCCTTCTTTTCTCGGAGTTGCCCACTCATGAGCTCCCTACAGTGTATTCCCACACCGACAGGAAACTTAAATCTCCTTTTAATATCCTCAACTTCACGAACAATCGACTTAAGCTTTGTGCGCTTAAAGATTAAAAAGGCATAGACCAGTGCACCGTTGAATTGGCTGTCATCGCCATAAGCGATGTACTTAGAGTCGTCGTTTGAACCAACCACCGCCACGTCGCTCACCATCGCAATATCCCTTCGAAATAGAACCTCACTCTAATCCCTTCCAGACTGATCAACCACCCGGCAACGGCGTGGCGAGGCATTCCCATGTCCAGAACAAACGCGGCACAGGCCGCAGCACCAGCGCCGCGCTTCATCCGGGCGTCGGCTGCACCCGCCTACCTCGGCATGTGCCGGGAAGAATTCAAGAACACCGTCCGCCCCCACGTCCGCGAATTCCCCATTGGAAAACAGGGCGTTGCCTTCGACCGTCTTGAGCTCGACCAGTGGGCAGACGCCTACATCGAGCGCATGGCAATTGAAAAGCAGACCGATCAGGACAACAATCCGCCCCGCAGTGGGCGCCAAGGAGCAAAACAATGGCGCGAAAAACAATGTCGGGCCTCTACCAGAGGAACGGGATTTGGCACATCGACAAAGTCGTCAGAGGTAGCCGACTTCAAGAAAGCACTGGAGCAAGCGAGAGGGAAGAAGCCGAGCAGTACTTGATTCATCGGCTGGAAAAGCTGCGGCAGGAAAAGATTTACGGCGTGCGCCAGGTGCGAACCTGGCGCGAGGCTGCCACCCGGTTCCTGGTCGAGTTCAAAGACCAGGCATCAATCGGCCTTTCCGCTTCCCACATCGAACAACTCGACCCATACATCGGCGATCTGCCGATAACGCACATCGATGATGGGAGCCTGGCTACGTTCATTCGTGACCGGCAGCGGCCGAGCAAGACCGACAAAGGAAAGGTCAAGCCAGGCGTATCGAACAGGACGGTCAATATCGCCCTACAGCGAGTGGTCAGGATCTTGAACCTGTGTCACCGCAAGTGGCGAGATGCTGAAAAGCGGCCGTGGCTGGAGAGCGTGCCGATGATATCGATGCTTGAGGAAAAGAAGTCGAGCCGCAAACCCTACCCGATGTCCTGGGAAGAGCAGGCCCTGTTATTCCCTGAGCTGCCCGACCACCTGTTGAGGATGGCCCTCTATAAGGTGAACACGGGTTGCCGGGAGCAGGAAGTGTGCAAGTTGCGGTGGGATTGGGAAATACGGGTGCCGGACCTGAACACCAGCGTGTTTCTGATACCTGCCGGATTCGGCGGGCGGAGTGAAAAAGCAGGGGTGAAGAACGGCGATGAACGCCTGGTGATCTTGAACAACGTGGCGATGTCCATCATCGATGGCCAGCGCGGTCTACACCAAGGCCTGGTGTTCCCGTATGGGCAACCAGATCAGTTCGGGCCAACGGCGATGCATCGAATGAACGACTCGGCCTGGAAGAAAGCCAGGGTGCGCGCAGCGGACAAATGGGAGAAGGCCCACCAATCGCCGGCACACCCCGGATTCAGGTCGATCAGGATTCACGACTTGAAGCACACCTTTGGCAGAAGGCTACGTGCGGCGAGCGTGACAGAGGAAGATCGGAAAGCGTTGTTGGGGCATAAGAACGGCAGCATTACGAGCCACTATTCTACCCCGGAGTTGCAGCACTTGATTGAGGCTGCGAACAAAGTGTCGGCTACTGACTCTCGCGGGCCAGCGCTGACCATCTTGAGGAGGAAATTGGGATGATCCCCCGCAAAAGTCCCTACGCGTAAAAAAGCCGAACTGGCTAGAGTTCGGCTAAGTCACTGAAAAATATGGTCGGGACGGAGTGATTCGAACACTCGACCCCTAGCACCCCATGCTAGTGCGCTACCGGACTGCGCTACGCCCCGACTAGGCGTGTTACTGGGTTCGCTTCGTAACGAAGCGATCAGGAATATACCGCAAGCTTTTGAAATGTGGAAGTATTTTAAAAGCCTGTATCACTTCTTCAAAACCACCAGTACATCTTCGAGTTCGGAGATCATCTGGCGGATCATTTGCTTGTATTGGGTGGTGTCGTCTTTGGCTTCATCACCGGACATACGCTGGCGTGCGCCGCTGATGGTGAACCCTTGGTCGTACAGCAGCGCGCGGATCTGTCGGATCATCAGCACATCCTGGCGCTGATAATACCGACGGTTCCCGGTGCGTTTGACGGGGTTGAGTTGAGGAAACTCCTGCTCCCAATAGCGCAGCACATGCGGTTTTACCGCACAGAGCTCGCTGACTTCACCGATGGTGAAGTAGCGTTTGCCTGGGATGACGGGTAGCTCGTCGTTATGACTTGGTTCCAGCATAAGCCTCAACTCGGGCCTTCAACTTCTGCCCTGGACGAAAGGTGACCACACGGCGAGCCGTGATCGGGATTTCTTCTCCCGTTTTTGGATTGCGGCCAGGCCGCTGGCGTTTGTCCCGCAGGTCAAAATTGCCGAAACCGGACAACTTGACCTGTTCGTTGTCTTCCAGAGCGTGTCTGATCTCTTCAAAGAACAGCTCGACCAATTCCTTGGCCTCGCGTTTGTTCAGACCCAACTCTTCGTACAGACGTTCCGCCATCTCAGCTTTCGTCAAAGCCCCCATACGTCACTTCCTTAACGTGGCGTTCAACCTTTGTTCGAGCGAGGTGAGGATATTTTGTGTCGTGGTATTCACCTCATCGTCATTAAGAGTGCGCGATGGATGCTGCCAGGTCAAGCCAACTGCAAGGCTTTTTCTATGCGGATCAATGCCTTTACCTTGATAGACGTCAAATAGCCTGAGGTCCGTCAGCCATTCCCCTGCATTTTCACGGATTACATCCAGAACAGCAGTGGCGGCGACTTCACGGTCGGCGATCAGGGCCAGGTCGCGGCGCACTTCGGGGAAGCGCGACAGCTCGCTGAATTTAGGCATTTTGCCCGAAGCCACTTCAGCCAGGAGCAGCTCGAAAACGAAGACCGGACGGTCGAGACCGAGGGTTTTCGACAGTTCCGGGTGGATAGCGCCAACGAAGCCCACCAGTCGACCTTCACGTTCAATGCGTGCGGTTTGGCCCGGATGCAACGCTGGATGGCTGCCCGGAACGAAGGTGAACGCATCCAATGCACCGGCAAAACCCAGCACTGCTTCAACGTCAGCCTTGACGTCGAAGAAGTCCACGGCGTCGCGGCCTTGCGCCCAGCCTTCGGGCAGACGGCTGCCGCAGACCACGCCAGCCAACATTGGCTCTTGCTTCAGGCCGTCCAGTTGACCGACGAAACGCAGGCCACTCTCGAACATCCGCACGCGGTCTTGCTGGCGGTTCAGGTTGTGGGTCAGCGCCTTGACCAAGCCAGGCCACAGCGACGAGCGCATGGCGGCCATGTCGTTGGAGATCGGGTTGGCCAGCAGCAGCGGCTCGACGCCGGGGTTGAACAGTTCGAACTGCTTAGGATCGATGAAGCTGTAGGTCACCGCTTCCTGGTAACCACGAGCTACCAGCAGGCGACGCAGCTCAGGCAGGTGCGCACGCGCCTCGGCCTTGGGTTGCGGCGCCAGGCGCGCTTGCGGATAACGAACCGGCAGGCGGTTGTAACCGTACAGGCGGGCCAGCTCTTCGATCAGGTCTACTTCGAGGCTGATATCGAAACGATGGCTTGGCACTTCAACGTGCCACTGCCCTGCCCCACCAGCGCAGATGCCGAGGCCGAGAGCTGACAACAATTGCTCGATTTCAGCAGGTTCAATCACCAGGCCAAGCATTTGCTCAACACTTTTGGCGCGCAGGGTGATCGGCGCCACGGACGGCAGGTACTGTTCGCTGACGGTTTCGGTAATTGGGCCGGCTTCGCCACCGGTGATTTCCAGCAGCAGGCCGGTGGCGCGCTCCATAGCTTCACGGGCCAGCTTCCAGTCCACGCCACGCTCGTAACGGTGCGACGCGTCGGTGTGCAGACCGTACGAACGGGCCTTGCCAGCGATAGCGATTTGGTCGAAGAACGCGCTTTCAAGGAAGATATCGCGAGTGGTTGCGGACACACCGCTGTGCTCGCCACCCATCACGCCGGCAATCGCCAGGGCACGGGAATGGTCGGCGATCACCAGGGTGTCGGCGCGCAAGGCCACTTCCTGGCCGTCGAGCAATACCAGCTTCTCGCCTTCTTCAGCCATGCGCACGCGGATGCCACCGTTGATTTCGGCGAGATCGAACGCGTGCAGCGGCTGGCCCAGCTCCAGCATTACGTAGTTGGTGATATCGACGGCAGCGTCGATGCTACGCACGTCAGCACGGCGCAGACGCTCAACCATCCACAGCGGGGTTGGTTTGGACAGGTCGACGTTACGGATCACACGGCCCAGGTAACGTGGACAGGCATTGGGCGCCAGTACTTCGATCGGACGCACTTCGTCGTGCACCGCGGGCACGACGGCAACCGCCGGGCGGGTGACTGGGGCGTTATAGAGCGCGCCCACTTCGCGGGCCAGGCCGGCCAGGGACAGGCAGTCGCCACGGTTCGGGGTCAGGTCGACCTCGATGCTAGCGTCTTCCAGTTCTAGGTAGATACGAATGTCCTGACCCACTGGCGCGTCGGCCGGCAGTTCCATCAAGCCATCATTGCCCTCGCCAACTTGCAGCTCGGCTTGGGAGCACAGCATGCCGTTGGATTCAACGCCACGCAGCTTGGCCTTCTTGATCTTGAAGTCACCCGGCAGTTCGGCACCGATCATGGCGAACGGGATCTTCAGGCCCGGGCGCACGTTGGGCGCTCCGCACACGACCTGGAAAGTCTCGTCGCCATTACTGACCTGGCACACGCGCAATTTGTCGGCGTCCGGGTGCTGCTCAGTGCTGAGCACCTCACCCACGACCACACCACTGAAAACACCGGCGGCCGGCGTAACGCTATCGACCTCAAGACCGGCCATCGACAGACGAGCAACCAGCTCGTCGCGATCTACCTGCGGGCTTACCCAGCCGCGCAGCCATTGTTCACTGAATTTCATCCTGCTCTCCTAAAGATTCGTTACGACTAGCGAAATTGCGCGAGGAACCGCAAGTCGTTGTCGAAGAACAGACGCAAGTCGTTCACGCCGTAACGCAGCATGGCCAGACGCTCAACGCCCATGCCGAAGGCAAAGCCCGAGAACTCTTCCGGGTCGATCCCGGACATGCGCAGCACGTTAGGGTGAACCATGCCGCAGCCCATCACTTCCAACCAACCGGTCTGCTTGCAGACGCGGCAGCCTTTACCGCTGCACATCACGCATTCCATGTCGACTTCAGCGGAAGGCTCGGTAAACGGGAAGAACGATGGACGGAAACGCACCGCCAGCTCCTTCTCGAAGAACACCCGCAGGAACTCTTCGATGGTGCCCTTGAGGTCGGCGAAGTTGATGTCGCGATCAACCAGCAGGCCTTCTACCTGGTGGAACATCGGCGAGTGGGTGATATCGGAGTCGCTACGGTACACACGGCCTGGGCAGACGATGCGGATCGGCGGCTTGTTCGCTTCCATGGTGCGGACCTGTACCGGCGAGGTATGGGTGCGCAGCAGCATGTTTGCGTTGAAATAGAAGGTGTCGTGCATCGACCGGGCCGGGTGGTGGCCTGGGATGTTGAGCGCCTCGAAGTTGTGATAATCGTCTTCGACCTCAGGGCCTTCGGCAATGCCGTAGCCAATGTGGGTGAAGAACTGTTCGATACGTTCCAGAGTCCGAGTGATCGGGTGCAGACCGCCCGAGGCCTGGCCGCGACCAGGCAAGGTGACGTCAATGGACTCGGCGGCGAGTTTGGCCGCAAGATCGGCCTCCTCCATCGTCGCCTTGCGCGCATTGAGTACCTCTGTGACACGCTCCTTGGCAACGTTGATCAGCGCACCGACTTGCGGACGCTCTTCAGCCGGCAAATTCCCCAGGGTCTTCATCACCTGAGTCAACTCACCTTTCTTGCCAAGGTAGTGAACCCGGATTTGCTCCAGGGCATTGATATCTTCAGCGCTTTGCACAGCCTCAAGAGCTTGAGCGACGAGCGCGTCCAGGTTTTCCATGTACAGACTCCAGATACAAAATAGGGGAAGAGCTTGAAGGCTCTTCCCCTATTTATGACGTTTACCACCTCAGGCCACAGGAGTAGCCCGGGGTGACTGTCGGGGGTACTTAAGCCAAGGTGGCTTTAGCTTTCTCGACAATCGCAGCAAACACCGCTTTATCGTTCACGGCCAGTTCAGCCAGAACCTTACGGTCGATTTCGATGGAAGCTTTTTTCAGGCCAGCAATGAAACGGCTGTAGGACAGACCGTTAACACGAGCACCAGCGTTGATACGAGCGATCCACAGAGCGCGGAACTGACGTTTTTTCTGACGACGGTCACGGTAGGCGTATTGGCCTGCCTTGATTACCGCTTGCTTGGCAACACGGAATACGCGTGAACGCGCGCCGTAGTAGCCTTTAGCGAGTTTCAGAATTTTTTTGTGACGTTTACGGGCAATGACGCCACGCTTTACACGAGCCATGAGTTACTTCCTCTATTCTTGATCCAAAATTAACGAAGGCGCAGCATGCGCTCGACTTTTGCCACGTCAGACGGATGCAGCAAGCTGCTACCGCGCAGTTGACGCTTACGCTTGGTCGACATTTTGGTCAGGATGTGGCTCTTGAAAGCGTGCTTGTGCTTGATACCGTTAGCAGTTTTCAGAAACCGCTTAGCAGCACCACTTTTAGTCTTCATCTTTGGCATGTTCGGATACTCCGCATTCAGTTGATAAACATAATCAGAAGGCCTGCCGTGCCCTGTTGATTACTTCTTCTTTTTCGGGGCGATGACCATGATCAGCTGGCGTCCTTCCATCTTAGGATGCTGTTCGACCGAACCGTACTCGAGCAGGTCAGCTTCAACCCGCTTGAGGAGTTCCATCCCCAGCTCCTGGTGGGCCATCTCACGGCCGCGGAATCGCAAGGATACCTTGGCCCTGTCCCCATCACTCAGGAAACGTACCAGGTTGCGCAGTTTTACCTGGTAATCCCCTTCCTCCGTCCCTGGACGAAACTTGATTTCTTTTACTTGAATCTGCTTTTGGTTCTTCTTCGCCGCGGCAACCTGCTTCTTCTTTTCGAAGATCGACTTGCCGTAGTCCATCACCCGGCAAACGGGTGGGATTGCATCGGCGGAGATTTCCACCAGGTCCAGTTTGGACTCTTCTGCAATACGAAGCGCTTCATCAATCGAGACGATGCCAATCTGCTCGCCGTCAGCGCCAATTAACCGAACCTCGCGTGCCGAGATATTCTCGTTGATCGGGGCTTTCGGTGCAGCTCGTTTATCTTGTCTCATTTCACGCTTAATAATAATTACTCCGAATCTGGGCGACCACGCCGGGAAACCGCTTGCGCGAGGAACTCAGCGAACTGGGCGACGGGCATCGAGCCCAGGTCAGCACCTTCACGAGTACGCACAGCGACAGTCTGCATCTCGACTTCCCGATCTCCGATAACCAAAAGATAGGGAACCTTGAGCAAAGTATGCTCGCGGATTTTAAAGCCGATCTTTTCATTTCTCAAGTCGGACTTGGCACGAAATCCGCTTTCGTTGAGAGTTTTTTCAACTTCAGCGGCAAAATCTGCCTGTTTATCAGTGATATTCATGATCACTGCCTGGGTCGGCGCCAGCCACGCAGGGAATGCACCCTCGTAGTGCTCGATCAGGATCCCGACGAACCGTTCGAACGAGCCGAGGATCGCCCGGTGCAGCATAACCGGGTGTTTACGGCTGTTGTCTTCGGAGACGTATTCGGCTCCCAGACGGATCGGCAGGTTAAAATCGAGCTGCAAGGTACCACATTGCCAGACACGGCCAAGGCAATCTTTCAGCGAGAACTCGATCTTAGGACCGTAGAACGCGCCCTCGCCCGGCTGCAAATCGTACGCAAGGCCCGCACTGTCTAGCGCTGCGGCCAGAGCAGCTTCGGCGCGATCCCACAACTCGTCGGAGCCAACGCGTTTTTCCGGACGAGTGGACAGCTTCATTTCGACTTCGGTGAAGCCGAAATCGCGATAAACGTCCATGGTCAGCTTGATGAACGCGGCGGATTCAGCCTGCATCTGCTCTTCGGTGCAGAAGATGTGGGCGTCGTCCTGAGTAAAGCCACGTACACGCATGATGCCGTGCAGAGCGCCCGACGGCTCGTTACGGTGGCAAGCACCGAACTCGGCCAGACGCATCGGCAGCTCGCGGTAGCTCTTCAGGCCTTGGTTGAACACCTGCACGTGGCACGGGCAGTTCATTGGCTTGATGGCGTAGTCGCGATTTTCCGACTGGGTGGTGAACATGTTGTCGGCGTAGTTGGCCCAGTGCCCGGATTTCTCCCACAGGCTACGGTCAACGACCTGCGGAGTCTTGATCTCCAGGTAGCCGTTATCGCGCTGAACCTTGCGCATGTACTGCTCGAGCACCTGGTACAGGGTCCAGCCGTTCGGGTGCCAGAACACCATGCCCGGCGCTTCTTCCTGGAGATGGAACAGGTTCAGGCGCTTGCCGATCTTGCGATGGTCGCGTTTTTCGGCTTCTTCGATGCGCTGGATGTAGGCCGCCAGCTGCTTCTTGTCAGCCCAGGCGGTGCCGTAGATCCGTTGCAACTGTTCGTTCTTGGCATCGCCGCGCCAGTAGGCACCGGACAGCTTGGTCAACTTGAACGACTTGAGGAATCGTGTGTTCGGCACGTGCGGGCCACGGCACATGTCGACGTATTCTTCGTGGTAGTACAGGCCCATGGCCTGCTCGTCCGGCATGTCTTCCACCAGACGCAGCTTGTAGTCTTCGCCACGGGCGGTGAACACGTCGATCACTTCGGCGCGCGGGGTGACCTTTTTGATGACGTCGTAGTCTTTCTCGATCAGCGCGTGCATGCGCTGCTCGATGGCTGCCATGTCGTCCGGAGTGAAAGGACGCTCGTAGGCGATATCGTAATAGAAGCCTTCTTCGATAACCGGACCGATCACCATCTTTGCGGTTGGGTACAGCTGCTTGACCGCGTGGCCAATCAAGTGAGCGCAAGAGTGACGAATGATCTCCAGCCCCTCTTGATCCTTGGGCGTGATGATTTGCAGGCTGGCGTCGGAGGTGATCAGGTCACTGGCGTCGACTAGCTTGCCGTCGACTTTACCGGCGACGGTGGCCTTGGCCAGGCCGGCACCAATGGATGCGGCGACCTCGGCTACGGAAACCGCATGATCGAATGAACGTTGACTGCCATCGGGAAGAGTAATAGTTGGCATGGCGCCTCCTCTCCTAGTGGTGACCCCTACCAAAGGTCACGTGGGTTGGGATGAGCCAGTACAAGATCCAACACCAGGCCGTTCAGTGATGAACGCCTGCCTTACAGCGGCAGGAGCCTTTCGGCCAACCGATAATCGAACCAGAGTGACTGGAGTGAGCTAAAAAGAACGTGGCAAGACGGCAAATGGCGCGCCTGTAAAAGCCAGGCCGACGATGCTAGCACAGATGAACGGTCATCGCGCCGACGCCCTCTTATGTAAAGACAAATTCCCGGCTTTATAGCTGCAAAAATGAACTTGGACTGTACCCAAGCCCTCAAACCCCCTGAGAATCGCCGTTCGTCCTCGAATTAAAGGAGCACTTCATGATGCGTTTTACCTCTACCCTCGCGCTCGCCGCCTCCCTGACCCTCCTTTCCCTCGGCGCGCAGGCCGCAGCCCCATCGAACTGGCCAGCCGGCGCTCGTGACAGCTTCGTCAACGATTGCAGCGCTGCCGCCAGCCAGAACGTGGACGCCAAAACCGCCAAAGCCCACTGCGAATGTGGCGCGGACAAGATCAATGCCGAGTTGACCACCGCTGAGATCAAAGAACTCATGACCAACCCGAATGCCAGCGCACCACTCAAAAACAAGGCAGTCGCGGCAATTTCGTCCTGCAAAGTGGTGAAGAAAAAATAAGATCGGCCTTCGATCTGACGGTCTTTTTGTTGAAAAAACCGCCTGAAAACTGCCATTTCTCACAAATCTCATCGCTTTTATGGCTTTTTTTACCAGCTGATATTTCGCGCAAAAGCCCCGTATTTCGGGGCTTTCAGCCGAGTAAAGCACTAAACGCAACGCTATTGATTAGCAAACAATGCCTTGGGGGGGCTCCCAAGCCGAACATTTCGACTATGATAGCCCGGTGTGCCCAGTTGGCCTGAGCAGCACAGCACTACTGAAAATATATGTTTCTTGGAGATACACCATGTCTAATCGCCAAACCGGCACCGTTAAATGGTTCAACGATGAAAAAGGCTTCGGCTTCATCACTCCTCAAGGTGGCGGTGACGACCTGTTCGTACACTTCAAAGCTATCGAAAGCGACGGTTTCAAAAGCCTGAAAGAAGGCCAAACCGTTTCCTTCGTGGCTGAGAAAGGCCAAAAGGGTATGCAAGCTGCACAGGTTCGCGGCGAGTAATTCTCCGCTGAGCTAAAAAAACCCCGTCCATGCGACGGGGTTTTTTATGGGTGCCGTAAAAGCCTGCAGAGGCTTAGCCGCAATTGACCCGAGTGATCACCAAGTTGTCGTCGGTGTTCAGGTTGAGGCGATCGGAACGGTATTCCAGGGTGATCATATCGCTGGGCTTGAGGATCCGCGCGTTCTGCGCGCCGGCACGGGTGCGGGCCTGTTCCAGCAACTGGGGCGAGGCTTTCTGGCCGATCGTGAATTCGGCGGCCTTTGACTCACAGCGACTATGCCCGGCATCGGCCACGGCGGTGTCTTTGGCTGGCTCAGAGGCACCTGGGGTGCTGCAACCCGCCAACGCGAGCGCGGCCAACAAAGTACCCAATGATGCGAGCTTCCAAGGCATGAAGCCTCCTATTGATAAAAAATGAACAGAGAGCGTACGACAGCGTTCCGGCAAGATTGGTTTCAAGACGTAAACCGCCGACGGACAAGTCTGCCTGACTCTCAGCAGGCATTCGCGCGATCAATCGTGACCAGATATGAACGCAATCAGTAGATATCGATGTAATCGAACAGTGGCTTGGGCCAGTTCTGCTTCAATGCATTAAAAATCTGCATCACCCAGACCTCATCGCTCGCCGCCACGTTACCTACATAACCGGAGCCCTTGGCCCAGGTTTCAAGGCGAAACAGCAGGCCGTCTATATCACTGCCGCCCACTACACCCGACGAGATGTAAGCGATTCCGGCCTTCGTCACACGCAACTGGGTGTGCTCATCATCACTGGCACTGGCGAGCATTTGGCGCACGGCGTCCAGGCTCAGGCTGTCAGGTTCATTCAAATCGATCTGCACGCGGTTGTTCCCCGGCAATAAAACAGGGGCACAGTGTGTCACAGCGCTTGGCTCATGCCTAAGTAGCAGTGCCAAATGCCGTGCAAAATGCTTAACTGCGCCCGCTGGAACCGCGTTCCAGCGCATTGCCCAGGACCTTCAGCCCCGTGAGATATCCATGACCACCGTAACGCTCCAAGCCGACATCAAAGCCAAGTGGCCCCAAGGACAGAGCTCCTACAGCCCCGGAAGCCCAGAGGAACTGGCAATCATCGGCATCGACCTGCTGGTCAAGGAACTGGGGACCCAGGCGGCGCAAGCGTTCATCGGCCAGGTATTCGAGAAATACCCGGCCGACCACAGAGGGGCACACGACCCCGACCGCGAGTAAGAACCGGCCAACGAATGTCGGCCGCTGCAGCGGTCACTTCAGGCGCGCAAGGCGCTCGGTCAGCAGGTCGAAAAAGCCCTGGGCGTCGCCGTTCTCAACCCAGAATGCATTCTTCGGCTGCTTCAGGCCGTCGTACCAGTCGACAATGGTCTGACCGAATGTCGGGCCTTCACGGCTGTCTACCACCACGTTGACCTCACGCCCGCTGAACAACGAAGGCTTGAGCAGGTAGGCAACGACGGTGGCGTCGTGCACCGGGCCGCCGGGAATACCGTAGTGCTCCATATCGCCCTTGACGTACTCGTTGAGAATGTCGCCGACCACCTTGCTCGCGTTGTTCTTGATATCGGCGATTTTCTTCAGGCGCGCGTCGCTGGTCAGCACTTTGTGTGTTACGTCCAACGGCAAGTAGGTCAGTTTCACGCCACTCTTGAGCACGACCTCAGCCGCGATCGGGTCGGCGAACAGGTTGAACTCGGCAACCGGTGTGATATTACCGCCGTTAAAGTGCGCACCGCCCATCACCACCACTTCCTTGATGCCCTGAGTGATTTGCGGGTCCTGAGTCAATGCCAGCGCCAGGTTGGTCTGTGGGCCGAGCATGGCAATTGTGATGCTGTGAGGCTTGGCAGCACGAAGGGTCTTGATCAGGTAATCAACGGCATTACCCTCGGCCAAGCCCTTTTTGGGTTCGTGCACGGCAACCCCGGAAATACCTTCCTTGCCGTGGATATTCTCGGCATAGATCGGCTTGCGCAGCAACGGCGCTGGTGCACCCGCGTACACCGGGATGTCCTCGCGCCCTGCCCACTCGCGAGCCAGCCGCGCATTGCGGGAGGTTTTGTCCAGGCGCACGTTGCCGGCAACCGTCGTCAGCGCACGGATGCTCAACTCCTCAGGGGACGCCATGGCAAAGAGCAAGGCCACTACGTCATCGGCACCGGGGTCAGTGTCGATGATCAGGTCGATTTTCTCCGCCGCCTGGGCGCTTGCTGCAGTGAGTGCGGACAAAAGCAGGACACTCCGGAACAGGTTTTTCAGGGTTGGGATTCCACGGTGCATAAAACACTCCTTGTCGTTGGGGGAACGCTAAAACGTCACGCCGGACACCAGCGCAATATTGCAGTACGGCTGGCACTCGCCCGTGCGCACGACGGCGCGCGCGGTGCGGCTGAGTTGCTTGAACCCTTCATGGCTGAGCAGGCGCCGCTCACCTAGGGCGGCCTGTTCAGCAAGGGCATTCAACTCAGTCAGCGCAGGAGGCTGCTTGAGTAGGATTTCTTCAGCCAGCACGTGGCTTTCCACCTGCATTTCGCTGAGCACAGTGCGCAGGGTGCTGATGAAGTCGGGGATGCCCTGGGTCAGCGCCAGGTCGATCAGCTCAACGCCTGGCGGCACCGGCAGGCCGGCATCGCCGATGACCAGGACGTCGCCATGGCCCAGGGATGCGATGACGCGCGACAGAGCAATATTGAGCAACGGGGTCTTTTTCATTCGGGCACAAAACCTTGAACGTCATGCAGCGTGGGAATGGAGGGTTGCGCGCCGGCGCGAGTGACCGACAGCGCTGCGGCCACTTGGCCAAAACGGATGGCCTCGGCCTCACCTTTGCCGCTGGCCAATGCAGCAGCAAAGCCGCCAACGAAGGTGTCGCCCGCGGCCGTGGTGTCCACCGCCTTGACCTTGGGTGCAGCGAGATGCTCAAAGCGCCGGCCGTCAGCAAACAGCGCGCCTTGAGCACCGAGCGTGATGATGACTTTGCCGGCCCCGGCGTTGATCAGTTGCGTCGCAGCCGCCTTGGCACTGTCGAGAGAGTCAACCGTCACACCGCTCAGCGCGGTGGCTTCGCTCTCATTGGGAATCAGGTAATCGACGCAGGCATACCATTCTTTCGGCAAGGGACCGCTGGCCGGGGCCGGGTTGAGGATCACAGTCTTGCCCAATGCACGGCCACGCTGGAGGGCGTAGCCCACGGTCGCCATTGGCACTTCCAGCTGGCAGATGATCACATCGCCAGCTTGCAGCACTGCATCAGCGGCCTGCAGTGATGCAGGCGTCAGCTCACCGTTGCTGCCCGCAACGATCACAATGGCGTTCTGGCTGCTGTCGTCCACCACGATCAACGCCACCCCGCTGGAACCGTCCACGGCGTTGACGGCCTGGCAATCGATACCTTCCACCAGCAACGCATCACGCAGCTCAGCGCCGTAGGCGTCCTTGCCCACACAGCCAATCATCGCCACATCCGCGCCCAGCCTTGCCACTGCCACGGCCTGGTTGGCACCCTTGCCTCCAGGAACGGTGGAGAACGTTTGACCGATCAGGGTTTCACCGGCGCGGGGCAGCCGACTGGCACGAGTGACCAGGTCCATGTTCAGGCTGCCTACTACCACTACTTTTGCTGGCATACATCAGTACTCATCAAGTCGGTTCAGCGGTACTGGGCGAACACGCCGGCGACGGGCGCCGTCGACTCGCGCAATACAATGCTCGGCGTCACGATGCGTTGATCGATCGGCAGTTGGGGGGTTGCAATTCGTCGCAGTAAAAGCTCGGCCGCGGTCTCGCCCAGTTGCAGGATCGATTGCCCGACCGTGGTCAGTGCCGGGTACACGTAGCGGCCCATCTGAATGTCATCGAAGCCAATCACCGACAGCTCGCCGGGCACGCGAATGCCACGCTCGGCGGCTGCGCGTAACACGCCGAACCCGATCATGTCGTTGCTGGCAAAAATCGCGCTGGGTGGGTTTTGTGCTAGCAATTGCGCGGCGGCGGCGTAACCGCCGTTGCTGGTGAAGTCACTTTCCAGGGTGCGCGTGGCCGTCACCGCCACGCCCGCCTCAAGCAAGGCGCGGTGGTACCCCGCCAGGCGCATTTGCGCCACGCGGGTATGAGCGGGGCCGCCAATGCAGGCGATATCGCGATGCCCCAGCTCCAGCAAGTGCCGGGTCGCCAGGTAGGCGCCCTGCTCGTGATCAATGCGCACCAGGTCGACATCAATGCCGTCCAGCGCGCGGTCGACAATCACCATGGGCGTGCGCACTGCGCTCAGGCCTGCGGCGAGGCCGCTGTCATCGCCACCGACCGAGGTCACGATCAAGCCATCGACGCGCTTCTCCAGCAGCACCCGCAGATAGCTGCGCTGTTTTTGCGCGTTGTCATCGGAATTACACAGGATTACGCAGTAGCCGTTACGCTCGCAGTAATCCTCGATGCCCCGCGCCAGCTCCGCAAAGTACGGGTTGAGGCTGTTAGGCACCAGCAAACCAATGGTGGCCGTGGTCTTGGCCTTGAGCGAGCGCGCGACCGCGCTGGGTACGTAGTCGAGGTGCTTGATCGCGGCTTCGACCTTTATGCGTACCGGCTCGCTCACTGGGCGCGTCTTGTTCACCACATGGGACACGGTGGTGTAGGAAATACCTGCAAGCGCGGCCACATCCTTGATCGTTGCCATGGCTCAGCCCCGCCGACTGGCGCGTTGGCTGCGGTAGGTATCGAGCACCACGGCAATCACGATCACGGCACCGGTGATGATGCGCTTGGTGGGTTCCGTGGCGCCGATCTGCGCCAGGCCGGCAGCCAATACCGAAATAATCAACACACCAAAGAAGGTACTGATCACCGAACCGCGCCCGCCCATCAGGCTGGTACCGCCGATCACCACCGCGGCGATCACTTGCAGCTCCAGGCCTGAGCCGGCGTTCGGGTCCGCCGCTTCCAGGCGCGAGATCTGGAACAGTGCCGCCACACCGGCCAACAGGCCCATCAGGCTGAACACCAGGATTTTATAGGGCTTGGGATTGATACCGGCCAGGCGCACCGCCTCTTCATTGGTGCCGATGCCGATCAGGTAACGGCCGAATACCGTGCGGGTCAATACCAACTGGGCAGCGACGATCACCAGCAGCGCGATGATGAACGAGGGAGAAATACCGAAGGCAATCGGGTTGGACAGCCAGGCAAACGAATCACCGATATAGGCGGTGCGTGAACCGGTCATCTGGTACGCCACGCCGCGAGCCATCTCCAGCACACCGAGGGACACGATAAATGACGGAATCCGCCAGGCCACGGTGATCGAACCGGTGATGGTGCCAGCCAACGCAGCGCAACCCATACCCAGCAAAGCGGCTGGCAACACGCTCCAACCCCAACCGAGAATCGCCACGCTCACCGCCGACGCCGCCAACGCCAATACCGAGCCCACCGACAGGTCAATGCCACCGATGATCAGGATGAAGGTCATGCCCACCGCCAGTACCATCAGGTCCGGGATCTGGTTGGCCAGGGTGCTGAAGGTGTCGTAGGACAGGAAGTGATCGCTCAGCACCGAGAACAGCGCAATCATCGCGAGCAAGGCACCCGCCAGCCCCAGGTAAGTGCCCAGGCCGAAGAAATTGCCACCGGTTTTACCGGCAGAGGATGTGGTTTTCATGGGGTATTCCTAGGCGCGGCGTCATTGAGCAGCGCGTCACGTTTCTGATAGCCGGCAAACGCGGCGGCGAGCAATTCGTCCTGGGTCCAACTGTCGCGCTCGAACGTCTCGATCAAGCGGCCGGCGGAGAGCACGCCGATGCGGTCACAGATCAGCATGAGTTCACGCAAGTCACTGGACACCACCACCAACGCCTTGCCCTGGCGGGTCAACTCGCCAAGCAGGGTATAAATGTCGAACTTGGCGCCCACGTCGATGCCGCGGGTGGGCTCATCGAACAACATCACCGAGCAGTCGCGCTCCAGCCAACGGCCAATCACCACCTTCTGCTGGTTGCCGCCGGACAGCTGCGACACCAATTGCGCCGGGCTGGAACTGCGGATGCGCATGGCGTCGATCTGGCGCTTGGCCAATGCGGTTTCGTCCCGGCGATTGACCACGCCACCACCGGAGATTTCCGGCATGTTGCCCAAGGCAATATTCGCGCTGATGGATTGGGTCAGCAGCAGGCCTTCGCCCTTGCGGTCCTCGGTAATCAAGGCGATGCCATGACCGACCGCATCCACCGGCGAACGAATGCTCACCACCTGGGCCGGCGAGCCAAGGGCCACGGTGCCGCTGTCGGCCAGGTCGGCACCAAAGATCAGGCGCAGCAATTCGGTACGGCCAGCGCCGATCAGGCCGGAAATGCCGTAGATCTCGCCAGCACGCACTTCAAAGGACACGTCGCGGACTTTGTCCGAGCGGGTCAGGCCTTTCACGGTCAGCGCCGGACCGCCGATGCTGCGCGGGCCAAGATCGATGTGTTCACCCAGCTCGCGGCCGACCATCAAGGTCACCAGTTGCTCGCTGTTGTAATTGGCCATCGGCTCGACGCAGACCAGCTTGCCGTCGCGCAGTACCGCAATACGCTGGGCGACGCGGGCCAACTCTTCCAGCCGGTGCGAAATGTAAATGATCGCCACGCCCCGGGCCTGCAAGCGGGTGATTTGTTCAAACAGCATCTCGACTTCACGGGCGGTGAGCATGGCCGTGGGCTCATCGAGAATCAGTACATGACAGTCGCCGATCAGGTTGCGGGCGATCTCGACCATCTGCTGGTGGCCGATGCCCAGACTGCCAACCAGGGTGTCCGGGTCAATGGCATCCAGGCCGACCTGGGCCATGGCCTCGATCGCCGCTTTACGCAGGCGCTTGCGGCTGATCCAGCCACCGCAACTGGGCAGGTTATCCAGGAACAGGTTTTCGGCAACGGTCAGCGTCGGCAGCAGGTTGAGCTCTTGCATGACCATGCGCACGCCCAGCGCTTCGGCCTGGGTACGACTGGCCGGGCAGTAATCCTGACCGTTGAATTGCATGTGCCCGGTGGTCGGTGTGACCAACCCACCGATAATCTTCGACAAGGTACTTTTGCCTGCGCCGTTCTCACCGGTCAGCGCCAGCACTTCCCCGCGGTTAAGCGTGAGCGTGATGTCGGACAGAACCGGTTGGGCATAGGTCTTACCGATACCGCTGACCGAGAGGACAGCGTTCGGGGCAGAAGATGACATAGGAAAATCTCCAGGCGTCCGCCCAGGGCGAGCGGACGCTGTTGGGTGCTACCGCCATTACTTCTTGAGGACGAGTTCGACCGGGGTTTCGATCACGCCATCGTTGGCATCGACTTTCTCACCCTTGACCAACTTGAGCGCGTTCTGGATACCGAACACCGCTTGCTGGGCAGCCGCCTGGTCGGCGGTCGCCAGGATGCGACCGTCCTGCAACATCGGCTTGATGGCTTCGATATTGTCGTAGCCCACTACCAGCACCTTGCCGGACTTGCCCGCTGCGCGCACGGCGGAGACGGCGCCCAAGGCCATATTGTCGTTACCCGCCAGCAATGCCTTGAGGTCCGGGTATTCACTCAGCATGGCCGAGGCCACTTTCTGGCCCTGGTCGATTTCCCAGTTACCCGATTGAGTGGAAACGATCTTCATGCCAGCTGCGTCCATCGCGTCCTTGTAGCCTGCGGTGCGCTGCTGGGCGTTAGTGGTGGTCGGTACGCCTTCGATGATGCCGACTTTGTCGCCCGCAGCCAGTTGCTTGGCCAGGTAGTCGCCCACCAGCTTGGAGCCTTTGCGGTTGTCGGGGCCGACGAAGGGAATCTCGAGGTTTTTGCTTTTCAGTACACCCGGGTCCAGGCGGTTGTCGATGTTGACCACCTTGATACCCGCGTCGGAGGCTTTCTTGAGTACGGTGACCAGGGCCTTGGAGTCGGCAGGCGCGATGACGATGGCGTTGACCTTGGCGAGGATCATTTGGTTGACGATGTCGATCTGCGCACTGGTATCGGTTTCGTTCTTGATACCGTTGGTAATCATGTCGAAATCGGCGGCGTGATCTTTCTGGTACGCCTTGGCACCGTCCTGCATGGTGACGAAGAATTCATTGGCGAGGGATTTCATCACCAGGCCGACCTTGGGTTTGACGGCGTCGTCAGCGAATGCAGAGGAAAGAGGTAAAGCGGCGGATGCGGCAGCAAGCACAGCGACAGCAAGAAGACGTCCAGCGAATGGCAGCTTCATGGGTTCACTCCGATCTTATGATTATTGTAAGCAACGCTTGCACCGAAAACCGTTTCGGCAGCCCCCCAACCGGGCGGCTGATACGAGCTTTCACGGAGCTCCCTGAGCACCTCGCGAAATATCTCGCAAACGTTTGCGTTACCCGGACTATGAGAACCTTGCCGGGATTTGTCAACGGTAGACAACGACGTTTCATACAAGCCCCGTCGCCTAACTGCGATTGAAGCGCATGAATAGACATCCTTTACCCAACCACGCGATGAAATCACGGGCTTTGGCCTGATAACCGGAATTTTCGGATATTTCTGTCGGACAACCGAACGCAAAGGCCCGGCTTATTCGGAAAGCCGGACGCCTGCCTGGTACATTTCTTTCGAATAAAAATTAATAGCCTTACAAATCAATCACTTATTTTAAAAATGCCGACACATTCAGTCTGGTACAGATCCTGCTCTTACACAGCACCTCGAGGCATTCAGCACCGCCCGAGTGTTCTAGATGAACCTGCTGCAGCACTCATCAAAAACCAGAGAGAAAAATAATGAAATCTGCATTGAAGAATTGTGTTCCGGGCGCATTAGCCCTTCTGCTGCTGTTCCCCGTTGCCGCCCAGGCAAAGGACGTTGAATCCAAGACCAAGCTGTCCAACGTGGTAATCCTCGCCACTGGCGGCACCATTGCCGGCGCAGGCGCGAGCGCGGCCAACAGCGCCACGTATCAGGCCGCCAAAGTCGGTATCGAGCAATTGATCGCGGGGGTTCCCGAGCTGAGCCAGATCGCCAACGTGCGTGGCGAGCAAGTGATGCAAATTGCGTCCGAAAGCATCACCAATGAAAACCTCCTGCAACTGGGTCGACGCGTCGCTGAGTTGGCGGACAGCAAGGACGTGGACGGCATCGTGATCACCCACGGTACCGACACCCTGGAAGAGACCGCCTACTTCCTGAACCTGGTGGAAAAAACCGACAAGCCAATCGTGGTCGTCGGTTCCATGCGCCCGGGCACCGCCATGTCGGCTGACGGCATGCTCAACCTGTACAACGCCGTGGCGGTAGCCGGCAGCAAAGACGCACGCGGCAAAGGCGTGCTGGTGACCATGAACGACGAGATCCAATCGGGTCGCGACGTCAGCAAGATGATCAACATCAAGACCGAAGCATTCAAAAGCCCATGGGGCCCACTGGGCATGGTCGTTGAAGGCAAATCCTACTGGTTCCGCCTGCCAGCCAAGCGCCACACCACGGATTCGGAATTCGACATCAAGAACATCAAGAGCCTGCCCGACGTTGAAATTGCCTATGGCTATGGCAACGTGAGCGACACCGCCTACAAGGCCCTGGCCCAGTCTGGCGCCAAAGCCATCATCCATGCCGGTACCGGCAATGGTTCGGTATCGTCCAAGGTGGTCCCTGCCCTGGTGGAATTGCGTAAGCAAGGCGTACAGATCATTCGCTCTTCCCACGTGAATGCCGGTGGCATGGTGCTGCGTAACGCCGAACAGCCAGATGACAAATACGACTGGGTTGCCGCCCTCGACCTTAACCCGCAAAAAGCGCGGATTCTGGCAATGGTCGCCCTGACCAAGACCCAGGACAGCAAAGAGTTGCAACGAATTTTCTGGGAATATTGATTCCTGACGGCACCCTGTATGTGGCGAGGGAGCTTGCTCCCTCGCCATAACAAACTCCCTCCCCCTCCCGCCCTACACCTCTTCCCTTAATTTGCTGTCGGACTAACTCCTCGAAATTTAAGCAGTTGCGAAATTGCCTACAGTTAAATACTGTATGCACGTACAGCTTAATAAGGAATCCTCCGTGGCAAAGTCTTCTTCCGTAGCGCCTACTCCGCCCAATGCCTACGAACGCTTGGCTATTCGTGTGCAAAAAATCATCAACTCCACCAACGCCCAGAAAGCCAAGGCCGCCTTGATCTTCCGTTTACCGGACGAACCCGAGGATGAGTGGCAACGCTTGCTGGAGGAAATCGCGGAGAACGACAACGTCACCCTCGCTTACCGCGACGACGGCGGCGTGCAGATTTTCTGGGTTGTGCCGAAGGAAGACTGATTCAATGAGTGCCCGTTTTATTGCTGTTTGTTGCCTGTTTTTTGCCGTCACCGCCCACGCCCAGGCGCCCCGCACCTTTAGCGAAGCCAAGAAAATCGCCTGGACACTGTATGCACCGCAATCCACCGAGTTCTATTGCGGCTGTAAATACACCGGTAACCGCGTTGACCTCAAAGCCTGCGGTTACATACCACGCAAAAATGCCAACCGCGCGGCGCGCATCGAGTGGGAACACATTGTCCCGGCCTGGCAGATTGGTCATCAACGCCAGTGCTGGCAAGACGGAGGGCGCAAGAACTGCACGCGCCATGATGATGTGTTCAAGCGTGCCGAAGCAGACCTGCACAACCTGGTGCCAAGTATCGGTGAGGTTAACGGTGACCGCAGCAACTTCAGTTTTGGCTGGTTGCCAGTGCAAAGCGGGCAATACGGCTCATGCTTGACCCAGGTGGACTTCAAAGCCAAGAAGGTCATGCCGCGCCCGTCCATTCGCGGGATGATCGCACGTACGTACTTCTACATGAGCAAGCAGTACGGCTTGCGCCTGTCGAAACAGGATCGCCAGTTGTATGAAGCGTGGAACAAGACCTACCCGGTGCAGGCCTGGGAGCGCCAGCGAAACCAGACCGTGGCGTGTGTGATGGGGCGCGGCAATGAGTTTGTCGGCCCGGTGAACCTCAAAGCCTGCGGTTGAAAATGGGCGGGACTCCCGCCCAGACTTCACGTTACGGTGCAGCGTTGTGCTCGATGATCTCGGACACCGTGTCGGTTTTCTTGGCCCTGGCCATTTTTTCGTTGAGCAGCGTCTGCTTGGCTTCGGCCTCAGCCTTGGTTGCGAATGGCCCCAGTAGCACTTCGTCCTTGCCGTCGACTTTCACGATATAAAAATTGAAACCATGCTCAAGCAGCCAGGCGGTCAGGTCGGTGATGGCCTGCAGCTTGTGGTCCGGGGGACCTACTCGCAGGTCCCATTCCTGGGCGGCAATCGCGCCGATCTGTGGCTGGCTCTCAGTCACGGCTGGCTTGGCCTTGGGCGCATCGACACGGTTGCCTTCACCGCAACCGGCCAATGCCAACACCGCAATTGCCATCGCTACTTTACGCACTGCCCTGCTCCTTTAAAGGATAAAGAGGCGACTTTATCATTCACTGTCTATTCTGGCCGTCATAAACGTTGGCTTAAACAATGCGAATGATGTATCGCAGACCTGTATGATGCCGCCATGGGAATTAATGTCGCCTCTATGCGTCCTAAAAGAGGCAGTCACAGGGAAGCGCTTAGCAGTAAGCTACACACATCCGACACCTGCCCTGTCTGAAACATGTGTCCTAAAAGCAATCAAGGAGAAGTCCATGCTTATACTCACCCGCAAAGTCGGTGAAAGCATAAACATCGGTGATGACATCACGATCACCATCCTGGGCGTAAGCGGCCAGCAAGTACGAATCGGCATCAACGCACCCAAGGACGTTGCCGTGCATCGCGAGGAGATCTACCAGCGCATCCAGGCTGGCCTGACCGCTCCGGACAAAAACCAGACGCCTTGAAGCGCACTCAGTAGCCAGCCCTTTCGTTCATGTAACGGCTGGCGAAAGCCTTATTCGGATTGTTCGTGGTTGAATGCGTGATCAGCGTCGCCCGTACGCCCAAGTGCCCCAAAGATGAAATTATCCTAACGCTTGGAACTTGTTCCACTGCCCACAGCCGAAACTCCTGACTGACATCCTTCCGTCCGTGTGCACTCAGGAGCACGTCGATGAGGCCCACTACCGCGTCGCCATTTTTTTCCAGATCCTGGATGCTCGCTTTGTTGATAGGGCTGGTCTTCATGGGCTTGGAATATGGCCTGTGGCTGGAAATCGAAGGCCCGGGGCCGACCACCTCGCATTCCTCGCTGGATTTGGTACTACTGCTGTGTGCGTACCTGTTCATGTTCTGCCTCAAGCCCATCCAGCAGGCCTTGCAGCGCCAGCTGTGCCGGCGGGCCGCCGATAAAACGGGCGCCTGACGGCACATGCTCAATGCGAAACAGGCCAAGAACGGACACGAACTCGGCGAGTGTGTCAGCCCACCGCGCTCTGCAAATACAACAAGCCATCAGCGCAGCGTCGTACCTGCAACTGTTCATACCCCTCAATCGACGGATGTTCCGTGAGCATGGGCTCGAGGTGCGTCGACGTCACCACCAGCACATCCGCCCCAGCCGCCTCCCCCGCACGAATCCCCACCGTCGCGTCCTCGAACACCAGGCAGTCCTGCACCGGCACCCCCAAGCGCTGGGCGCCCAACTCATAACAAGCGGGGTTCGGTTTGCCGATGGCCACGTCTTCGGCAGTCACCAGCAACGCTGGCGGCGCAATGCCTGCGGCCTGCAACCGGCGCAATGCCAACGCTTTCGGCGCAGAGGTGACCAGCGCCCACTGATCACCGGGCACACTGTTGAGAAACGCGACAGCGCCGGGAATCGCCACGACGCCTTGCACATCGTTGATTTCAGCCTCGGTAATCCACTTTGCCTCTACCTGCGGATCGACACCAGGCAATGCCTGGCGCGTGATGGTGTCGATCGCCCGCGCCCCATGAATAGTGGTCAAAAAGGCCGCGACATCCAGCCCGTGGCGCGCAGCCCAGATGCCCCACACGCGCTCGGCGGCGGCAATGGAATTGAGCAGGGTTCCGTCCATATCGAACAGGAAGGCGCGGTAAGGGCGGGCAAGTACGGCTGAACCTCGGATAGACACTGCGGGGTTTCCTCGTGAGCTGAAACGAATAATCGGCCCGATGCAATCTACGGATCACTCCTTGGGTTGTAAACGCCGACGCCCGCGCAACCCGTCAATCATTACAAACTTGTCATCATCCTGTTGCCGCGCTGTTCGAGGCGCCTGGTTACCATGAACGCACTGGCACGACTCAATGCGCCAGTAGCAATTGATCCGGCTACACTGGCGCCACGTATTGAATCAGGGCATTTCAAATGAACATCCTCGTTGTCGAAGACGAACCCAAGGCCGGCAATTACCTGCTCAACGGCCTGCAGGAACAGGGCTACTGCGTAAGCCTCGCCCGCGATGGCGTGGATGGCTTGCACCAAGCGCTGGAAACGCCATTCGACGTAATCGTGCTGGATGTGATGATGCCAAAAATGGACGGTTGGGAAGTGCTGCGTCGCCTGCGCAAAGATTCCGACACCCCAGTGCTTTTTCTGACGGCTCGCGACGACATTGCCGACCGTATCAAAGGCCTGGAACTGGGTGCCGATGATTACCTGATCAAGCCCTTCTCTTTCGCCGAACTGGTTGCACGCCTGCGCACCCTGACCCGTCGCGGCCCAAGCCGTGAAGAAGAACAGTTGCACATCGCCGACCTGCAGATCGACGTGCTCAAACGCCGCGTTACCCGTGCTGGCACGCGCATCACCCTGACCAATAAGGAATTCGCCCTGTTGCACCTGTTCGCCACCCACCAGGACCAGGTGCTGTCGCGCTCGCTGATCGCCTCGCGGGTCTGGGACATGAACTTCGACAGCGACACCAACGTGGTAGACGTGGCCGTACGGCGCCTACGCCTGAAAATAGACGACCCGTTCCCGCTCAAGCTGATCCACAGCGTGCGGGGCATTGGCTACCGTTTCGATACCCAGCCATGACCCACCGCCGTCATTATTCCCTGACCCTGCGCCTGGCCCTGATCTTCGCCCTGCTCGCCTTTGCCCTGCTCGCCACCCTTGGCGTGGCACTGTACCGCGAGCTGGAGCGCGAGCTGATCCTGCGCGACGATGTGCAATTGATTTCCCGGGTGGATCAACTGCGTAACCTGCTCAACGACAGCAACACACTGGACCTGATCAGGACCAAACCGGAACTGTTCCAGAACATGCTGGGCAACCGTGAATCCGTGCTGAGCATCGCCGCCCCCGGCCAAGCGCCGCTGCTGCTGGTAAACCCGGGCAACATCGACCTGCCCGCGATCAAGCCGGTGCCCAAGGATCACGTCCTCGCGCTGAGCGACGTGCAGCACCTGCCCGGCATAAACGGCGTGCCCTTCTCCACCCTGGCCGCGTCCATCGATTCCGGCGACCTGGGCAGCCTGCAAGTCACCAGCGGACGCCTGATGACCGAGCGCACGGCCATGCTCGCCAGCTACCGGTTGAGCGTGTATATCCTGGCCAGCATCGCCGCGATCCTCCTCGCACTGGTGGGCTACCTGCTGGTGCATCGCGGCCTGCTGCCCTTGCGGCGCTTGGCGCAGCATGCCCAGGGGATCGGCGTGGGCAACCTGGCCGAACGCCTGGACAGCCACGGCGCGCCGAAAGAGCTGCTGGCGATGATCGACGCGTTCAACACCATGCTTGAGCGCTTGGCCAAGGGCTTTGTGCAACTGGGCCAGGTGTCCACCGACATGGCCCACGAACTGCGCACGCCGATCAACAACTTGCTGGGGGAAACCCAGGTCGCCCTGCAACAGCAACGCAGCAGCGAGAGCTACCAGCAACTCCTGGCCTCCAATATCGAAGAGCTGGAGCGGCTGGCGAGGATGCTCGACAACATGCTGTTTTTGGCACGCACCGACCCGGTCAGCGCCCTGCGCCAACGCCAAGCGTTGGCGGCGGCGGATGAAATAGCGCGCATCGCGGATTATTTCGAAGGGTTGGCGGGCGATGTGGGTATCAGCATTCGGACCGAGGGCGACGGTGTGATCTGGGCGGAACCGATGCTGCTGCGTCGCGCCCTGGCAAACCTGTGCGCCAACGCCATCAAATATGGCGCGCCGAATGGCGAGCTGCTGATCCAGGCGATTCCAACTGCTGCGGGCATCAGGCTATGCGTGAGCAACAAGGGCCAGACCATTCCCGCCGAGCATTTGTCGCGGCTGTTCGAACGGTTTTACCGGGTGGATGAATCACGGGAGCGTTCGGCCCACTCCAATGGGTTGGGCCTGTCTATCGTGGCGACCATCATGCAATTGCATAACGGGCACTACAGCGTTACCAGCGAAGATGAGGTGACCTGTTTTGAGCTGTTTTTCCCACGCCGCGAGGCATGAACGACGGCCGCTCAATCAAAGGCGCCATTGAGGATTTCATAGACGAGGCCCGTCGCGATAGCCACCAATATCAGGTCGGTGCCCACTTGCCGCCACTCATACCCATCGTAACGGGGCAAGTGGCCGAGTAAACGGCCATCAAGCTTTTTGGCAATGCCTGGCGGCAAGGGCTTGCCGCGCGCCAGGTTCTTCTGGATACCCGGCGGCAACGCCGGTCCGGGGCTCCAGTAATCGCGGTAGCCCCCCAGCACACCGAGCACACTGCCACGGTCGACGCTGGGGCCGCGACTGTTCGGCGCCCCCTTGCCTTTAGGCTTGTCATGCCCTTGCCCAGCCGGGTTGTTGCCCTTGTTGTTACCCTGCCCCTTGCCATTGCCCGGATCCGCCAGGGCCATCCCGCTACCGGCAAACAGTACAAGCGACAGTGCAACAGACACGAACTTCAGCGGCTTGATCATGGCGACTATCCAAGGCAGAAACGTAGCTCAACTGTAGCCGAAGTTAGCGCGCCGCGCGTTGAGTCAGCTCACCTGACCGCCCACTTCCCGTACATCCACAGGCGTGTTCCACGCCACCGACACGGCGACGCGCAACCCATCGACCAGGCTCGACAACGCCATCAACGATTGATCGGGGACATGGATAAAACCACTGCGTACCTGCGAGCCTGCCAGCAGGTGCTGCAAACGATAGAACACCTGGTTGCAGACAAAGGTGCCCGCCGTCTGCGACACCGAGGCAGCAACCCCCGACTCACGCACTGCCTTGACCATCGCCTTGATCGGCAGCGTCGAGAAATAAGCCGCCGGCCCATCCGCGACAACTAACGTGTCTATGGGCTGATACCCCAGGTTATCGGGGATACGCGCGTCGTTGATATTGATCGCCACCCGCTCCAAGGAAATCTCGCTGCGCCCGGGCGCCAGGCCAGTGGCGATGACCATCGCCGGCCGCAGTTCGCTGATCAGTTGCACCAGGCACTCGGGGGCGGTGGCAAACGCACAGGGCAGCCGACGCGCAACAATCTGTACATCCTCAGCGAACTGCACACCGTCCAGTTGGCGCACTGCCTCCCAGGAAGGATTCACCGGATCTTGATCAAAGGGCTCAAACCCCGTCAGCAGTACGGTTTGCATAAAGGCCTCACATCAACAGGTAAAGCAGCACGATATTGACCAGTAGCATCATCAGCGCAGTTGGCAACTGGGCCTTGATCACCGCATTCTTGTCCGGCAGCTCCAACAACGCCGCCGGTACGATATTGAAGTTGGCGGCCATGGGGGTCATCAGGGTACCGCAGTAGCCGGAGAACATACCGATGGCCGCCATCACCGCCGGGTTCCCGCCGTAGATACCCACCAGCACTGGCACGCCGACCCCGCCCGTCATCACCGGGAACGCTGCAAAGCCGTTACCCATGATCACCGTGAACAGCGCCATGCCCAAGACATAGACCATCACCGCCACCAACTTGAAATCCAGGTTGATATAAGTGGTGGTGACGTGCGCGACAGCTGTGCCGACCCCCGCTTCATTGAACAGCAGGCCAAGCATCGCCAGCATCTGCGGCAGCACCATGGCCCAACCCAGGGCCTCGGTGAGGCGGCGCGACTCGCGCAAGGCTTGCACCGGCGTATCGCGGGTCAACCAGCAGGCCAGCCCAAGGGCGATCAGACAGCCAAGGCCGAGCGACACGAAGGTGGTGTTTTTCGGATCCAGCAACGGCACCCCGCCGATTTCGGTGTGCTTGAGCAATACCGAGCCGATCACCGTGGTCAACGGAATGGCCAGCGCCGGGATAAACAGTTTGTGTCCCAGACGCCCGGCACTGGCACGGGAGGCCTTGTCATGCAACTCGACATGGGTGCCACGACCAACGCCGCCAAAGCCTGCGATCAGGGCCATGACCACCACGCCCGCGCCGATCACCACCGAAGGCAGGCGCTCGCCCACCAGGAACGGAATCGCGAACAGCAGCCAGAACAGGGCGCTGGACCAACGCTTGGGATGGGCACGGTCCATCAGGATCATGCCGGCGGTAATCAGCAGCAGCACCCCGGCCAGCCAGTACAGGTATTGAATGGAGATGATCATTGTGCAGCCTCCACTGGGACGACGACGGGCGTCAGCTCACGGGTAAGGCGGCGGTCAAAACGATGCAATCGGATCGCGTGGATGATGAAGGCGCAAATCGCCGTGGGGATGCCCCACACAGCAATGTGCAGTGGCTCTACATCAATTCCCGAGCCCAGCAGGAAGGTGTGCATCAACGCGATAGCACCAAAGGCGACAAAGATATCCTCACCAAAAAACAGCCCGACATTGTCCGTCGCCGCGCACATGGCCAATACCTTGTGGCGCACCTTGTCCGGCAGTTTGCCGTAACGTTTTTCTGCCGCGCCTTCTGCCATCGGTGCCAATAGCGGACGCACCATCTGCGGGTGCCCGCCCAGGCTGGTCAAGCCCATGGCGGCGGTGGATTCGCGCACAAACAGGTAGATAATCAGCAAGCGCCCGACCGTGGCGCGCTCAAACCGCGCAATCCAGTTCTGCGCATGCAGGCGCAACCCATGGCGCTCCAGCAAGCCTATGACCGCCAGGGGCAACAGCAGGATCAATTGCAGGGCACGGGTTTGAAGGAAACCATCGCCCATGGTGGCGAGGATTTTTTCCAGCGGGAAGTGGGCAGCGAGCCCGGTGGCCAACGCGGCGGCGGTGACCACCAACAACGGATTGAAGCGCAAAACAAAGCCAACCACGATCACAAGTACGCCGATCAACGGCCACAGATTCACAACGGTTTGCATGGCGAAGAGGTCCTTAAGTGCGCGCTGCGGCGCCATTACAGCAGGATGTGAACAAAGTGTTCACAGCAGGAAGTGGCGTGCAGTCGGCTCGGTTTTTTATTGTTGGCCCGTCAGGGCGAGCGTCAGTGGCGGCAACTGTGCTGCCTGGAGGCGGGAGGTGTCCAACAAGAAAAATTGTTGCTGCGAACCAATAAATTTTGTCGGCGGCTGAAGGCAGTACGTGTAACAAAATGTAGACAGGTCGCGAGGGATTCGCGCATCTTAGCCCCGCGCCGGAGCCCGGCACATGCCTCTTATCACTGCTGTGGATATGGAAATTCAATGAAAACCCAAAAAATCCTGATCGCCCTCTCCTGCGCCGTTGCCTTGTCGATGCTCGGCGGGTGTGCCGCCAAGGTCAAAAGTGGTGGCAGCGCTGAATTGGCGATCCCGCAAGCCGCCAAACAGAACCTGGTGGTGAGCATCAAAGGTGAAAACCAACTGGAGCAGAACCCGGACTGGAACCTGCTCAAGCGTGACTGGAATAACGCACTCCAGGTCGAAGCACGCCAGGCCGGCTTCAATGTCACAGAAACCGCCTCGGTGACCCCAAGCGGCGAAACCGGCGTCGGCATCGCCATCAACGTAAGCAAGTTCCGCTACATCGAACCCGGCTCACGGTATGTCGCCGGCGCGCTGGTAGGTAATGCCTGGGTGTTCTCCCGCGCCGATTACTCTGACCTGAAATCCGGCGCGCCAATTGGCTCGCGCACCTACGACACGTCATCGTCCGCCTGGGAAGGCATCGCTTCGGCCATGACGCAGAAGCAGGTTCAGGCGATTGCCAAGCAGATGATCAGTGACATCAAGAACGCCAAGACCCAGTAAGACAGCAACGGGATGAGCGTGCTTCTGGACTTCATCTGGAACCTGATCGACCTGGCGCTAAAGGTGCTGGAGCTCAGCTGTGACTACACACCACCACGGCGCAAACGCGTGTTCTCACTTGGGTTCGTGTTGTTCTTGGTGTTGGTGGCGGTGGTTGAACTGATCCTGCTCAACGTCTGGTTTGGACGTGGCAGCTGAGACGGTTGCCGGGGCTCCAACCTTCACACATCAAGAGGCAGCACCGGTGAACGCTCCCACGCCAGACACCACGAACCTCAACCTGCAAACCCGCCTGATCGCCCTGGTGGTCGCCGTCACCTTCTTCATGGAGAACCTCGACGCCACCGTGATCGCCACCGCCCTGCCGACCATGGCCACAGCTTTCGGCGTGACGCCGGTGGACATGAACATCGGTATCACCGCCTACATTCTCGCCGTGGCGATCTTCATACCGCTGTCCAGTTGGATCGCCGACCGCTTCGGCGCCCGTCGCGTTTTTGCCGGGGCGATCATCGTATTCACCCTCGCCTCGCTGCTCTGCGGGCTGAGCCAAAGCCTCGACATGTTTGTGTTCGCCCGCGTCCTGCAGGGTATTGGTGGTGCGCTGATGGTGCCCGTGGGGCGCCTGGCAGTGCTGCGCAACACAGACAAGAAAGACCTGGTGAAGATGATCGCGGTGATCACCTGGCCCGGCCTCGTCGCCCCCATTCTCGGGCCATTGGCCGGCGGTTTGATCGTGACCCACGCGTCCTGGCCGTGGATCTTCTACGTCAACGTGCCCCTCGGCGCCTTGGCCTTGATCGCCGCCCTGTGGCTGGTGCCGGCAGGTCGCGAGCCGAGCGTGCGCAGGTTCGATGCGAAGGGATTTATCTTGCTGGCAGGCGCCTGCGTAGCGCTGCTCGGCGGGTTGGAATGGCTGGGTAGCCAATCAGGCGAAAAGCTCATCCCGGGCGCTGCACTGGTTGCAGCGGGCCTGCTGCTGGCGGTATGGGCCGTGCATCATTGCCGGCACGCCAGCGCCCCTCTGTTGCCGCTGGACACCCTGTCCATCACGACCTTTCGCGTGAGCATCTATGGCGGGTCGCTCTTTCGCCTGGCCATCAGCGCCCTGCCCTTCTTGTTGCCCCTGTTATTTCAAGTGGCATTTGGCTTGTCGCCCGTGGACGCAGGCCTGCTGGTGCTGGCGGTATTCGCGGGCAACCTGGCGATGAAGCCCTTTACCACGGCCATCATGCAGCGCTACGGCTTTCGCAACGTGTTAAGGGTCAATGGGATTATCGGCGTAGTGTCGATTGTGGCCTGCGCATTTTTTACCGCACAGACACCGTTTGCACTGATTGCCGGCGTACTGTTCGTAGGCGGGCTGTCACGCTCGATGCAGTTCACCTGCTACAACTCGATTGGCTTTGCCGACGTACCCAAGGCGTGCATGAGCGAGGCGTCGGCGCTGTTCAGCCTGTCGTTCCAGTTGGCGATGGGCATGGGCGTGACCGTGGCGGCACTGCTATTGCGCGCATCCATGACCGTGCAAGGGCATGAAGTTCAGGCGCAGACCGGGGATTTTCGCGTGGCGTTCGTCGGAGTGGCGTTGTTGGGGATGTTGGCGCTGGTGGATGTGTATCGGCTACCGATGGGCGCAGGGGAAAGTGTGCTGAACCGCGCATAAACATGGCGGTTCAACACAGGTTCGCGCAATCAGGCGGTGGTGCTGACCATCGAACCCGACGTGCTGCCACCCTCGGCGGTGACGGCCTGCAACAGCGCCGAAGTCACCGTCTGCAACGCGGCAGCCGTGCCGGCAATTTGCGTTTGAGCCGCGGCGACGGCGGCAGCCTTGGCGTCGGCGCTCTGGTTGCTGGACTGCGCCTTCTGAAGAGCCTGCTGCTGCTGTTGAAGCTGCTTCTGCAACTGCTCGATCTGCTTTTTCAACTCTTTGACCGTATCGGACTGTTTCGAGACCGAAGCAACCTGGGCACCACCACCGGCTCCCGCAGCACCTTTAGTGTCAGCGCTCGCGCCGGCAGTTGAGCTGCTGGCGGCGCTGTTGGTGCTGTCGGTGGTGGCCGTGTCCGTCGAGCTGACGGTGCTTGGAGTGCTGGCTACGGAAGCGGTGGTGCTAATGTTGATAAGCATGCCAAATGTCCGAATGTTGGAGGTTTGCGCTCCTTATCGGCCTGGCATTCAAATACTTTAGACAGCCCTTGATGTTTAGTCGCAACAGCTGAAAAAAAACCAACATGGAGGTGGGCGAAGAATTGGCGTTCTGAGGTGGGAGTTTTTGCAAAAGGTTTGCAAATCGCACGATCGAGTAGGAGGCGGATTTACATCCGCCGTCCTCTCACACCACCGTACGTACGGGTCCGTATACGGCGGTTCAGGTTATGCGGTTAAGCCGTTTTATCGTATCCAGTATTGAGACCAGCCCCAGGCTGTCCCACAGCTTCTTCGGCAGCGCGTGATTCATATGTGACGCTCCCGAGTTCCACCATGGCCCGCGCCCGTTGAACGCTGATTTGCAGGCGCGTGCTTCGCTGATCCCCAGACGTATCAAGTTGCGCGCCCTCGTTGGGCGCTGCTTCCATTGACGCCAAATGACACAGCGAAGTTTACGGCGCATCCACCCATCCAACTCCTCAAGGGGGCGGTTGCTCTGGCTGAGCTTGAAGTAACCCGCCCAACCACGTAGCACCGGGTTAATCCGCTCAATGACGCTTGCCATCTTGTGGCCCCGCGCTCCGCGCAGCAGTTCTCTGAGCCGATCGCGCAAGCGATTCAGGCTCATCGTCGCTACTTTCAGCCTCGGCTGTTTATGCAGGCTCATCCCGTAACCCAAGTAATCACACGCCCACGGCCGTGCTACTCGGCTCTTTTCCTGATTCAACGCCAGTTTCAGGCGTTGATTCAGGAAGCGCTCAACCCTGACCAGCACTCGCTCGCCAGCACGACGACTGCGCACATAAATGTTGGCGTCGTCGGCATAGCGTACAAAGCGATGGCCCCGCCGTTCCAGCTCGCGGTCGAGTTCATTGAGCAGGATGTTCGACAGCAACGGTGAGAACGGGCCGCCTTGCGGCGTGCCTTCCTGCCGTCGGCTGACGATCCCGCCCGACATCATTCCCGCTTCAAGATACCGGCGGATCAGTCTGAGCACACGTTTGTCTTCGATTTGACGCTCGATGTAGGCCATCAATACATCGTGGTTGACCCGATCAAAGAACTTCTCCAGATCGAGTTCCACGCACCAGCGGTGTCCCGCCGCCACATGGGCGCGGGCGGTTCCGATAGCTTGATAAGCGCTTCGGCCCGGACGAAAGCCGTAGCTGTGGTCCGAAAACAGAGGGTCGAAGATTGGCGTGAGCTGTTGCAGCAGCGCCTGCTGGATCAGGCGATCCACGACACTGGGGATACCCAGCTGCCTTGTGCCGCCTTTGGGTTTGGGGATGTCGACGGCGCGTACACCTTGCGGGTGATACTCGCCGGCCAGCAGCCGAGACTTGAGGATCGGCCAATACTGTTTCACGTAGCCCGCCAACTGGTCGACCGCCATGCCATCGGTACCCGGTGCGCCCTTGTTGCTGACCACGCGTTGATACGCACGCTTGAGGTTGGCGGGTGCAAGCACCCGCGCCATCAGCGTGCCCGGCTCCGCGTTCGTCCACGCCACAGACGCCGTCGATGTTTGCGCCCTGTCAGCCTTCATCCTCGGATACCGTCCAGGACCTGGGGTAACAGTTTTCTCTTGGAGAATATTCTGCGTTTCAACATTCGACGAGACTCTGACGCCTACTGGCGGCATAACCTGTTCGGCCCTTGGTGACGCGGTAATCCGCCACTTACTACGGCCTCAGCTGACTTCTGTGAGCTCATCCCGTCGCCTCTCGACGCTCGGTAGCACAATGGCAAACCTACAGATCTCCCAGGGTAATTCGCGCGACCTTCCTGCTTATGCCTGTCGGATCTACGTCACAGCGCTCCGTGCAAGTATTGGGCTTTGAAGATATTGGCCTTCTTACCCCGCTGCGCCGCCTCTATCCGCTTCCTGTTCGTCAGGCCAGCATTTTGCCTCGGGCTTCCTTCAGATTCGCAGTCGCCCGCGACACCCTTGCCTCTGGCTAACACTTCCCCTTGCCGGGTGTGTAGAGGACTTTCACCTCCAAGTCACCAGCGTGGCCACCACAGCCAAGCTGGTTGCGCTTCGCGCAACGCGCCATGCCTGGCGCACCAACAAAAAAGGGCTCACCTTTCGGTGAGCCCTTCTAGACCGCCCAGCAGAGCGGATTTTGTTTGGTAGGCGCGATTGGACTCGAACCAACGACCCCCACCATGTCAAGGTGGTGCTCTAACCAACTGAGCTACGTGCCTGCTGTGAGGCGGCATTCTACGGAATTGCGGAGGGGTGTCAACATCTTTTTTGCAGCTAACCCTATGAATATGCGAATTTTTTATTTGCGGCCGTCATACGCGTATTTTTCGGGTGGCTGGCAGGCAATTTTCAACTGAGGTAGGATCGAGTCACTCGTAAAAAATATAAAACAGAGGTTCCAGGATGGCGAACACCCCCTACCCCCAGTCCTATTACGCCGCGTCCGCGAATGCCGTTCCGCCGCGCCCGACGCTGCAAGGTGAGGTCGAAACCGATGTGTGCGTGATTGGTGCCGGCTACACCGGACTTTCCAGCGCGCTGTTCCTGCTGGAGAACGGTTTTCGCGTGACCGTGCTGGAAGCCGCCAAGGTGGGCTTTGGTGCGTCGGGCCGCAATGGCGGGCAGATCGTCAACAGCTACAGCCGTGATATCGATGTGATCGAACGCAGCGTCGGCCCTCAGCAGGCGCAACTGTTGGGGCAGATGGCGTTCGAGGGCGGCAGGATCATTCGCGAGCGGGTGGCCAAGTACCAGATCCAGTGCGACCTGAAGGACGGCGGCGTGTTCGCCGCACTCAACAGCAAGCACATGGGTCACCTGGAGTCGCAGAAGCGCCTGTGGGAGCGCTACGGCCATACTCAGCTGGAGTTGCTGGACGAGCGTCGCATCCGTGAGGTGGTGGCGTGTGACAACTACGCAGGCGGCCTGCTGGACATGAGTGGCGGCCACATCCACCCGCTCAACCTGGCACTCGGCGAAGCTGCGGCCGTGGAGTCCCTGGGTGGCACGATCTACGAGCAATCGGCGGCAGTGCGCATCGAGCGCGGCGCCAACCCCGTGGTGCACACCGCCCAGGGCAAGGTCAGGGCCAAGTTCATCATCGTCGCGGGCAATGCCTACCTGGGCAACCTGGTACCGGAGCTGGCTGCCAAATCGATGCCCTGCGGCACGCAAGTCATCACCACGGCGCCGCTGGGGGATGAGCTGGCCAAGACCCTTCTGCCACAGGATTACTGTGTGGAAGACTGCAACTACCTGCTCGACTACTACCGCCTCACCAGTGACAAGCGCCTGATCTTCGGCGGCGGCGTGGTATATGGCGCGCGTGACCCGGCGAATATCGAAGCGATCATTCGCCCGAAGATGCTCAAGGCCTTCCCGCAACTCAAGGATGTGAAGATCGACTACGCTTGGACCGGTAATTTCCTGCTGACCCTGTCGCGCTTGCCGCAGGTGGGGCGCCTGGGCGACAACATCTACTACTCACAGGGCTGTAGCGGCCATGGCGTGACGTACACCCACTTGGCGGGCAAGGTACTGGCTGAGGCGTTGAGAGGCCAGGCAGAGCGCTTTGATGCGTTTGCCGACCTGCCGCACTACCCGTTCCCGGGCGGGCAACTGTTGCGTACGCCGTTCGCGGCGCTGGGGGCGTGGTACTACGGCTTGCGGGACAAGCTCGGGTTTTGACGACACCACGGGAGCCGGCTCGCCGGCTCTTGCGCTGCACCGCCAAATCGCAGACACAAAAAACCCCGGTCTTTCGACCAGGGTCTTTGCTATCGGATCAAAGTAGCCAAAGGCTTGCTTTGTGCTTCAAGGCGTTCAGTGGGCCTTGAGGCAGATATGGCGCAGCGGACGGGACTCGAACCCGCGACCCCCGGCGTGACAGGCCGGTATTCTAACCGACTGAACTACCGCTGCGTATCGCTTGACCAGTTGAGCGTAAACCCTCAACCGTCTTTAAACATCTGATCGATCAGCCTGGGCTGTTCAATCTCAAGCCCGACAAGTCAGACCTGGAAAATATGGCGCAGCGGACGGGACTCGAACCCGCGACCCCCGGCGTGACAGGCCGGTATTCTAACCGACTGAACTACCGCTGCGCGTCGGTGCAACCTTTAACGTTGCGTCTCACCCGAAGGTAAGACTCTCAAGAAGTGGTGGGTGATGACGGGATCGAACCGCCGACCCTCTGCTTGTAAGGCAGATGCTCTCCCAGCTGAGCTAATCACCCTTTGCTTCGTTGAGGCCGCGAAATTTACGCAGGTAGCGGACCTAAGTCAATAGCCTGCTTGAAGTTTTTCTGAAAAAGACAAAATTGCTTCAAGACCGCACTACTCGCTGTAGATCATCTTCTTGCTCATGCCACCGTCCACCACGAACTCCTGGCCGGTCACAAACCCAGCCTGGCGCGACAGCAGCCACGCCACCATCGCCGCCACGTCCTCGACCGTACCCACCCTGCCCGCCGGGTGCTGGGCATGATCGGCGTCAGTCAATGGCTCGGCACGCCGCGCAGCGGGATCACGCGCATCGATCCAGCCAGGGCTGACCGCATTCACCCGCACTTGCGGCCCGAGGCTCATCGCCAAGGCATGCGTCAACGCCAGCAAGCCGCCCTTGCTCGCCGCGTAAGCCTCGGTATCGGGCTCCGATTGACGCGCCCGGGTCGACGCCAGGTTGACGATCGCGCCGCCGTGAGCACGCAGGTACGGCGCGCAGTGCTTGGCCAGCAACATCGGCCCGCTGAGGTTTACCGCCAGCACACGGTTCCAATAAGCCAGGTCGAGGCTTTCCAGCGTGATATTGCGCGGGTCGGCCACTGCTGCATTGCACACCAACGCATCCAGACGCCCGAACTGCCCCAGCACTTCGGCGACGCCCTGGGCGACTTGCTTCTCGTCAGCGACGTCCATGGTGATGAACCAAGCGTTCTCGCCCAGCACCTTGGACACCTTGGAGCCGCGCTCGCGGTCCAGGTCAGTCAACACCACTTGCCAGCCTTCACTGATCAGCCACGCGGCAATACCGAGGCCAATGCCCCGCGCCGCGCCCGTCACCAGCGCGACGCGGCCGTTAGTGGCCGCTGCCGCCTCCATGGACCACTCGATCACAAGGCCGCCAGCCCGCGAGCCAGGTCTGCCTGCAAGTCGGCCACGTCTTCCAGACCCACCGCGATGCGGATCAGGCTGTCACGGATACCGGCGGCTTCACGCTCCTGTGGCGCCAAACGGCCATGGGACGTGGTGCTCGGGTGGGTAATGGTGGTTTTGCTGTCACCCAGGTTGGCGGTGATGGAGATCAAGCGCGTCGCGTCGATAAAGCGCCAGGCGCCCTCTTTGCCACCCTTTACCTCGAAGCTCACCACGGCACCGAAACCACGCTGCTGGCGCTGGGCCAATTCATGTTGTGGGTGGCTCTTGAGGCCGGCGTAGTGCACTTTCTCGATACCGTCCTGCTGCTCCAGCCACTCGGCCAGGGCCTGGGCGTTGGCGCAATGGGCCTTCATGCGCAGGCTGAGGGTTTCCAGGCCCTTGAGGAAGATCCAGGCGTTGAACGGGCTCAGGGTCGGGCCAGCGGTGCGCAAGAAGCCCACCACTTCCTTCATCTGCTCGCCGCGCCCGGCAACCACGCCACCCATGCAACGACCCTGGCCGTCGATGAACTTGGTGGCCGAGTGCACAACGATATCCGCGCCCAGCTTCAGTGGCTGCTGCAAGGCAGGCGTGCAGAAGCAGTTGTCGACGACCAGCATCGCGCCTTTGGCGTGGGCCACTTCGGACAGCGCGGCGATATCCACAAGCTCAGCCAGCGGATTGGACGGCGACTCGACGAACAGCAACTTGGTGTTGGCCTTGATCGCCGCATCCCAGCCGGACAGATCTGCCAGGGGTACGTAGTCCACTTCGATCCCGAAGCGCTTGAAGTACTTCTCGAACAGGCTGATGGTCGAACCAAACACGCTACGCGACACCAGCACATGATCGCCAGCGCTGCACAGGCTCATCACCACCGCCAGGATCGCCGCCATGCCGGTGGCCGTAGCCACGGCTTGCTCAGCGCCTTCCAGGGCTGCGATACGCTCTTCGAACGCACGCACAGTCGGGTTGGTGTAGCGCGAGTACACGTTGCCCGGCACTTCGCCGGCAAAGCGTGCAGCCGCATCGGCGGCGGTGCGGAATACGTAGCTGGAGGTGAAGAACATCGGGTCGCCGTGCTCACCTTCCGGGGTGCGGTGCTGGCCGGCGCGCACAGCCAGGGTGTCGAAAGCCACGCCATCGAGGTCGCTGTCCAACCGACCGGCATCCCATTCCTGACTCATGCTGCCACTCCTTACTCAATTCTTTATTTAAGATACAAAACCGGCCCCTCAGGGCCGGTGTCTACTCAGTTGTTGTACAGATCGATGATCGCGCTGACCGCCTGGGTCTTGATCTTCGACGAGTCATTACGCGCCTGCTCGATCTTGTTCAGGTAGGCCTCGTCGACGTCACCGGTCACGTACTTGCCGTCGAACACGGCGCAGTCGAACTGGTCGATCTTGATCTTGCCACCGCCAACCGCTTCGATCAGGTCCGGCAGGTCCTGATAGATCAGCCAGTCAGCACCGATCAGGTCGGCCACGTCCTGGGTGGTGCGGTTGTGGGCGATCAGTTCGTGGGCGCTCGGCATGTCGATACCGTACACGTTCGGGTAACGCACGGCAGGCGCTGCGGAACAGAAGTACACGTTCTTCGCACCCGCTTCGCGAGCCATCTGGATGATCTGCTTGCAGGTGGTGCCGCGTACGATGGAGTCATCCACCAGCATCACGTTCTTGCCGCGGAACTCCAGCTCGATGGCGTTGAGCTTCTGGCGCACCGATTTCTTGCGCGCAGCCTGGCCCGGCATGATGAAGGTACGGCCAATGTAGCGGTTCTTCACAAAGCCTTCGCGGAACTTGACGCCCAAGTGGTTGGCCAGTTCCAGCGCAGCGGTACGGCTGGTGTCCGGGATCGGGATCACCACGTCGATATCGTGCTCAGGACGCTCGCGCAGGATCTTGTCGGCCAGCTTCTCGCCCATGCGCAGGCGCGCCTTATAGACCGAAACGCCGTCAATGATCGAATCCGGACGCGCCAGGTAGACGTGTTCGAAGATGCACGGGGTGAGTTTTGGCGCTACAGCGCACTGGCGGGTGTGCAGCTTGCCATCTTCGGTGATGTACACCGCTTCGCCCGGCGCAAGGTCGCGGATCAGGGTGAAGCCCAGCACGTCCAGGGACACGCTTTCGGACGCGATCATGTACTCGACGCCTTCGTCGGTATGACGCTGGCCGAACACAATCGGGCGGATGCCGTGCGGGTCACGGAAACCCACGATGCCGTAGCCGGTGATCATCGCCACGACGGCATAACCACCGACGCAACGGTTGTGCACGTCGATCACGGCCGCGAACACGTCTTCTTCGGTCGGCTGCAGCTTGCCGCGCTGGGCCAGTTCGTGGGCGAACACGTTGAGCAGCACTTCCGAATCGGAACTGGTGTTGACGTGGCGCAAGTCAGATTCGTAAATCTCCTTGGCCAATTGTTCAACGTTGGTCAGGTTGCCGTTATGCGCCAGAGTGATGCCGTAAGGCGAGTTGACGTAAAACGGTTGAGCTTCGGCCGAGGTCGAGCTACCAGCCGTCGGGTAACGCACATGACCAATGCCCATGTGCCCGACCAGGCGCTGCATGTGACGCTGATGAAACACGTCACGTACCAGGCCATTGTCCTTGCGCAGGAATAACCGGCCGTCGTGGCTGGTCACAATACCGGCAGCGTCCTGGCCGCGGTGCTGGAGGACGGTTAGCGCGTCATACAGCGCCTGATTGACGTTCGACTTACCGACGATACCGACGATGCCACACATGCGACGCAACCCCTACTTAATGAATCTTGACTGAACACTCTTACTTACTGAGGCGTTTTGGCCGGTAAGAGGTGTTCCTTGAACGGAAGATCAGCGGGTACGCTGATTCCGCTGGCCAGCCACTGACTGCTCCACCCCAATATGAGGTTCTTGGACCAATCTGCAACCAATAGAAATTTTGGCACGAGTACCGACTCTTGCCACCATGAATCCTGCTGTACCGGCCCCAGGCTCAACAGCCCGACCGCCACGACCACCAGCAACGCGCCACGCGCGGCACCGAAGGCCATGCCGAGAAATCGATCGGTCCCGGAAAGGCCGGTGACACGTATCAACTCGCCAATAAGATAATTGACCATTGCTCCCACCAGCAGCGTGGCGATGAACATGATGGCGCAGCCCGCGATGACGCGAGCCGAGGGTGTTTCGATGTATCCGGCCAGGTAGACCGACAAAGAACCGCCGAACATCCAGGCCACGACGCCTGCGATGATCCAGGTCAGCAACGACAATGCTTCTTTTACGAAGCCGCGGCTCAGACTGATCAAAGCGGAGATGGCGACGATTGCAACAATCGCCCAATCAACCCAGGTAAATGGCACGTTCGAGCCTACGGACAGATAAGGCGGCGCATTTTAGCAGAGCGCCGGGCTATCGGTAAGCGGTGATTGCGGCTGCTTTGCAAATCAATAGTTTGTGGCTGGCCAACCCTATTTCAACCCCTATGAAAAACTAATGTGGGAGGGGGCAAGCCCCCTCCCACATTTGACTGCATTTCAAGCTCGAATCGATACGAACTCAGCCGCGCTCAGGCTGGAACCGGGTCACGAAGCCCTTCAGGTTCTGCTGGCGATCCAGCAGATCCCGCAAGCGATCCGCCTCGGCACGCTCGATCAACGGCCCGATGAATACGCGGTTCTTGCCATCGGCGCTACGGATATAGGCGTTATAGCCCTGGGCACGCAGCTTCTTCTGCAAGGCATCGGCGCCTTCGCGATTGCCCAGGCTGGCCACCTGGATCGACCAACTGATCGGCAAGCCATTTGGGTCGATACGGCTCTGACCCACGTCCGGCTTGCCTGGCGCAGCAGGTTGCGGCGCAACTGGCTTGGGCGCAGGCACCGGAGCGGCAGGCTTGGCGGCTACGGCAGGCGCCGGAGCGGGCTTGACCACCGGCACGCTCGGCTGCACCGGCGCGGAAGGAGCAGCCATTTCCTCATCGGCCGGCACAGGCTCTTCCTCAGGCAACGCCTGGGGCTCAGGCACCACCACCGGCTCGACCTGCACTTGCGGCAGCGCCGGGGCCTGGGGTGCAGCCGGAGCCTCGACAACGACCTGGCGCTCTTCGTCCTGGCGAGAAAACAGCATCGGCAGGAAAATCACCGCCAATGCCACCAGCACCAGAGCCCCAACCATTCGCTGCTTGTACGCGCTATCCAGTAATGCCATGTGCAGCTTCCTCCGTGGAGCGCCGGGCCAACCACTCAAGCGCCTCGGCAACACAATAAAATGATCCGAACAACAGAATCTCGTCCTCGGCCGTCGCGACCGCGCACTGCGCCTCCAGGGCTGCGGTCACGCTTGCATAAGACGCCACCGGCGCACCAAGGTTCTGCAGTGCGACTTCAAGCTCAACAGCCGGACGGCTGCGCGGCGAATCCAGCGGCGCCACCGCCCACGCCTGGACATTGCCCAGCAACGGCGCAACCACACCGTCCAGATCCTTGTCGGCGAGCAAACCAAAGACGGCAAGTCGACGCCCTACCGGCGGCGTGCGCGACAGGCGACGCGCCAGGTACCCGGCCGCATGAGGGTTATGCCCCACATCCAGCAGCAGGCTCAAACGCTTGCCCTGCCAGGTGAACGACCGACGATCCAGACGCCCCACCACGCGAGTCGCCTGCAGGGTCGCCGCAATCTGCTCGGCATCCCACGGCAGATCCAGCAGCAAATAGGCTTGCAGCGCAAGCGCGGCGTTTTCCATCGGCAGGTTCAGCAACGGCAGATCGTGCAGCGCCACCGCCTGGCCACGCGCATCACGCCCGCGCCACTGCCAATAGCGTTCACCGACTTCAAGCGTGAATTCACGCCCACGCAGGAAGAACGGGCAATCGAGCTCACGCACCTTGTCCAGCAAGGGTTGCGGCGGATCCAGGTCGCCACACAGCGCAGGCTTGCCCTGACGGAAGATCCCCGCCTTTTCATAGGCAACGGAATCGCGGGTATCGCCCAGGTAATCGGCATGATCCACCCCAATGCTGGTGACCAGCGCCAGGTCGGCATCCACCACGTTGACCGTGTCCAGACGCCCACCCAGGCCAACTTCCAGCACCACCACATCCAGTTGCGCACGCTCGAACAGCCAGAACGCCGCCAGGGTGCCCATCTCGAAATACGTCAGGGAAGTCTCGCCCCGGCCCGCATCCAGTGCGGCGAAGGCTTCGCAGAGCTGCTCATCAGTGGCTTCGACGCCATTGAGTTGCACCCGCTCGTTGTAGCGCAGCAGATGGGGCGAGCTATAAACCCCCACGTTCAGCCCTTGGGCTTGCAGCAGCGCAGCGACAAAGGCACAGGTAGAGCCCTTGCCGTTAGTGCCGGTCACCGTGATCACACGCGGTGCCGGCCGGCCCAACCCGAGGCGGGCCGCTACCTGTTGCGAGCGCTCCAGGCCCATGTCGATGGCGGACGGATGCAACTGCTCAAGGTAGGCGAGCCATTCGCCCAGGGTTCGTTGGGTCATAGGTTCGCAGGCACCGGCGGTACCACGATTGGCTCGACTTTGGGCGCAACGTACACAGGCGTCGGCAGCCCCATCATTTGTGCCAGCAGGTTACCCAGGCGTGGACGCAGTTCGCCGCGCGCAACGATCAAGTCGATGGCGCCGTGCTCCAGCAGGAACTCGCTGCGCTGGAAGCCTTCCGGCAGTTTTTCGCGAACGGTCTGCTCGATCACGCGCGGGCCGGCAAAGCCGATCAGGGCTTTTGGCTCGCCGACAATCACATCGCCCAGCATCGCCAGGCTGGCGGAAACACCACCGTAGACCGGGTCGGTCAGCACGGAGATGAACGGGATGCCTTCTTCACGCAGACGCGCCAGCACCGCGGAGGTCTTGGCCATTTGCATCAGGGAGATCAGGGCTTCCTGCATCCGCGCACCGCCGGAGGCGGCAAAGCAGATCATCGGGCAGCGATTTTCCAGGGCGTAGTTGGCGGCGCGAACAAAACGCTCACCGACGATGGCACCCATTGAGCCGCCCATGAAGGAGAACTCGAACGCCGAAACGACGACCGGCATGCCCAGCAGCTTGCCGCTGACGGAAATCAACGCGTCCTTCTCACCGGTCTGCTTCTGCGCACCGACGAGACGATCCTTGTACTTCTTGCTGTCACGGAACTTGAGACGGTCCACCGGCTCCAGGTCTGCGCCCAGTTCGTTACGGCCGTCGGCATCCAGGAAGATGTCGATGCGGGCGCGAGCGCCGATGCGCATGTGGTGATTGCACTTAGGGCAAACGTCCAGGGTCTTTTCCAGCTCCGGACGGTACAACACCGCGTCGCAGGAAGGGCATTTGTGCCACAGACCTTCAGGAACCGAGCTTTTTTTCACCTCGGAACGCATGATCGAAGGGATCAGTTTGTCTACTAACCAGTTGCTCATGCTTTCTTTCTCCAGTACCGGTGGCTTGAACACAGCCCCGCGTATGCCCTTGAGCTAAATTCATATGTGGCGATGACGCGGACTGGACGGGGTCAGACGTTCGACCTGCCATTTCCAGCCTGCATCCCTCAGCCTTCCAGACAACCTGCCAGCGCAAGGTTGCCACTTCTATTTCCGGGCCACCCTCAGGCGACGCCGGTTTTACACAGTGGTAGTTATGGACGGCGGCAGACTGCCAGCCGTCACATCCCGACACTACCGTTACGCACCGCCTGCATGAATGCGCGAATCTTGCCGTGATCCTTAATGCCCTTGCCCTGCTCCACGCCACCGCTGACATCCACGGCATACGGGCGGACCTGTTCGATGGCCGCGACCACATTCGCCGGGGTCAGCCCACCTGCCAGGATGATCGGCTGGCTCAACCCCTGCGGAATCAGCGACCAATCGAACGCCTCGCCGGTACCGCCCGGCACGCCTTCGACATAGGTGTCCAGCAATATCCCGCGTGCGCTAGCATAGGCAGCACACGCACTGGCGATGTCGTCGCCGGCCTTGACGCGCAGCGCCTTGATGTACGGGCGCTGATAGCTTTCACATTCGTCCGGGGTTTCGTCGCCATGAAACTGCAGCATATCCAGTTGCACGGCATCCAGGGTTTCGTTGAGTTCACAGCGGCTGGCGTTGACGAACAACCCCACGCTGGTCACGAACGGCGGCAAGGCGGCGATGATCGCCCGCGCCTGCAGCACATTCACCGCCCGCGGGCTCTTGGCATAAAACACCAAGCCAATCGCATCCGCACCCGCCTCGACTGCCGCCAGCGCGTCTTCTATGCGGGTAATCCCGCAAATCTTGCTGCGAACGGCTGACATGTCGTGGAAACCTCAGGGTTGTGCCGAGAAAGTCCCGGATGGTAACAAAAGCTTTTCCAGGCGTCAGCCGCCAAGTTCACTGAACCCAGTGAGGAAGTGTGGCCCGATAAAACGCTCCGGCAACTCGAATTCGTCGCGGTACTCGACATCCACCAGGTACAGGCCAAACGGGTGGGCCGTCACTCCGCCAGTGCGGCGAACGCGGCTTTCGAGCACTTCCCTGGCCCATTCCACCGGGCGCTCGCCAGTGCCGATGGTCATCAGTACCCCAGCAATGTTGCGCACCATATGGTGCAGGAACGCACCGGCACGAATGTCGAGCACGATCATCTTGCCGTGACGGGTCACTCGCAGGTGATGGACTTCCTTGATCGGCGACTTCGCCTGGCACTGGCCGGCACGGAAGGCGCTGAAGTCGTGCACACCAACCAAGTGCTGCGCGGCCTCGGCCATGCGCTCGGCATCCAGTGGGCGGTGGTTCCAGGTGATTTCTTCGTTAAGGTGCGCCGGACGGATCTGGTCGTTGTAGATCACGTAGCGGTAGCGCCGAGCGATGGCCTTGAAGCGCGCATGAAAATGCGCCGGCATGACCTTGGCCCAACTGACGCTGACGTCGTGGGGCAAATTGATATTGGCGCCCATCACCCACGCTTTCATCGTGCGTTCGGCCTGGGTGTCGAAGTGCACCACCTGGCCGCAGGCATGCACACCCGCATCGGTACGCCCGGCGCACATCAGCGACACCGGCGAATCGGCGACCTTGGACAAGGCCTTTTCCAGGGTTTCCTGCACCGTCAGCACACCCGACGCCTGGCGCTGCCAGCCACGATAGCGCGAGCCTTTATATTCCACGCCCAGGGCGATGCGGTAAAAGCCTGCGGCCGCCATTTCGGCGGCCGCGTTATCTATATTTGCCAAGAACTGAGAGCCCGATGAGTTGCGCAAAGGCCGCCATTATAAGGCGGCGCGCCCGAGACGCCATGTGTTTGGTGGCCCAGAAAGCAAAACGGCGACCCGAAGGTCGCCGTCACGTCAACCGCCAGCGATCAAGCCAACCGGTCGAGCATCTCCTTGGCTTCACCGCGCTGGGCTTCATCGCCCTCGGTCAAGACTTCAGAAAGAATATCCCGCGCGCCGTCGGCATCACCCATTTCGATGTAGGCCTGGGCCAGGTCCAGCTTGGTGGCGACTTCATTGGTACCGGCGAGGAAATCGAACTCCGACTCGTCTTCACCCAACGCCGCGTCTTCTGCCGTGAAAGACGGCTCGATCGGCGGATGCTCCAGGCTCTGGGACAGACGGTCCAGCTCCGCATTGACATCATCCAGCTCAGACGCGAACGCGTCAGGCGTAGCAGCAGGCGCCTGCAACTCGTCGGCCAGGGACAGATCAAAGTCGTCCGGCAGGTCGAAGTCACCCGGCGCAGGAGGCGTCAAGGTCGGCGGATCGATCGCTGCCCCGCTGGCTGTCGGCGCCTCAAGCCCGGAGAGAAAATCATCATCTGACTGAGAAGACGGTGGGGATAATTCCAGATCCAGATCCAGGTCGAAATCAGACAGGTCATCCGTGCTGGCCTTGGCGTCAGTCTGCTGCTGCAGTACGGACTCAAAACTCAGATCATCGTTCTGGGCAACCACTTCCGGCGAAACGGCTTCCAGATCGTCCAAGCTCAGGTCGAAATCCGTGTCGAACGTTTCTGCCTGCGGGGTGGCGACTGTGGGTTTGTCTTCCAGCAAATCCTTCACGTACTGGGCATCCAGGGCCGCTGCCGCAACGGCGGCACTGACACCGGCCGCCAACACGGCCATAGCCGGGAAGCGCGACTTGAGTTGCTCGACCTGGGCATGATTCTCACCCGTGGCCACCAGTTGACGCTCCTGGGTGACGAAACCGTTCTTGTCGCTCTGCAGGCCGCAGACCTCCATCAGCTTCAAACGCAAGTCGCTGCGCTTGGGCTCGTGCTTGATCGCTTGTTCCAGCACATCCGCAGCCTGGTTCAGATGACCACGGTCGATGTGGGATTGAGCTTGCGCCAGTGCATCGTTGGCGTTTTGCGGCGCCACGGCAGCGGCGAGGGGCGAGAGCACGGAAGCCACCGTAGGCACCACCACTGCAGGCTCGACGACGGGAGCAGGCGCTGGAGCGGCTGCCAGCTTGACGTTTGGCGCCGCCACTTCGAGGCCTTCAAAGCTGTCCGGTGGCAGGTCATCGTCGATGCTGGAGGTAAACACCGGCTCTTCAGCCAGTGCCCGCGCCATACGCAGGTGTTTTTCCTCTTCGCGGCGGGCATTGCGATGACGCAACCACAGCAGCAAGAGCAGCAACACCAGCAGGCCAGCCGCACCGCCTACGACACCGAGGACAACCGGATTGGTCAGCAGGTCGTTGAATTTGCCTTCGGTGGCCTCAGCGGGAGCGACGGGCTTAACCGGCTCAGGCGCTGGCGCGGCAGGTGCTGGCGTGGCTGCCTCGGCCACAGGGGCTGCCGGAGTGGCAGCCGGGTCGCTCGCCAACTGCGCGGGCATCGCTGGCGTCGCCTGAGCTGCCGGGGCGCCTTTTTCCGCCTGCAGCCTGGCCAGTTGATCGTTTTTCAGTTGAATGAGTTTTTGCAGCTTGTCCAACTGGCTCTGCAAGTCTGCCGCACGGCTTTTGAGCTCGTCGTTGTCACGGCGGGTGGTGTCCAGTTGCTCCTGGGTCATCGCCAGCTTATCGCTCAGCGCCTGACTGTCACCGGCGCCGCCTTTGCCGCCCTTCTTGGCCGCTGCGGCCGAGACCAGGCTTAGATTGTCCTTGGCACTGGTAGTGGCAGGTGCACTACCAGCCTGGCTGCGCTTGGTGGCGTCCAGTTGCTGCTTGCCCGCCGCCTGATTGGCCGCCGTGCGCCGCCCCTGGCGCCAGGCGATGGTTTGCGCATTCACTTCGGCAATCGCCTGGGGCTGCGGCAGCGCGGTACTTTGTACGACGTCTGGAAGGCGCAGGACCTGGCCGGTTTTAAGACGGTTGATATTGCCGTCGACAAAGGCGCCTGGGTTCAACGCCTGGATGGCCAGCATGGTCTGCTGCACCGAGCCGCCATTGCGATTCTTTTCGGCGATTTCCCACAGGGTGTCATGGGCCGTGGTCGTATGCTGCGCGGCCTTGCTAACTGCTGGCGTACTGCGGGTTGGCGCACTCAGGCGGGGAGCCGGCGCAGCCGGGGTCGGTGCCGACTGGTCGAACTTGGCCGGGTCGAGCAGCACGCTGTAGTCGCGCATCAGGCGGCCGCTGGGCCATTGCACCTGCAACAGGAAACGTATGTAGGAGTCAGGCAACGGCTTGCTTGAAGTGACACGCACCACGCTGCGGCCGCTGGGGTTGATCACCGGGGTGAACGTCAGGTCATTGAGAAACGCCTGGCGGTCCACGCCCGCATCCACAAACGCCTGGGACGAAGCCAGGCTCGGGGTGATCTCGGACGCCGTGAGGCCGCCGACATCGAGCAATTCGATTTCCACCGACAACGGCTGGTTCAACTTCGACTTAAGGGTCATCTCCCCCAGCTGCAGCGCCTGCGCCATACCGGAAGACAGCGCCGAGGCGGCCGCTATTGCTAACACCAGTTTGCGAACTTGAACCATAGCCTCATCCTTTGTTTGAACACTCCCCGACCTGCGAGAAGGGTGGTAACCGCTTGCCATAAGGCATGGCGAGCCGATAGGTCACCGACGCGCATCTGTTCCTGCTTGGGGCCAAGCATAGCGCCTGGCTAGAATCAATCTACAAATTGCCGCCAAGTATCTTTTACACAAGGCGTTTTATCAACAACTGCGCCAACTGCACGGCATTCAGAGCTGCGCCTTTGCGTACGTTATCTGACGTCAGCCACAGATTTAGTTCCGCAGGGTCATCCACGCCTGCGCGCACACGTCCTACATAGACTACGTCCTGGCCTACGGCATCACCCACGGCAGTGGGGTAATCGCCCTCCTCTACAAACTCCAAACCGGGCGCGGCGTCAAGTGCGCGGTTGACAGCAACAAGGTCCACCGGCGCGCCCAACTGCAAGGACACAGCCAGGCTATCGCCAAAAAACACCGGGGCTTGAACGCATGTCGCGGAAATCTTTAGCAAAGGAGTTTCCAGCACGGCACGCAGCTCGTGTACGAGACGTTTCTCCAGGGCTGTATGACCTTGGGCGTCTGGCGTACCGACTTGCGCCAACAGGTTGAAAGCCATTTGCCGGTCGAAGAACTTCGGCTCCAAAGGGCGTACGTTCAGCAGCTCCGCGGTCTGTCGGGCCAATTCGCTGACCGCTTCACGTCCTTGGGCCGACACCGCCAGGTTTGCGGTAACGCTGACACGCTGGATATCCAGCAAACCCAGCAACGGCGCCAGCACCACGGCCAGGTTGGTGGCGCTAGGGCTTGGGCTGCCGAGCTGGAACGGCTTTTTCAACCCTTCAAGAACATGGGCATTGGCTTCCGGCACCACCTGCGGCGCCTGTTCGGCGGGCAAAGCACCGGACAAGTCGATCACCGAGCAGCCCGCCGCCGTTGCACGCGGCGCGAAGCTCAGGGTGACTGCCGGGCCGGCAGCGAAGAAGGCCAGCTGCACCTTGCTGAAATCGAACTCATCAACTTCCTTGACCCGCACGTTCTTGCCGCGAAACGGCACCGAGGCGCCGGCGGAATTGTTGCCGGCCAGCAGGTACAGGGTACCCACCGGGAACGCCAGCTCTTCGAGAATCTGCACCAGGGTTTCGCCAACGGTGCCGGTCGCGCCGATCACGGCGATTTCAAAGGTCTGGGTCATGGGGGCTGCCTCGGGCATTGCGGGGGGAGCGGCACTTTACCGGGTGGCTGGGGGTGAGGCAATTAAGCTGGGGTGTGTGGTGTGGCTTAAGGCCTTATCGGGAGCAAGCCCCTCCCACATTTGGAATGCGTACCCTTGTGGCAGGGGGCTTGCCCCCGATGAGGCCCTAAAGGGCAACAAAAAACCCGCGCCTGTCACCAGAACGCGGGTTTCTATTATTGCCTCAAGCGATCAACGCTCCAGCAAAATCCGCAGCATGCGGCGCAACGGCTCAGCCGCGCCCCACAGCAGTTGGTCGCCAACGGTGAACGCACCGAGGAACTGGCTGCCCATGTTCAGCTTGCGCAGACGGCCTACCGGTACATTCAGGGTGCCGGTGACCTTGGTCGGGCTCAGTTCCTGCATGCTGATATCGCGGTTGTTCGGCACCAGCTTGACCCACGGGTTGTGCTGGCTGATCAGCCCTTCGATATCGGCGATCGGTACGTCTTTGTTCAGCTTGATGGTCAGCGCCTGGCTGTGGCAGCGCATGGCGCCGATGCGCACGCAGATACCGTCGACCGGGATCGGGCTCTTGAAGCGACCAAGGATCTTGTTGGTCTCGGCCTGGGCCTTCCACTCTTCACGGCTCTGGCCGTTCGGCAGTTCCTTGTCGATCCACGGGATCAGGCTGCCGGCCAATGGCACACCGAAGTTCTCGGTCGGGTAGGCATCGCTGCGCATGGCTTCGGCCACACGACGGTCGATGTCGAGGATCGCGCTGGCCGGGTCGGCCAGTTGATCGGCAACAGCGGCATGGGTCGCGCCCATCTGCTTGATCAGCTCGCGCATGTTCTGCGCGCCGGCACCGGACGCCGCCTGGTAGGTCATGGCGCTCATCCACTCGACCAGGCCGGCTTCGAACAAGCCACCCAGACCCATCAGCATCAGGCTGACGGTGCAGTTGCCGCCGACGTAGTTCTTGGTGCCAGCATCGAGTTGCTGGTCAATGACCTTGCGGTTGACCGGGTCGAGGATGATCACGGCATCGTCCTGCATGCGCAGGCTCGACGCGGCGTCGATCCAGTAACCCTGCCAGCCGGCTTCGCGCAGCTTGGGGAAGACTTCGCTGGTGTAGTCGCCACCCTGACAGGTCACGATGACGTCGAGGGTCTTGAGCTCGTCAATGCTGTAGGCGTCCTTGAGCGGGGCAATGTCCTTGCCCACAGACGGCCCTTGGCCACCCACGTTCGACGTGGTGAAAAACACCGGCTCAATAAGATCGAAATCCTGCTCTTCCAGCATCCGCTGCATGAGCACGGAACCGACCATACCGCGCCAACCGATCAGACCTACACGTTTCATCGCAACTACACCTTGTTAAAAAGTGGGCCGCCTTGCAGCAACAACTGCAAGCGGGCCCGAGAGATTACAGATTCCGCAGCGCGGCGACTACTGCGTCGCCCATTTCTTGCGTACCGACTTTGGTGCAACCCTGCGACCAGATGTCGCCCGTGCGCAAACCCTGGTCCAGCACCAGGCTCACGGCTTGCTCGATTGCGTCCGCCGCATCGCTCAGGTTGAAGCTGTAACGCAGCATCATCGAGACCGACAAAATGGTCGCCAGCGGGTTGGCTATGCCCTGGCCTGCGATATCCGGCGCCGAGCCGTGGCAAGGCTCGTACATGCCCTTGTTGTTGGTGTCCAGGGACGCCGACGGCAGCATGCCGATGGAGCCGGTGAGCATCGACGCCTGGTCGGACAGGATGTCACCGAACAGGTTGTCGGTCACGATCACGTCAAACTGCTTCGGCGCACGCACCAACTGCATGGCGGCGTTGTCGACGTACATGTGGCTCAGTTCGACGTCCGGGTAGTCCTTGGCCACTTCTTCGACGATTTCGCGCCACAGTTGGCTGGAGGCCAGCACGTTGGCTTTATCCACCGAGCAGACCTTCTTGCCACGCACGCGGGCCATGTCGAAACCGACACGGGCGATACGGCGGATTTCGCTTTCGCTGTAAGGCAGGGTGTCGTAGGCCTGGCGCTCGCCATTCTCCAGTTCACGCACGCCACGTGGCGAGCCGAAGTAGATGCCACCGGTCAGCTCACGCACGATCAGGATATCCAGGCCCGCGACCACTTCCGGCTTGAGGCTCGACGCATCCGCCAGTTGCGGATAGAGGATGGCCGGGCGCAGGTTGCCGAACAGGCCCAGTTGCGCGCGGATCTTCAGCAGGCCGCGCTCAGGGCGGATGTCACGCTCGATCTTGTCCCACTTCGGGCCACCCACAGCGCCGAGCAGCACGGCGTCGGCGGCACGGGCGCGGTCCAGTGTTTCGTCGGCCAATGGCACGCCGTGCTTGTCGATAGCCGCGCCACCGATCACGTCGTGGCTCAGCTCAAAGCCCAGGCTGTACTTGCTGTTGGCAAGCTCCAGGACCTTGACCGCTTCGGCCATGATTTCCGGCCCGATACCGTCGCCAGGGAGAATCAGAATCTGCTTGCTCATGGGTTCCTCATTTCATCAAGCGACCCGCCCGCGGGCAGGTCGGGAAAAATAACTAGCGTTCGGCCCAGACCACCAGCACGTCGGTGCTGAAGGTGCCGTCGGCTTGAATCTCGTAATAATCACGCACTTCCTGGCCCATCGCCTGTTGCAGCTCCAGGATTGCGGCGCGCAGGGCTTGCGGCGTGCGCATGCGTTCGACCCACGAGGTGTACTCCAGGCGCAGGCGCTGGCGGCTGCTGTTACGTACATGCAGACCGGCTTCGCTGAGCTGGCGCATCCACTCGCCAGCAGAGTAATCGCGCACGTGGCTGGTGTCGCGCAGCACTTCGACGGTTTGCAGGTAAGTGTCCAACAGCGGGCTGCCCGGCGACAACACATCCACGAATGCCGCCACGCCGCCGGGCTTGAGCACCCGGCGCACTTCGCGCAGGGCCAGGCCAAGGTCGCTCCAGTGGTGGGCCGAATAACGGCTGAACACGAAGTCGAACTCGCCATCGGCGAACGGCAAGCGTTCAGCGGCGCCGTTAACGGTGCTGATATTGGTGAAACCGCGATCCTGCGCAGCCGCGGCCACCACGTCGAGCATCTGCTGGGACAGGTCGTAGGCCACCACTTCTTTAACCAGCGGCGCCACATGGAAACTGACATGACCGGCACCGCAGCCCAGGTCCAGCAGTCGTGCGCTGCCCTGCCCCGCCAGTTCGGCCTGGAGCAGCGCGAATTCGGTGCCCTGGGCGTGCACGGCACTGCTCAGGTAGGCCGAGGCTTGCTCGCCGAATTGTTTTTGCACGACTTGGGTGTGGGCGGTGCTGGTCATGGTGAGTTCCTTGGGTTTTGTGTGGTTAACACTGGCCCCCGATGAGGCCGGTCCTGCCTACATCAATCTCGAAACAACCAAGGCTGGCTCGACCGGTGCTTGGTTTCAAACGCCGCAATCGCATCGCCGTCCTGCAACGTCAGGCCGATATCGTCCAAACCATTGATCAGGCAGTGCTTACGGAAGGCGTCCACTTCAAAGTGGTACACCTTGCCGTCCGGACGGGTCACGGTTTGCGCGGCCAGGTCGACGGTCAGTTGGTAGCCCACGTCGGCTTCCACCTGTTTGAACAGTTCGTCGACTTCTGCGTCGGTCAAGATGATCGGCAGCAGGCCGTTCTTGAAGCTGTTATTGAAGAAGATGTCGGCGTAGCTCGGCGCGATGATGCTGCGAAAGCCATATTCTTCCAGGGCCCACGGCGCGTGTTCACGGCTGGAGCCGCAGCCGAAGTTTTCCCGGGCCAGCAATACACTGGCGCCTTGGTAACGCTCGGCGTTGAGCACGAAGTCCTTGTTCAGCGGGCGCTTGGAGTTGTCCTGATAGGCGTAGCCCACGTCCAGGTAGCGCCACTCATCGAACAGGTTGGGGCCGAAACCGGTGCGCTTGATCGACTTCAAGAACTGCTTGGGGATGATCTGGTCGGTGTCCACGTTGGCACGGTCCAACGGCGCGACTAAACCTGTGTGTTGTGTAAAAGCACGCATCGGGTATTCCTCAGATCAATTCGCGAACGTCGATGAAACGACCGTTGACGGCAGCCGCAGCGGCCATGGCCGGGCTGACCAGGTGGGTACGCCCACCGGCGCCCTGACGCCCTTCGAAGTTACGGTTGGAGGTGGACGCGCAATGCTCGCCCGACTCCAAGCGGTCCGGGTTCATCGCCAGGCACATGGAACAGCCCGGCTCGCGCCATTCAAAACCGGCTTCGAGGAAGATCTTGTCCAGGCCTTCGGCTTCAGCTTGCGCTTTGACCAGGCCCGAGCCCGGCACCACGATGGCTTGCTTGATGGTCGAGGCCACCTTGCGGCCCTTGGCGATGACCGCTGCAGCGCGCAGGTCTTCGATCCGCGAGTTGGTGCAAGAGCCGATGAACACGCGATCCAACTGGATGTCGGTGATCGCCTGGTTGGCTTTCAAACCCATGTACTTCAAGGCACGCTCGATGGAGCCGCGCTTGACCAAATCGGCTTCTTTGGCCGGGTCCGGCACGTTCTGGTCGACGGCCAAGACCATTTCCGGCGAGGTGCCCCAGCTGACTTGCGGCTTGATCTGGGCCGCGTCGAGCTCGACCACGGTGTCGAACACCGCATCGGCGTCGGAGACCAAGTCTTTCCAGGCTTCCACGGCGGCATCCCAATCGGCGCCTGCCGGTGCAAAGGGACGACCCTTGACGTACTCGACGGTCTTTTCGTCTGCCGCCACCATGCCCACGCGGGCACCGGCTTCGATGGACATGTTGCAGATGGTCATGCGGCCTTCGATGGACAGGTCGCGAATCGCGCTGCCGGCGAACTCGATGGCATGGCCGTTACCGCCGGCGGTGCCGATCTTGCCGATCACGGCGAGCACGATGTCCTTGGCGGTTACGCCGAACGGCAACGTGCCTTCGACCGACACCAGCATGTTCTTCATTTTCTTGGCGACCAGGCACTGGGTGGCGAACACATGTTCCACCTCCGAAGTACCGATGCCGTGCGCCAGGGCGCCGAAAGCACCGTGGGTGGAGGTGTGGGAGTCGCCGCAGACCACGGTCATGCCTGGCAAGGTCGCGCCCTGCTCCGGGCCGATTACATGGACGATGCCTTGACGCACGTCATTCATCTTGAATTCGGTGATGCCATATTCGTCGCAGTAGTCGTCGAGGGTCTGCACCTGCAAGCGCGACACGGTGTCGACGATGGCGTCGATGCCGCCTTTGCGCTCGGGGGTGGTCGGCACGTTGTGGTCCGGGGTGGCGATGATCGAGTCGACGCGCCAAGGCTTGCGCCCGGCCAGTCGCAGGCCTTCGAACGCTTGGGGCGAGGTCACTTCATGGATGATGTGACGGTCGATATAGATCAGCGACGACCCATCATCGCGCCGTTTCACTTCATGGGAATCCCAAAGCTTGTCGTAAAGCGTTTTGCCGGCCATCAGTCGGTCCTCATCATCGGTCTTGCTATGCGCCGGGTTTTTCAATAACCCTTTGGCTTGTGAGGCTGATGGTATGGCGCTACATTAAATAACTCAAATTCATATTTTTTATGCTTTGGATTACCAACTGGAATACCACAATGGACCTGGCCAACCTCAACGCCTTTATCGCCATCGCCGAGACCGGCAGTTTCTCCGGCGCCGGCGAACGCCTGCACCTGACCCAACCGGCCATCAGCAAACGCATCGCCGGCCTGGAGCAACAATTGAAGGTGCGCCTGTTCGATCGCCTAGGCCGTGAAGTGGGCCTGACCGAGGCCGGGCGAGCCCTGCTGCCGCGCGCCTATCAAATCCTCAATGTACTCGACGACACCCGCCGCGCCCTCACCAACCTCACAGGCGAAGTCAGCGGCCGCCTCACCCTGGCCACCAGTCACCATATTGGTTTGCATCGCCTGCCGCCGATCCTGCGCACCTTTACCCGGCAATACCCCAACGTGGCGCTGGATATTCAGTTTCTCGATTCGGAGGTCGCCTACGAGGAAATCCTCCACGGTCGTGCCGAAGTGGCAGTGATTACCCTGGCGCCCGACCCCCACAACCTGGTGCGCGCCACTGCGGTGTGGGACGACCCACTGGACTTTGTGGTGGCGCCGGAGCACAGCCTGATCAGCAACGGCTCCATCAGCCTGGCCGACATCGCCGGCCACCCGGCAGTTTTCCCAGGGGGCAATACCTTTACGCACCATATTGTCAGTCGACTGTTCGAAGCCCAGGGCCTGACACCGAACATCGCGATGAGCACTAACTATCTGGAAACTATCAAGATGATGGTGTCCATCGGGCTGGCCTGGAGCGTGCTGCCACGCACCATGCTCGATGATCAAGTGGCAAGTATCGCTTTGCCGGGCATACAACTCAGTCGCCAGCTAGGCTATATCGTGCACACCGAAAGGACGCTGTCGAATGCTGCGCGGGCTTTCATGAGCCTATTGGATGCACAGGTGGATCTGCCAGGGATATCGGCATGACACTGTGCGGCCCCGGGTTCTGAGTCTTACCGCGTTGTTTGCCCATCGAGCCAAGGCCCTTTGCTAATGCGCAACCCCGTCGATTCCGTACCACCCCTGCCCCGCATCTACGCCCTGGACCCCCAAGAGGCGGAGCAAAGCTGGGACAGCGCCCCGCAACTGCTGGCAGCCCTCAATGCTGCACGGCTGGGCGCATGGTGCTGGGAAATCGACAGCGGAAGAATAAGTTGGTCGCGGGGCACCCAGGCACTGTTTGGTTTTGACCCACGCCAACCGCTGCCCAAGGACCTGGACTACCTGGACTTGCTGGCACCGTCAGATCGCGCACGGGTGGTACGGGCGTTTCATGCGGTATTGGCGGGCGAACCGTTCGGGCAGGCCATGCACCATCGAATCCGGTGGCCAGATGGCAGCTTTCATTGGCTGGAAGTCAACGGCAGCCTGCTGCCGGACAAGGCCGGCAGGCGCCGCATGATTGGAGTGATCCGCGAGTTCACTCACCAGCGCGAGCGTGAAAACGCGCTGGGGCACTCCGAAAAACGCTTCGCCACGCTCTTTCACCTGTGCCCGAACATGGTGCTGCTCACGCGCCAGTCGGATGGCCTGATCAGCGAGGCCAACCAATACTTCGAAATGCTGTTCGGCTGGCCAGTGGCCGACGTCATTGGCCGCACCACCCTGGACCTGGGCCTGTGGCGCCACCCCGAGCAGCGCGCGCAGTTGGTCAAGGCGACTCAGCGCAAGGGTGAGCCCATCACCCTGGAGGTGCAGTTTTGCGCCAGTAACGGCCAGGTACACGATGGCACGCTCAGTGCGCAAAAGGTCGAGCTGGAGGGCGAGGCTTACCTGATCAGCACATTCCTCGACACCACCGAACGTAAAAATGCCGAACAGGCGCTCAAGGACAGCCAGGAACGCCTTGACCTGGCCCTGGATTCCGCGCAGTTGGGCACCTGGGACTGGCACATCCCCAGCGGCCTGCTCTACGGTTCAGCCCGCGCCGCCCAGTTGCATGGCCTGCCGCCGGAGCCGTTTCATGAATCGTTCGAGGCGTTTTTCGAAGGCATGCCCGGCGAAGACCGAGACAACATGCGCAACGCCTACCGCACCCTGCGCGAAGGCCCCGCCGGCAATTATCAACTGACCTATCGCGTCCCCATGGAAGACGGCACCTCGCGCTACCTGGAAAGCCGTGCCCGCCTGTACCGCGACGAGCAAGGCACACCGCTGCGCATGGCGGGCACCCTGCTGGACATCACCGACCAAGTGGAACGCGAACAACGCCTGAGCGCCTCCGAAGAAAAATTCGCCAGCCTGTTCCAGGCGAGCCCCGACCCGATCTGCGTCACTGGCGTGGACAGCGGCGCCTTTATCGAGATCAACCCAGCCTTCACCCAGACCTTTGGCTGGACCGCCACCGAGGTGATCGACAAAAGCGCCGACCAGATCGGCCTGTGGGATGACTCGAACCAGCGCCTGCAACGTATTGAGCGGGTGATTCGCGAACAGGCGCTGAGCAACGTGGCCGTGGTGGTGCACCACAAGGACGGCCAGAGCCTGACCTGCATGATTTCCAGCCGCCTGATCAAAGTCGGCGACCAGTCGTGCATCGTCACCACGTTGCGTGACATCACCCAACAACAACGTTCCGAGGCCGCGCTGAAGGCCAGCGAAGAGAAATTCGCCAAGGCCTTCCATTCCAGCCCCGATGCGATTTCCATTACCGAGCGTGATACGGGCCGTTATGTAGAGGTCAACGATGGCTTCTGCCGCCTGACCGGCTACCGCGCCGAAGATGCCATTGGCCTCACGCTGTACCAGATCGGTATCTGGGCCGACGAAAACCAACGCTCGGCACTGCTGGCCGAGTTGCAGGTCAAGGGCCGTATTCACCACCTGGAGATGCTCTGGCACAACAAGCGTGGCGACGTGCTGGCGGTAGAAGTGTCGGTGGAGCCCATCACCCTGAATGAAACCCCCTGCCTGTTGCTGACCGCGCGGGACGTGAGCCTGCTGAAAAACGCCCAGGCGCAGATCCGCCACCTGGCCTACCACGACCCGCTCACCAACCTGCCCAACCGCGCACTGCTGATGGATCGCCTGAGCCAGCAGATCGCCCTGCTCAAGCGCCACAATCTGCGCGGCGCGCTGTTGTTCCTCGATCTTGACCACTTCAAGCACATCAACGACTCGCTCGGCCACCCAGTGGGCGACACAGTGCTGAAAATCGTCACGGCACGCCTTGAAGCCAGCGTACGCATGGAAGACACCGTGGCGCGCCTGGGCGGTGATGAGTTCGTGGTGTTGCTCAGCGGCCTGGACGGCTCGCGCATGGAGGTGAGCAATCAGGTGCAGGAACTGGCCGACACCCTGCGTGAATTGCTGTCGGAGCCGATGTTCCTCGACGGGCATCGCTTACAGGTCACGCCCAGCATCGGCGTGGCGCTGATTCCCGATCATGGCTCGACCCCGGCGGACTTGCTCAAGCGCGCCGACATCGCCCTGTACCGCGCCAAGGACTCAGGACGCAACACCACGCAGATGTTCCACAACAGCATGCAAAAAACCGCCAGCGAACGCCTGCGCATGGAAACCGACCTGCGCCTGGCGCTGTCACGCGGCGAGTTCAGCGTTCACTACCAACCCCAGGTGGATGCACGCGACAACACGATCGTCGGCGCCGAGGCCTTGGTGCGCTGGCAGCACCCGCAACTGGGTGCGCAGTCACCGTCGGAATTTATCAAGGTGTTGGAAGACAGCGGCCTGATCCTCGAAGTGGGCACCTGGATCCTCGATGAAGCCTGCGCCGCCTTTGGGCAACTGATCAAAGAGGGCAAGGTCGACCCGCTGAATTTCAGCCTGTGCGTGAACATCAGCCCCCGCCAGTTTCGCCAGAACGACTTCGTGGAACGGGTGGAGCACAGCCTCAAGCAGCATTCACTGCCCTACAGCCTACTGAAACTGGAAATCACCGAAGGCATCGTGATCCAGAACCTGGATGACACCGTCAACAAAATGCGCCGCCTGAAAAAGCTCGGCGTGAGCTTTGCGATGGATGACTTTGGCACCGGTTACTCATCGCTGACCTACCTCAAACGCCTGCCGGTGGATGCGCTGAAGATCGACCAGTCGTTTGTGCGCGACGCGACCCACGACCCCAACGACGCCGAAATCATCCGCGCCATCGTGGCCATGGCTCGCAGCTTGAACCTGGAAGTGATCGCAGAGGGCGTCGAAACCCCGGAGCAACTGGCATTCCTGCAAGCGCTGGGATGCCACCTGTACCAAGGTTTTATCTATAGCCGGCCGCTACCACTGAAAGAGTTCAGACAGTTACTGATGTAACTGTTACATGACCGACTGCCACGTTCCAAGTGAACAGTGGCAGCCGCTTATTTTAAGGTTGAAACCAACGCACCAATTAGCCAACAAAAACAGTAACTCTTTAGTACAGCCCCCAATCCAATCCTGGGACTGCCCGCTTTACCAACATCACACCGGCAGGCCGATTACTGACGAAAGCCTTACCGAAAACCGCCTGGCCAAACTGGCCAAAAACTGGTGCAACTCAACTGACTAACTAAACAACTTTCCAATACCACCCAGCACACCACCGATGGCGCTACCAATGCCACCAATAACGCTACCGACCGCACCCACCACACCTCCGAAGAAACCGCCAATCTTGGCAAAGAAACCTTTCTTCTCCTCAGGCTGAGGTTGAACTTGAGTTTGAACTTGAACCGTACCGGGCTGTGTATTTGACGCTTGGGGAGCTCCATAATGGATACCATGGCCCATGCATCCACCACCGGGTTGACCCATCTGATAATTATTGCCATTGGGTACACTAACGGTGGTGGTAACAACTGGTGGTGGATTTGATGGAAAACTTAAACTTGGATTAAACATAAAAACTCACATCCTTTAGTTGTTCGATTTTTAGACGGCCAACAAGATGAATGCAAAAACCAACCACTCCCACGCATTACTGACCGGCCGCCCACCCTTTACGTGGCCACCAGCTCACAAAAAGTTCCTCGATAGATCCCCACACTTACAGGGCATGTTTCATACATCTAAACCGGTGCCCCTCAAAAGTATTTAACCCGCTTCAGGATGGTTTATACCCAGCAGGCAACTCACTTGCCGCACATCCGTTTCACGGCGAAGAGCGGTGAACAGCTCCACGGCCTGCGGGTAATTACGCGTCAACATCGCCAGCCACTGCTTCAAACGGCCAGGCGCCTGCTTCTCAGTCAGTTGCGCGACCGATTGGGTCCAGAACTCATGAAGCATGGGCTGCATCTGCGCCCAGGTCATCTCCACCACCTCTTCACCAGCGCGCGCGGCTGCAATCTGCCGCGCCAGGTCGGGCCGCGCCACCAGGCCGCGGCCGAGCATGATGTCTTCCACCCCGCTGATTTCCCGGCAGCGGCGCCAGTCTTCGACGCTCCAGATATCGCCATTGGCGAACACCGGCACCTTGACCACGTCCTGCACTCGCGGGATCCACTCCCAATGGGCCGGCGGCTTATAGCCATCGGTCTTGGTGCGCGCATGCACCACAATATGCGCCGCGCCACCCTCGGCCAGGGCGGTGGCGCAGACCAGGGCACCGTCCGGGCTATCGAAGCCCAGGCGCATCTTGGCTGTCACCGGGATATGCGCAGGGACTGCGCGGCGTACGTGTTCGACGATCTGGTTGAGCAGCTCCGGCTCCTTGAGCAACACCGCACCGCCACGGGACTTGTTGACGGTCTTGGCCGGGCAGCCGAAGTTCAGGTCGATCACTTGCGAACCCAGCTCGCAGGCCAGGGCAGCGTTTTCTGCCAGGCACACCGGGTCGGAACCGAGCAATTGCACGCGCAAGGGCACGCCCGCCGCGGTGTGAGCGCCGTGCAGCAACTCTGGCGCCAGTTTGTGGAAGTACGCCGGGGTCAGCAGGCGGTCGTTGACGCGGATGAACTCGGTCACGCACCAGTCAATACCGCCCACGCGAGTCAATACATCGCGCAGGATGTTGTCGACCAACCCCTCCATGGGCGCCAAAGCAATTTGCATGGGAAACACTCAACAAAAATCGTGGCGCAGTTTACTGGGTTTCCCACAGCAACCGTTAACCCCCTGTCAGGGCAGGGCCATAACCGTCGAGAAACTGCGCCGGCATGCGCTTGGGCTTGCCGCTGGACAACTCAATACACACGAAGGTGGTTTGCGCACGCAGCAGGGTTACACCGTCACACGGGCGGACCAGTTGAAAGCGGCGGGTCATTTTCAGGCGCTGGTCCCAATCGACGATCCAGGTGGCCAGTTGCAATTCGTCGCCTTCATAGCCGGCGGCCAGGTAGTCAATCTCATGGCGCACCACGGCCATGGCGCGGTCCAGGCGGCGATACTCGGTCAGGTCCAGCCCCAGCCGCTGGGAATGGCGCCAGGCGCAACGCTCCAGCCACGACACGTACACCGCGTTGTTGGCGTGCCCCAGCCCGTCGATGTCTTCAGGGGCAACCTGCAGATCGATGATAAACGGCGTTGCCAAATCCCAGCCCATGCCTTGCTCCCGGTCGATTAATGTCGGCGGGCAGCAGTGTATCAGGCACGTTGCCGCGCCTGTAGACAGCAGCCCGCCAACAGCGCCAGCACGCCGTCGATCACCCGAGGATCGGCCAGCACTTTTTGGTGCCCGCCCTGCTCCAGGCGCAGCAGGCGGCTGTCGAACCAGGCGTCATGGATGGCTTGCGAGGCGTTGACAGGCACAAAGGTATCGTCTTCGGCGTGCACGATCAGCCCGGGGATATTCATCTGGTAGTGCGCCACATCCAAATGCTTGAGCGGCATTCCGAACGCGTGCTCCACCTCCTGGATAAACGCCGACCGCGCCCGCGCCGGCAAACCGACCATGTGGGTAAAACCGCGCAGCACATCCAGGAAGCGCGACGGCGCAGCAATACTGACCAGCGCCTGGGTGCGCAACCCCAACTGCACCGCCAGCATCGCACTGGCGCCGCCCATGGAGTGACCGACCACCGCATGCAGCGGCGGCAACTCGGCAGCGGCTTCAAGCATGGCACGGGCAAACAGCAACACATGGGCCTCACGCCCCGGTGAGCGCCCGTGGGCAGGACCATCCAACGCAATCACAGAATAGCCGTTGTCGACCAGGGCGGTGATCAGGCTGGCGAACTGAGTGGGTCGGCCTTCCCAGCCATGCATCAACAAGACAGCAGGGCCTTGCCCCCAGCGCAGGGCCGACAAGCCGAAGCGCAATGTGATGCGCTCCGATTGCGCCAGCAGCGGCAACTCCCAGTCGCGGGGAGGCAGGTCGCGCGGCGTCATGAAGGCACGACGCATCTTGCTCGCCACCGTCTGTGGCGCCAAGTGCCCCAGCGTGCCGTTGAAACGACGAATCCAGGTTAACGTGCCCATTGCGCGAGCCCTCTTCCTATCGCACAGCCGACTTGGCAGCGCGCAACACTCGATCCGACAGTTCACCCGGCCCCAAGGCACGGGCCAACGCCAAGCCACCAATCATCAGGGCCATGTCAGCCAAGGCCTTGTCTGTATCTTCGGGCGTGGCGGCGAGTTGCGCGGCCATCAGCTCCACATGCTCGTTCAGCGCGTCGCGGAAGGTGTCCGGCAAGCGAGCCATCTCACCGACGGTCGCTGGGATCGGACAGGCCTGGGCCGTAGAGTCCCGATGCTTGCGCGACAGATAAAACGCCGCCACCAGCCCCCTGCGCTCTTCGCCGGTCAATTGCGCGTCCATGTCGTCGATGGATGCACGGCGCCGCGCCAGCAGCTGTGTAAAGGCCTCCAGCATCAGCGCATCCTTGCTTTCAAAGTGCGCGTAGAAACCACCGACGGTCAGCCCCGCCGCGCCCATGACTTCGCCAACGCTCGGCTCAGCCGGGCCGCGCTGGATCAACGCGGCACTGGCGGCCTGCAGAATGCGTTCGCGGGTTTGTGCTTTTTTATCGCTCATCAAAACCTCCAACTCTCATGGGTTGAATATTATTACCATAATAATATTTAGCAAGCGACAGGCGTGACCACTGGTCAGAACAGCAAGAAAGGAAGTGAGAGGAGAATTGGCCAAACGCCAGACAAACAAAAGGGCCATTCAATAATTGAATGACCCTTAAAAATCCCGCAGAGCGGGTAATCGTGGCGTCCCCTAGGGGACTCGAACCCCTGTTACCGCCGTGAAAGGGCGGTGTCCTAGGCCACTAGACGAAGGGGACACAAACCTTCTATACAACTGATCAGCGCTGAGAACTGATCGATTCAAGGACGGTGTGGCCAGAACCTTGAACCTGTAAAATTGGTGGAGCTAAACGGGATCGAACCGTTGACCTCTTGCATGCCATGCAAGCGCTCTCCCAGCTGAGCTATAGCCCCGGATTTTTCGCCTCGCGGCGCAGCAGACCTTTCGAGCTGCTTGTTGAAACTGGCGTCCCCTAGGGGACTCGAACCCCTGTTACCGCCGTGAAAGGGCGGTGTCCTAGGCCACTAGACGAAGGGGACAAAACCTTCTGCACAACTGATCAGAGCTGAGTTCTGATCGATTCAAGGACGGTGTGGCCAGACCTTGAACCTGTAAATTGGTGGAGCTAAACGGGATCGAACCGTTGACCTCTTGCATGCCATGCAAGCGCTCTCCCAGCTGAGCTATAGCCCCTCATCGGTGAGGACGGGGCGAATCTTAATGGCGGTTTGGAAGTGTGTCAAATTTATTTTCAACATTTTCCAAAGTTTTTTGCCGGGATAACAATCACTTACCGTCGAAACCCCGGAAAACCGGGGTTTCGACGTTACAACAGCGTACTTAAGCGATAGCGCCCAGCAGCTTTTCCCACTCTTTGTTTTCTTTCTTCGACACACCGCCAAGCAAATCAAGGGCTTGGCGCAGACGGAAACGGGTGAGGTCCGGGCCGAGAATTTCCATCGCATCGAGCACCGACACCGAACTGGCCTGCCCGGTGATCGCGGCGAACATCAGCGGCATGGCATCGCGCAACTTCAACTCCAGGGATTCCACCACCGCCTGGATCGTCGCAGTGATCGCATCCTTCTCCCACTGACGCAGGCTTTCGAGCTTCCACAGGATCAACTGCATCAACTGGCGAACCTGATCGCCCGAGAGTTTCTTGGACTCGAACAGCTTGGCATCCGGGTTCACGCCCCCGGCAAAGAAGAAACTCGCCAACGGTGCGACCTGGCTGAACGTCTCCACCCTGCCCTGCACCAACGGCGCGATCTTCATCATGTACTCAGGGTTCAACGCCCATTGCTGCACGCGGCTGGCGAACTCTTCCACCGGCAAGTCACGCAGCCACTGGCCATTGAGCCACGACAGCTTCTCGACATCAAAAATCGGCCCGCCCAGGGACACGCGAGACAGGTCGAAGTTGTCGACCATTTCCTGCAGCGAGAACTTCTCGCGCTCGTCCGGCATCGACCAGCCCATGCGGCCCAGGTAGTTGAGCATCGCTTCGGGCATGAAGCCCATGCGCTCGTAGAAGGTCACCGACGTCGGGTTCTTGCGCTTGGACAGCTTGCTCTTGTCCGGATTGCGCAGCAGCGGCATGTAGCACAGCTGCGGCTGCTCCCAACCGAAGTATTCGTAGAGCAGGATCAGTTTCGGCGCCGACGGCAGCCATTCTTCGCCACGCAGCACATGGGTGATGCCCATCAGGTGATCGTCCACCACGTTGGCCAGGAAGTACGTCGGCAGGCCGTCGGTCTTCATCAGCACTTGCATGTCCATGCGGTCCCACGGGATCTCGACGTCACCGCGCAACATGTCCGGCACTACGCAAACGCCTTCGCTCGGCACTTTCATGCGGATAACGTGCGGTTCGCCGGCTGCCAGGCGTTGGGCCACTTCTTCCTTGGACAGCAGCAGCGCACGGCCGTCGTAGCGTGGGGTTTCGCCACGGGCCTGTTGCTCGGCGCGCATCTGGTCGAGTTCTTCGGCGGTACAGAAGCACGGGAACGCATGGCCCATGTCGACCAGTTGCTGGGTGTACTGCTTGTAGATGTCGCTGCGCTCGCTCTGGCGATACGGCCCGTGCGGGCCGCCGACGTCCGGCCCTTCGGCCCAGGTGATGCCCAGCCAACGCAAGGCATCGAAAATCTGCTGTTCCGACTCGCGGGTGGAGCGCAGTTGGTCGGTGTCCTCGATCCGCAGGATGAATTCACCACCGTGCTGCTTGGCAAAGCAGTAGTTGAACAAGGCGATGTAGGCAGTGCCGACGTGGGGATCCCCAGTAGGCGATGGCGCGATGCGCGTGCGGACGGTGGTCATGGCAGGTCTCGAATGGGCGATAAAACTGAAAATTGAAACAAGGGGCGAATGGTAACAGCCTGGGGGATTTCTGGAAAACCGAGGCGCGGCTATCGGGGGCAAGCCCCCTCCCACATTGATTTGCGAATACCGTCAAATGTGGGGGGCTTGCTCCCGATGAGGCCAGTGGCATCACCGTCAATCAGACAGCCAGCAACCGCTCGCGCAACTTGCCAATCTCATCCCGCGTCTGCGCCGCCGCCTCAAACTCCAGATCCCGCGCCAACTGGTACATCTTCTCTTCCAACTGGCGGATCCGCTTGGTGATCTCACTCGGCGAGCGCAGTTCGTTCTCGTACTTGGCGCTTTCCTCGGCGGCCTTGGCCATGCCCTTGCGCTTCTTGCTGCGCGAGCCGGGCACCACCGCGCCTTCCATGATGTCGGCGACGTCCTTGAACACACCTTTAGGCGTAATACCGTGCTCCAGGTTGAACGCGATCTGCTTGTCGCGACGACGCTGGGTCTCGCCAATCGCCCGCTCCATCGAGCCGGTGATGCGGTCCGCGTAGAGAATCGCCCGACCATTGAGGTTACGCGCCGCCCGGCCGATGGTCTGGATCAGCGAGCGCTCGGAACGCAAGAAACCTTCCTTGTCCGCATCGAGAATCGCCACCAGCGACACTTCCGGCATGTCCAACCCTTCACGCAGCAGGTTGATCCCCACCAACACGTCAAACACACCCAGGCGCAGGTCGCGGATGATCTCCACGCGCTCCACGGTGTCGATGTCCGAGTGCAGGTAGCGCACGCGCACGCCGTGGTCGGCCAGGTAGTCGGTCAAGTCTTCGGACATGCGCTTGGTCAGCGTGGTGACCAGCACCCGCTCTTCCAGCGCCACGCGCTTGTTGATTTCCGAGAGCAGGTCGTCGACCTGGGTCAGCGCCGGGCGGATTTCGATTTGCGGGTCCACAAGACCGGTCGGGCGCACCAGTTGCTCGATCACGCGGCCGGCATGCTCGGCCTCATAGTTACCCGGTGTGGCCGAGACAAAGATGGTCTGCGGGCTGATGGCTTCCCATTCGTCAAAACGCATCGGCCGGTTATCCAGCGCCGACGGCAGGCGAAACCCATATTCCACCAATGTTTCTTTACGCGAACGGTCGCCTTTATACATCGCGCCCACCTGCGGCACGCTGACGTGGGATTCGTCGATCACCAGCAGCGCGTCGTCCGGCAGGTAGTCGTAAAGTGTGGGCGGCGGCGCACCGGAGTCACGCCCCGAGAGGTAGCGCGAGTAGTTTTCGATGCCGTTGCAGTAGCCCAGCTCCAGGATCATCTCCAGGTCAAAGCGCGTGCGCTGCTCCAGGCGCTGGGCTTCCACCAGCTTATTGTTGGCGCGCAGGTACTCCAGGCGCTCGGCCAACTCCACCTTGATGCCCTCGATGGCGCCCATCAGGGTTTCACGCGGCGTTACGTAGTGGCTTTTCGGATAGAAGGTGAAACGCGGCAGCTTGCGGATCACCTCGCCAGTCAACGGGTCGAAGGCCGAGAGGCTTTCGACTTCATCGTCGAACAACTCGATGCGGATCGCTTCCAGGTCGGATTCGGCCGGGTAGATGTCGATCACATCGCCACGCACACGGAAGGTGGCGCGGGCAAAATCCATGTCGTTGCGGGTGTACTGCAAGCTGGTCAAGCGGCGCAGCAACTCGCGCTGGTCGAGTTTGTCGCCACGGTCCACGTGCAGCACCATCTTCAAATAAGCTTCCGGGCTGCCCAGGCCGTAGATGCACGACACCGTGGTGACGATGATCGCGTCCTTGCGCTCCAGCAACGCCTTGGTCGCTGACAGACGCATCTGTTCGATATGGTCGTTGATCGACGCATCCTTCTCGATAAACGTATCGGAGGACGGCACATAGGCTTCGGGCTGGTAGTAGTCGTAGTAGGAAACGAAGTATTCCACCGCGTTGTTCGGGAAGAACGCCTTGAACTCGCCGTAGAGCTGCGCGGCCAGGGTCTTGTTGGGCGCCAGCACCAGCGTGGGCCGGTTGATCTGCGCGATCACGTTGGCAATGCTGAAGGTCTTGCCCGAACCGGTCACCCCGAGCAACGTCTGGTGGGCCAGGCCGGCCTCGATGCCTTCGACCATCTGGCGAATGGCTTCCGGCTGATCGCCAGCGGGTTCAAAGCGGGTGACTAGTTGGAAATCCGACATAACGTACCTCTTGAAGTCACCCCGGACTGTAAACCCGTCGGGGACGAAATAGACCACCACCCGCGAAGATTCAGAGCGGGCAGTAGGAAAAAACCATGATAGCTGTAGAAGTGGTGGCGAATGTGACGGGTTTCAAGGCAATCGTCCTGCCCGGCGTTGTCGGCCAATGCTGCAATAAGACTAACGGTCAGCAAATAAACCGAAAAACTTGGCCGAAAAGCCGTTTAGGTTGTCGCCCTCAGCCGTGATGGCCTCTATACTAGCTCCCCGTTTGTGCACCGCTCTAGTGCATTCGGCTGGAGCGCGACACGTCCCTCCTTTCCCCCATAGAGCTGCCGCAAAATGAGCCTGTTCTCCGCTGTCGAAATGGCACCACGCGATCCTATCCTGGGCCTCAACGAAGCATTCAACGCCGATACACGAACCACCAAGGTCAACCTTGGCGTGGGCGTTTACTGCAACGAGGAGGGGAAGATTCCACTCTTGCGTGCCGTTGCCGAAGCGGAAGCCATTCGCGTGGCGCAACACGCCGCCCGTGGCTACTTGCCGATCGACGGTATCGCCGCCTACGACAAGGCCGTGCAAACCCTGCTGTTCGGTAACGACTCGCCGCTGCTCGAAGCCGGCCGTGTCGTGACCGTCCAGGCCGTTGGTGGCACCGGCGCCCTGAAGATCGGCGCTGACTTCCTCAAGCAACTGCTGCCCGACGCCGTCGTCGCCATCAGCGACCCGAGCTGGGAAAACCACCGCGCACTGTTTGAAACCGCTGGTTTCCCGGTGCAGAACTACCGCTACTACGACGCTGCCACCCACGACGTAAACCGCGCCGGCCTGCTCGAAGACCTCAACGCCCTGCCGCCACAGTCCATCGTGGTGCTGCACGCCTGCTGCCACAACCCGACCGGCGTCGACCTGAGCCCGGCCGACTGGCAAAACGTGCTGGACGTGGTCAAGGCAAAGAACCTGGTGCCGTTCCTCGACATGGCCTACCAGGGCTTCGGCGACGGCATCCACGAAGACGCCGCTGCCGTGCGCCTGTTCGCTGAATCGGGCCTGACCTTCTTTGTGTCCAGCTCGTTCTCCAAGTCGTTCTCCCTGTACGGCGAACGCGTGGGCGCGCTGTCCATCGTTGGCGACTCCAAGGAAGAAAGCGCGCGCATCCTGTCCCAGGTCAAGCGTGTGATCCGCACCAACTACTCCAACCCGCCGACCCACGGCGCTGCGATTGTGGCCGCCGTGCTCAACAACCCTGAGCTGCGCGCCCAGTGGGAAGCCGAACTGGCCGAAATGCGCCTGCGCATCCGTGGCATGCGTGAGCAGATGGTCGCCGAACTGGCCAAGGCCGCACCGGGCCACGACTTCAGCTTCGTCGGCCGCCAGCGTGGGATGTTCTCCTACTCCGGCCTGACCGTTGAGCAAGTCACCCGTTTGCGTACCGAGTTTGGCATCTACGCGCTGGACACCGGGCGTATCTGTGTGGCGGCGCTGAACCAGTCGAACATTGGTGCGGTCACACAGGCAATCGTCCAGGTGCTGTAAACCTGTAGCCGTTGCACAAGGAGGGGAAGCCGATGGCTTCCCCTTTTTCGTCTCCAGCCCCTAGACTGAACCCTGACCGCCCCTTTGCTGTGAGAGCCCTATGCGAAACGATGACCTGGACCTGCGCGCCGACCGCGACGAGTTGCACGACTACACCCCGCGCGCGCCGCAAGCCAAACGCCAGAAAAGCCTGGTGCTGCAAGTGGCGCTGGGCGTGTTCCTCGGCGGCTTGGCGTTGTGGTTGGTGCAATTGGGCGCGACGGCAATCATGGCCAAACTGGCCATGGGCACCCTGCAATTTGGCGGCTGATGAAGATCAAAATGTGGGAGCGGCAAGCCCCCTCCCACATTGGATTCAGGTGGCAACCAACCCGCGCTCTTCCAGCAGCTTCACAAAGCTGCTCAAACTCTGCGACACCGTCCCCCGCCGCCAGATCAACCACGTATTGAGCACGCGAAAACTGTCCATCAACGGCCACACGCTCACCGCCGCAAACCCCGGCATGCTTTCCAGCATGCTGCGTGGCATCAGCGCCAGCCCAGCCCCGGCGCTGACGCAGGCGAGCATGCCGTGGTAGGACTCGATCTCGAAAATCTTGCCCGGCACCGCACCATCCTGTGAAAACCAACGCTCGAAGTGATGGCGGTACGAGCAATTGGAGCGAAACGTATAAATGTTCTCGCCGTTCACCTCCTGCCCCCGAGTGATCGGCGCATGGTGCAGCGGTGCGATCACCACCATCTCCTCCTCGAACACCGCCACGCCTTCAAGGGTCGAGTGCAGCACCGGGCCATCGACAAACGCGGCCGTCAGCCGACCCGACAGCACGCCCTCAATCATGGTGCCTGACGGCCCAGTGCTCAGGTCCAGCTCGACCTTGGTGTGCTTCTGGTTATACGCCGCCAGCAACGCCGGAATGCGCACCGCGGCGGTACTTTCCAGCGAGCCAAGGGCAAAGGCCCCCTGGGGCTCCTCCCCCGCCACCGTGGCGCGGGCTTCTTGCACCAGGTCGAGGATGCGCCGCGCATAGCCGAGGAAATTCCATCCGGCCGGTGACAGCCGCAGGCGGCTCTTTTCGCGGATAAACAGCGCCACACCGAGATCCTGCTCCAGTTGCTTGATCCGCGTGGTCAGGTTCGACGGCACGCGATGAATCAACTGCGCCGCGGCGCTGATGCTGCCCTGCTCGGCAACGGCCTTGAAGATTTCCAGCTGCACCAGATCCAAGTCATTCTCCAATCGTGAACGTATTGCTTAATATTATTCACTTTCCAGAAAAGAACCAGCCCCGTACGCTGACCTCCATCCCAACGTACACGCAGGACGGTGCCATGAACGCGACTACCCACGCCTTATCGATCAACCCGGCCAACGGCGAAACGGTCGGCAGCTACCCATACGAAACCGCGTCGCAGCTGGACGCCGCCCTCAACCGCGCCACCGCCGCCTTCCGCACCTGGCGCCGCCAGCCGGTGAGCCAGCGCGCAGAATTACTGCTGGCCCTGGCCGCCGCCCTGCGCGAGCAAGCCGAAACAATGGCGCAGATGATCACCCTGGAGATGGGCAAACCCATCGCCCAGGCCCGTGCCGAAATCGAAAAGTGCGCGCAACTGAGCGAATGGTACGCCGCCCAAGGCCCGGCCATGCTTGCCCCGGAACCGACCCTGGTGGACAACGGCACGGCCCATATCGAATACCGCCCACTGGGCCCGATCCTCGCCGTGATGCCGTGGAACTTCCCGGTATGGCAAGTGCTGCGCGGCGCCGTGCCGACGCTGCTGGCCGGCAACACCTACGTGCTCAAACACGCGCCAAACGTGATGGGCAGCGCCTACCTGATCCAGCAAGCCTTCCAGAAAGCGGGGTTTGCCGACGGCATGTTTGAAGTGATCAACGTGACCACCGACGGCGTATCCCAAGCCATCGCCGACCCACGCATCGCCGCCGTGACCCTCACCGGCAGCGTGCGCGCCGGTATCGCCATCGGCTCCCAGGCCGGTGCCGCGCTGAAAAAATGTGTGCTGGAACTGGGCGGCTCCGACCCGTTCATCGTGCTCAACGACGCCGACCTCGACGCCGCCGTGCAAGCTGCACTGATCGGCCGCTTCCAGAACAGCGGCCAAGTCTGCGCCGCCGCCAAGCGCCTGATCATCGAAGAAGGCGTGGCTGAAGCCTTCACCGCCAAATTCGTCGAAGCCAGCCGCGCCTTGGTCATGGGCGACCCCACCTCAGCCACCACCTACATCGGTCCAATGGCCCGCTTCGACCTGCGCGATGAACTGCACGGCCAAGTCCAGGCCACCCTGGAAGAAGGCGCGACCCTGCTGCTGGGCGGCGATAAAGTCCCAGGCAGCGGCAACTACTACGCGCCGACCGTGCTGGCCAACGTCACCGACCAGATGACCTCGTTCAAACAGGAACTGTTCGGCCCGGTTGCCTCGATCATCACCGCCCGCGACGCCGACCACGCCGTGGCCCTGGCCAATGACAGCGAGTTCGGCCTCACCGCCAGCATCTTCACTGCCGACGCGGCAAAAGCGCGGGATATCGGCAACCAGCTGGAAACCGGCGGGATCTTCGTCAACGCCTTCAGCGTCTCCGACCCACGTGTGGCGTTTGGTGGCGTGAAAAAGAGCGGGTTTGGCCGCGAGCTGTCGCACTTTGGCGTACGCGAGTTCTGCAATGCGCAGACCGTGTGGCTCGATCGCAAGTAACGCCGAGCCCTCACGGGCTCGACAGCTCCCCCCAACGAGGCGGTTATATGCGTTCCCGCCTCGTTTGACGCTCCCCCTGGGCAACGCGATCGACTACCATACCGCCGCCGGTTCCCCCACGGGACTAATAGGGAATTCGAAACGCCGCCCACGGCGCCAATCGAAACTGCCCCCGCAACTGTAGGTGCTGAGCCTGCTCCTTAACGCCACTGGACCCTGTCCGGGAAGGCCGGAGCGTGGCGACGACGCATCAGTCAGGAGACCTGCCGGCCCAGCACAATCACTAACCGGCGGGGTGTCCGGGAAGGACATCCTTGCCTGCCCGACCGGCAGCGTTCGAGGGCGTATTTCCGAGCCGTACTGCCCCTGCTTCACGTATGGTTCAAACGGAGATCGCCCCATGCTGCCACGCGTTACTGCCCTGATCACCGGCCTGGGTTTCTGTGCCCTGGCCCACGCGGCGCCCACTCACTACCCGTTGACCGTTGAAAACTGCGGCAGCGCCGTGACCTTCCAGCAAACCCCGGCGCGCAGCGTGACCATCGGCCAGGCCGCCACCGAAATGCTGTATGCCCTGGGCGTCGGCGATAAAGTGGTCGGCACCTCGCTGTGGTTCAACAACGTACTGCCCCAATACAAGGCGCAGAACGATAAAATCGAACGCCTGGCCAACAATGAGCCGAGCTTCGAAGCCGTGATCGCCAAGCGCCCGCAACTGGTGGCGGCCGAGCTGGAATGGGTAGTCGGCCCGCAAGGTGTGGTGGGTACGCGTGAGCAGTTCCACGAGCTGAAGATCCCCACCTACCTGCTGCCCTCCGACTGCGAAGGCAAAGACAACCTGGTGGGCGCCGACGGTACGCGGCTGGAGCCGTTTCGCATCGAAACCATCTACAAAAGCATCCGCCAACTGGCCGAGATTTTCGACGTACAGGCTCGCGGCCAACAGCTGAACGACGACCTCAAGGCACGCCTGGCCAAGTCCGTCGCCACCGTGCAGAGCAAAGGCCTCAAGCACGCCAGCGCACTGGTGTGGTTCTCCAGTTCAGAGATGACCAGCGACCCGTACGTGGCCGGCCACAAGGGCATCCCCGAATTCATGCTGGACACCCTCGGCCTGCACAACGTGGTGCAGTCCGATGAAGAGTGGCCCACCGTCGGCTGGGAAACCATCGCCAAGGCCAACCCGACCTTCCTGGTGATCGCCCGCATGGACCGTCGCCGCTACCCTGCCGATGACCACGAGAAGAAACTCGCCTTCCTGCGCAGCGACCCGGTCACGCGCAACATGGACGCCGTCAAAAACAACCGCATCATCATCCTCGATGCCCTGGCGCTGCAGGCCAGCATCCGCATGTTCGACGGCCTTGAACAACTGGCCGGCGCCATCGACGGCTACGACCTGTCCAAATGATCCGCACCCTACTCGCCCTGACGCTGCTGTTGATCGCCTTACTCGCCGGCGTGGCCATCGGCGAAACGGCCATCGAACCGCAGGTGGTGCTGCAAGTGCTCGCCAACAAACTGTGGAACGCCGGCTACGTACTGGACCCGATCGACGAAGGCGTGGTGTGGAACTACCGCCTGACCCGCGCCCTGGTCGCCGCCGCGTGCGGCGCGGGGCTGGCCACCTGCGGGGTGATCCTGCAGTCGCTGCTGCGCAACCCGTTGGCCGATCCGTACCTGTTGGGCATCAGCGCCGGCGCCTCGACCGGGGCGGTGCTGGTGGCACTGATGGGCGTGGGCGGCGGGTTGATATCGCTGTCGGCCGGCGCGTTTGTCGGCGCCATGGCGGCGTTTGCCCTGGTGATTCTGCTGGCACGGGCCAGCGGCTCGGTGAGCGGCACCGGCCAGATCATCCTCGCGGGCATCGCCGGTTCGCAGCTGTTCAATGCGCTCACCGCATTCTTGATCACCAAGTCGGCCAGTTCCGAGCAGGCCCGCGGCATCATGTTCTGGTTGCTGGGCAACCTCAGCGGCGTGCGCTGGCCGTCGGTGTGGCTGGCAGTGCCGGTGGCGGTCGCCGGCTTGGCGGTGTGCCTGTGGCACCGTCGTGCGCTGGATGCATTCACCTTCGGCAGCGACTCGGCGGCGTCCCTGGGCATCCCGGTGCGCCGTGTGCAATTTGTGCTGGTGGGCTGCGCCGCGCTCGTCACGGCGGTGATGGTGTCGATCGTCGGCTCCATCGGCTTTGTCGGTCTGGTGATCCCCCACGCCGTGCGCCTGCTGCTCGGCACCGGGCACTCGCGCTTGCTGCCGGCCAGTGCCTTGGGCGGCGCATTGTTTTTGATCGCAGCGGATGTACTGTCGCGCACCTTGATCAAAGGCCAGGTGATTCCGGTGGGCGTGGTCACGGCCTTGGTCGGCGCACCGGTGTTTGCGTTGATCCTGATCGGCCGGAGGAACGCACGATGAGCGTACTCAGTTGCACCGGCCTGGGCTTCAAAGTGCGCGACGCCGAATTGCTGCGCGACATTCACCTGGAGGTGCAGTTGGGCGAGACCTTGGGGATTGTCGGCCCGAACGGCTCGGGTAAATCCACCTTGCTCAAACTGCTGGCGGGCTTGCGCGCACCGGCGTCAGGTGAGGTGCGGCTTGGGAGTGCGCGTTTGGGCGAACTGTCGCGCCGCGCCATCGCACAACAACTGGCGGTGGTGGAACAACAGGCCGACACCGACGACGCCATCCGCGTGTTCGATGCCGTGGCACTGGGCCGCACGCCGTGGCTGTCGGCGCTGAGCCCGTGGTCCAGCGACGATCACGCCATCGTAGTCCAGGCCCTGCACGATGTGGACGCCACGCACCTGAGCCAACGCGCCTGGCGCAGCCTTTCCGGCGGCGAACGCCAACGCGTGCACATCGCCCGGGCCCTGGCGCAACGGCCGCAGATTCTGTTGCTGGATGAGCCGACCAACCATTTGGATATCCAGCATCAACTGGCGATCTTGAAAGGCGTGCAGGGGTTGCCCGTGACAACGTTGATTGCGCTGCATGATCTTAACCAGGCGCTGACCTGTGATCGCCTGGCGGTGTTGGATCGCGGGCGCTTGGTGGCACTGGGCACACCGCTGCAAGTGCTGACGCCACAGCGCTTGCAGGACACGTTTGGGGTGCAGGGGCATTACCTGACCGACCCGTTTGATGGGGCGCAGATATTGCGGTTGCGTTCTAACTGAGTCACTAGGGTTGTTATGGCTGATGAGTCCTTTGTGACAGTTGGGCCTATTTTGGCATGTGAGCTCTTTGTGGCACCTTGGCCTGCTGCGGCACATGAGCTCTTTGTGGGATGTGAGTTCTTTGGGGCTTGAGAGCTCTTTGTGACATGTGAGTGCTTTGTGGCTTGCGAGCTCTTTGTGGTGAGCGGGCTTGCCCCGCGCTGGGCTGCGAAGCAGCCCCACTAAGACCGCCGCGATTCTTCAGCAAAACCTCAGCGCATGGTTCGGGGGCCGCTTCGCAGCCCAGCGCGGGGCAAGCCCGCTCACCACAACGAGCCCGGTGCACACAACAGGCCTGCTCATCACAAAGGCCCGGGGCCACAACAGGCCTGCTCATCACAAAGGCCCAGTGACCAAAGCCCTATAAATACCGCTGCACAGGCGCTCTTTGTGACATGTGAGTGCTTTGTGGCTTGTAAGCTCTTTGTGGCATGTGAGCTCTTTGTGGTGAGCGGGCTTGCCCCGCGCTGGGCTGCGAAGCAGCCCCACTAAGACCGCCGCGATTCTTCAGCAAAACCTCAGCGCATGGTTCGGGGGCCGCTTCGCAGCCCAGCGCGGGGCAAGCCCGCTCACCACAACGAGCCCGGTGCGCACAACAGGCCTGCTCATCACAAATGCCCAGTGACCACAGCCCTATAAATGCCGCTGCATATGCGTCGTGCGCCACACTGGATCGTCCTCGACATCCACAATTTCAAAGCCTTGCCGCCCCCAAAAATCAATCGCACCCGGCAGGAACGGGTGGGTATGCAGGTACACCACGTCCACGCCATCCGCCCGCGCCGTGGCCTCTAATGCGCGATAGAGCTGCCCCGCCAGACCAAAGCGGCGAAAGGCCGGGCGTACAAACAGGCGTACCACTTCCACGGTCTTGCGGCCCTGGTAATTGAGCTGCGAAAAGCGGTTGTCGTAAGGCAAATAACCGATGGCTGCGACGATCTGATCGTCATCGCAAGCGACCAGAAAATGCCCGTCGCCCTGAAGGTAAGTGGCTTCAAATTGCGCCAGGTCAGCGGGCATGCCCGTGGCGCTGAGCTTGGGAAACAGCTCGGCGCGAGCCGCCAGGACGAAGGCCAGTACCTCGGGAATCTCAGCAACGGTGACCGTCTGGATGTTCATCATTCACTTACTCGTTGGTAGCGCAGGTACCCGTATCGGGCCGGTCATGCATCCTCCAGCCTGTCGCGCAAAAACTCGATAAAGCGTTGGGTTTTCGCCGGCAGCAGGCGCGTCTCGGTCAGGGCATAGACCGAGACCGGCGAGCCGTGCCAGTCGGGCAACACCCTGCACAGGGTGCCACTGGCAACGTCTTGCTCGGCAATACCCTCGGGCAGCATCGCAATGCCCAGGTCCAACGCGGCCAAGCGCCTGAGCATGCCCACGCTATTGAGCTCAAACCGCCCGCCCACATCGACTTCCACCGTATCCGCCCCCGATGCCAACCACCATTGATGCGCCCTTGAGCCGCGCATGCGCAAACATTCGTGATGCACAAGGTCTGCCGGTTGCGCAGGCCGGCCGGCGCGTTCCAGGTACTGGGGCGAGGCGTACAGCGCTCGGCGCATGCTCGCGAGTTTGCGCGCGATCAGGTTCGAATTGGCGGGCTCGCCCATACGAATGACCACGTCCACTGGATCGCTGATCAAGTCGACCTGGCGCGGTGTCAAATCGAGTTCGAACGTGATGCCAGGATGCAACCGGGAGAACTCGGCGATCAACGGCGCAAGGTAAACCAAGGCGAAATCCACCGGCAACGAGGCACGCAGCACACCACTGGGCCGGGCGAGCATTTCGCCGAGTTGCTCATGGGCCAGACGGGCCTCATCGACAATGCGCTTGCAGCGCTCAAAGTACAGCTGGCCTGCCTCGGTGGGCTCGATCTTGCGCGTGGTGCGGTGCAACAGCCGCAGGCCGATGCCTTTTTCCAACTCGCTGATGCGCCGGGACAATGTCGAGTTCGGCATGCCCAAGGTCTCGGCCGCGCGGCTGAAACTGCGGGCCTTCACCACCTCGACAAACAGCGCCATATCGTTAAGAAATTCCACGGCATTATCCCATCGGTGAATTAGTCATTTCGCATTTAAGGGATTTATCCCGAAATCGGATTGATCAATCATAACCCCATCACTGATGAGGAACACCGCCATGAATGCTCTTTTCTCTCCCCTTTCGCTCGGTCGCTACACCCTCGCCAACCGCCTGGTCATGGCGCCGATGACACGCTCACGCGCCGACGACGCCGGCGTGCCTTCCGACCTGGTGACCACCTACTATGCGCAGCGCGCCACGGCGGGCTTGATCATCTCCGAGGGGGTGTTCCCCGACGCATCGGGCAAAGGGTATGTGCGCACCCCAGGTATCGAAACCGCCGAACAGGTGGCCGCCTGGAAATCCGTCACCGACGCCGTGCATGCCCAAGGCGGGCACATCTTCATGCAACTGATGCATTGCGGCCGGGTGTCCCACCCATCGTTGTTGGCCGACAACGCGCTGCCGCTGGCCCCCTCGGCGATTAAACCGGCGGGCCAGACCTGGACCGCGACCGGCCTGCAGGACTTCGTCACGCCCCACGCATTGAGCGTGGCGCAGATCGGTGGCGTGGTCGACAGCTACCGCCAGGCAGCGCGCCGGGCCATCGAGGCGGGTTTTGACGGTGTGGAGTTGCACGCCGCCTCCGGTTACCTGCCCGAGCAATTTCTCTCCAGCGCCAGCAACCAACGCGACGATCAGTACGGCGGTTCGGTGGAAAACCGTAGCCGCTTCGTGCTGGAAGTCCTCAAGGCGATGGCCGATGAAGTGGGCGCTGATCGGGTGGGCATCAAGATTTCCCCGCAGATGAACTTCAACGACATCAGCGATGCCAACCCGCAGCAAACCTACACCTACTTGGTCACGCAACTGCGCGGGCTGAAGCTCGCCTACTTGCATGTAGCGCTGTTCGGCGCGAGCTTTGACTACCACGCGGCGTTGCGCCCGTTGTTCGATGGCTGCTATTTGGTGGGCAGCGGGCTGACTCGGGACAGCGCCGACAGCTTGATCGCCGAAGGCAATGCCGATGCGGCGGTTTTTGGTAGCACGTTCCTGGCCAACCCGGACCTGCCAGCGCGTTTTCGTAGCGGTGCCGCCTTGAATGTGCCCGACAAGGACACGTTCTACGCGCCAGGCGCCGAGGGTTACATCGACTACCCCTTCAACCACTGAGCAATCCACTTGTGGTGAGCGGGCTTGCCCCGCGCTGGGCTGCGAAGCAGACCCAATAAGACCGCCGCGATACTTCAGTAAAATCTAAGCGCTTGGTTTGGGGGCTGCTTCGCAGCCCAGCGCGGGGCAAGCCCGCTCACTACAACAAGCGGGCTCGCCACAACAGCCGGGGCAACACCAAGAGCGGGCTCAACACAGAGGTCAAGGGCAACCTTTATAGCGGCCATCGATGCGCTCAGTGATCCACGTTCGGCTGTACGCCAACACCGCCTCCCCCATCGCCACCGGAAAATGGATAAACCCGTGGGCCGATTCCGGCAGCAGATGGGCCTCGGCCTGGGGCCAGCGTTCAGCGATCAACAGCGTGTCATCTTTGAGCGGGTCCAGTTCACCGACAAACATCAACGCCGGTGGCAAGCCTTCAAAGTCGCCATACAGCGGTGACAACGGCGCTTGCCGGCGTTCGTCATCGCTGATCCCCGGCGTGAGCATGCGCAGTGCCTCGACCATTCCCGGCCCGTCCAGCAGCAAGGTGTCCGGCCCGGCGTTGCGCACGCTCGGTGTACCGGTCAAATCGTAGACACCGTAATACAGCACCGCGCCGCTCACACGCTGGAGCAGCTCGGGCCATTGCTTGAGCGCCAGCAAGGTCGCTGCCGCCAAATGCCCGCCGGCCGACTCGCCGACGACGATAACCGGCAGGTCTTTGAACTCTTCATCACAGAGCAACCAACGCGCCGCCGCCAGGCAATCTTCCATCAGCCCCTCGACCGGCGTGTCCACCGCCAGCCGGTAATCCACCGACACCACCGTCACATCGCACGCGTTGAGCATGCCGAGGTTAAGCGCGTCATCCATCTGCGCATTGCCAATCACCCAGCCGCCGCCGTGGATATCCAGCACCACGCCCTTGGGCTTGCCGATAGGCCGCAAAATACGCACGGGCACACCGCCCACGGTGCGGCTTTCGGCCGGCGTTGCGCGCCTGACCTTCTGGCTCACGCGCAACAGCGCCTGGATCAAGCGCGGGGTGATGCGATTGCGGATTTTAAAGCGCGGCATCCAGGCGAGCTTTTGGTTGAAGCGGCGCATCTGGGCCAGTTCCGGCTCGCTGGCCGGCCAAGTTTGGTGGGCCATCAGCGGTTATTGCGCAAGATCGAGAAATTCAACGCCGCCGCGACACACAGCCACGCCAGGTACGGGAACAGGATCAAACCGGTGATCAAATCCAGGCGCACCGCCAACACCACCATGGCCGCCACGGTGATCCACAGCAACACGATGATCACCATCCCGGCAAGCAGGCGATGGGCGCCAAAAAACACCGGCGTCCACAGCGTGTTCAAAGCGATCTGCGCGGCCCACAGCGCCAGCACCATTTGGCTGCCGGGGATCAGGCTAAGACGGTAACCGGCCCAGGCCAGCAGCAGGTAAATGATTGTCCATGCCACTGGGAACAGCCAATTGGGCGGGGTGAAGCTGGGTTTGACCAGGGATTCGTACCAGGCACCGGGCTTGAAGATCACGCCGGTGCTGGCAGCGGCGGCGCAGGCGAGCAGGAAGATGAAAAAGGTCATGGTCGGTCCTTGAGATCGGATGGAAGAAAGCCACGCATAGCATCAGTGACTCAAACCAGCGCCGATAAATTCAATGAACCACACAAAAATGGACTGCACGGCCTTCAATCCGTCGCCACAATCCTCAGCCACGGCCACCGCGCCTGATAACTCCTGGCCTTCTGTGCAAACAACGCCGGTTCCGGATGCAGTGGGTTGATGCGCAACACTCCGTGCTCCACATCTGCCAACCCAAACGGCGCATACACCTCGCCGGTGGCAATCTCCAAGCCGATGCACGTCCCGGCCACCAGGTAACGATCCACGCCCTGCCTGGCGCAATGCAACTGAGGATACGGCCGGCCAAACCGCTGCCCATACCAAAGGTGAACCCGCGCCTGGTTCCTGACCTCCACATTCACGCCCAAGTCCTGGAACAACCGCTCGGCCTTGCGAATCACCGCGTCCTCGGCTTCGTAGGACAGGTCGGTGTCGAAGTAGAAAACGTCGTAGTCCTTTACCCCCTGCGCAGCAGGAAGATTGGACTGGTGATTCCACACTGCCTGGAACAGACAGCCCGCCGTGAGCATGCATTGCTCCACACCCAGGTCGGGCAAACGTGCGGTAATTTCGGCGTTGATGGGGTTGGCCATGGCCAGGGTGAGCAAGGTGTCGACGGTCAATGTCATGGGGGTCCCTGATTTAATCAGCCCTGTGGCGGGAGTCGACTGTACAACATCAGGTCTGGTGTTGAGGTTTAACCCTTCAACTCACTGGCGCGATGGCTCGCGGCATCGTCATAAGCCACATACAGCGACTCAGCGATTTGGCTCTTGATCGCCTTGGAAGCTTCCAACCCCAATACAAAGCCTTCTGCCTTACCGCCTGCGCGGTTGAGTTCTTCATGGGAGCAAGCGCCGGTGATGGCGTCGAGCAGCTTGGTGGCGTGCGGGCCGACGCCCTTGGGGAGGCTGATTTGGTCGATGGACATGGGCGATACCTTGCAAGAGAGAGATCGGTAGCGCGTGGAACCACTGCCGGGGGTGGCATGGTAGACCGATATGCGCTGCAACGGGGTGTTTGCGAGTGAACCGGTTTGAAACTCCAGATGCCTTCGTCATGGCATTTCACTATCATGCGGCGCCCGGCACCGCTTCACCGCGCGTGCCCGCACACCTTATTCAATCAAGACCAGGGACAGGCAATGCCGCCATTCAAAACACTGCTCGCCGCCAGCCTGCTGCTGATTTCGTGCCTGCCCGGCGCCGCCAGTGCCGGCCTGTACAGTTCTGATAAAAACAACTTCGGCATCCTGAAGACCAACCTCACCGACGCCAGCAAGTACCGCTACGCCGCGCTGGTGTCGACCAGCAGCGAAGGCGACGACTTTGAAACCCTGCACCAACTCGCACGCGTCTACGCCGAGGTCCTGGAAAAAGACATGGGCGTACCCGTCGTCCTGTACAACGCTGACGCCCTGCGCCTGAAAAACATCGACACCTACCGCGCCTCGGCCATCGAGCAGATCCAGCGCAAAAACTTCAGCGCCACCGCAGACACCTGCGCAGTGGCCAGCACCTTCCTGTACCCGTCCACCGTTTCCAACCTGCTGCGCATCATGGCCCCCGACATCGTCATCCCCCGCAACGACCCCGCGATCCATGCGCAACTGGTGGACGTGTCCAAGCACTTCCTGGCACAAGACCTGGGCGTGCTGATGAAAATGTGCGAAGCCTCGCCCTCACGCAAACAGACCGCCGCGTTCAAAGAATTCCTGGAAGCCCTGCAAAAAGAACAGCCCTACATCGCCAGCACCGCACGCCTGAGCCAGCACCGCATGCAGGCCAACGCCGAACAAAACGCCGAAGACGCCCGCCGCGCAGACATCGACCGCAAGGCCCTCGCCCGCAAAGCCGAACAAGACAAAGCCTACCAAGCCGCCGAAGCCGCCCGCGACGCGAAAACCCTCGCCGACCAAGCCGCCGTACGCGAAGCAAAACGCCTCAAGGCCCAACGCGACGAACAAACCCGCCAACAAGCCCTGGCCGCCCGCACACCCGAACAAGTGAACCGGGACAACCAACAAAACGAAGACGTGCACGTGTGCTACAAATACGCCGCCATGAACAAAGTGGCCACCGACGCCAACAACCAAGGGATGTCCATCGAACGCGCCGAGCAGGTCCTGGTGGATATGAGAGGCCTCAAAGGCCAGGATGCCGAAGACATGCGCAGCACCATCCGCGTCGTGCGCCTGACCCACGCCAACGACACCCCCAACCAAGCCTTCACCGTCGAATACGACCGCTGCCTGGCACTGCGTGCCAAGAAACGCGCAGAAGGCTCACTAAACTGACCAGCCCCCTGTGGCAAGGGCGCTTGCTCCATTGCCTACGCTTGCGTCAGAATCCGCCGACTTGTGCACAGGGGTAGCCGTCTCTAAGGTTGCCCGGTCGCCGACATCTCGGTGATCGGGTTTAGTAGCCTGAGTTTGGGTATCTATAAGTGCATGAGCGTCATCAATCAGACATCGCGTCTGTACTTGATGGTGGCTGTACGCAGGGCGCCTTCGGGCGCGCCGGCTTTAGATATCCACCGGTCTACTAACCTGCGTACAGCTGCCACCCACCGTTTAGTAGCGGGAAGTGGCGGCCCAATTCAGGATATCTTTATGCTTAATGTCACACCGGATTCAACCACCCTCTTCACCGTCGCCCCCGACGCCAGCAACGAAACCCTCATCACCAACAGCTACGAGACCTTCACGTCCGTCAGCACCTTGCTGCTCGACTTATCCGAAGACCTCAACGGCAAACACCGCGACATTGCGCTGGCGATTCACCAACTGAGTGAATTGGGCGTACTCATGACCGCCAAATTGCTCGACCGCGAAGTGCCTCGCCCCGGCTGATACCGGGCCCTTCAATGCGCTAGCATCAACGCTCGCCGCGTCGCTGTAAGGCATACAGCGATTCGGCGAGTTAGGTTTTGACAGACTTGATAGATGATCATGGCCGCGACCTATAGGAAGGGTAGGTAAGGAGTGAAATCACTACGGGGCCTACATGGTGAAGTTGTTAGCCGCTAAGGACCTGCTTCCGGCCAAAAGCGGACCTCAATGAGCAATACAAGAAGTAGCCATCGCGTAGATCTTGTCCCCTTGCCAACCAAGCACCGTGGAGATACTGTCCACTTATGAATCAGCTACGTATTGCCTCGACCACCACTACCACGACCGCCCGAGGCGGGTCGTGAGAGGTGTCGTGAGCCAATAACGCACGAACTTCAAAGGCCCGCCAGTGATGGATAGGGCCTTTTCTTTTGCCCTTGTGTCGCTGGTCCAAACGCAAGGAAAAGCACAATGCATGCACTGTTGATTCTCGATATGCAGGTTGGATTGTTTCATGGCCCAGATAAACCATGGGCTGGTGAGGCGCTGCTAAATACGTTGAATAGTCTGTTGAATAAAGCCCGCAGGGCCGGCACGCCAATTTTTCTTGCTCGCCACGTGGGGCCGCCCGGCTCGCCTATCGAACCTGGAAGCCCGTTGACGCAACTGGTGCAGGAACTGTTGCTGCAAGGCGACGAAGTGATTTTCGAAAAAAGCCGACCTAACGCTTTCGCCATGACTGACCTGGCCGATCGACTAAAGGCTTGTGGTTCTCAAGGCGTGGTTATTGCCGGAATGAAGACCCAGTATTGTGTCGATAGCACCTGCCGCGCCGCACGAGATCTTGGATTCGATGCAGTGCTGATCGCCGATGGTCATACCTGCACTGACACTCCCGCATTGAAGGCCGAAAGTATCGTCGCTCATCACAATGCAACCCTGGCGGGCCCATTCTGTCGTGTCGTTCACGCTGAGGACTGGCATTTCTAACCTGCATTGATAGGTCGACTCAAGTTCTGGGTCGATCTGTCCGCTTTGGCCAAAAAGCGGTCATACGACGCTTCTACAAAGCGGGGCAATTCAATTGATGAGGTTGATTTTGCTATTGGATAAATTTACAACTCTATCGTGCACTGATTAAAATAAAGTAAAATTTAAAAAACCATGCCTTAGGTGAGCTCATGAAAAGTATTCATATTGCATATATCTTGTTCGGCTCCGCGCTTTCTTTAAAGGTGATGGCGAGCGGGCTAGACGTCGAGCACACCCTAATTGAGCATCGCTGGTATACTTTCGAAGACGTGATAGAAAAGAGAACAAAATACAACAGGGTGGATATTTCGCGAGGGTACATCGAATACTATTTCGAGGGTGACGAATATACACCCAAGCAGCCAGAAGAGAAATTGTCGCCGCGACAAAAATTCTATTCCAACCATGGCAGCGTTGGAACATACGCGGCTGCTGATTATGAAACCGCGCTAGACAGGGAGTGCATAGATGTTGTCTCTGGTTCTTTAGGATCATTTATAGGCGACTATGAAAACTCCAAAAGACCTGATAGACAAAAATATAAGCGCACCGTTGCTGGCATAAAGTCTTTAACGTACAAAGGCCCTGAGTACAACTTCAAGAGCCCTTCATCTTGGTCGCCTGTTGTGTTACCCAAAAATAATAAAAGTCTTCTTTGTGAAATTTATGAAGTCAAGAGCAAAGAAAGTGATGTGAAATACATTGTTTATGCTGCTTCAGTGGCAACTGCTATGTTTGACGAAATTCATACGGCCCCATTGCCAGATAACAAGGTCGAGTAATTAAAGTCTTCGCACTCATGCTGCGGCATTAGCTGGATCAACCTTGAGGCGGCGAACTGAATAATCGGTTTTGAGCAATTGGCTCAGCTACGTGACCGACTTCAGGCTGGGCAGGAACAAGAGCTGCCTGGCACGATGGGCGGCAATTGGCCGATAACTGCCAGTCACCAAAGCCTAAAATAGGGCTGAATGCCAACCCAAAGAGCTCAACTCACATCGCCCAACGACCGCATAAACTCAGCCATAACCAGCCACCCACGGCTCTTGCTCAATAGTCGCAACATCCCCCTGCACCAATAAACCCCATAATTCCAGGATCTTGCCCCCCGGCACTTGCTTCATGTGGCGAGGGTCACCGGACTCCAGGTTTTCAAAGGTGACGATGCCCGACAGGTTTACAGCGATGCACCACTCTGCGTCGTTGGTCACCGACACCTGCCCGTGTTCCTCATCGTGCGCACGCGTTTTCAGTTCGCCAAGAAGCGCAGGGAACGTGTGTATGCCAGGCGCCGAGCTCATGGCACCGTATCTGTGGGTGACGTGATAGCCCATATTGACCTCGTGGTTAGCCTGTTTATAAAACGTCAACGCCGGGATAGAGATCCGCAGGTGGATGGTAATCGGGATCCTCGAAGCGGCTATTGTTGTAGTGGGTTTTGGCTGTCGGCCCTTCGCCCTTGTACGTCACCTGCGAGTTTGGCGTGAGATGCCACCCGCCTCCATCCTTGTCGCGCTCGATCAGCGACGGGTACAGCGTACAGGTGCCTGACGAACCTGATGTCAGCCTGAACTGGTAAAAGCGCCCAGCCTGGGGCGTGAACTTCGCCGTGACGTAGCAAGATTGCGTGCGCGCGCCCTGCCAGGACATACCCACGTGCGTTTCGATGCCGGGCCGGATTTGCGTTTCGTAATAGTCCGACGTGAGGTTTTGCCCCGCTTTCGGCATCCCCTGATCCTGCGTATGAATGAACGGAAGCGGCCCGCTGCGAATCACGCCACCCGAACGTTTACCGTTTTCGTATTGGTACAGATCGGCATGCTGCGTGAAGTTGACGATGCGTACCCAGGCGGGGTTGGGCTCGTTTGCAGGTGCCGTGAAGTAATCGGTGTGGGGTAAATACTGGCAGCCTGCGAACAACGGCAGGGTCAGCAGGCAGAGCGCAGTGCGTATCGACATGAAGCCTGTCCTTTTGCGGAGTCAGGGTAGAGACCACAAGAAAGGAGGAGCATTGCGTAACCGGTGATAAATTCGTTGGAGCCGATAGCGACGAGACTGTCAGAAATTTTGTGTTCGGGCATAACATGTAGCTAGAGGTGCATCTATGCCGACCAAAAAGAAGCCCGCCCATGCAGCAGCGAGGGAGTTACCCTCGATTCCCCAAGAGCTGATCGAGCAGTTTGTTAAAGGCCCGATGAGCGCCGAAGCCATTCAAGACGCGTCCATGGCGTTCAAGAAGGCTCTGATCGAGCGCGCGCTAGGTGCCGAGCTGGGTCACCACCTTGGTTATCCTCAGGGCGCGGAGCGCCCTGAGGAGTCGACCAATCAGCGCAATGGCAAGAGTGGCAAAACGGTTCTTACCGACGATGGGCCGCTTCGCCTGGATATCCCCAGAGACCGCGATGGTAGCTTCGCCCCGATCCTGATTCCCAAGCACGAACGCCGTTTTACAGGCTTCGACGACAAGATAATTGCCATGTACGCCCGGGGTATGACGGTGCGTGAGATCCGCGCTTTTCTGTCTGAGCAGTATGGAACTGACGTGTCCCATGACTTCATCAGCTCAGTCACCGATGCCGTAATGGAAGAAGTCGGCTCTTGGCAGCAGCGCCCCCTGGAGCCTATGTACCCGGTCATCTTCTTTGATGCGCTACGGGTCAAAATCCGGGACGAGGGGTTAGTGCGCAACAAGGCCATTTATCTGGCGCTGGGCGTATTACCCGATGGCACACGTGACATTCTGGGGATCTGGATTGAGAGCACCGAGGGCGCCAAGTTTTGGATGAAGGTCTTCAACGACCTCAAAACGCGTGGGGTAGAAGATGTTCTAATCGCCGTCACGGATGGCCTTAAAGGGATACCGGAGGCTTTGGGAGCGGTTTTTCCTGCCACGACGCTGCAAACCTGCATCGTGCATCTGATCCGCAACAGCTTGGACTATGCCGCTTGGGATAAACGTCGGGCATTGGCCAAAGCCCTCAAGCCGATCTACCAGGCGATCAATGCGGACGTGGCCGAGCAAGAGCTCAACGCCTTTGAAGCGGGGCCTTGGGGTAAGCAGTATCCGACAGTAGTTGCTGCATGGCGTCGCGCCTGGGATCGGGTTATACCGTTTTTTGTATTCCCGGCGGGTATCCGAAAAGTGGTCTACACGACCAATGCCATCGAAAGCATCAACGCTCAGCTACGAAAGATTATTAAAACCCGTGGGCACTTCCCGACCGACGATGCGGCAACGAAGCTGATCTGGCTGGGACTACGAAATATCACGGCTAACTGGGGGCACCCGGCGCATGATTGGAAAGTGGCAATGAATCAGTTTGCGATTCTTTACGGAGACCGATTTACCAGACCGAGCTGGTAAAACAACGGCCTGCCTGACGGCAGGCCCTAACCAGCCCGAACACAAAAAAACTGATACTCCCATAGCGACGCGCTTGATCATCGCTACAAAAACTCGGCCAGCTTTAATTTATTTTCATAGAAATCACATCACCTATAAAATATAACGCCCTACCGACAACAAAACTATCTGCACAATCAAGTAGTCCGGCCATAGCGCCCAACGTTTGAGGGAAACCGGAACGCAAACAAGCTCTTCTTCACTCACATCACCCAACCGGGTGTAACTTTTCGGGAACATAAAAAACAAACCGATCTGCCCCATGCGCATGGCTTTATCCCTCGGTCGATTACCGGGCCAAAGCCGCTTATTGTGTTGAACAATCTTATTGCCCTCAAAATACTGCTCCAGCTTTTCAAGCTTGAAGTAGTACGAGTACAGCAGTAACGCGACGGCAATAATGACCTCTACGCCCACAAGAACTGTGATGACCCTGTAGCCAGCTATATCCATAGGTCATCTGCCATATAGAGTTCTTCACCCAACTGCGCGCCATGACCACCGAAATAGCTGCCACCCATATACCCACCCGTAGCCCCACCAACAACGCCGCATGAAACACGGCCTACACCTTTGGTAGCAATGCCCAAAAACAACCTACATAAAGCGAGTCCAACTTTACCGCCTGCCTCACCCCCCATAATGGATCCACCAACACTCCCCGCCAACCTGCCCACTTCGACAAACTGCGCTTTACGACACTCTTCCTCCCGCCCCTCCGTACACGCCGCGCTCACCTTCAAGCCTGCCCCTCCCACGTCCAGCGCCAGACCGATGTAACTGCCCTTGCGCAAATGTCGAGCTATCGCAGCAATGCGTTCGATGCGCTCTGCATAGCCTTTGATATCGCCTTTGTGCAGGACGCTTTTGGTCGATATCTGCAGAATCCACTTCAACGAACTATTACTGCGCAACCCCGTGCCAAACCGCGCGGCGCCTTGTAGTTGGTCATTCAGTTGTTTAAGCAGCGCTCGGCGTTGCTCAAAGAACGTCTCCCTGCCCACGGTGCCATTCTTGAGCCGAGCATAGGCCTGTTCGATGTCTTCCAGAGTGTGGCGGACGTCATTGAGGTGGGTACTCCAAGCGGATGTAGCGCTACCGATGCCCAAGGAGGTGTAACCCGCCAAGCTCTGCAGCAAATCGTAGTGACTGATCACCAAGCCACCGACCTCTGGATCGCGGTCCAGCACTTGGCTGATCTCCGCGGCCCGGGTCATTAACCAGGCTTCGTCAGCGGTACTTTCTTTGGTGGTATGACTCGGCACGATAACCAGGTACCCCGCTCTTACAAAAGGACGGGGTAGATGCGCGTTCAGTGCATAGAATTTCTGCGCGGCCAGGGGCGATGCGCCACTGAGTTCCATACGCCTCAGACTCGCGTAATCAATGAATTTTTGATTGATATAAGCCGTTGCCATGTCCGATTTCCGACCTCAATAAAAGAAGAGTTCGAAATATAAAATCGGAATTTTCTATATGGACAGAAAACAACAGGGGCAAATACTCACTTTCAGAAAGAAGCTACAAGCCAGCAGATCAAAACCTACAGGCATCAGGTATTCTGCCCAGCGTAAAACCCGCCCCCGGCCTGTTTTAAACGCGCATCAGGAGAGTTGCATGTTGATTGGCCATCACTTCGAGCGCACCCCACAGGGTGACTTGCACGTCCACTCGCGCAACGGGGTGCAAAGCGTGTTTGTGCTGCTGACAGGCGCGATGGCGTTCATCCTGCCTTTGGTCTTCGTGGTGTTCTGGTTCACCGATAGCGGCTCGCAGCTGGCAGACATGGATCCGCTGAGCTCGCTGCTGATCGTACTCCTGCTGCTGCTCATTCCCGCCCTTGGCCTGCTGCTGATGGTGTACACCGGCATCCGCGAGACGCTGCTGTTGTCGCGAGTGAACGGTGAGGGCAAGCGCCGCACCCATAACTTTTTCGGTGGCCGCGAGCGTGTGCAGTCGGTCTTCAGCATCGATAAACCCCACCACCTCGAACTTCGCCGCCGCCCGCAGGCCGAGCCCGCCTACACCCAGCTGTGGCTGGTGATGCGCGACGGCACCGAGCAACGGTTGAGCACCGATAACGTGCCGGTGGTGCCGGGGAGCAAACGCACCGATGTGTGGCTGCGTGAACTGGCCGATTACCTGGGTGTGGTTGTGCCCACTGAGGTGGTCGTGGGGTCGGCAACGCCGGCGCCCTATAGGCCTGCGCCAGCACCTGCGAAAGCCGCCAAACCACGCAAAAGCACAGGGCTCGCGCCAGTCGCTGAGTCCACCGATAAGCTCGGCATTGCGGCACGTGCCCTGCTCTCACTGCTGGGTGCTTTCCTGGCGGTGTTGGAGCTGACTCACGTGATCGCCTTGGTGCGCGCGCTGTTCACCGGGCGGCTGCGGGTCAGCGGTGTTCGCTCGGGCTCGGCGAGCTTTTATTGGGCCGAGCAGCCGTGGGTGTTTTCATTCAATGTGCTGGTGGGTGTCGCCGAGGTGCTGATTGTCGGCGTGATCGCCTGGGGATGTATGCGCACGGCGATTCTGGGGCGGATCAAGGCCAATCCTTAACGGTATGGCACCCGCACACTGCTAATCTGCGGCCCTTGAGCCTGTAGCAAAAGGAAGCTTTGCATCGTCATGGATATTCCACAAATCAAGCAACGCCTGGCCCGCCCGGCCGTCAAGTTCATTGCCGGCGGCTTTCGCCCGCTTGGTACCGATGAGGAAAGCTGGCTGGGCAATGTCTTCCTGTTCCGGCCTGACGAAGGCGTACCGACCAATCACGCGGGGCAACCGCTGCTCCCCTTCGCGCAGTTTTACCTGCCCGCCCTGCCCTTCAACAGCCCGTTGTTGGCCGAGGTTCGGGTACTGACGGTGTTCATGTCTAACCCGTTTCCAGCGTGCTTTGAGCCGATGGGAAATAACTGGGTGATCCGCGAATACGGGCCTGATGACGTGCTGGTGCGCAAGGCACTGCCGGTGGCGGGTGCATTTCTCAAGCCCTTCCCACTGAAGGCGCAAGCGGTGCCCGAGGACTACCCACTGTGGGATGGCGGCGGTGTCCCGGCGGACCTTGAGCAAGCCGTCCTCGCGCTGGAACGTGCGGGAAAGATAGAAAGCTATTACGACCTGACCACCCACACCTACGAACACAAGATCGGCGGTTACCCCTCGTTCTGCCAGTCAGGCGTTGATCCGGGCGAGGGTTTCGAGTTTGTGTTCCAGATCTCATCAGACGCGAAGATCAACCTCAACGTGGTCCACAGTGGCAGCCTGATGTTCTGGAAGCACAACCAAACCGGGGAATGGGCACTTTATTATGATTTTTACTAAGGCGCCGGGAGCCCTCAATGACTGACTACCGTGGATTGATCTTCGACGACACCCGAGAAGGCGCATCCGACCAGGCCCTCGCGCAGTTGGAAGCCACTCTCGGCGCCCGCCTGCCGGATGACTACCGGCAGTTTCTCAAGACCTGCAACGGCGCCACCGTGGACTACGACGTGCTGGCAACCATGAGCAATGGCGATAAGGAGTTGCTGAGTTTCCTGCTGTATGGCCTGGACCCCGGTGAAACCTACGAGTCCAACCCTTTTGAACTGGAACAACTGCGCCAGCAATCTGGTTTCCCCGCGACGGGGTTGTTGCCGATCGGCCGCGATGGCGGCGCGAGTGTGTTGCTGCTTGACCTGCGCGACGGTCGCCAGGACGTGGGCGCGATGGTCGCAGGTTTACCCGCCTGGACAGGGCGTCGCCAGCACGGTGATGAGTACGTCGTACTGGCGAACTCGTTCAATGCCTACCTGGACTTGCTGCATTTGTCCCAGGAACGAATCGCGGAGCACATCAATCACTTCGTCATCAGCGCGGTTACGATTGAGGCGACGCTGGCGTGGCTGGATCAAGGCAGTCCGGGTTGGCGCGAGCGCTATCGGGCTGTGTGGAATGCGCGAGTGCTGCAGAGGCCGATTTGAAGCATGGATCAGGTTGCACAGGGCGCGTCTTGAAGGAACGCTTTTAGCGCTGCCGAATAGAGCGTTAAGGGTTGGTCCTCGGTATCGAGCATGGCAAATGGAATCACGGTGATATGTGAAAACGTCTGGGCGCTTATTGAATAGGTTTTCTGCCTGCACAGGCCGTGAGTGTTATTAAGTATGAAATCAAACTTGAACAACTCCTGACGCGTGCACCAACTGGGAATCAAGCCAAGACTCAAGCCCGTCAGGTATTCCTGCGCGCACGCCCCGCCCGAGGAAAACGCCGAGATTTTTATGGCCAGTACGGGGAAGTTCGCAGCCGCTGGGGTTGAGCTGATGTCTTGTGCGTGTGGAATGATTTTTTGTGTCGCTTGATAGGCGCGCTTGCCGAAGCGGCTGTCTTTCCAAGGCGCGTCAACTGCATACGTGAAGCTGGGGACATTTTCATTGCTTGCGGCGTCAACAGGTTCGTTGATGGGCGGTTTGGAAGCATATGAAGTACAGCCGGCGCAGAACATTGCCATGCTGAGAACAGCCAAACTGTTAACGATTAGGCCTCGCATCTTGAGTTTTCCCTAACGATTCATTAGCCGACTTCATCCAGTCGGTGCTTGATTATAGGGGCATGGGTTCAGAACGCATTAATCATGCACACTCTCTTTGTCGATACGCGCCCTGCTGTGGTGGGTTGTCTTTGAACAGCGTCGCCAGGTCGATAGCGGCATCACGGCAACCTCCCGTGGTGAGCGGGCTTGCCCCGCGCTGGGCAGCGGAGCAGCCCCAATAAGGCCGCTGCGATGCTTCAAGAAAACCGCAGGGTATGGTTTTGGGGCTGCTCCGCTGCCCAGCGCGGGGCAAGCCCGCTCACTACAAAAACCTGCGTGCGTGGGTTAAGCCTGTGTACTGAACCGCTGCGCCCCGCCGGCACCATGCTGTGCTTTTCTTTGAGATAGCGGCATCACGGCAACCTCCCGTGGTGAGCGGGCTTGCCCCGCGCTGGGCAGCGAAGCGGCCCCAATAAGGCCGCTGCGATGCTTCAGGAAAACCGCAGGGTATGGTTTTGGGGCTGCTCCGCTGCCCAGCGCGGGGCAAGCCCGCTCACTACAAAAAACTGCGTGCGTGGGTTAAGCCTGTGTACTGAACCGCTGCGCCCCGCCGGCACCATGCTGTGCTTTTCTTTGAGATAGCGGCATCACGGCAACCTCCCGTGGTGAGCGGGCTTGCCCCGCGCTGGGCAGCGGAGCAGCCCCAATAAGGCCGCTGCGATGCTTCAGGAAAACCGCAGGGTATGGTTTTGGGGCTGCTCCGCTGCCCAGCGCGGGGCAAGCCCGCTCACTACAAAAACCTGCGTGCGTGGGTTAAGCCTGTGTACTGAACCGCTGCACCGCCCGCCGCGCCAACATCGCCGCTTCCGTCGCCTCGGTCGCCCGTTCGCCTTTGTAGGCCAGTTGGGTCAAAAACTCTGCATCCCTGAATTCCGCCGGTACCAGGCTGTGCTTATCTTTGAACAGTGGCGCCAGGTCGATGGTGTTGGCGAAGTTTTCCTGGGTCAGGCTGTAGTAGCCCATGGCGCTGCCGGACCAGGGCGAGCTGGCGTCCGTCGTGTCGATGGCGGCATCTCGGTAGGCAACGGCTGCGGTCTTGAGGCCCAGGGATTTGTTGAGCAGATCCGTGAGCCGCTGGGTGTCCGAGCTGTTGAGCTGGCCGGCGGTATTGAGCACTTTAAGGCTGCCGTCAGCGTCTACCGTGAAGCCATATTTCTTGCTGGCCAGGTCGGGGGCGGTGGTGGAGAGCGTTGCCTGAAAGGTCTGGAAAGAGGCTTTCAGCACGCTGTTCGCAGTCCTGAAGAGCTCGGCGAATCGATGGTACTCCGGCGATTCTGAGCGACCGACCCAGGTGTCGACGACTTCCAGCGGTTTCGTCGTGCTGCTGGTGTCTTCGCTGGGATGATAGATGGCGGCGGGCGCGGCGTTTGCCAGGGCGTCCTTGGCAACATCCGTCAGCGGTTGGGGCACCAGCGCCTGGTCGGAGGGTGCGAGGCGGCTGCTGGCTGGGGGAAGATAGGCGGAGCTGACGGAGAGTGCCATTTAATCGGTCCATGATTGGCGGGTTCATGAAGGTTATCGACGGGAACCGGCCAAGCTTGAACTTGCAGGATCGTACGAGACTGTCAGAAATTTTGTGTTCGGGCATAACATGTAGCTAGAGGTGCATCTATGCCGACCAAAAAGAAGCCCGCCCATGCAGCAGCGAGGGAGTTACCCTCGATTCCCCAAGAGCTGATCGAGCAGTTTGTTAAAGGCCCGATGAGCGCCGAAGCCATTCAAGACGCGTCCATGGCGTTCAAGAAGGCTCTGATCGAGCGCGCGCTAGGTGCCGAGCTGGGTCACCACCTTGGTTATCCTCAGGGCGCGGAGCGCCCTGAGGAGTCGACCAATCAGCGCAATGGCAAGAGTGGCAAAACGGTTCTTACCGACGATGGGCCGCTTCGCCTGGATATCCCCAGAGACCGCGATGGTAGCTTCGCCCCGATCCTGATTCCCAAGCACGAACGCCGTTTTACAGGCTTCGACGACAAGATAATTGCCATGTACGCCCGGGGTATGACGGTGCGTGAGATCCGCGCTTTTCTGTCTGAGCAGTATGGAACTGACGTGTCCCATGACTTCATCAGCTCAGTCACCGATGCCGTAATGGAAGAAGTCGGCTCTTGGCAGCAGCGCCCCCTGGAGCCTATGTACCCGGTCATCTTCTTTGATGCGCTACGGGTCAAAATCCGGGACGAGGGGTTAGTGCGCAACAAGGCCATTTATCTGGCGCTGGGCGTATTACCCGATGGCACACGTGACATTCTGGGGATCTGGATTGAGAGCACCGAGGGCGCCAAGTTTTGGATGAAGGTCTTCAACGACCTCAAAACGCGTGGGGTAGAAGATGTTCTAATCGCCGTCACGGATGGCCTTAAAGGGATACCGGAGGCTTTGGGAGCGGTTTTTCCTGCCACGACGCTGCAAACCTGCATCGTGCATCTGATCCGCAACAGCTTGGACTATGCCGCTTGGGATAAACGTCGGGCATTGGCCAAAGCCCTCAAGCCGATCTACCAGGCGATCAATGCGGACGTGGCCGAGCAAGAGCTCAACGCCTTTGAAGCGGGGCCTTGGGGTAAGCAGTATCCGACAGTAGTTGCTGCATGGCGTCGCGCCTGGGATCGGGTTATACCGTTTTTTGTATTCCCGGCGGGTATCCGAAAAGTGGTCTACACGACCAATGCCATCGAAAGCATCAACGCTCAGCTACGAAAGATTATTAAAACCCGTGGGCACTTCCCGACCGACGATGCGGCAACGAAGCTGATCTGGCTGGGACTACGAAATATCACGGCTAACTGGGGGCACCCGGCGCATGATTGGAAAGTGGCAATGAATCAGTTTGCGATTCTTTACGGAGACCGATTTACCAGACCGAGCTGGTAAAACAACGGCCTGCCTGACGGCAGGCCCTAACCAGCCCGAACACAAAAAAACTGATACTCCCGATCGTACAAGCCCGCTGGCCCCCTTGGACCTCTCAAGCACCCGAGGACAAAAGCGCCAGCAGCTCGCGCAGCACTTCAACCGCCTCCAGCTGATAGCCCTCACGCCAGCGCGCCGACCAATCATCCGGCCGACCGTCTTCTTCCCACGCCGATAACGCCAGGCCGTTGACGATTTCCAGCTCAAACCACTGGCGCTGCCACGCGCCAGCATCCGTTACCAGAGTGGTGTCGTGCCACAGGAACTCGGTGTGGGCGACAAAAAGGCTCCAGCGGAACAGATCTTCTGAGGCCTGTTCTGCGAGTCTGATCAGTTGTGCTTTGTTGTCCATGACTGGCTATTTGCCCTTGATTTCTTCCAACCGCGTGACAGCGCCCGCATCGCAGCAATTGCCGTGTACGCCTGCAACGCTAGTGGCTAGCGCCCAATCTCTGGATAATACCCTCCTCCCGCCCCGATACGGATATCCCGCTTTATGAAGTCGCCCGCGTCCGCCCTGCTACTCGCGTCTGCCCTGTTGCTGCCAGCCATCGCCCACGCCGACGACGCCGCGCTAACCGACACGCTCAAGGCCTTCACTCGCTGCGACGCCACCTTCTTCAGCAGCCTGAACACCCACCGCGCCGCGTGGCAGGCCTATGCGCCGCTCAAGCAGGACAAGGACTTCACCTGGATCGCGGTTAAAAACCGTGCCGATCGCAACGCCAACCAAGTGCCGGTCAGTGCACCGCCCATCGCCGGCCTGAAGCTGCTGACGTATGCCGACGAGGCCAGCGACCTCGACGAGTTGGGGCGCTACTACTACTGGGGTTTTGTGGTGCAGGGCGGTGTCGACGAGGTGGCCCAGCGCCTGGCTCCGCTGTTGGACCAGCCCGCGCGCCTGCAAAAAATCGACGGGGGCTATATTCGCAGTGAGCTCAAGCTCGACGACCGCTGGCAGGCGATCAAGCCGCAACCGGGCAAGGCGCCCGGCACACGCAACGTTGAGCGGGTGCTGATCGTCGAGCCCGACGGCGAGCACACTCGCGTCAGTTGCTCGGTACAAGGTGGCGTCGATGCGGCGCTGCTGGCTTGGCTGCGGCCGGACATTGCGCCGGTCGACTACCCGCGCACCGTGGTCGAAACCAGCATCAACGATGTCGAGGTACCTGCCAGTGTGCTCCAAGGCCTCGACGCGCCACTGCTGCAGCCGAAATTCAAGAGGTTGAGCTACACCTATCTCTCCAAAAAAAGCGACGGCAGCCCGGACAGCCCCACCTCGGTGACCTTCACCGCCGACGGCGGCCTGCTGAAGAAGAACGAGCTCTACGGCAACGCCTTCAACGTCGACCGCCTGATGCTGGCCGACCTGATCCAGTTGAAGTCGAAGATGAACGGCGTCGGCGATGGGCGAGTGCTGCAAACCCTCGCCGTCGAGATGAAGGTGCCGAGCAGTTGGGCGCCAGGCCAGACCTTGCGCGCAGACCTGCAGATGCTGAACGTGCCCGCCAAGCCCACCGACACACCCACCGCCACCTCATTGATCTGCAAGATGGGCGAACGCTTCCCGGCGCGGCAGGTGTTTGCCTCGCTGACCGGAGACGCCATCAAGCTTGAGTGCGACCAGGGCGACTACAAGACCTCGCGGGCGTTCATCTTGGACTTGGGCGTGGCCTTGACGCTGGAGTCGACATCGAGCCAGTTCCACTACGTGAATCAATACACGGCGCTGGATGTTGTGCGCTGATCGACACATCAGGAGGCAGGGCATGGAACTGAGATGCCCATGCGTTTTGGGCATTTCTCTATGCAGATCCTGGAAGAGAAAGGGCTGCAAGCCTTTATCGAAGAGGCGTTCAACGCCGATTGAGGGCACTCTACGGCGGCGCCGCAGTCTGTTCCTTCACACCCCTTGCCCAGCGGAGTTCCCATGATCATTGTTCACCACCTCAACAACTCACGCTCGCAGCGCATCCTGTGGCTGCTGGAAGAGCTTGGCCTGGCCTACCAGATCAAGCGCTACCAGCGCGACCCGAAGACCAACCTCGCACCGCCTGAACTCAAGGCGATCAACGCCCTGGGCAAGTCCCCGGTGATTGAAGACGGCGCCCATGTGGTGATCGAGTCCGGCGCCATCGTCGACTACCTGATCCGCCGGCATGGCGACGGTCGCCTGCAACCTGACCCAGCCTCGGCGGACTACGATAAATACGTGCAATGGCTGCACTTTGCCGAAGGTTCGGCCATGTTGCCGTTGATGCTCAACCTCTATGTGGGACGCCTGGGCGATGCTGGGGCGCCGTTGCATCCGCGCATCGAATCCGAAGTCGCCAACTACTTGGGCTATCTGAACGATGCGCTGGCGCACACGCCGTATTTGCTCGGTGATGAGCTGAGCGGGGCCGATATCCAGATGAGTTTTATCGGTGAAATCGCCAAGGCCCAGGGCAAGTTGCAGGCCTACCCGCACCTCGCGGCGTGGGTGCAGCGCTTTCAGGCACGGCCGGCGTATCGCCAGGCACTGGAACAGGGTGGCGAGTACGCGTTTGCCCAGTAACTGAAGCGCGGCCAAATGGTGTACTCGACCTCATAGGGGGCATCTAGCTCCATGTAGTGAGCGGCCTTCATGTAGTAAGCGACCTTCATGTGATGAGCGGGCTTGCCCCGCGCCGGGCTGCGAAGCAGCCCTAAAACCAGACACTGCGTTTTACCTGAAAAATCGCGGCAGCCTCATTGGGGCTGCTACGCAGCCCAGCGCGCGGCAAGCCCGCTCACCACATGAAGCCCTGCTCACCACAAGAGCCCGCTCACCACAAAAAACGGGCGGACGTTGCGCTGCTATCCCTTCTTGCCGACTCAGGAACCTTCAGCCTCTACAGGGCTCACTTGTTAGGTCGCCCTGTTTCACGCCGAAAGGAATCCGCATGCTTTCAGCCTCGCCCGCCATTCCCCAGTACGCTCCCGTCGAACGCGAACTCAGCCTGCGTGCCGTCATCACCGGCACGGTGCTCGGTATTCTGCTCACGCCCTCCAATGTGTATGCCGGCTTGAAGATCGGCTGGTCGTTCAACATGTCGATCATTGCCCTGCTGATCGGTTACGCCATCTGGCAAGGGCTGGCCAAGCGTTCCCCGCAACAGCTGCCGTGGACCCTGCATGAAAGCAATATCAACCAGACCGTCGCCTCGGCCGCGGCCTCGATCATCTCCGGCGGCTTGGTGGCGCCGATCCCGGCCTACACCTTGCTGACGGGCAACCAATTGGACGCACTGCCGATGATCGCCTGGGTGTTCTCGGTGAGTTTCCTGGGCATCTGGATCGCTTGGTACCTGCGGCCCTCCCTGCTCAATGACAAGGCACTGAAATTTCCCGAAGGCATGGCCACCCTGGAAACCCTGCTGCACATCTACAACCATGGCCGCGAAGCCGCGACACGCTTGAAGGTGCTGCTCAGCGCCGCCTTGCTGTCCGGCGTGGTGAAGTGGGTGGACACGTTTATGTGGGCCTTCCCGCGCTGGTCGCCCAGCGCGCAGTTGGAGCGCCTGACGTTCACTGCCGACCCTTCGCTGTTGCTGCTGGGGTTTGGCGGCATCATCGGCATTCGTGTAGGCCTGACCCTGTTGCTCGGCGCCTTGCTCGCGTGGGGCGGCCTGGGGCCGTGGCTGCTGGCGCAACACCTGGTGACGTTGCCGGCAGACAACAGCGGCCCGCAATTCGCTGCGTTGGTGGAGTGGTTGCTGTGGCCGGGGGTGAGCCTGATGGTGTGCTCCACCGTGGCCTCGTTGGCGATTCGTTTGTGGGCGTTGCGCACCGCCACCAAGGCCAGCGGTGGTGCACTCTGGACCTGGCCAAAACCCGGGCCTGCCGCGGGTTTCGGGTTGGCGATCTGCTTGGTGGTGAGCCTGCAAGCGCTGTTGTTCGGCATCAACCTGTGGATGGCACTGCTGACCATCCCCCTGGCGATCTGCCTGGCCGCCGTCGCCGCCCGCGTGGTGGGCGCTACGGGGATTCCGCCGATTGGCGCCATCGGGCAATTGTCCCAGTTGAGCTTCGGTATCGTCGCCCCCGGCCAGGTGCCGATCAACCTGATGAGCGCCAACACCGCCGGTGGCTCTGCCGGGCAATGCACGGACTTGATGAACGACTTCAAGGTGGGCAAGGCGATTGGCGCCACGCCGCACAAGCAGGTGATCGCGCAGATCCTGGGGATTTTCATCGGCAGCATCGTTGGTGTGTTTGCGTACTTGGCGCTGATCCCCGACCCGCAGTCCATGCTGCTCACCGAACAGTGGCCGGCGCCAGCGGTGGCGACGTGGAAAGCCGTGGCGCAAACCCTGACCCATGGGTTGGATTCGTTATCGGCGAGCATTCGCTGGGCGATTGCCATTGGCGGCGGCGTAGGCGTGTTGCTGGGTGTGCTCGACAGCCTGTTGCCGGCCCATCGCTCCCGATACTTGCCAAGCGCCGCCGCATTGGGGCTGGCGTTTGTATTGCCGGCGTCGGTGTCGTTGATGATGGCGCTGGGCGCGGTGCTGACCTGGTGGGTGAGCTGCCGTTGGCCGAGCATCACCGAGCGCTTTGCGATTACCGCGGCGGCTGGGTTGATTGCCGGAGAGAGCATCACCGGCGTCGGGGCGTCGTTGTGGCAGATGGTGCAGTAGCCCGCTCACCCTCCTCAGAGCCACGCAGCATCCCACAACGAGTAATCCCCCACTCGTTCCACCAAACCGGCGCGTAAGGGGTTGGCAATGATGTAACGCGCCATTTTGCGAAGATCATCCTCCACACGCACTGCCCTATCGTGATAACCGGGTTGCCAGACACGCTCTTTGCTTTGACGACGCCGGTTGATGACCAGCGTGCTACATGACTTGGTACGTCGCACCACGTCAGCCAACTGCTTTTGTTTGAGCTCAAACAACCAGTGGATGTGGTCAGGCATGATGACCCAGGCAAGAGAGTCAACCAGCCCCATCTCATGAGCCTGCCGGAGCTCGGCGACTAGCAGACGGCCCAGGTAAAGGTCAGTGAACAAGCGCTGGCGCTGATGAACGACGATAGTGACGAGGTAGCTGCGACCGTGCTCCGAGTAACGACCGTGGCGCAGACGATGGGATTGAGGTGTGGGGCGCATTCCATTGCTCTTGGTGAACAGTCTGAAGAACATTAACGCTAGCGCGGTGTGTGGAATGAGCCCGTGGCACTTGGTGACTGAATGTATCCCTGTGGTGAACAGGCTCCTGTAGTGAGCGGGCTTGCCCCGCGCCGGGCTGCGAAGCAGTCCTAAAACCAGACACTGCGTTTTACCTGAACAATCGCGGCCGCCTCATTGGGGCTGCTGCGCAGCCCAGCGCGGGGCGAGCCCGCTCACCACAAAAAGCAAGCTTGCCGCATATTCGCTGGCTGACCACAAAGAGGCTTGCTCGCGGGACGGTTTGACGACTTGTGGTGGCTTGCTGCGGTGCTCTGAAGAGGATAAACAGGCTCCTGTAGTGAGCGGGCTTGCCCCGCGCTGGGCTGCGCAGCAGTCCTAAAACCAGACACTGCGTTTTACCTGAACAATCGCGACGGCCTCATTGGGGCTGCTGCGCAGCCCGGCGCGGGGCGAGCCCGCTCACCACAAAAAGCAAGCTTGCCGCATACTCGCTGGCTGACCATAGCAAGCACGCTCGCTACTGAAGGCGTGCCTTTTCCACTAGCCGCTGCACCCAAGGCGCATCGTGTGGATTGACCACGCCATAGCGCTCCGGCGGAAAAAACGTCCAGTGGTGCGCAGCTTCAACCAAACGCTTGAGTTCTTCGGCAGACAGCCAATAGGCGGTGTGGGTCAAGGGTATCGGCTCACCCTCAAAGCGTCGCCCCAGCAGCAGGTTCGTGCGGGGGGCGAAGGCCAATACTACGTCACGGCTTGGCTGCATGCGCTTTTGCGCGGCCGGCATGCAGCCGACGCGGTTGTAGGTGAAGTCACCCGGGTATTCGTCCTTGATCACCAGCCAATGACCGGCCGTGGTCAGCGCCACGACCCATTGCGACACCCCGCTGCTCTGGGTGCGCTCAAGGCGGCCGTTGTTCCATTGCATGAGGGCGTTGCAGTCCGGGTCGAAGTCCGATGCCCACAGGCTAATACCCGACACCAGGGTATGACGCTCCACCTCGACCACTCCCTGCCCCGGCATCGCCTGCCAGTAAGCGTTGATCGGGTCATGCCTATCGCGCAGGTAGTTACGCAGCGCCCATGCAGCCGTGAACACCAGTCCCGCCAGCACCTGCCAGCCAAACGAATCGCCGATGATGCGATCCACGTCGAGCCCAGCGTCGAATACCGCGCGGTACAGCAACAGGCTCAGTAAGAACGCCAGGCTAGGCAGGAACAATCCGAAACACAATGGCGGACACAACACTGCGATCCAACTGAAGCGGTGCCCACCCCCGTGTTCACGCGCCCAGGCCAGCTCCTGCGCGAGCATCGGCACCTGTTCGCGCGGGCCAATGCCAGGATCGGGTGTGTAGAAACGCCAATACAGTGCGATAGGATCGTTATTCATGGAGCGCATCATGCCCGTGGCTGGCTGCAAGATACACAGCCAGTCGACCGATAAAACAACCATTGCTGTGACTCACTTACAGTCATACGATAACTGACCACAACCACAACAATAAAAGGATTCCTTGTGACTAAACCCCTCCTCCTGGCCGCTGCCATTGCCTGCGGCCTCAGTGCACAGGCCCACGCTGCAACCTTCGCGTACATCTCCAGCCCCGGCGACGGCCTGATTTCCCAGTACCGTCTCGACGAAAGCAACGGCGCCCTGAGCCTGGTCGACCAGGTGACGGCCGGTGACCAAGTCAACCCTATGGCCCTGAGCCCCGACGGTAAAAGCTTGTTTGCCGCGCTGCGGGTCAAGCCGTTCCAGGTACAAGGCTTCAGCATTGACCCGGTCACCGGGCGCTTGACGCCACAGTCCAAGGCGCCCCTGGCCGAAAGCATGGCCTACCTGGCCACCGACCGTGCCGGGCGTTATCTGCTCGCAGCGTCCTACGGGGCCGATACCCTCAGCGTGCAGCCCATCGGCAAGGCCGAGCCGATCCTCACCTACAAAACCGGGCTGCATGCGCATTCCCTGCGCACCGACCCGAGCAATCGCTTTGCCTACGCGGGCAACCTGGGCAATGACCATGTGCTGCAATACCGCTTCGACGCCAACACCGGCGCACTCACGCCCATCGGCAGCGGCTTCGTGAGCGTGCCGGCCAACACCGGGCCGCGGCACCTGGCGTTTTCGGCCGACGGTAAATACCTGTATGTGGTCGGCGAGATGAGCGGCACCGTCACGGCGTTCGCCATCGACGACAGCAGCGGCGCGCTGAGCCAGATCGGCGTGGCCAATGGCATTCCGGCGCGCTTGCAACTGGCCCACGGCGAAGTGCGCGATGCCCGCAACAATGACTTGAAGGACGACCCGACACCACGCATCTGGGCCGCCGACCTGCGCCTGTCGCCAGACGGCACGCTGCTGCTGATGAGCGAGCGCACCAGCAGTTCGGTGTCGGCGTTTGCGGTGGATGCGGCGACGGGCGCTTTGAAGTTCCTCGACAACTACCCGGTCGAAGAGAAACAGCCACGCAATATCGCGTTTTCGCCCAATGGCCAATGGTTGCTGGTGACCGGCGAGAAAAGCGACAAGGTCGGCACCTATGCGGTCAGCGGCAGCGGCGCCTTGAAGCGAGTGGGTGAGGCGGCTTCGGGCAAAGGTGCGCTGTGGATTGAAGTCCTGCGCACCGCAGCCCAATAGCCCTCAGCTCAAACGGAACCGTGCGGTGTTGTCACTCAACGCCTGGCTGCCCTTGCTCAAGGTGTCCGCCGCCCGGTTGACCGCTCGCGCGCCGTCCAGCAAGCGACCCGCCGCCTGGTCGACTTGCTGGATATTGCCGCTCACTTCATCGGCCGTCGCCGCTTGTTCTTCCACCGCCGTGGCGATCTGCGCCAGGGTGTCGGTGACGTTCTGCACGGCGCCGGCAATCTCGCCCAAACGCGTGCCCAGCCCGGTAACGGACTCGGCATCGGTCAAGGCTTGCTCGCACGCGGCGCCCATCAGAGTGACTGCCTGGCTGACCGTGGCGCGCAGGCTGTCGACGGTGCCGGCGATCTGCGCCGTGGAGGCCTGGGTGCGTTGCGACAGGCTGCGCACTTCATCGGCCACCACTGCAAAGCCCCTGCCCTGCTCACCGGCGCGGGCCGCTTCGATGGCGGCGTTGAGTGCCAGCAGGTTGGTTTGCTCGGCGATGCCGCGAATGGTATCAACCACCGATTGAATCTGCTGGCCCTGCTGGCTGACTTGCTGCAACGCGTCGGCCGTGTCGGTGAGGCGCTGGTTGAGTTGCTGGATGCTGGCCGTGGTGCGCTGGCTGTCGCGGCTGCTGTCCTCGGCAATACGTCGGGTTTGCTGGGCGCTGCCCGAGGCTTGCTCGCAGCTTCTGGCGACGCCCATCGACGTGGCCGCCAACTGCGTCGCGGCGGCGGCGATCTGGCTGATCTGGTGCTGTTGGTCTTCGACTTCGCTGAGGGTGCTGCCCGATTGGGAATTAAGGGTGAGCACCGCTGAACCGAGCTGCTGGGTTTCGTGATTGACCCCCAGCAGGCTGGTGCGCAGTTGCACCACCGCCACGTTCAGCGCGGTGCTGATGATCGCGAGCTCGTCGCGGCCTTCCACGGCCACTTCGACGCACAAGTTACCGTCGCGCAGGGACTCCGCCAGGGTGGTGATGCCGCTGGCACTGCGGCGGATCGAGGCTTGCAGGCACATGAACAGGTACAGCGCAGCCAGGGCCAGCAGGCTGAAGGTGGCCGCCACCGGGATGATCTGCTGCAACGAGCGATCGTGGTAGTGAGTCAGGCGTGCATCCAGCGACGTCAGCGACTGGTTGCGCAGTGCGCCCAGGCTGCCGAGCATGGCATCGACACTGCCCTCGAACGCCGTGGTATCGAGCTTGATGGTGCCGCCGAACACGCCGTCGTCGAGCACTTTGAGTTCGTTATCCAGCCGTTGCAGGCTGTTGTCGTACTGCGCCGTCCACGGTTCCATGCCCGCGTATTGCTTGGCCTTGAGCGACGCCGCAGCTTTGACCAACTGATCCCGCGCATCGCCCATGCGGCCACGCAGGTCACGCATCTGCAAACGACTTTGCAGGGTGAACTGCCCCGACGCGATGGACGACTGCCCGACACTGGCCATGCGGCCGATGCGCTCGATCAGGTCGGGCGTGTGCTGGGTGCAAATCTGCATCAGCAGATAGGTTTCCAGCCAAGGGTCGAGGATCAGCCCGGTATCGAGGGCGATCTGTTCACGCAGCGCTTGCATCGCGCTCAACGCCGAGGTGAAACGGTCGTAGCCATCCGGCCACCAGCCCACGGTGCGCAGGGAGGCCGAGTCCATGCCCTTGACGGTGGCCTGCAACGCCTCGAAACGCGCGAGGATATCGGCGCTGGCGTTCTGGGCTTTGAGCGCATCGCCCAAGGTTTGCAGGCTTTGCAGGATCACCGGGAAATTGGCATCGACCTTATCCATCGCCGCCTTGGCCGCCGGTGTCGGCGCGTGCAGGATGTCTGCCGCCTTCCAACGCGCAGCCAGGTTGCGCTGGGCTGTCAGCTGGCCATCCAGCGTATCCAGGGCCAGCAATTGGCGAACGCCGGACTGCTCGTTGGTAATCACACCTAGCTTGGCGCGATAGTCCTGGCCGATCATCCACAGGCTCCCGGCCAGGGGCAGCATGAACAGGAGGAACAACACTTGGAATTTACGCGCAAAACCGAAACGTCCGAGCAGGCGGATACCGGGTGATAACAAACTGTGCATGTCCGACTACTCCATCAAACCACCCACGTGGTGCACGGTGGGCGAAGCCTTGAAATGACTAACGGCAAAGTGCCATGTCATTGATTGAGAAGGCTCTAGCAAGATACGGGCCGTTGGTGCCAAGCCCTGAAACAGGGCGGGTGGCGCGTTTTTAGCGCCCGTTGCGTGCTCGAAAATGGGGCAAAAACACTCAGGGGTAAGGACACACCTGTAACCGATGGCGCAGGCGTTCCACGGACATGATGAAAAGGGCCGTACTGCTGGCCTACTTGGCCTGCATGTACTGCTCGAAATTTTTGATGTGATCATCCAGATTGTCCTCAAGCATCATCCGGTACTGATCACAGCAATACTTGAGCATCGCTTCACGCTCCTCGGCCATGTGCGCGCCGGACTTGAAATTGCGCGCGAGGGCCCAGGCATTGAAGCGGGTGGTGCCGAACATCATTGACGCGCTGACCTGGCCGAGGTTTTCGAAGGTTTTGAGTTGTTCGTTCGACAGTTCGATATGCGCGTCTGCGCGGTCATAGAAGGCTTGGTCGGTAGCGTCTGCCATTGCGGGGTTCCTGGGTAATCACGATTGAATGAAGGGTCATCAAGCCAACAGCGTGGTGATCCATCTGATCTGCCGGCTGATTTCTTGCAGCTTCGCCTCGGGCACCGCCTGCAACGCCTGCTCAAAACCCGCCAGGGTCTTGTGCTTCAGGCGCAACGCACGCTGCCACTTGGCTAAAAACACCGGGCTGCGGGCCTGCATTTGCAGCGGGCCGAAGTACAACTGCTCGGCGGTATAGCTCACCGGTCCAGCACGCTCGGCAACGATGATTTCATAGTAAAAACGGTTTTCGTGCAGCAGCTCTTCACTGACGATGCGATAGCCGTTGTTCATCAACCAGAGGCGTAGCGGTTGCTCACCGCCGTTGGGTTGCAGGATCAAGCGTTCAACGCCGTCCAGATGAGCCTTGCCGGCTTCAAGGATGTCGCGGATCGTCTCGCCGCCCATGCCGCAGAGGCTGACGGCAGTGATAGCGTCACTCGCTTCGATGGCCGCTAAACCATCGGCCAGCCGCACGGTGATCTGCTGTTGCAGGCCATTGTCACGCACGGTGCGTTCGGCCGCCTGGAACGGTGTGCTCGCCACCTCCCCCGCCACCGCCGCCGCGATCGTGCCACGGCGCAACAACGCCACCGGCAGGTAGGCATGGTCCGAGCCGATATCGGCCAGGCGCGCACCGTGCGGCACCTGCGCGGCCACGCGTTCCAGGCGCATGGACAAGGTGTGTTCGTTCAACCTGTGTTCCTTATCATTCCCCGGAAAACCGATCCCGGCTGTTGGTCAGATGCAACACCATGGCGGCACGTGCGGCGTCCGGGTCCTGGCGTTTGATCGCGTTGAAAATCGCCTCGTGCTCCAGGTTCGCCAACTGCCCGAGTTTGGCAAAGTCCGCGCCGCCACGCTCGTCGCTCTTGACTTGGGTGCGCGGAATCATCGCGTTGCCCAGGTGCAGCATGATTTCGGTGAAGAAGGTATTGCCGGTGGCTTCGGCGATCAACTGGTGGAAGCGCTTGTCCTCTTCCACGCAGCTGTCGTTGTTGGCGAGGCAGGCTTGATAGTCGTCCAGCGCGGCGCGCATGAGGGCCAACTGCGCGTCGCTCCTGCGCAGTGCCGCCAGCGCCACCGCTTGTACTTCCAGGCCCAGGCGCAGTTCCAGCATGTTGCGCACGCTGGCGACCGTGTCCACATGCAGGCGCAAGCCTTGCTGGGCGTGTGGCGCCAGCACAAAGGTGCCGATGCCGTGACGCGTCTCCACCAACCCAGCCGCCTGCAACTTCGACAGTGCCTCACGCACCACCGTGCGGCTGACGCCATGCTCCAGCACGATGGTGGATTCCGACGGTAGCTTCTCACCCGGCTTCAACTGCCCGAGCAGGATGCGCTGGGTCAGGGCGTCGACCACGCCCTGGGCCAGGTTGGTGGAGCGTCTACGCACGGGAGTTGGGGCTTCACTGGGCATTGTTGCGGGTCCACGGGGTTGGGCTGCGGGGAGCTTAACACCCAGAACAAGGGCGCTGCCGAGGTTGATTGAAAAACCGCCAAACTTGTATGACAACCAACCTGGATCACCTAAACCCGGACGGTCAACGCAATCGCCGACGCGGGGCGCTGCCGCGGTCAATAAACCGCATAAAAACCCAATAAACGCGGACAAATAACCAAAACACTCAATCACACAAGGGCCTTATAAACACAAAAACATCCATCAACAGATTGCGAACCTCAGAAATCAACTTGTATGATGTCTATCAACAAGACACGCAAACCCGCATAAAAATAATCAGGGGGAGTTTTGAATTGTGAACAATTCAAGCCATGCATCTGCCGCGCCACACAGTGATCCCGTCCTCGCACGCGCCGTACGCAAAGTGAAGAGCCACGTGCTCCCACTGTTCGTGATCATGTTCATCCTCAACTACATTGACCGGGTCAATATCGGCTTTGTGCGCACGCACATGGAGCACGACCTGGGCATCGGCGCAGCGGCCTACGGGTTCGGTGCCGGGCTGTTCTTCATCGGTTATGCCTTGTTCGAAGTGCCTTCCAACATGCTGCTGCAAAAGGTCGGCGCGCGTATCTGGCTGACGCGCATCATGTTCACCTGGGGCATCGTCGCGACGATGATGGCCTTCATCCAGAACGAAACCCACTTCTACATCCTGCGCTTTCTGCTGGGCGTGGCCGAAGCCGGGTTCTTCCCTGGGGTGATCTACTACTTCACCCGTTGGTTGCCGGGCGTTGAGCGCGGCAAGGCCATTGCGATTTTCCTCAGCGGCTCGGCGGTGGCCTCGCTGATCTCGGGCCCGCTGTCGGGTGTGTTGTTGCAGATCGAAGGCTTTGGCTTCCACGGCTGGCAATGGATGTTCGCCATCGAAGGCCTGGCCTCGGTGGTGATCGGCTTCTTTGTCTGGTTCTGGCTCGACTCCAAGCCCCACGACGCCAAATGGATGACCCGCGAAGAACAGGACGCGCTGGTCGGCGCCATCGACGAAGAACAACGCCAGCGTGAAGCGCTGACCAGCGTCAAACCGACCATCGGCAAGCTGCTCAAAGACCGCCAGATCCTGCTGTTCTGCGCGCTGTACTTCTGCATCCAGCTGACTATTTACGCGGCAACGTTCTGGCTGCCGAGCATCATCAAGAAGATGGGCGACTTGAGTGATGTGCAGGTGGGCTTCTTCAACTCGATCCCGTGGCTGATCTCGATCATCGCCATGTACGCCTTCGCGTCGCTGTCGGGCAAGTTCAAGTTCCAGCAAGCCTGGGTGGCGGCGGCGCTGTTGATTGCGGCGGCGGGCATGTTCATGTCCACCACCGGCGGGCCGGTATTTGCCTTTGTGGCGATCTGCTTTGCAGCCATCGGCTTCAAGTCGGCGTCGTCGCTGTTCTGGCCGATTCCCCAGGGCTATCTGGATGTGCGCATCGCCGCTGCCGTGATCGCGCTGATCAATTCCATCGGCAACCTGGGCGGCTTCGTTGCGCCGACCACGTTTGGCTTTTTGGAGCAGACCACCGGCTCGATCCAGGGCGGCCTCTACGGCCTGGCCGGCACCTCGGTGCTGGCAGCGATCCTGGTGTTCTTCGCCAAGACCGCGCCCTCTGCCGCATTGACTTCGCCCAGCGTGACGCCAACGGGCGCCGCCCTCAGCAAACCTCTTTGAGCCTCTTTAGGAATTTGCCATGACCACTCCCGTCGTTACCCACTTCCAGGTCATCCCCGTGGCCGGCCACGACAGCATGCTGCTCAACCTCAGCGGCGCCCACGGGCCATTTTTTACGCGCAACATCGTCATCCTCAAGGACAGCTCGGGCAACACCGGCGTCGGTGAAGTGCCGGGCGGCGAACGCATCCGCGAAACCCTGGAGGACGCGCGCAGCCTGGTGATCGGCCAACCCATCGGCCAGTACCAGCGCATCCTCAACCAGATGCGCCGCACCTTTGCCTCGCGGGATTCGGCCGGCCGTGGCCTGCAAACCTTTGACCTGCGCATCACCATCCACGCCGTCACCGCCATGGAAGCCGCCCTGCTCGACCTGCTGGGGCAGTTCCTCGAAGTGCCGGTGGCCGCCTTGCTCGGCGAAGGCCAGCAGCGCGACGCGGTGAAGATGCTCGGCTATCTGTTCTATGTGGGCGACCGCAGCGCCACCGACCTGGCCTATCGTAACGAAGCGGATGCCGACGACGATTGGTTCCGCCTGCGCCATGAAACAGCCCTGACGGCTGAAGCCGTGGTGCGCCTGGCCGAAGCCGCGAAGGCCAAATACGGCTTCAACGACTTCAAGCTCAAGGGTGGCGTCTTGAGCGGCGACGAAGAGATCGAAGCGGTCACCGCCCTGGCCGAACGCTTCCCCGATGCGCGCATCACCCTCGACCCGAACGGCGCCTGGTCACTGAAAGAAGCCATCCGCCTGTGCCGCGACCAGCACCACGTACTCGCCTACGCCGAAGACCCGTGCGGGGCCGAAAACGGCTACTCGGGCCGCGAAGTCATGGCCGAATTCCGCCGCGCCACGGGCCTCAAGACCGCCACCAACATGATCGCCACCGACTGGCGCGAAATGGGCCACGCGATCCAATTGCAATCCGTGGACATCCCCCTGGCCGACCCGCACTTCTGGACCCTGCAAGGCTCGGTACGCGTGGCGCAAATGTGCAACGACTGGGGCCTGACCTGGGGCTCGCACTCCAACAACCACTTCGATATTTCCCTGGCGATGTTCACTCAAGTGGCCGCTGCCGCACCGGGCGACATCACCGCCATCGACACCCACTGGATCTGGCAGGACGGCCAGCGTTTGACCAAAGAGCCGCTGAAGATCGAAGGCGGTTATGTGAAAGTACCGGCCAAGCCGGGCCTGGGCGTGGACATCGACATGGACGCCTTGGCCAAGGCCCACGAGCTGTACAAAGGCATGGGCCTTGGGGCGCGGGATGACAGCGTGGCGATGCAGTTCCTGATTCCGGGGTGGAGTTTCAACAACAAGCAGCCTTGCCTGGTGCGCTGAAGGCGCTGGTTTCTGGGAGTAGCTCGGTCTCGAAAACACAATCAATCCAATGTGGGAGGGGGCTTGCCCCGGTACAAACCGGGGACATCGTTTACATTTCTAACCGGGCACACGGTTTGCCGTTCCCGCTGGGACCGCCAGCGTGGAATCTCGGCACAAAGCGGCATCTACTTCTTGGGCCTGCCGAACCTGGTGAATCGCACGTCTTCGTTTATCTATGAGGTGTGTGGCGGACCATATCGTGTTGCAGGACGAGTAAAAGGCCTACGAGAAGCCTTGACTGCGCCTGTGGCGATGGAGCCTTCAGCCAGGCTGTTCGAACCGCCGCCGCTTCAGGAACAACCCCACCCCCAACGCCACCGCAAAGATCGACAGCAACCCCAGGTCAGCCCCCCATGGACGGACCTGGCTTGCCGCCACACAGCCGACCGCCCCCGCCACCACCAGCAGCACCCCCAGCCACTTGCGAAGCAGGTACGGTTTAACAAACCGATCGAGCAGAAAAAACAGCACCAGGGCCAAGACCAGTTGGGTAATGTCAGACATGTGCTTCTCCAGTCAGGTCTTGATGATCAGTGCCGAGGCGCTGCGTTGTGGGCCAATACCGCCGTTGACCTGCGCCTCGATGCTGGCCAGCACGTCGCCGGCATGATAGGTGGGCAGGACTTCATTGGCATACATGCGCACACCCGCACCTACAGGAACACCCACGTAAGGGGACGCCACGGCACTGGTCGCCGAAGCAAAGGCCGTGGCGGCCAGGTTAGCGATCTTGGTGCGCAATCCCGTGATTGCCCATGTATTGGAACGCCCCTTCGAACTTCATCGCACGCATCCTTTCGAGCCAAAGGCGGGGATTCTCTAGAAGGCGGGCAGTGGATTCAAGGCAAAAAAAGAAATGAGCAAATGGGGGGCAGGCCGATCCCTTCCCCCAGGTGCTACTCACGCTCACGCTCGTTTGGGCAACTTCCAATTCGGCCGTATGAAGTGGCAGGTATACCCGTTGGGTATCCGCTCAAGATAATCCTGATGCTCCGGCTCCGCCTCCCAAAACTCCCTGGCGGGTTCAATTTCCGTGACCACACGCCCCGGCCACAGCGTGGAGGCATCTACATCAGCCGCGGTATCTTCGGCAATATCCCTTTGCTGCTCGCTCAGGTAGTAAATCGCCGAACGATAGCTAAGCCCGAGATCATTACCCTGCCGGTTAGACGTGCTGGGGTCATGGATCTGGAAAAAGAACTCAAGCATCTGCCGGTATGTGATCACCGCCGGGTCAAACACCACCTCAATCGCTTCGGCATGGTTGCCATGATTGCGGTAAGTGGCGTTCGGCACATCGCCACCGGTGTAGCCGACTCGCGTGTGCAGCACCCCGGGGTAGCGTCGCAACAGGTCTTGCATGCCCCAGAAGCAGCCGCCGGCGAGGATGGCGGTTTCGGTTGGGTTGGTCATGGTTTGTCCTTGCGGTTGATGGAGACAGGGTAGTTATGGGGTGATGTTGGGCAATACCAAGTTCAATCAGAGAAAAACTGCCCCCCCCTATCGACTCAAGGTTTATTCCTGGAACGAAACGCCGCCACCTTCATCCGGTTGCCGCAGGTCGCCATGCTGCACCAGCGGCGGCGGTGTGATTTGCTCAGGTCATGGAACAGCAGCACGCAGTCGTGGGCCTCGCACTGGCGGACGAATTCAAACTTATCGTTCGTGACCAAGCCCACCAGCGACTCGGCCACCGGCACAAGCAGGCTGGCCGGGCTGCTGTCCCGAGGACGCGTGGCAAGCCGAAATGCCTTGTTCTCCTGCGCCCATTCCAGCCTGCTCACCGGGCGACCCGCTTCAAGCACCTGGTTGATCACCGCGAGATCGACGGGAACGCCTGTCATTGCCGCATTCACCACCGCCCTTGAACTCGCACGAAGCGTACGAGCGAGGGCCAGCAACCCACTCGGCGCCTTCGGGTCAAGCTGCTCGGGCAACAGGCCCGCCTGGGTCAGCCAGCTCATCACGCTGTGATCATCGGTGAAGCAGTCATGGCGCTGATCCCCCACCCCGTACTCGGAGTTGATGAAATCAAGGGCCAGGTTGTCGGCCAGAAAAAGTGCGCCTGCGGCAGTGCTGTTCGGATTCATGGGCGGCCAGTAACCAATAAAATATGTTTGACAGGTTACCAAATCCAGACATAACCTTCAAACACAAACTTTAACGGTTACACAGGAAGCCACATCATGACCACGTCCAACGCCACGGCCGCTGCCGGGCTCACCGCCGCCTTGCTGATCAGCGGCGCGGCCCATGCAGACAACACAGTGCATTACCGCTACGAGCAGGTCGGCGACGTAAAGGTGTTCTACCGCGAGGCGGGCGACCCCAGCGCGCCGACCGTGTTGCTGCTGCACGGCTTCGCCGCCTCATCCTTCATGTTCCGCGAACTCATGCCCGAGCTTGCCGACCGCTACCACGTCATCGCGCCGGACCTGCCGGCATTTGGCTTCACCGAAGCCCCGCCGCGCGGCGAATACGCCTACACCTTCAGCCAACTGGCGAAGACCATCGGCCAGTTCACCGAACAGCTCAAACTCGATAAATACGCACTGATGGTCCATGACTACGGCGCCCCCGTAGGCTGGCGCATGGCCGTTGCCCATCCGGAGCGAGTGACCGCGATCATTTCCCAAAACGGCAACGCCTACGAAGAAGGCCTGGGCGCCGGCTGGGCTCCTATCCAACGCTACTGGCACGCCCCGACCCAACAAAACCGTGACGCCCTGCACGACTTCCCCACCCCCGCCTCGATCAAGTGGCAGTACCTGGAAGGCGTGGCCGACAAAAGCTCGGTTTCACCCGATGGCTACACGCTGGAAGGGCTGCAAATATCCCGTCCAGGCAATGCCGACATCCAGCTCGACCTGGTGCTGGACTACGCCTCCAACGTAGCGATGTACCCGGCCTTCCAGTCGTACTTCCGCCAGTACCAGCCACCGCTGCTCGCGGTGTGGGGCAAGAACGACCCCTTCTTCCTGCCGGCCGGCGCCGAGGCGTGGAAGCGCGATATTCCCAAGGCGGATATTCGTTTTTATGACACCGGGCACTTTGCGCTGGAAACCCATGGGAAGGCGATCATCCCGGTTATACGGGCGTTCCTGGACAAGAACCTCCAGTAATCGACGCAACCCTATGTAGGAGCGAGCTTGCTCGCGAAAAACGTCAACGATAACGCCGCGACTCCGGTTTCACGCGGCGCTCCAGGATTCTTCGCGCATCAGCTCGCGCCTACCTTGTAGACATGTCCTACAGCAAGCTGCAGCGCCTTGCTCCGTTACCTACAGTTGCGTCAGAATCCGCCGGCTTGTGCACTTGAGTGGGCGTCTCTAAGGTGGCCCGGTCGCTGACAACTCAGTGATCGGGTTTAGTAGCCCGAGTGACAACATAAAGTGCATGAGCCTCATCGATCAGATGTTCTTGTCTGTACTTGATGGTGGCTGTGCGCAGGGCGCCCTCGGGCGCGCCGGCTTTGTGTGTTTCCCCGGTCTACTAACCTGCGCACAGCCGCCACCCTCTCGTTTAGTAGCGAAAAGGTGTTGGCCCTAAAACAGGTACAACACACATGTACAAAGTCACGCCTAACCCTCCGAACGGTCCCGACCTGAAACTGAATCAGGCGGCGCATCGTGCGATTGATCACTACCTCAACGCGGGCGCCGAACCGCCAGGGCCGCCTCCTCCACCTTCGAATACGCTGTTCAGCGTTGCGGACGATGTCAGCAGTGAAGTGCTGATTGCCAATAGCTATGAGACTTTTTCTTCGGTGACTGCGTTGTTGCTGGACCTGTCGGATGAGCTGACGGGGAAGCAGCGGGATGTGGCGTTGGCGATTCACCAGTTGAGTGAGTTGGGGGTTTTGTTGGTGGATAAGTTGATGGAGCGGGAGCTGATAGCTGACCCTCAACACTAAGTTAGGTCGCCGAGTCGTTGTGATCTCTATTACGACGACTCGCGATTTTATTTGGCCTTGTTGCTTTCCAAATCGAGAGCGTTGAGGGTTCACATTCCGCCAATTCGACTAAAGTGTCATGACAACACGAAAACAGAAAACGCCACTCGCCGACAATTCTCGACGGTGAAGGGCAGCTTCTGACCAGAAGCAGTCATTCGGGAGGACAGGAAACTGTCAAGAAGCACCTCATTGCAGACCTTCAGAACAAAGTTTCAATGGACAGCTAAAGTACGTACGCAGACTAACAACTTAGAGATTTCCCAACCAAATAAGGGGAAAAATGGACGTCGATTCTAAAACTGAACAAAAGAAGAACCCCACGTGGGACATCGGATTGACGGAGGAGCTAGTCACTGCGGTATTCGGGGCGACACAGTGGAAGAAGGCGCACCCTAGTGTAAGATCCATGACGGACAGACCTCAGTTCTGCCGTTACCACTACCACGAAGCCTTGGACATGATGAATGGATACATCGAATCCAAACTGAAGGAGACAGGCTTGTGGGGTGTCTACGAGGACTATGATGAGTTTAGTTACCTGATGCTGAAGATCAGGGCGAATATCACTGCCTTCGTCCAGAGCCTGCATGCCGTGGCGGATACCTGTTCCCACATGCTCTACTACTCCTTGGCGCTGGACAACCTCCCCAGGCCCCTCAAGGAGCGGGACATCTATGCCAAGGAGGTCCTCAAGCTCCTAGAGCAGCAACGCGCTGCCGGGAATTCCGAGTACGACAAACTCTGTAGATTTTTCCGCGAGATCACAACTGGCGATGACTACAAGTACCTTAATGCCCTGACCAACACGTCAAAGCACCGCAGCATCGTCCGCTCAGAACTGAACGAGGACGCCACCGGCAAACGGGAAGAGAAGTGGATTCTGTTCTTGGAGTCGTTTTGGTACGCGGGAGAGTTGTTTGAAAAAACCAACGCTCGCGAGTTCATGCGAAAAGAGCATGACCGTATTCAATATCTGACCGTAAACATTGGTGTGGAACTGAACGATATCTTGAAGAAGCTCCAACCTTTGAAGCCCACAACCCAAGCAATTTAAGAGCGCCGGTAAAGACTCTATACCGGAGCAGCCGTGCGGCCCACATCACTGTATGGCCGCAGCCACTCCGAAGCCGTGACGAAAAAAATACTAACCGGCTGCTTCAGGCTGATTTCAGCCAGGTTTCGAATGTCCGTTATGGGTCGAAAGCAGCCCGTCAGAATAATTCACATTGCCCATCACCAGATTTGCTTGAGCTTAGCTTGATGCCACCACCGGGCTGGCTCTCTTCGGTGGATTACAGCAGTTCACAGCCACAACATTAATAAAACGAGTACTTATAGCTGGGCATACGCGGCTTCAAAATCGCCGAGAGCTTGGTTCACCTTATAGCGAAGCATCAGCGACGCGGAAAGCTTCACCATCGCCTCGAACAGGACATGCCCTGATTTAATCTCACACTGACCGACGCTACTCCCTCCAGGGCCTCCAGGCTTATAAGCGTAGACAGTGTAAAAAACTCTATCAGGCTCGCGATTCAGTCCCGCCGAAATATGAGTGACAGAGCTCTCTGTCACAACGAGGTCAGGGAGTGAGAACTCCAAGACATCATCGAATGGAATGAACATAGCTGAAGCGGACATCACGAATAGGCTCGCGATATCCAACGCCTCTTCAACATTTTTAAGCTCAGGCGTTGCGTACTCGTGCTCGAGAATATTTCGCATGTCGACGACTTTACGCAACAGACTTGGCGCCAATAACCCAAGCGCCCTTAGCCGTTCGATCTTCTTCGGCACGTTCCATCGAAGTGAGGGATAGCCGAAAGAGATCAACAACTGATCAAGCTGAGAGACAATGGCGCGTTTTGCGTTGGTCGTTGCATTGACAAGAGCCACCAAACCGCCCCGTTCAAAATCATCCTCCGCCAATGTCAAAAACTCGACTGGTGAGGTTTTCAACTCAGTCATTTCGAAACCACCACCGCCCAACGCTACCCCACATTTGCTCATATCGAATCCATGAGCGAGGCAAAATTCTTTAATATCCATTGATTCGTTCCTGTTTTTATTTATACCAAATGACCGATAAGTTACCTGTCAGTGTAAATAGGGGTCAGCCCTGAGGAATCCCCACAAAACTTCCTTGCAGGTAAGTCAGATAGCTTGAAGTGGCCTGCATAAGTCGGGCAGTTTGGTAGTCGCCTATCGGGAGCACAGCATCCGGGATCATATGGCCGCGTTGAATTTTGGGTTCATGGAGCGGTTACGATTGACGAAGGTTTTCGGGACATGAAGAGTCTGCGTTTCGGCTTTGCACCGGCAAGCTTAGAGACTGGAGTAGATTCGTGGGGATTCCTCAGGGGCAGACCACAATCTAAACAGACGCTTAAACATGGTCTGCCCCCGATTACGTGCAAAAGTAGTCTATGCATCGAGGATGCATGCTCTACTACTGACTGCTCAGATAAAATGACTCATAAATTTTAAATCAATAATTACATTTTGTGTATCCGTAGCACATCCCTGTAACTAGGGTGGACTTCCCAAGACATCCCATCATCCAAATTTATATTAGAAGTAAGTAAGTTCGGTCGCTCTTCATGGCGAACAAAGCCCAAGCCTGTAACGTCAGCCTCATCTCGCGCAGCAATAAAACCGCACCTAAAGAGAAAGTGAGCAACTGAAAGCGAGCCCTTAACAGAGCTAATCCCGTCAATCGCAGGAACTCCGATACGCTTTATTATCTTATCGGTCACATGATCAATAAGTTGGCTTGTCGTAAATCTATAAACACCGCCGCTGAACGATTCAATTATTTCTTGGAGCATAGGACATTGGTGACGATGCTCTTTATATAAATCACTTACGCGAAACTGCCCATATTTCCTGAGAACCTCTCTGATGTGACCCATTGAAATATGAGAGTATGCCTTGTCATAAGCATCTCGGCCGGCAAGCTTACATAATTGAGCAGCCCATCGAGGCCGGCCAGCAGATAAAATATGAATTGGCCGATGAGACTCCATAGGTCGACCAGACCAATTGAATGGTTCTTTGAAAACAATTTTTCGAATTTTTGTCCCATCAACCCCAGGACTAAGAGAGGTGAATTTTGGATCATCACTATAATTTCGGCAAAAATAACTACTTATTTTATTTTCCAAAATCCTCCCGGTCTCTGTGGTACTCCATGCCAAGTCGAGCATGTACTGCTCACACTTATCCAACGCCTCATCATGCTGCGCTAGAACTGACCAAACATCACTTCTTACTGATGCTCGAATGCAAAGTCCTTTAACCGAACTGATTAAATTCCGACAAGCGCTGAAAAACGTACTGGCCTTAAGCCTTTCATGCTCTGTATTCACGAATGTTGCATCAACATCATCCACAAACATCCAAACTGTTACATCTTTACTTTCAAGAACCCGTTGAAGCACCGCATGGGAATCAGCGACTGTAATTCTTGTACGATCAATTTCTGCACCTAAGCCCTTTATTTTTAATCTATCAAAAAGGGCACTTACTATATTTCTGTTTCGAAACCCCGCAATTTCAGCAGACTCAATCAACAACATTGAATCATCAGTAAACCCAAAACGCAGGGCGGCCCCTAATTCTAGATTGATCTGAGAGCAAATCCTTTGCTGCCAACCATATAGCAACTCATCAGGAGAACTTGACTTCACTTCCTGCATTGCTATCAGATCTGCCGCTTTAACATAAATAAGTATATCTCCTGCCTTTTTCTCTTGCTGCAAGTAAAGCGTTTGTTTAAGCAGCGCCGACTTTCCTACACCTTTCCGAGACCTGACGAATGCCAATCTAGTGTTATTAGAATAAAATCGCTCAAATTCGGGCTTATCTAAAAAATAACTATTTAATACTTCCAGATCTTCATCATCTCCAGCCTCGTTCCCGAATAATTCTGGATTGATAAGGTCGCCGCGCTTCGATTTCTTAGTGACGACTTTGGCGTTAGGCTCTTCAGATTTTGAACTCATTATTTCTTCCTTGATATTCTATTAGTTAGCATATCTGTAGTTATCGAAGCTAGCAAATTGCCACCTTGGTGTCTACTGCCTGCCGCCGGCTTCGACGGATTTCGTTAGAATCCATGTTTCAGATCAACAGCCTTTCTTGATTACGCACTTGAAGAATGGCTGCTCCCCCCAAGCAACGCCTCCTGCACCGCCCGATAGGAGACGTCAGAACTCTTCTGTGTGGTTAGACGCCTAGTCCTTGATCCTTTCGAGATGTATTGCGCCACCGACGAGCGCAGGGACCGGATTGTGTTGCAGCTGTTCAACGACAGTCTGATCGCCTCGGCCGGGTGGTGGTGATGCCGCTGGAGTGTGAGGACATTCGCGGTGGCGGTAAGCGGTAGGGGGATGCAGGAGCGGATTGCCAAGTTGGGGGCCAATATCAAACGGGTGTCGCGGTGCATGGGGGGCGCACGCTGGCGGGGCGAGTTTGCATATCCTGTTGATTGTGCAGGCGATCCAGCAGATCGCCGGGCAAACCAACTTGCTGGCGCTCAACTCCGCGATTGAAGCGGCGTGGATGTCGACCTGCTGTCGAGTGAGATCCAGCGGGTGGCCCAGCAGATTGAAGACCAGTCCACGGGGTCGGCGCGCTGCGGGAGATGCAGGATGTGCTGGAGGCGTCGAGCCGGGCGACGGAGGGTACGGCGCAGCGGACCAAACCCCTTGCGGATACGTTGACGGGGTTGACCCATACGTAGGCGTTAACGGCAGGAAAAATGGCGTGGGGCTCATGGCTCTGAACGGGGGATTCAGTGCATGATGCGTCGCTCATATCAAGGACGATAACACCCGTGAAAAACACCCTCGCCTCCCTGCTATTGCTGTGCCTGACCGCTCCCGCCTTCGCCGCCGAAACCCCCGTCGGTTTCAAAACCGTCCCCCTGCCCGATGCGCTAAACAACCGACCACTCGAACTGGTCGTCTGGTACCCCGCCGCCACCACGGCCAAACCCACGCTGATCGCCGATAACGCGGTGTTTATCGGTGCCTTCGCCGTGCCCGACGCGCCGCCGGCTGCCGGTGAGCATCCGCTGGTGGTGCTCTCCCACGGTTATGGCGGTAACTGGGGCAAGCAGGTGTGGCTGGCCAGTGCGTTGGCGCATCAGGGTTACATCGTGGCGGCGGTTAACCACCCTGGCACCACCACCAAGGATCGCAACCCGCAAACCGCCGCGCAGTTATGGCAACGCCCGGCCGACCTGAGCCGCGTGATCGACGCGGTATTGGCCCAGCCGAAGCCATTTGGCGCGGTCGTGAATGGCCAGATTGCCGCCGTGGGCCATTCCCTTGGCGGCTGGACCGTGCTGGAAATCGCCGGGGCGCGCTTCGACCCCGAGCTGTTCAGCCGCGACTGCAGCGCCCACCCCAAGCTCGGCGGCTGCATTGGCTATCAGGAGATGAATCCCGCTGGCACGCCAGAAGGTAAAGCGCGCTTGGCGGCGGATTTGAGCGACAAGCGCGTCACCGCCATCGTGTCCCTGGACCTGGGCCTGTCGCGCGGCTTCACCGACGCCAGCCTGGCTGCGCTGCCGGTACCGGCGCTGGTGATTGCGGGGGGTGTGCCGTCGGAAGATATGGACCCGCAGTTGGAGTCCGCTGATATGGTCAAGCGCCTGCCTGAAGCAACGACGAAGTATGTGGAGATCAGCGACGCCACCCACTTCAGCTTTATGTCGATCTGCAAGCCGGGCGGCATGGCGTTGATTGAGGAGAGTTCGCCAGGCGACGGCATGATTTGCCGCGATGGTGAGGGGGCTCGGCCACGGGCGGTGATTCAGCAGCAGGTGGTGGGGCTGATCAGTGAGTTTTTGGGGCGCAAAGCGCCTAACTAAAGAAAAGGCTATTCAAGAAAAAACGAATCAAATACGATGCATAAGTGTATTAACCCTCACAAATGCATTGCATAGGATGCAAAAATTTTGGACGATTTAGGTTTCCTGATCAAAAACCTGCGAAAGGCAGCTGGCCTTTCCCAAAGCCAGCTCGCACTTCGGCACGGTATGAGTCGTGCAACCATCTCCGGAATCGAGAACAACACCATCCCCGAAGTGGGAATTCGCAAGGTGGCTGCGATCCTTGAAGGGTTAGGGTACGAGTTAACCGCGACACCTAAGCGTCGACGCAAAACGCTGGATGAACTGAAAGCAGAAAACGTCCATGACTAGACCAAGCGATCGGCTGCACATCGGCACCAGCGGCGTGCCTGCCGGAATACTCGGGCGCGGCGAAGAAAACCAGCGCGATTCGGTGTTTTCGTATAACCCGGCAGTCACCGAAAAGAACGCGGTTTCCCTGACCATGCCGGTGCGCCTGGAGAGCTACATCTGGGCGTATGGCATCCATCCCCTGTTTGAGATGCATCTCCCCGAAGGCCACCTGAAAGCGGAGCTTGTGCGACGTTTCAGCAAGTCAGTGCGAGGCTTTGATGACTTCACATTGCTGGGTATCGTCGGCCCCCATCAACTGGGCCGCATCAGCGTCGCCCGAGCCACTTCGGATGAATTACTACCTGAAATAAAACTCTCCGAGCTGCTCGTGTATGACGGGGCGAAAGATCTGTTCGACGACCTGATGAAAACCTACGCAGCCTACTCAGGCGTTTCGGGCGTTCAGCCGAAGGTACTGGTGCGCAACGTTGACGATACGAATCCTGACGTTGCGCGTCTCACCCATCGGGGCGCTACGCACTTGGTGAAGGCCTTCAATGATTCAGACTTCGCGCAACTGGCCGCCAATGAGTTTTTCTGCATGCGCGCGGCATTTCATACAGGCCTTGAAGTGCCTGAATGCCAGTTGAGTCAGCAGGGTAAGTTTCTGGTGGTCAAACGGTTCGACATCGGTGAAAGCGCCTACCTTGGTTTTGAAGATATGTGCGTTTTATCCGGATGGGGGACAGATAAAAAGTACGACGGTAGCTACCAGGGTTGCGCGAAGTTGATCAAGACTTACGTCTCTCCTTCTCTTGTGACCAAGGCACTTGAGGACTTTTTTATGATGGTGGCGCTCTGCGCCGGCATACAAAATGGAGACGGGCACTTGAAGAATTTCGGCCTGCTCTATGAGAACTGCGCAGAAGACGCCGATATTTGGCTCGCGCCAGCTTACGACCTTGTGACGACCACGGTGTATCAAGTCAACGACATTATGGGTCTGTTGCTCGGCGGTTCAAAGGCTTGGCCAAAACGTAAGATGCTGGTCCAGTTCGGGCGCAGTTCGTGCAGTTTGACAGAAGCCCGTTGCAATGAATTGCTCGCCAGAGTCCACAGCGGTATGAGCCGTGCAATGGTGGAGCTTTCGGAGTATCGAAGCACCCACCCGGAGTTTGATGTTGTTGGGGAAAAGATGACCGCTGCATGGGCGACAGGGCTGGCGAGGAGTATTGAGCCGGCGTGATTGTGCTTGCTTGGTATAGGGCGGCGATTCAGCAGCACGGCTGACTATTTATCGTTTTAACTTTATTGAACGGCAGAGCGAACATGCAAGAAAGTAAACCACTGAAGGGACTGGGCGGTTGGCTGATCGTGGTTGGGTTGGGCCTGTTTATAGCCTTGGCGCGTCTGGGTTATGCCCTTATCGCGGTGTATTACCCGATATTCGCAGATGGCGCGTTTAGTACCCTCACCTCATCCGGCCCGACGATGACTAACGCCCTGTGGGGCGCGATCCTGATATCAGAAACCCTCGTCAATGCAGTCTTTATCGCGGCCTTTGGTTATTTGGTTTACCTGTTCTTCTGCGAACACTATTTATTCCCCAAGGTTTATATCGTCACGCTCATCGCCTCGGCTATTTACGTTCCACTTGATGCATGGTTCAGCTCGCTTGTTCTGGTGGATGAACCCATATTCGACTACAACACGACCAAGGAAACCGTCCGCGGATTGGTGTCCACCTCGATCTGGGTCCCCTACATACTGTTCTCCAAAAGGGTCAAGGCAACGTTTGTCCAACGCCGGCCGGTTGCGGCGCAAGCGCCTGGCCCCGTCAGCCTTTGACGCGGTGAGCATCGAGCGCCTGCCCGATGACCGGCTGGCGCTCACCGGCAAAGAAAAACGCCACCACCAGCCACACCCTGCCAGGCAGGCTGCCCCCATCACATCGATAGCACTGATGATTACTATCGAACCTCTCGCCTAGCGTTGCCGAGCCCGATTCCTATAATAACCTTCTAATTTTTCACCCTCGCCTGGCCTCAGGCGACATCCCCCCTTGGAACCCAGCATCATGCCAAGTGCCCTCCAGGCCCCTAGCGGCCTTCCCGAACATAACCAACAAAGCGTCAAACAACAGTGGCTGGCGATTCTTTCGGTTGCCGTGGGTGCCTTCGCCCTGGTGACCAGTGAATTCCTGCCGGTGGGCGTGCTCAACGACGTCGCCGCCGACCTCGGTATCAGCGCCGGCCACGCCGGCTTGATGGTGACGCTGCCCGGCATCATGGCCGCCCTTGCTGCACCGTTTCTGTCGGTGAGCATTGGCGCGATGGACCGGCGTTACCTGCTGATCGGCCTGACGTTGATCATGATCATCGCCAACACGGTGGTGGCCTTTGCCAGCGACTTCAACCTGCTGCTGTTGGGTCGTGTGTTGCTGGGTATCAGCATCGGCGGTTTCTGGGCCACGGCGATTGCCCTCAGTGGTCGCCTGGCGCCCAAGGGCGTGGGTGTAGCGAAGGCCACGTCGATCATCATGATGGGCGTGACCCTGGCCACCGTACTCGGCGTGCCAGTCGGCACCTGGCTCAGTGGTTTGATGGGCTGGCGCATGACGTTCCTGGTCACCGCGCTGGTGGGCATTCCGGTGCTGTTGGCGCAAGTGTTCCTGCTGCCCAAGCTGACGCCGGAGAAGGCGATTCGCATCAGTGATTTGCCGGCATTGTTTATCAACCCACAGGCGCGGGTCGGGTTGATCGCGGTGTTGCTGATCGGCTTGGCGCACTTTGCGGCGTACACCTATGTCGCGCCGTTCTTCAAACACAGTTCTGGCTTCGATGGGCCGACCATTGGTTCGCTGTTGCTGCTGTATGGCGTCGCCGGCGTGATGGGCAATATTTTTGCCGGGTTCGCCGCCAACCGCAGCGTGCGCAATACCTTGCTGCTGGTGGCGCTGATGATCGGCACCAGTACCGCGCTGTTCCCGTATTTTGCCACCGGCATGACCGGCGCCGCGATGCTGATCGCGCTGTGGGGCTTTGCCTTTGGCGCCTTTCCGGCGTGCGCAAGTATCTGGATGTTTGTGGTGGCGCCCAAGGATGTCGAGCGCGGCATGCCGCTGTTCGTGGCGCTGTTCCAGGTGATTATTGCTCTGGGCTCGTTCTTTGGCGGGCAGATCGTCGACCAGATGGGCAGCGCGGTGCTGTTGAGCCTGGCCACGGCGTTGGTGGGCTGCGGGTTTGTGACGGTGCTGGTGCTGGGCCGCAGCGTCAGCAACAGCTTGGCGGCACAACCTTGCTAGGCAATGGTTTTTGAGCTGGTATCATCCGGGCACGTTTAACCCAGGTAGCCTCCATGAACCGCCAGAAAAAACTCCAGCAGCTCTTCAAGGCCAAGGCCAAAAAGGCCAGCGCCAAATTGGCACCCAAATCCAAGGACAAATACATCAGCAAGGCGCAGCGGGAAAAGCTGGCGGCTGAAGCCGATCAGGCGCCAAGCGTTTCCCCGCAAGACTGACTCAACAACCGCTCAGCGCCGCCGGCCGGCGCTCGCCGGCAAAGAAAAACGGCCGCAGGCGCACGCCCACGCTGTTACCGATAAACGCCGCCACCAACCACACCCAGCCATGCAGGCTGCCCGAGGCGATGCCGCTGAAGTACGCGCCGATGTTGCAGCCGTACGCCAACCGCGAGCCGTAGCCGAGCAGCAGGCCGCCGATCACCGCCGCGATCAGCGAACGGGCCGGGATCTTCAGGCTGGGGGCGAAACGCCCGGCCAGGCCGGCGGCCAACAGCGCGCCGAGGACGATGCCGATGTCCATGACGCTGGTGATGTCTTCCCACACTGGCGCCGCCAGGGCCTTGGCATTGCCCGGCATCTGCCAGAACGCCCAGGCGCTTACGTCCACACCCAAACCGCTCGCCACCTTGGCGCCCCACAGGGCGAATGCCGAGGTAATGCCCCACGGCCGCCCGGCCAGTGCCAGGGTGGCGTAGTTGAGCAGCGCCAAACCAATCGCGCCCCACACCAGGGGCCACGGGCCGCGCAGGAAACGGCTCAGGCCTTGGTGTTCACTCTTCCCGCCTTCTTCAAGCTGGCCATGACGACGCTTTTCCAGGCGTACGGTGACGGTCGCGATGAGGGCGAACATCGCCAGGCTGGCGAGCAAGGCCGGCATTACGCCAAACCTCTTGACGATGGACACCGCCGGGAACGCCGGCAGGGCAAACCACCAGTCCACATGGTGCGTGGCGATCAACGAGCCGCAGATAAAGAACAGCAGCGTCACCAGCATGCGCGCATTGCCGCCGCCCACGGTGAACAGTGTGCCCGAGGCACAGCCACCGCCCAACTGCATGCCGATGCCGAAGATAAACGCACCGAACACCACCGACACCCCGGCTGGCGCCACCAGCCCGACCACCGGTTGCCCGAACAAAGTGCCCGCCCCCAATGCGGGGAAGAACAGCAACACCGCCAGCGCGAGCATCACCATCTGCGCGCGCAAGCCGGCGCCACGGCGCTCGTTGATAAAGACGCGCCAGGCAGAGGTGAAGCCGAAGGCCGCATGGTAGAGGGTCAGGCCCAGCGCGGCGCCGACTACCAGCAACAACACCTGGCGTGAGCCGACGCTGTTTTGCAGGAACAAGGCGCCAAGCACCAGGATGATAAAGGCTACCAGCGGCGCGACGGGTGTGCGCGTGGGCGTTATGGGAAGAGAGGTGCTCATCGGGATCTCAGTTCATTTGAAGAAGATGGAGTACGAGGCCGCAAAGTATAAACCCGCTCAATCAGCCGCGTCCCACCGACCCCGACACCGGAAGATTGCCCAGCAATTTAAGCCCGGTCGCCTTCACAAACGTGTCGTAATCCATCGGCCGCTGAATCCGCGTTTCAGCATTGGGCAACACATACGCCCAGGCCCGTTTGGACGACGCGTCGTACACCAACTTGAAGAGACGCGTCGGCACCCACACCTCGTTGTCGCCCATGGTGCTGTAGCCCGAATCAAATAACGGCCCGGTAAACACAAACACATCGCCACCGGCGCGCACGGCGAATTTGCGCACGTCGGCCTCGACCTTGCTCCAGATCTTGCGGTTGTTGGTGGGGTCCTGGGGCACCATGTTCGACAGCGCAAAGGACTGGGCCATAGCCTTGGCGTCGGGTGCATCGGCAGCCGGGGACTGGTGGCCACGGTCCATGGCCGGTTGTTGGCCGCGGTAGTCACTCAACTCGGCGCGTGCGCCCTTGGGGATGCGCGGGTCGGCGTAGAAGTGGTTGGTGCGTTCCTCGCCTTTGGCGTCTTTAAGCTGGCGGGCGTTGAGGCGTTCGACCACTACCAGCGGCGTCTTGCTGGTTTGCGAATACAGCACGGCAAAATGGTCGGAGCACAGCGCCAGCGGCTTCATGCTGGCGGGGATGGTGGCGGTTTTGATCGGTGTCGCAGCGGGGAAAATATCGGCACAGCTGTCGAACGAAAGGCGCTGCTCCTGGCTGGAATAGAGTTCCATCGCACCACGGGCGTATGCCCCGGTGGAGAACAGGGCAAGGGCTGACAGCCCGACAGCGATAGTGCGTAGGTACATGCAGTCAATCTTCGAAAAGGAGTAAAGCGGCAGGCTCCGCGAACGGAGCCAAGTGAATGATATTCAAGGATTTATTGACCTGAATTTGTGAGATTAGTGCCCAACCATCGCAGGATTTTTCGCGCTGCGCGCGCCCGGTTTGAAACCATGGGCACGGGCGCCCCAGGCAATCATCAGCGATACGCCAATCAGCACGAGCATCGCCCACGGAAACGACGCCACGCCCCAGCTGTCCAGCAGCACCCCGCCCACTACGCCGCTGCCGGCGATCGCACTGTTCCAGGCCACCACATTCAGCGACAGCGCCACATCCGCGCCCTCGCCCGCCGCATCCGCCAGCGCGGTTTGCAGCAAGGTCGCGGCGCCGCCGAAGCTCAGGCCCCAGACGGCAACGCCGCAATAGATCACCTCAGCGACTGAGCCCAGCCAGCCAAACACCACGCAGACCAGCGCAAAGGCCGCCAGGCTCACCAGCACGGTCTTGCGCAGCAACGGCTCGACCAGCCTGGCGGTGACCCAGATCCCCGCCAACGCTGCGATGCCAAACACCAGCAGCACCAGGTCGACGTGCTCCGCCAACCCCGCCGGCGCCACGAAGGGGGCGATGTAGGTGTACAGAATGTTGTGCGCCAGCATCCAACTGATCACCACCGCCAGTACCGGGCGCACGCCAGGCGTGGTCAGCACCTTGCCCAGGGACACGCGTTGATGCGCAGGTTGCGGTGCATAGTCCGGCACTTGCACCAGCACCCAGGCGATCAACACCACCGTCAGCCCCGACATCAGGCCAAACGCAGTGCGCCATCCCACCAGCCCGCCCAGCCAAGTACCCAGCGGTACGCCCAGCGACAGCGCAATCGGCGTGCCGACCATCGCCAGTGCCAGCGCCCTGCCCTGTTGATGGGGCGCGACCATGCGCCGCGCATAGCCGGCCAACAGGCTCCAGGCCAACCCCGCCGCGACACCGGCAAAAAAACGCGCCACCAGCGTTACCCCGTAATGGGATGACAACGCAGTGATGGAGTTGAACAGCAGGAAACCGACGATGGTCAGCAGCAACACATTGCGCCGACGCCAGCCACGGATGGCGATGGTCATGGGAATCACCGCCAGCACCGAACCCAATGCATAGGCCGTGACCATCTGCCCGGCCATGGACGGCGAAATCGCCAGCCCTTCGCTGATCAACGGCAACAGGCCGGCGGGCAGGGTCTCGGTGACGATGCAGATGAAACCGGTCATGGCCAAGGCGAGCAAGGCGCCGATAGGCAAGCGCTCGGACGAGGCCGATAAAGTGAGTGAAGGCGTCACGGGAAGCTCCTTGGAAGCAGACTTAAATACTGATCGATACAAATGTTGCGGGCGGCCGCCCTGCATTGTCAATAACTTATGTATCGACTAGTATTTATCTCGCTCTGCCACTGGAGACCTGACATGGCACAAATGGGCCGCCCCCGTAATTTCGACCGTGAACACGCCGTGGAACAGGCCCTGCACCTGTTCTGGCAGCACGGTTATGACGCCACCTCCCTCGCCCAGCTCAAGGCAGGCTTGGGCGGCGGCATCTCCGCGCCGAGTTTTTACGCGGCCTTCGGCTCCAAAGAAGCGTTGTTCGACGAATGCGTTCAGCGCTACCTGGCCACCTACGCCCAAGTCACCGAATGCTTGTGGGATGAAACCCTGCTACCGCGTCAGGCTATCGAGACCGCGCTGCGCCAATCGGCGCGCATGCAGTGTGAAGACGGCCATCCCAAAGGCTGCATGGTGGCGCTGGGCGTGATGAGCGCGCCAAGCCCGGAGAACGCACGGGTGGCCGATGCGCTGACCCAATCACGGTTGCGCACGCGAGCCGGGATCGTGGCGTGTGTGGAGCGGGCAGTGCGCCTGGGGCAACTGCCAGCGCATACCCAGCCGGTCGTCATGGCGACGGTGTTTGACAGTTTCCTGCAGGGGGTTTCCATCCTGGCGCGTGACGGCATGCACACCGCAACCGTAGATGCCGCGATCAGCCAGCTCATGCTGAGCTGGGATATTGCCGCGTCCATCACTCCCCTTTTATCCAACCCGAAGGCCTAAATACACAATCAACGCGGGCCACGCTTGCTTTCGCTGATGGCACACCGCTAATCTTGCGAATAATTCTTATCCGCAGACGTACCCTTCCATGTCGGCCAGCGACCTCCCCTTGAACCAGGCCGTCCATGTGCTCTACACCGAGCACCATGGCTGGTTGTTCGGCTGGCTGCGAAAAAAGTTGGGTTGCCCACAGAACGCTGCGGACCTTTCCCACGACACCTTTGTACGCATCCTCACGTCCCGCGACGCCCTCGGCGCCCTGCGTGAACCTCGGGCGTTCCTCACGACCACCGCGCGCCACTTGATCATCGACCGTGCACGCCGCCGTCAACTGGAAGACGCCTACCTGCGCGAACTGGCGCTGACCATCGAAATGATGGAGCAATGCCAGCAATCGCCGGAACAGATCTTGGTCACCCTCGAGGCGCTGGAGCAAATCGCCTTCGTCCTCGACGGCCTGGCCCTGAATGCGCGGCAGGCGTTTTTGCTGTACTTCCTCGAAGGCCTGCGCCAGAGCGACATCGCCAGCCGCCTGGGGATTTCCGAGCGCATGGTGCGCAAGCACCTGATGAATGCCCTGCTGCACTGCAACCACGCGCTGGACGTATGAGCGCCGACCTCGACCAACAGGCCGCGAACTGGGTGATTCGCCTGAATGAGGGCCACCTCAGCGAGCGCGAGCAGCAGCAATTCGACCGCTGGAAAACAGCCGACCCTCAGCACGCGGCAGCATTTGAGCGCTTACAGGGGTTTGTCGGGCGCTTGCAGGCGTTGCGCCCGCAACAGGCACCGGCGCAGGCCGCGCTGGAAGCGGCCCGGGTGCGCCGGCGCAACCCGACCGGTCGGGTGTTATTGGGCCTGCTTGTGGCGTTGCCGATTGCCCTGGCGTTGCGGGCGTACCCGCCCAGTTACCTGCTGGCCGACCAACGCACCGCCCCGACGGTCTGGCAGCGGGTCAACCTGGAGGACGGTTCGCAACTGACCCTCAGCGGCAACAGCGCCGTGGACCTGACCTTCAACGGCCAGCAACGCCAGGTGCGCTTGCTGCGCGGCGAAATACTGGTGCAGGTGGCCCACGACGCCACGCGGCCATTCACCGTGGTGACCGACGATGGCCAGATGCGCGCCCTTGGCACGCGTTTCACGGTCAAGCGCGAAACGCCGGGCACGCTGCTGACCATGCTCGAATCGACTGTCGCCGCCACCGATGCTGGCCATCACAACGTCGTGAACGTCAGTGCCGGCGAGCAGGCGCGCATCACGCCCCACGCGGTGAAGTTGCTGGGCAAGGTCGATCCGCGTACCGCCAACGACGCCTGGGAACACCACCAGTTGGTGGTGCAGGACCGACCGCTGCCGGAAGTGTTGGATGAGTTGGCGCGCCAGTACGGCGGCCATGTGCAGTTCAATCGTGAGCAATTGGCCGACCTGCGCGTGTCCGCCGTATTGCCGCTGGATAACCCGCGTCGCGCCCTGCAGTTGATTGCCGATGGCCTGCCGGTGCGTGTCCGTTCGTTCAGCCCGTTGTGGTTGCAGATTGAGCGTCACGAAAAATAATCTCGCGTGCCGGGTTCCGCTTTTCAACACTGCCCCGTCAAGGAAGAAAGCACCTCAATAACAGGAATTCTTCCATGCCGCGCCACCTCAAGCGTTCTCCCCTGCCCCTCGCCCTGGCAATCAACCTGGCCAGCCTCGCTGCACTGAGCCTGGGCCTGTGCAGTCCGGTGGCCGCACAAGAGGCGGCGCGGTATGCCATCGCTGCCGGCCCGCTGGGTCCGGCGCTTAACCTGTTCGCGCAGCAGGCCCATGTAGCGCTGTTGTTCGACAGCAAAGCCGTCGCCGGTGTGAGCACCGCCGGCTTGCAAGGCGATTTCCCGATCAGCCTGGGCTTTGCCCACTTGCTGCGTGGCAGTGGCTTGCAAGCGGTGCAAGGCGCCAACGGGTATGTGCTGGTGCCGGCCAACACCAGCGGTTCGCTGGAATTGGGTCCGACCTCGATCAACGCTCTAAGCGAAGAAAGCAGCACCGAGCACGTCAAGGGCTACGTGGCCACGCGCAACCTCAGCGCGACCAAGACCGATACACCGATCATCGAAACCCCGCAATCGCTGTCTGTGGTCACCAGCGACGAGATCCGCGACCGGCAATCGGAAACCCTGTCGCAAAGCCTGGACCTGACCCCGGGCTTCACCAGCCAACCGACCAGTTTCAACCGCACCTCGGACCGCTTCCGCATTCGCGGTTTCGATGTGGAATCCGCCACCGGTGGCTCCCTGCGTGATGGCCTGCGCCTGCAAAACAATTCCTACGATGGCGTGCAGGAACCCTATGGCCTGGAGCGCGCCGAAGTGATTCGCGGCGCGGCGTCGGTGCTGTACGGGCAGCTGTCGCCGGGCGGCCTGATCAACACGGTGAGCAAACGCCCGAGCCAGACGCCTTACCACGAGGTCAACCTGCAAGCCGGGCAGAACAACCGCAAGCAACTGTCCGCCGACTTCACCGGCCCGTTGGGCGACAGCGATACCTTGAGCTACCGCCTGACCCTGCTCGACCGCAAGAGCGATACCGCGGCCGACCATATCCAGAACGATAAGGTCTACGTCGCCCCGGCCCTGACCTGGCGGCCGGATGACGACACCTCGCTGACCTTGCTGTCGTTCTACCAGAAGACCGAAACCGGCTTCTCCGCGCCCCTGCCCTATCAATTGACCAAAGGTGTGGGCAGCGGCAGGTTCCAGATCGGCCGCCACGACTTTATCGGCGAGCCGGACTACGACGAAATGAACGGCGAGATGTCGGCGCTGGGCTATGAGTTCGAACATCGCTTCGATGAACACACGCGCATCAGCAACAAGCTGCGTTACTACCAGTCGGATGTGACCTGGCGTTACCTGCAAGTCAACATCGCCGGCACCAACATCGGCACCGCACAAACCACCGGCCTGCTGCGACGCCAATACAGCGACCGCCAGGAACGCTCGCGAGGCCTGGCCAGCGACACCAATATCGAGAGCAAATGGCAGTTCGGCGACTGGCAGCACACCTTCCTGCTGGGTTTCGATGGCTACGACACCAGTTACGATTCGCACAACTTCCGTGGCAACGCACCGTCGCTGAACCTGGCGACCTACCAATATGGCCAGCCGGTGGTGGTGAATAAGAACCCCGCAACCGACCGTGGCTCGCAGATCGATACCCTGCAAAAAGGCATCTACTTCCAGGACCAGATCAAGTTCGACGAACGTTGGATACTGCTGCTCGGTGGCCGTCATGATTGGGCGGACCAGCACACCGAACTGTTTCGCAATGGCGCCGACAGCGGCAAAAGCGATGAAGCCACCACCTGGCGCGCGGGCCTGGTGTACAAGGCCGACAACGGCCTGGCGCCCTACATCAGCTACAGCGAATCGTTCTTCCCGGTGGCCGGCGCCAACAAGGCAGAGCAAAGCTTTGTGCCCACCGAGGGCAAGCAATATGAGATCGGTATCCGCTATCAACCCGAAGGCAGCGCCACACTGCTGAGTGCGGCGGTGTACCAGTTGGAACAGCGCAACGTGTTGAGCCAGGACCGCACCGATAGCAGCTACTCGGTCCAGGTCGGCGAGGTGCGCTCGCGTGGGTTTGAACTGGAAGCCAAGACCGAAGTCACCCCCAACCTCAGTCTGATCGCGTCTTACGCCTACATCGACGCACGCATCACAAAGAGCGACATCGCCAGCGAAATCGGCCAGCGCAGCGAAGACACGCCCTATCACCAGGCCGCCCTCTGGGCCGATTACCGCCTGGCCGCGCTGGGCGTGCCGCAACTGCGCATCGGCGGCGGCGCTCGTTACAAGGGCACCACGCAGGCATCTGGCGTGCCGTCTTCAATGCCGGCTTACACGCTGTACGACGCCCGTGCCAGTTACGAAATCGACCCCAATTGGGAGGTCGCGCTTAACGCCAATAACGTCACCAATAAGCGCTACACCTACTGCGAGTTTGCGATTTGCCGCTATGGCGATGAGCGGCAGTTGGTCAGTTCGGTGACCTATCGCTGGTGATTGCTCGCAATTACGGTGTGCCAGTCAACATGGCTGGCACTTTAAACCGGCCCGATATTCCCGCCATTGAATAATCCTTGAAACACTTATAGCGAGACGGCAATTCCTGACTAGACTCATGACCGCACTGCACTGGCCATGGGAATCGTTGGATGAGTCAAGCAAACACACAGGCCGGAATGTTTTCCAGTCCGTGGCGACATAGAGAACTGTTGGTATCCATGGTCCAGCGGGAGGTAATTGGTCGGTATCGCGGCTCCATCATGGGGTTGTTGTGGTCGTTCCTGAACCCGCTCTTCATGTTGCTGGTGTACACCTTCGTGTTCAGCATGATGTTCAAGCTGCGTTGGCCCCAAGGCAGCGGCTCCAGAACGGAGTTCGCGTTGCTGGTGTTTGCCGGCCTGCTGGTGTTCAACGTGTTTTCCGAATGCGTGAGCCGTGCGCCGGCGCTGATCATCTCCAACGCCAACTACGTCAAGAAAGTCATGTTCCCCCTGGAAATCCTGCCGTGGGTGACGCTGGGCGCGGTGTTGTTCCATACCGGGGCCAGCCTGGTGATCTGGCTGGTGTTCCACTTGGTGTTTTTCGGCCTGCCTCCGTTGACCAGCCTGCTCTTGCCCCTGGTGCTGTTGCCACTGGTGCTGTTTACTTTGGGCATCGCATGGCTGCTGGCCTCGCTGGGGGTTTACCTGCGCGATGTCGGCCAGATGGTCGGCGTGCTGACGACGGCCTTGATGTTTGTCTCGGCGATTTTCTACCCGACCAGCGCCTTCCCTGAGGCCTACCAGGGCCTGCTGCACCTCAACCCGCTGACACGGGTGGTCGAGCAGACCCGGGACGTGCTGTTTTGGGGCATCGTGCCAGACCCCTTCACCTGGGCCTGCGGCCTGCTGGTTGCCAGTGGCGTCGCGTGGCTGGGGTTCACCTGGTTCCAGAAAACCCGCAAAGGATTTGCCGATGTGCTCTGACATTGCCGTGCAAACGGCCCACCTGAGTAAGAGCTATCACATCTACGACACGCCCAGGGATCGCCTGTGGCAGATGCTGTCCCGTGGCAAAAAGCATTTCTACCGGGAGTTCTGGGCACTCCAGGACGTGTCGCTGGAACTGCGCAAAGGCGAAACCGTCGGCATCATCGGCCGCAACGGCAGCGGCAAGTCGACACTGCTGCAACTGATCTGCGGCACGCTGAGCGCCACGTCCGGCAGCATTCAGAGCCATGGGCGGGTCGCTGCGTTGCTGGAGTTGGGTTCGGGCTTCAATCACGAATTCACCGGACGCGAAAACGTCTACATGAACGGGGCCGTGCTGGGGCTGAGCCATGCCGAAATCGAAGCCCGTTTCACCGAAATCACCGACTTCGCCAATATTGGCGACTTTATCGACCAGCCGACCAAGACCTACTCAAGCGGCATGCTGGTGCGGCTGGCCTTCGCGGTGGCGGTGTGCGTGCAACCGGACATCCTGATCGTCGACGAAGCCCTGGCGGTGGGGGACGCGTCCTTTCAGTTCAAATGCCTCAACCGTCTGGAGGCGCTGACCCAACAAGGCACTACGCTGTTGTTCGTGTCCCATGACATGGGCATGGTCAAGCGCTTTTGCAATCGGGTCATCTACCTGCGTGAAGGCAAGGTGCGCGCCAGCGGTTCTCCCGAAGAAATGGCCGAACTCTACCTGCTCGAAATGCGTGACGAGCAGCGCCGTTGGGCCAGCGGCGGCACGGTGCCGGTTGCCCCCAAGGCGTTTCTGGCCAAACAGGGCGGTATCGCTTTTGGCACGGATGAGGGCCATATTGTTGCGGCCTGCTTTACCAACACCGGCAGCCTGTATTCGAGCTTTGTGTATGGCGAGACCATCGAGTTGCGCATCGAAACCCGAGTGCGCGACACCATCGAACTGCCGACCATCAGCGTGACGATCCAGGAAGCGCGGCTGCTGGTGATCGGCGGGGCGAATCTGCCGCTGCACATGGAGGGGGCGCAAGACGGCTGGCGCAGAGCGACGATTAGCGTCCGCTTCCCGGCCAGCCTCGCGGCGGGCAAGTACCACATCACCCTCAAACTGATGAACGGCCACACTGAAGAGACTGCGCAGTTGATCGAGAAACAGGTGGCGCTCTTGGCCTTCGACACCTTGCCTGGCACCAAGGACTTCCTGGGTTTCGTCGACCTGGGAATAGAAGCCAGCCCTGGCGCTCAAACGATCCAATCCGGGGAGCTGCAATGAGTCGAGCATGGCAGGTCGGGATATTCGGCACGTTCGATGTCGCCAATTATGGCGACCTGTTGTTCCCCATCCTTGCCGAGGCGGAGCTGACCCGGCGATTGGGGCCGATAACGCTTCACCGGTTTTCCTATCATGGCAAAACCGTGCCTGAATGGCCGTATGAGGTCACGTCAGTGACCCGGTTGCCGGACATCGCCAGCCAGTTGGACGGGGTGCTGATCGGCGGGGGCTTCATCATTCGCTTCGATAAGGTCGTAGCCACCGGTTATTACCCGCCGGACGCCTCCATTCATCACCCCACCGGCTACTGGCTGACGCCGGCACTGATCGCGTTGCAACACGGCGTCCCGCTGATCTGGAACGCGCCAGGCATGCATTGCAACGACATCCCGCCCTGGGCCGCGCCGCTGGTGAAGCTGACCCTGGATCACAGCCCCCACATCAGGGTTCGGGATGCGCTGTCGCAGGCGGCCCTGGTCGGTGTGTCGCAAACGGCCCCGGTGCAAGTGCTGCCCGACACCGCCTTCGGCCTTCCACGGCTGCTCGACCCCCACTCACCGTCAGCCCAATTCCTGGCATTACGTGCTAGCGCCGACCTGACCAAGCCTTACCTGGTGGTACATGCCATGTGGGGGTTGGACAGTTTCCTGGCGCTGTGGCGAACCCATGCCGGTCTATTCGAGGACTTGCAGCTGTTGCTGCTGCCCATCGGGCCAGTGCTCGGCGATCACCCCGCCGTGCTGGGCGATGATCTGGAGCGTTCACGGTGCCTACCCTATTGGCCCAACCCCCTGCTGCTGGCCGAGGTGCTCGCCCATGCCGAAGGCGTGATCGGGCACAGCTACCACTTGGCGATCAGCTCGCTGGTGTTTGGGGTGCCGATCTTCTGCTCGGCAGACCTGGGCACCGGCAAATACACCGCGCTGCCCAGCTATGGGCGGATCTTCCAATTGCGCCGGGACCAGGCGATAGACCCGCAGTGGTTTCGCGCGCAGTTGGGCAAGCAGCCGATATCGGCCGTCACCGCCTCAGCCATAGAGCAGGTCGACGCCCACTGGGACCGGGTGGCAGAGCTGATCCGCGAAGGGCGCAGGCCTACCGCGCCCGCCCTCAACCGTTACTGGCAGGCCTTGCCTGGCGCTCTCGAAGCGCTCTATTCAGAGATGCAATGCCAGGCCGCCGACCGGCAAACCGAACACGAGCACCATCAACAGGTGCTTGAAAAGCTGTATCAATCCAACTCTTTCAAGCTGACCGCGCCGTTGCGCCATGCGCGCCGTACTTTGCAGAAATGGCTGGGAGCCCTTCGACATGATTGACCTGAGCAAACTGACTGCCCATCGCTTGGAAACCGCCCCGTACGCCTGGGCCGAGATCGCAGAGCTGTACGCCCCGCAAGATGCCAGGGCGCTGGCCGAAACCTACCCGCATGATCACTTCAAGACGGTCTCCGGCTACGGCGGGGCGAAGGACTACGAGTACGAGGCGCGGCAATTGATCGCCATGGGCAGCCACGAAGTGGTCCACCCCGAGGCGTTAAGCCGCGAATGGCAGGCATTGACCGACAGCCTGCGTTCACCGCACTACCGCGAGGCGATGTCAGCGCTGACCGGGGTGGATTTGACCCAGGTGCCCATGGAGGTCAACGTGTTCCATTACGGCCCCGGCGCCAACTTGGGGCCTCATCCGGACCTGGGCGACAAGCTGGTCACGCACATCCTGTATTTCAACCAGACGTGGAACCCGGCCGAGGGCGGCTGCCTGCAAATCCTCGGTTCTGGCGCCCCCACCGATGTCGTCGCGCAAGTGATCCCGGTGATCGGCAACTCGGCCATTCTGGTGCGCTCGGACAATTCCTGGCATGCCGTTTCACGGGTGGTGGACGGTTGCCAATCCTCCCGGCGCAGTGTGACCGTCACGTTCTACCGCCCCGGCTCCAGCAGCTCGATGTGGCCCGCCGGCGACCAGACGCCACTGCACGCGTATGGCGAGCAAAACAACGTAACGCACCCGTGAAGGATCACGACATGGATAAGGACACCCTGGCCACGCTTGAGCATGACCGCATGCGCGTTGAGCGCGATGCGGCCAACCGACAGCGCGACGCGGCGATTGCCTATATCGCCATGTTGAAAAACACGCGGTCCTGGCGGATCACCAAGCCGTTGCGCGCATTGCTCCATTGGGTGCGGTACCGATCCCTGCACACGGACGCCGAGACCCTCGACTTCCTGCACCAGGGCAGTGCTCCCCTCGACACCCCGTCGACAAGCCGTGGGTCGTCATCGCCTGGCGACGCACCGACAGAGAACCGCTTCGATATCCTCTGCTTCGCCAATATCGACTGGGCCGCGCGCTTCCAGCGCCCCCAGCAGTTGATGAGCCAGTTCGCCCGGCATGGCTACCGTGTGTTCTACATCCTGCCCTCGCGCAGTGCCGAGCCCGGCCACGCCTACAGCAGCCTTGAAGTGGCGCCCGGCGTCTTCGAAATTGCGCTACAGCGCCATGCGTTCGTGGACTGCTACAACCAGCGCCTGGGGGAGGCAAACCTGCAGGCCTATTCAACGGCGATCGAGCAACTGGCCAAGGACCTGCGCATAAAGACCGCAGTGTCGGTTGTCCACCTGGCCTTCTGGGCCCCACTCGCCGCGCAGTTGCGCCGCGAGCATGGCTGGAAAATCCAATACGACTGCATGGATGACTGGGTGGGCTTTCCGGGTATCGGCGAGGTGCTGCTGGAGGAAGAGCAAAGCCTGGTTCGCGACGCCGACCTGGTGACGGTCACCGCCGCCTTGCTGCACGACAAATGGGCCACGGCGAGCAGCAACTGCCTGCTCTTGCGCAATGGCGTGGATTTCCAATTCTTTGAGCGCAACTGCGTCCCCAACAGCCTGCTGTCGGATACCCCACGGCCCTTGATCGGCTTTTACGGGGGCCTGGCCGAATGGGTAGACCTCAAGCTGATAGCCACCATCGCCCAGCAGCGCCCAGACTGGAATTTCGTGCTGATCGGCGACATCTTCGTCAAGGACCTGGCCGGCCTGGACCGCCTGCCCAATGTGCAACTGCTGGGCAGAAAGCCCTATGCCCAGATGCCGTTGTACCTGTACCACTTCAATGTCTGCCTGATCCCGTTCCGGCTGTATAACGTGACCCACGCGGTCGATCCGGTGAAGTTCTACGAGTTCATCAGCGCGGGCAAACCAGTGGTATCGGTGCCGCTGGAAGAAATGAAGCTCTACGACGACTACGTGTATTTCGCCGATGGGCCCCAGGCGTTCATCGAACAGATCGAGCGCGCCCTGAGCGAAACCAATCTCGCGGTCGCCACCGAGCGCGTGGCACTCGCCAGCGCCAATGACTGGCGCAACCGCTTCGACGCCAACCTCAGCGCCCTGACGGCGTTGCATCCGAAAGTGTCGATCGTGGTCGTCACTTACAACAATGTCGAGCTGACCCAAGCCTGCATCAAGAGCCTGCTGCGCAATACCACCTACCCCAATTACGAGTTGATCATCGTCGACAACGCGTCTTCGGACGATACCGGCAACTACCTGCGTTACCTGGGCCGCACCCACGCCAACATTACCTTGGTACTCAATGACCGCAACCTGGGCTTCGCCGCGGCCAATAACCAGGGGCTCAAATTGGCGACCGGTGACTACCTGGTGCTGCTCAACAACGACACCGTGGTGCCCAAGGGCTGGGTCGACCCGCTGCTCAAGCACCTGCAAGACCCGCAGATCGGCCTGGTCGGCCCGATGACCAACTCGGTGGGCAACGAAGCGAAGATCAGCGTCGACTACGTTGACATCGCCAACATGGAGGCCTTCGCCGACCGCCACATCGCCCAGCACCGTGGCCGCACCTTCGATATCAGCATGCTTGCCATGTTCTGCGTGGCGATGCGCCGCGACGTGTTCGAGCGCATCGGCTGGCTGGACGAGGCGTTCGGCATCGGCATGTTCGAGGACGACGACTACAGCCGGCGTATCCAGGCGGCGGGCTTGAGGACTGTGTGCGCAGAAGATGCCTTCATCCATCACGTTGGCCAGGCCTCCTTCAAGAAGCTGATTGCCAGCGGTGAATACCAGGCGCTGTGGGACAAAAACCAAGCGTATTTTGAAAGCAAGTGGGGGGCATGGACACGTCCGTAGCCGCAGCGACAACCGGGTACGCACTGACCAACCCAAGGAGGACACCGTGTTCAAGCGAATCATGAGCAAGCTCAGCGGCAAGCTGGGAGAGATGAGCGCCGACAAGCAAGTCACGGCCGATCACTGGTCGGAAAACATGGCCGGTTCCGACGCCTTTTCGGCGGATGTGTACTGGCTCGCCGTCCCGGCCGTACAGCGGCGCCATCAGCACAAGGCAACAGCCGGCAGCGGCCACCCCGGCTGGGTGCAGTACTGCCTCAAAGAGTTCCTGGGCGATCGGGTGCAAGGCGCGCGGATGCTCAGTATCGGCTGTGGCACCGGCACCTTGGAGCGCGAGCTCTACCGGCTCAATGCGTTCGAGCACTGCGACGCTATGGACATCGCACCCGGCGCGCTCGACGCCGCCAGGGCCGAAGCGCTGGCGATGGGGGCGTCGACGATCCATTACTCGTTGTGCGATATCGAAAAGACCGATCTGCCCGCCCATCACTATGATGCGGTCTGGTTCAATGGTTCGCTGCACCATATCCGGGAGCTGGAGGTGGTCTGCCAGCGGGTGGCCCGCAGCCTGAAACCCGGCGGCTGGCTGTTCTTCAATGAATACGTCGGGGCCAACCATTTCGCCTTTGATGCGCAGCAACGTGCCGCCATCAGCCATGCGTTCGGCTTGATTCCCGAGCAGTTTCGCCGCTCGTTCGTGCAGGGCTCATACGGTCAGGTGCAACAAGTGGTGCCATTGCCCGACCCTGCCGACGTGGTCAAAGTCGACCCCTCGGAAGCCGTGCGTTCGGCGGATATCCTGCGCGTGGTGGGGGAGCACTTTGATATTCGGGCGCTGAACCGCTGTGGCGGCTCGCTGCTGCAGTTCCTGATGCACGGCATCGCCGGCAACTTCAAGGAAGACAACCCACAGTCGTTACGGGTGCTGCAAATGCTGTTCGACATCGAAGATGGCTTGATCGAATCCGACACGCTGAAAAGCGACTTCGTGATCGTCGCCGCCTCACCGCGAACGTCCGGATAAGGCGGCCCTCCCCTATGCTGACCGATCGGCGTCCCTCGCGCTGGAACCGCTGGCGCGTGGCCTACCATCGGCTGCCATTGCCGGCCGGGGTGAAAAAACTGCTCGCCGCGCTTTACCGACGGGTAGTGCTCCGGGCGGTACGCGCACTGCGCGGCGCCCTGAAGCCCGCGCACGGTTTCGTCAGCCCTTCACCGGCTCCGCAACCGCAGCAGGCCGGGCTGGCGGACTACATTATCTGGGGCGCTATCGACTGGGACTTCAGGCACCAACGCCCTCAACAACTGGCCCTCGCGCTGGTCGCTGCGGGACGCCGGGTCATCTACGTTTCGACATCTCTGGTAGACGCCCGCCACTCAGGCTTTGAGCTTGAGGCGCTGGACCAGGAGCATCGGGTGTTCCAGGTCCACCTGTGCGTACGCGGCGCACCGCTCATCTACGCCGCAGCGCCGAGCACCGCGCAGGTACAACAGTTGCGCCACAGTATCGGCGAGGTGCTGCTCTGGGCCGGCTGTGCACGGGTGATTTCCCTGGTGCAACACCCCTTCTGGTGTGACGTCGCCGCTGAACTGCCCGACAGTCGATTGATCTACGACTGCATGGACCATCACCAAGGCTTCGGCAACAACGCTGCGCACATCCTGGAGCTTGAGCAGCGCTTGGTCCGCGACGCCGACGTGCGCCTATTCACCTCCGACTGGCTGGCCCAGCAATGGCCGCAACAGCGTGACAGACCCAGCGCCGTGCTGCGCAACGCTGCGGATTTCAGCCAGTTCTGCAACGCCCCGGCGTCGATCTACCGTGACCGGTTGCAGCGCTCGGTGATCGGTTATTACGGCGCCATCGCCGATTGGTTCGACCACGCGTTGGTGATCCAGATCGCCAAGGCCTTTCCCCAGCATGTGGTGCTATTGATCGGCGCCGATACGGCAGGCGTTAGGGCTCGATTGCGCGGCTGCCCGAACGTCGAGTTCATCGACGAAGTGCCCTATGCCGAACTGCCTTATTACCTGCACGGTTTCGACCTGTGTATCGTGCCGTTCAAGGTGACGCCGCTGACGCTCGCCACCAACCCGGTCAAGGTCTATGAGTACCTGAGCGCCGGGAAACCAGTGGTCGCGGTGGACCTGCCGGAAATGCAGCAGTTTGGCGCACAGGTGCAGATCGCATCCGACACCCCAGGGTTTATTGCCGCCGTCGCCCAGGCGCTGGCGCCATCAACCACCGAACAGGTTGCACAACGACAGGCGTTCGCCGCCCAACAAACCTGGGCACACCGCGCCGATGCACTGATGGCCCTGGCCGAAATTCGCAAGCACGCGCCCCGGACCAGTGTCATCGTGGTGACCTACAACAACCTGGCGCTGACACGCGCCTGCCTGGACAGCCTGGCGCGAAACCACGAATCGCCCGCGCTGGAGATCATTGTGGTGGACAACGCGTCCAGTGATGGCAGTGCTCAATGGCTCTCCGAATGGGCTGCCGGCAGCGGGCAGACCGTGATTTTCAACCCCGACAACCGTGGTTTCGCCGCCGCAAACAATCAAGGCCTGGCGGTTGCCACGGGCGATTACCTGGTGCTGCTCAACAACGACACGCAGGTGACGTCGGGGTGGGCGAGTACCTTGCAACGGCATTTGCAACGCAACCCTGAGCTCGGCCTGATCGGCCCGGTGACCAATAACATCGGCAATCAGGCCAAGGTCGACATCGGCTACGCCAGCCCCGCGGACATGCCGCAAGCGGCCCGACGCTATACCTGCCGGCACCTGGGTGAGTTAGTCCGGCTGCCGACCCTGGCATTCTTCTGCGTGATGATGCCGCGCAGTACCTACACGCGCATCGGCCCGCTGGATGAGATCTATGGGCGGGGCTTCTTCGAGGATGACGACTACTGCCGGCGTGTCGAACAGGCCGGGTTGATCAACGCCTGCGCGCATGATGTGTTTATCCATCACCACCTGTCGGCGTCGTTCAAACTCATGCACCAGGGCGAGCGCCGTGCGCTGTTTGAACGCAACAAGGCGCTGTATGAGGCCAAGTGGGGCCCGTGGGTGCCCCATGAGCATGAGTGACTAACCCAAGTCCTGTTTCGACAGCACAAAAGCCCTGGGCGCAAAGCCGAGGTCCCGGGCTGCATCCCCATGATCGAAAACCAAATCCTGGTTCATGCGCTGCGCCATTGCCGCCGACCACTGGCGATAGCGCGGCAGGCAGCGCAGCAGCGGCACGGCAATTCGAAATACCCAGAGCGGCACCGTGAGCAAGCGCGGGCGCCGGTTCTGTGCGCTGAACACGCGGGCCACCATGTCTCGGTAGGCCAGTGTCTCCCCGCCTGAAAGGTTATAGGCATGACGGCAAACCTGAGGCGCCTGCATTGCACGCACACAGGCCATCGCCACATCCTCGGCATGCACGGGTTGGCGCAACCCCACCGCCCGGCCAAACAGCGGGAAAAAACCGAAACGGCGGATAACCCGGGCGATCTCGGCGATGTTTTTGTCGCGCCCGTCGCCGTAGATCAACGTGGGGCGCAGGACGCCCCAATGGACCTGATGATGCAGCGCCCAGTCTTCAAGCCGAACCTCGGCGTCGCGCAACTGGCTGGCCAGGCGCTGCTCTTGCAAGTCATCGGAGTGGCTTTTGGTAAAACAACTGGTGGATGAAAGGGCGATGACTTTGCGCGCACCGCAGGCCTGCAACAGCGCAAAATACTGCGGCAGCACCCAGATCGGCGCCACGCAGATCCACACCGCAATCGGTTGCACAGGCGCCGGTTCCGCTATCTCGCCTAAACGTTGCCAACGAAGCGTGCCGCTGTCCTTACCGTGCTGTTCTTGCCGTGAAAACGCGATGACCTTGCACGGCTCGCGCTCAAGCAACGCCAGCACATGACGCCCCACCAAGCTGCTGGCCCCCAGTACACCCACCGTGACCTCAGGCACGCCCACCGCCCAGTCGAGCCAGCGTCAACTTGACCGCATGGTAGGTCGAGACCATGCCGAAGCGCAGCCACACCCCCATCACCACCCACCACCACAGCACCTTGGGGTACTGCGCCCTGAAATACGTTTCGTAAAAACGCACCATGCCCCGGTGTTTGTGCCACTCGACAAAGAACGGCCGGCTGCGGCTGCACGCGCCCCGCCAGTGCATGACGCGCGCCTGGGGCACAAACACCACGCGCCACTGTTTGAGTTTGAAACGCATGCACCAGTCCAGATCTTCGCAGTGCAGAAAATAGCCTTCGTCCCACAGGCCTACGGGCGCCAGGACCTCGCGCTTGACCAGCATGCAGGCACCGGAAATGGCCTCCACCGCGACCGGCCCGTCGGGCAGTGGCTCACGATGCAACAAGAAATCTGCGCATAACGAGGGAAACAGCCAGTCCAGGCGGGACAAGCCAAACGCCCGCACAAACGCGCGCCTTGGCGTGGGGAACACCCGCCGTCCGCCCGGCTGTTCAGACCCGTCGGGGTTACACAAAAACCCACCCACCATACCCGCGCCAGGATCACCGTGCAGCGCATCCATCATGTGCCCCAACGCCCCCGGCATCAGCACGCAATCGGGGTTCAGGAACAACAATGTGCCGGCCTCGGAAACACCCACGCCGGTGTTGCAGGCCGCGGCAAAGCCACTGTTGTGGTTATTCCTGATGATGCTCACGCGGGCATCGGTCTCGTACACCTCCAAGTGCGCCAGGCTCCCGTCGCTCGAACCGTTGTCTACCACGATCACACGCAAGGCGCCTTCCCTCAGCGCCGACGCCACACAGTCACCGATCAGCGGGCCGGCGTTGTAGTTGACGACGATCACGTCACAGTTATGGATAAAGCTTGGCGGCATCAAAACGCGCTTCCCATGAGTGTTGCAGTGCAAAGGCACGGGCTTGATCACAATTGCGCTCACACTGCAGAGCGGCCTCGGCCAACGCGGCGAGATCAGTGCGTGAGTGGCTGATAAAAACCCCCGGCAGGTCACTACGCCCGTGCATCTCGCCAAAATCGGTCGAGATCACCGGCAAGGCCAGTGCGCGATATTCGTAGTATTTGATCGGGTCGACTGACGCGGTAAGCGCGGTCTGCTTGAAGGGAATCAACCCCACATCGAACTGCGCCATGGCGTTCAACGCAGCCCCATGGCCACACGCAGGCAACACCACCACATTGCCTGGCAGCCCCGCGCCCAAGGGCCCGAAGACGGGCCCGATCAAACGAATTTCATCGTTCGGCCGAGCCTTGGCCAACGCGACGACCCAGTCCCAGTCAAACCAGGCAGCCATCGTGCCGACGTAGCCGAACACCTTGCTTGCCGACACGGCCGGCGCGGGCTGCACGGCGCAGATCGCCGACAGGTCGAGGCCGTTGAACACCCGGTGGACATCACGTCGGTAACGCCGCCACTGCGCGTCGAGGCCGGAACTGGACGCCCAGATCACGTCCACTTGTTGTGCAATCAGCCGCTCACGGCGCGCCAGCGCAGACCGCGAAAGCCCTGTGTAAAACGCCGGGAAGTCGTCCATCGCATCGTACAACGACGAGCAGTGACGAAGCCGCCGCAACAGCAAGTGCGCAAGCGCCGAGGGTTTGCCGACCACCAGCAAGGCTGGAGAGTCGCGGGTGAACGCATCGATGCGGCGCAACGCCTGTCGCCAGAAAAACCGGTTCACCCAGCTCGCACCGGGTATCGGCTCAATGGGCAAGCCACCCGGGTTGATCACGCTAAGCCACGACGGCGTAACAGCAGACGGATTCGTCGCCGGGGCTGCCGGCGAATGCCTGAGATCACTCCACCGGGGCAGTCGCGTGGGGTAAGGGTCGACCCACAGCACCGGCGCCCCCGTGCGGCGGTGAACCCACTCGACAAACTTGTGCGGCCGCTGGGCAAAACTGTCCCAGGGCAACGGCGAGAGGAAGACCAGACGCTTCAAGTAAAGTGTTCGCGCAAGACAGTGACGATGCGCCCGGCCGCCAGCCCATCGCCGTAGGGCGAGACACCACGTGCCATGGCGCGATAGGCCGACTCGTCGTCCAACAGGCGCTGCGCCTCTTCAACAATGCGCGCACAGTTCGCGCCAACCAGTTTCACCCCACCCTGCTCCACCGCTTCCGGCCGCTCGGTGTCATCACGCATCACCAGCACCGGCTTACCCAACGCAGGGGCTTCCTCCTGGACGCCTCCCGAGTCGGTCAGGATGAAATACGCTGCTTTCATGGCGGCGATGAACGCCGCGTAATCGAGGGGCGCACACAGCTTGAAGTTCGCGATGCCCGCCAGGGATGCATGGGCAACCGCCTGGATATTCGGATTCGGGTGCACGGGATACAGAAACTGAACGTCTGGGTTGTTCTCGGCCAGGGTTCGCAGCGCTTGGCAAATGTTGCGAAACGGCTCGCCAAAATGCTCTCGACGGTGGGCCGTCACCAATACCAGGCGCTTGCTCGGGTCAAGCGCCTGGCCCAGTTCCGGCGCCTGGGCGGCCGTCGCAAGCAGCGCATCGATTACCGTATTGCCCGTGACGAAAATGTTCGCACTGCAGACCCCCTCTTTCAGCAGGTTTTGCCGGGCACCTTGCGTCGGCGCGAAGTGCCATCGCGCCAATTCGCTGGTCATGACCCGGTTGGCTTCTTCGGGAAAGGGCGATTGCTTATCCCAGGTGCGCAGGCCGGCCTCAACATGACCCAGCGGTATGCGGTGATAAAAACACGCCAAGGCACACGCCAGCACCGTGGTGGTATCGCCTTGCACCAGCACCACATCGGGCTGCTGCTCCAGCAGGACGCCGTCCAAGTCGAGCAATAACTGGGCCGTCAGGGTGGTGAGAGTTTGATTTGGCCGCATGACGTCCAAGTCGATATCGGCCTCGATCCCGAAAAAGCCCAGCAACTGATCCAGTAAATGACGGTGCTGCGCCGTGGCGACAACCCGCACATCGGCCCAACGCTCTTTTTTCAAGGCCAAAATGACCGGGGCCATTTTGATGGCCTCGGGACGCGTCCCGACAACACAAAGAATTTTTTTTACCGGCACAAACCTATTTCCCTATCCGGAGGAAGCTGAATCACTGCGCTATTTATTCATCAGCCGTTTTGCGCACATTCCGTTGTGCCTTTCGATGCTGCGGCCTTCAGGGCCTGGCAAGCACGGTACAGAGAAGACTCTTGGAACATTTTGATACTAACGAAGCCAGCATAGGCACAGATCGGAAGACCTGCACGGCGCCACGACCTGGCAAGCGACGAGAGGCAGCTTTACGCGGCCGTTAGAAACACACAAAGCCCGCGCGATTACTCGCAGCGGGCCTTTCTTGGTCGGCGGGCTTGCAGGCCCTTACGCAATCCGGCGCAAAAAAACCTGCATCTGTGCAGGCCAGTTGGTGTCCTATTGATTGCTCAGGGCATTGGCCAGCCGCAGCATGGCTGCTTCGATTTCATAGGCGGTCAAGGACGAGTACCCCAATAGCCAACCTTGTTGCTTCACCTCGCCGGCATACAGCCGACTGAGGCCTGGCAGTTGCACGCCTGCGCTGGCAGCTTGGCGGATGGTCTTTGCCTCCGACCAGCCATCGGCCAGCAGGCAGGGAATCTGCAGCCCGCCTTGGGGGCATAAGGCCGTGACGATACCGTCCAGGTGCTTGCCGATAGCATTGAGCATGACTGCACGGCGTCCGGCGTAGAGTTTGCGCATGGCCCGGACGTGGGAGTTGTAGTGGCCGTCTTCCATAAAGCGCGCCAGGGTCAGTTGCAGGATCTGTGGCGTGTGGCCGTCCATGATGCTTCGCGCGTAGGTGAAGGCTTTGACCAGCTCGACAGGTAGCACCATGTAGCCCATTCGCAAACCCGGATAGAGCGTTTTGCTGAAGGTACCGAGGTAGATCGTACGCTGGTATTTGTCCAGGCCCTGCACACACGCGATCGGCAGCCCGTCGTAGTGAAACTCGCTGTCGTAGTCGTCCTCAATGATCCACTTGCCATGCTCGGTCGCCCAGTTGATCAGCTCGAGTCGGCGCTCCAGCGGTAAGGTGGCCCCGGTGGGGTATTGGTGCGACGGCGTGATATAGACGCAATTGGCCCCGCTGCGGTCAGCCTGCAGCAGGTCCGTGCGTATGCCCAGCGCATCGACGTCAATGGGCACGACTTTGGTCTCTGCCGTTTCAAAGGCCTTCTTGGCACCGTAGTAGCCCGGGTTTTCCAGCAGGATCGGCTTGCCCACGTCCACTAGCAACTGGGCACACAGGAACAGGGCTTGACGAGTGCTGCTCAACACGAGGATCTGGCTGGGGGAGCATGTGGCCCCTCGTTCGAGGTTCAAGTAGGTGGCGATCGCCTTGCGCAGAGGCTCGGCGCCTTGTGGGTCGCCATGCAGCAGGACGTTATCCCGGTAGTCCTTCATGACTTGGCGTTGCAGGCGTTCCCATATATCGGTGGGAAAGGTACGGGTTTCCGGCAGCCCTGTGGCAAAGGCCTTGACCACCTGTTGATCGGTAACGCCACCACTGTCGAAAATCATCCGACCGCGCCGGCTCAAGCCCGATCCTGGCGTCGCCTCGCTGCGCTTGGTGTCGTGCAGCTTCATGCGCCGGCGTACAGCCCCGCGTAATTCGGCGCCAATCGTCTCCGATACGTAGCTGCCGGAGCCCTCGCGCCGCACGATGAAACCATCACGGTGCAATTGCCCATAAGCGTTCTCGACCGTGTCGCGGGCAACGCCGAGGGTCTTGGCCAGGACCCTGGTCGCGGGCAGCTTCAGGCCAGCGTCAAGGGCGCCATCGAGGATCAGTGCGCGCAGGGCTCGTTGAATCCGCTGATGCAGGTCCAGCCTCTGAAACTCGGCCTCGTTGAGTCGTATCTTCAGCGTTTCGAGCTCGAATGTTTTCGCCATGCGGTCTGCTCCATACGAATAAACCGGCCTACAAAAGCAGGCCAGTTTATCCGTAGACTCTGCCCATCGCGATTGCCTTTGTGCTCGGCGAACTGTCGCTGGGTGGGCAACGTTGAACAGAGTTGGGTTCGTTGACCGATCCCCATCGAGGCCAAGCGCCTCGCTTAGCAAGGAGCAAAGTAAAGCCATGCCTTCATCAGCATCCAAGTCACCTGTGCGTCTGAGCGATCTCATCCCGACGATTGTCGCCGGGCTGATCTCGGTCATTGTCAATTATGGCGGCACCTTCATTCTGGTCTTCCAGGCAGCCAAAGTGGCTGGGCTGAGCCCTGAGTTGACGGCTTCGTGGGTGTGGTCCGTGTCGATTGGCGTGGGCGTTACGGGGATGGTCCTCAGCTGGGTTTCCCGCGAACCGATCATCACCGCCTGGTCGACACCTGCGGCGGCGTTTCTGGTCGTCGCTCTGGCCACCATCCCCTATGCCGAGGCGGTGGGTGCCTACATGATCTCGGCCGTTGCCTTCGTGCTGCTGGGCTTATCCGGCTATTTCGAAAAAGTCATCCGACTGATCCCACCGGGTGTGGCCGCTGGGTTGCTGGCCGGTATCCTGCTGCAGTTCGGCATCGGTGCTTTTAGCGGCATGAGCCTTGACCCGATGCTGGTCGGGTTGCTAATTGTTGCCTACATCGTGCTCAAACGCCTTACCGCACGCTACGCGGTTGTGGGCATTCTGGCCTTGGGACTGGCCTTCCTGTTGGTTCAGGGGCGTGTCGACTTGTCGGGGTTGGCGCTGCAACTCGCGGCACCCGTGGTCACCCTGCCAGAGTTCTCGCTCAATGCCTTGCTCAGTGTCGCGCTGCCGCTGTTTCTGATCACCCTGACCGGCCAGTACATGCCTGGCATGCTGGTGCTACGCAACGATGGTTTCAGCACGAGTGCCAATCCGATTGTGTCCATCACCGGGCTGGGTTCCTTGCTCATGGCGCCCTTTGGTTCCCACGCGTTCAACATCGCGGCGATTACAGCCGCCATCTGCACCGGCAAGGAAGCCCACGAAGAGCCCTCCAAACGCTGGATCGCCGGCATTGCTGCGGGCGTCTTCTACATCCTCGTCGGGGTCTTCGGCGTGACCCTCGCGGCACTGTTCATGGCCTTCCCCGCTGCCTTCATCACGACTCTGGCCGGGCTCGCCCTGCTGGGCACTATCGGCGGCAGTCTGGCCAGTGCCATGACCGACGCCAAATCCCGCGAAGCCTCGCTGATCACCTTTCTGGCCGCCGCCGCCAACATCACATTGTTCGGGATCGGCGGAGCGTTCTGGGGGCTGCTGATTGGTCTGGCGGCGTACGCCGTACTCAATGGCCGATTGCCACGTCGCGAGCCGGTCGTCAATCCTGCGATGCTTGAATATGCCGCCGAATGAGGTGAACAAGATTGCGAGATTCCGGGAGCTCAATGATGCTCAGAAAAAGCTGATGCTATCGGCACGTAAGGAGTCGGGGAAGTTTACGGAGGGGGTTATTTTGTCGAAGTCCACGGAGGTGCTTTTCAGAGCCGTGCCGCCCCAGCCTATATCTGGCGATGGCCATGACTGAGCCTGAGGAAAAAGCTGAGCGGTTTAGGCTGATGAGTGATCATGGGATCAGTGAGTTGGACGCTGCGATGGCTATGGCGAAAGACATTGATCAGAAACGAGAAATTCGTTGCGCTTAGGATACCGCTCAGCAATATGGGTTAGAGTTCGATGGCTGGATGCTTCAAAAAAACTCACCCAGCCAAAACTCAAATTATGACTCAGGAAATCTCAGGAATATCGATTTCGTGCTCCGAGTACGCAAAATCTCTCACCTGCAACCAACACTCGAGCTTTTTGGCCCATTCAGAAATCATCTTCCCTCCAGAGCCTCGATGAAGCGCGTCATTGACTTCATGAGACCAAACAGCTAATTGGCGCTGTAACTCAGGCGAGATCGCTTGGGATTGCCAAACGCGGGAAAAATCGAATTTACCCCCGAGTTTAAGTGCGAGAACCGAGATAGTGTAAACAGTAATATTACCTTGGAATGCTGGAAACAGAGGCCTAATCACCTTCTGCGCAGATTTAAAAAGAATAGCTTTCGCTATCATTTCCTTGAACTGATTCTGATCCGGAATCACATCAGCTCCAGAACTCTCACGTTCACCCAACTGGTCCATGAAGGCTTGGAAATTCTTCTGGCTGCCCAAGCCTACAATGTGAGGTTTTTGCTCCCAAGTGAATAAAAACTTCGCTAAATCTGGCTTCGTGATTTTGCGGTAGGGAGGAATAGCTGCTTGGAGCTTTTTCTTTTGAACAACCGTCGATGCTTCTTTTTCAAGCATCACCTTATAACTGCCGGCAGACCGCTCGTAGAACCACCGCCCCACTCCGTCCGGGCAGTAGGTGCGCATAGAAAGCTTCTCGAGCTCACGGTGAAATGGCTTATTAGCAGACAAATCAGATTGTTTTACAACGTTCTGACTATTGGCATAACGGGAGATATTCGAGATTAGTTCCTCGTCACTACCGTCAGCATTTCGAAGCACAATAATTTTTGCAGGCACTCGAACCCTGTTGAGATCTATATCAGGATTTTTTTTCTTGGCGAAATAAATAGAGGCTGTTGTTTGTCCTCCGTTGACAATTTGCATACCTTGAAGCCACAAAATACCCATCGACCCATCGGCCGTACGATCCAGCTTGGCTGCGTCAGCTACCACCACAATGCCATTGTTGTAAGCCATGAATCGTTCCGGGTTGGTTCGCAAGCTGTCCCGTATTCCTTTGTTGACTCCTCGGCTACCGACCCCAAGAAATGAACGTACGTTAGCTTCAAGAATACGCGGCCCGTATTTCTCGTAAAGAAAGCGTAGAGCCTCTCCTGGAATCGCCGTCAGGGCATAATCGTATTCGTCTTCACCTGCCCCTGGCACCCATACGCTTGGTAATGCAGTACCACAAAGATCCTGAAAATTGACTACCAATTCATCCCTAGGCCGGCCTTGCTGCCAATGGTTGAACAGGCGCTGAATATCCATAACTTCCAAGCGAACCTGCTTGCCCTCGACATCCTGTGGCGCATAGTTCCTTGTTTTGACCTGACCATCGGTGATGACAAATATACGAATGCTATCCAGCGCTTTGAATATACGCTCAACCTCTGTAACAAGCGGATAAGCCTCGTTGGTTTCATCAAGCGCTTCTGAAAGTTTCCCTGTGGCGCAAAACTTTAGAAAGTGCAGCCCTTGCTTCGCAGCTCTACCGATTTCAGGATCCGGAACATCTTCAATGTCCTCAAGCCCCTTGTATAAACTAACGAATAAATCCAATCGATCAGGGTTTCCCTGCTCATCGGTAGTATCCGAGACAGAGTAGCCGCTGATTTTGACTTTATAATTCCCGACCTTAGCGCCATAGTGGCAGACCGTAGGCTCAAAGGTTATTCCCTCGTCAGCCATATGCATCATGACATGCTCAGTGAATAAAGCCTCTGCGGGCACAGGAGCTTCCCCCGGTGCAACATCTTTCACAATTTCTTCTCGGATCGATGCCTGCGTGTCTCGCAGAAAATCTACAAGTTCCATCAAAGCACTCCAAGTTGCTTGAGCACATCCGCCAAGGGATGGTTAACAGCCGATATCAATGCCAGATCGAGCTCGTACTGTACTCGACGAATGGCTGTTGGGACCTTGAAAGGGATCAGGCGAGGGAAGTCTTCATCGACAAGGAAAATCTTCATCTCATTCAGCAAAAATCTACGGCTGTAGTTCGCTGCCTGCATGTCCAAATAACCCGCGTGATGCAGCGCCTGCTCGAAAAGCCTGGTCGCTGCGAGATCAAGCACCAACTGAGAACGCAGATCTTCCACTATCTCGGGAAGCGACTTTCCCGAGCCCGTCAATCCAAAACGAAGGGCTGCAAGGAACAAGGGTGGGCATTGGGATGTCGGCGCTGAATGAAAACTGACCCACCCTGCCGATTGAAAATTGACCCAGGGCGGATTGCTGATTTTGGCATCAGCAATTGTGGATAAGCTTAGCAGTCGTGTCCCGGTGGAAGAGGCATTAAAGCCCCACCGCATTTGGGCATGCGGCAGGGTATTTTCGGTGCGGATCAAAACAGCTCATCGTCCTCGGCACCATCATTGTCTTTGCGCTTTCGTTCACGTGATTTGATCTTGGTCTGGGCGACCAAGCTGCTGTGTTGCAGGCGGTAGGACTCGTTGCCCGTTTCGACGATGTGGCAGTGGTGTGTCAGCCGATCCAGCAACGCCGTTGTCATCTTGGCGTCACCAAACACGCTCGACCATTCCGAGAAGCTGAGGTTGGTGGTGATCACCACGCTGGTGTGCTCGTACAGCTTGGACAGCAAATGAAATAACAGGGCACCACCGCTCTGGCTGAAGGGCAAATACCCCAGTTCATCGAGTATCACCAGGTCTGTTCGTAGCAGCCCTTGAGCGATGCGGCCCGTCTTGCCGTCGTACTTTTCGCGCTCCAGCAGATTGACCAGATCCACCGTGGAGTAGAAGCGCACGCGTTTGTGATGCGTCGTGATCCCGGAAACGGCCAAGGCGGTGGCGAGGTGTGTTTTGCCTGTTCCAGGCCCGCCGATGAACACGACATTCTGCGCGGTATCGGTGAACTCCAGGTTGGACAGATCCCTGATCAGGCGGGCATCTGCGCTGGAAGCGCTGAAGTCGAAGCCGGCCAAATCACGATGCATGGGCAGTTTGGCCATGTTCATCTGATGATTCACTGAGCGCACCGCTCGATCTGCATGTTCTTGTTGAAGCAGATGTTCGAGCAGCCATTTCGAGGATGCCGTCGAAGCTTCTCCTTGCGAGGCTAGTTCTTCCCAGGCGCTGGCCATGCCATGCAGACGCAGTTCTTTGAGTTCCGCCATAAGATCACGCATTGCGAGTCTCCTCATCGGTGGTACGGAGCCGGTCGTAGCGTGCCGTATTGGCGACAGGCGCTATCTTGAGTTGAAGGCTGGTTTCGGCAGACGGAGGGGCTGCTGTCGATGTCAGTCGAGCCAGGACATTCAGGATGTGGTCAGCACTCAAGCTGCCGGATTCAAGTACCAACTCCACAGCCACCAATACGGCGTCGAGCCCGGCGATGGGAACAGCCGCCAGTACTTGAGTCATGACTCGATCACCATTGGTGTGCCGCCTCAGACCGCGTTTTAGCAGTTGCAACGGCTTCGGCAGATCGGCAAACGGAGCGCCATTGCGCAGCGCACCGGGCTTGCGTTCGATGAGCGGGATGTAATGCTGCCAGTCAAAACTGACCTGATCTCGATCAAACAGGCGCTCGTGACTGGCAATCATCGTTTCATCGGCGATGACCACCACCCGTGTGGGATACAAACGGCTGCTGACCCACTGGCCGACCCGCTCACACGGCACCGAGTAGCGATTTCGCGCCACGCTGATCAGGCAGGTGCTGGAGACCCGTACGGTGCGCTCGACGTAGCCATCAAAGGCAGTCGGCATCGGCATCAATTCGGCGCGTTCTAGCTCCAGGACGTCCGCCACTGTCAGCCCGTTGTACTGCGGGTGCACCAGTTCGTCCCAGAGCGCACGGCAGCGTTGGCCGAGCCAGGCATTCAATTCCTCGAAGGTATGGAACATGCAGTTTTGAGCATCGAGCCAGATGCGCCGTCGGCTGTCTTGAACGTTCTTTTCAACGATGCCTTTTTCCCAGCCGGAGGCCACGTTGCAGAAGTCCGGATCGAATAGGTAGTGGGCACACATGACGGCAAACCGGGCATTGACTGTGCGGCCTTTGCCTTTGTTGACCTTGTCGACAGCCGTTTTCATATTGTCGTAGATGCCGCGACGCGGCACCCCACCTAACGCGCCAAACGAGCGGGTATGGGCATCGAACAACATCTCGTGGCCTTGGCTGGGATACGCAACCAACCAAAATGCGCGACTGGCGCACAGCTTCATATGGGAGACCTGGATGCGTCGGAACAGGCCGCCGATCAGCAGACCTTCTTCGCTCCAGTCGAATTGAAAGGCCTCCCCGAGTGCAAAGGTCAGCGGCACAAAGGCCCGAAAAGACTTGCCTTGCTCGCCGCGCCACGCGCGTATGAAGGCGGTGAGCTGGCTGTAGCCGCCGTCGTAGCCCTCGGCCTTGATCTGCTCGAAGAGTGCTTTGGCACTCCTGCGGTTGTGCTTTGCCCGAAACGAATCGGCCTTGAGCGCCTGCTCCAGCGTCTCGTGAAATGGACTGAGTTTGTTGAAGGTTGCGCACCGTTGGTACGCCGGCTGGGTGGCTTCGGGTGCTCTGACCCATTTTCGAATGGTGTTTCTCGACAGTCCGGTACGCTTGGCTATCTGATGCAGCGAGAGCTTGTCGCGGAAGTACATCCGCCGGATTTTTCCCAACATTTCCATGCTGATCACCCTGTGTTCTCCTGCTCGAAAAGTGAGCAGAAGCAGTTGAACACCTGGGTCAGTTTTCAGTCGGCAGAACAGCCTTTACTGGGTCAGTTTTCGGTCAGCGGCAACAGACTCAATCTTTCCGAATCATGCTTTTCGCTCAGGAACGCCACCAAAAGCTCATAAGCTTCCTGCTCGTGTCCTATACACGCGAGTAGAGAAAAAGCACACACGACCCCTTCTGGAAGGTTTTCTCCGAACGTCGTTTGGAGAAGTGATATGCACTCCACCCTTGTGGCTGGAAGTGACTCAGGCATCAAAAACCTGATAAGCACACTCCATCCAGCAGCTCCAAGCCGCATGCTGGCGCCCGAATCGCCATGCTCGCTTTCAACGTAGATACAACTGCCCTCTACTGATCAGATCTCACTGTTCAACTGACTAAGCTAGATTTTTACAAAAAATGGAGAGCATATAGAGCCGCCATTTTGCCCTAGCCAAATAAATGCCGAGCCACTTTTCTAACGTACCCTTTCGCTTAAAATGACCTGAAACTAGGCAAATCGTGAAATTGAAATGCTGGCCACATGCCCTATCATGCCCAGAAAAGGCCCTATCTCCAAGAGGAGTTGAGGATACTTGTCAGATTGATAGCTCACGGCGGCCGGAATTGTGGTCTGGATCATCTGAACCTTCGGATGATCAGCAAAGGTTTCGGTCAGCGTGTGATAAATCAAGTTTGCATCATCGGTTGCATCAAGCTTGTTGATCACGACATTCAACATTGGCGTCTCTGCACCCAGCGCTGCCAACGGCTCAATATCTCGATAGAGCTGGAGCATTCCACGCTGAAACTCTCGTGCAGTCAGCATATCCGGGGTGATGGGCGAAATAGCCATGTGTGCCCCGAGCAAGGCCATCTCCAACACAATGGAGCGTGCTCCTTGGGTATCGATCAAAATCAGATCAAAGTCCTGCTCGAAAGCCGGCAACAGATTCTTGAGACGAAGGCGCCCGTCAGCAGCATGCAGCAACAAATTTCCCAGCTGATTGAACGGATCATTGGAATGGAGCAGTGAGAGATTAGGAATGCAGGTCTGCGAGATGACCTGGTCGGCCCGAGTCTCGTTGTTCGCGATCAGTTGATAGGTTCCACCAGGCGCCTCATGCGATAGCGCATAAAACGACGACAACGACGGCTGGTTATCCAGATCGATGAGCAGGGTACGGATCCCTGCATCGGCGCAGAACGCGCCCAGATTGACGCCAACCGTGGTCTTACCCGGCCCGCCTTTGGTTGAAACGACTGCAGCGACTTTCATGGAGCTTCCCTCTGAATCATAGGATTTGAGACGGCTTCATGCTGGTCACGCTGTGCGCTTTGATCACCCCGGAGAAATCCGAGGCAAAAAAAAGCCTGCATCGCTGCAGGCTTTTCCTATCTTGCTCCACGACCTGGACTCGAACCAGGGACCCAATGATTAACAGTCATTTGCTCTACCAACTGAGCTATCGCGGAATGCGCCGTATGTTACTGATTGAAAAGGAGAAGTCAAGCTTTCCCTGGCTTTTTTGCCGATTAATCCGGATGACCGGTTAAACGCTGTTATTCCCTGGCCAGTTCCAGCCACGCCCGTGCGGCGGGTGGCAGGTGGGCGCTGGCGCGCCAGGCCAGGGCGATGTGCCAGTCGGTATGGGGTTCATCGAGGGGGATCAGGGCGATGCCGGGGTGTTGGTGCTTGTGTGCGAGCATGCGTGGCAGGAAGGCGGCACCGAGACCGGCCGACACCAAGTCGACGATAAAGTCGATCTGGCCGCTACGGGCGGCTACACGGGGCGTTACGCCTTTGCGCTCACAGGCGGCGAGGATTTTGGCGTTGAGGGCAAAGCCGGCTTCGAACAGGATAAACGGCGAGTCCGCCAAGTCGGTGAAGTCGATGCGCTGGCGTTGGGCCAAGGGGTGGCTGATGGGCAGTACGGCCATCAAGGGTTCGTTGCGCACGGGTTGGTAGTCGAAACCTTCGTCTACCGGTAACAGCAGTGCGGCCAGGTCGACCTCGCCCGCTTCCAGGCACTCGCGCAGTCGTTTGCTGCCGTACTCGGTCAGTTCGATGTCGATGTCCGGGTAGCGCCGGCGGTAGGTGGCGAACATCGTCGCAAACAATACACCGCAGCCCACCGGTGGCAAGCCGATACGCAACACACCGCGCTTGAGGCCGCGCAGGTCGTTGATCTCGGCGACCAGATCGTTGTGCTCGGCCAGCAGGACCAGGGCGCGGCTGTAGGCGATTTCGCCAGCGGCGGTCAGTTCATTTCTGTGGCCCAAGCGGTTGAGCAGCGGCATCCCCAGTTCGTCTTCGAGGGTCTTGATTGCCTTGCTCACACTCGACTGAGTCAGGGATACCACCTCGGCCGCCTGGGAAAAACCGCCTTGGCGCACTACCTCGACAAAGGCGCGCAATGTTCTCAGGTTCATCAGCATTCCTTTTGCGACTGGCTTCTAGCGATAAAAGTTGTTTTTATCATGACAGAAGTTCGCCTATCGTGGAGCCACCTTGCCCTGCCGAGATACCGTGCATGATTATTTCGTCCGCCTCCGACTACCGCGCCGCCGCCAAGCGCAAGCTGCCGCGCTTTTTGTTCGACTACATCGACGGTGGCGCTTACGCCGAACACACGATGCGTGCCAACAGCTCGGACCTGGCCGAGATCAGCCTGCGCCAGCGCGTGCTGCGCAATGTCGACTCGCTGAGCCTCAAGACCACCGTGTTCGGCCAGGCGCTGGACATGCCAGTGATCCTCAGCCCCGTGGGACTGACCGGTATGTATGCGCGGCGCGGTGAGGTGCAGGCAGCAAAGGCGGCGGCCAAAAAGGGGGTTCCGTTTTGCCTGTCGACGGTGTCGGTGTGTTCGATTGAAGAAGTGGCGTCCCAGAGCCCGCAGTCGATCTGGTTCCAACTGTATGTCCTCAAGGACCGTGGCTTCATGCGCAATGCGCTGGAGCGTGCACAGGCGGCCGGTGTGACGACGCTAGTGTTCACCGTGGATATGCCGACGCCCGGTGCGCGCTACCGTGATGCCCATTCCGGCATGTCCGGGCCGTTTGCGGCGCAACGACGCATGCTGCAGGCCGTCACCAAGCCACAATGGGCGTTCGATGTGGGCTTGATGGGCCGCCCCCACGACTTGGGCAATATCTCCAAGTACTTGGGCAAACCCACCCACCTGGAAGACTACATCGGCTGGCTGGCCAACAACTTCGACCCGTCGATCAGTTGGAGCGACCTGGAGTGGATCCGCGACGTCTGGAAAGGCCCGATGATCATCAAGGGCATCCTCGACCCTCAGGACGCCAGGGACGCCGTGAGTTTCGGTGCCGACGGCATCGTGGTCTCCAACCATGGCGGCCGTCAGCTCGATGGTGTGTTGTCCACCGCCAAGGCCCTGCCACCGATTGCCGAGGCCGTGGGCGATGACCTGACGGTACTGGTGGACTCCGGCATCCGCTCCGGACTCGACGTGGTACGCATGCTCGCCCTAGGCGCCAAGGCATGCCTGCTGGGTCGCGCGACCGCCTACGCATTGGCTGCCGATGGCCAGCACGGGGTGGAAAACCTGCTGGATATTTTCGCCAAGGAAATGCGCGTGGCGATGACATTGACGGGGGTGACGTCGATTGACCAGATTGACCACACCACCTTGGTCCAACCAGCCAAATAACTGACGTCATGCCCCAACGGCTGCTTTTTGCTTAAAAAACAGCCTTTGATTTATAAGGACTTTTATAAAAAGAAACGAAGTGGCATGAATCTCGCTCTAACCACGTTCAAGCAGGTTAGCGATGACAAGACGTGCGGCGGTGCCCAGGGGTTATAACCCATTGCAAAGCGGTCTAGACTGTAACCAATGTTTTACGGAACTGAAGGAACAGTTAGACGCTTGGCACTCGCCACTCTCATCGAGCCTGTAAGACAGCTAAGTGCTTAGAGGCCGATCGCTTATGAAAACACCTACCCAGACCAACGCAATTGACTTCGACAGTGCCAAATTGCAACGCCTGGGCTTTGGTCAGCCATCGCTCCTACCCCGCCGCCCGACGACCGTCGCACAACTTCGCCAGCAACTGGGCATGCTCTTGCAGACCAGCCTGGAACCGGAGCGCATCCTCGCGGTGTTCTTCCGTGAGATCCAGCACCTGGTGCCCCTCGACGCCTTGCACTACCGCCACCAGGCCAGTGACCTACGCCTGGAGTTCGGCCAGCGCGGCCATCACTCGGTGAGCTACAGCCTGAGCCATGAAGGCGAGCACTTGGGCGAGTTGATCTTCCGCCGCAACCAACGCCTGGCCGAAGACGAACTCGGCCAGCTCGAATCGCTGCTGGCCACCCTGCTCTACCCGATGCGCAACGCCCTGCTCTATCGCGCTGCCACCCGCAGCGCCCTGCGTGACCCTTTGACCGAGACGGGCAACCGCATTGCCATGGACCAGACCCTGCAACGGGAAATCGACATGGCGCGCCGGCACCTGAACCCGTTGTCTTTGCTGATGCTGGACATCGACCACTTCAAGGTGATCAACGACACCCACGGCCACGCCGCCGGCGATACCGTGTTGCGTACCGTCGCCTCGGCCATCAAGGGCCAGTTGCGTAATGTGGACATGGTGTTCCGGTTTGGCGGGGAAGAATTCCTGATCCTGCTGTCCAACACCGGTCGGGACGCGTCGGCGATGGTCGGGGAACGGCTGCGCCAGGCGGCGCAGGCCCAGGACTACTGGGTAGATGGAACACGGATTGAGTTGACGGTAAGCCTCGGTTGTTCGACCTTGCTGGCCGCTGAATCGGCCGAGAGCCTGTTACGGCGAGCCGACAACGCCTTGTACGTGGCCAAGCGCGAAGGCCGCAATCGCTTGGCAATGGCGGGGTAACAACCCCCGCCGTTGCGCTCTATCACGCCTCGCTGGCGACGCGTACCTGGCGCTCACGCACTAACACGGTCGCCGGTTTTTCTCGCTCCACACGCATGCAACTTTCCAGGAACAGGTACATGTAGTCGTAGCTCTTGCACACGGCTTGACGCAGCTGCGCCTGCAAAGCCTTGGTGGGGTTCATCCCGGCCAGGGTGCAGATGATTTCCAAGGCTTCCCACGGATGTGCGTCGTCGTACTGGGCATGCATCTTCAGCCACTTCATCGCACGCTTGCGGTCTTCCTCGGGGAAGGCCGCCGCATACACGCCGGTCGAGCACACCACCGCAGACCACTCCCCTGTCGCCCCCTCAATCGCATAGTTGGTCGCGGCCACGGCCACGATCAACGAATCGGCGGAACTGGTGTGCCAGCACCAATGGCTCAGTGCATGCAACTCCGGCGGTACATTTTGCGCCTGAAGCTCTTCCAGGCTTACACCATGGGCCCGCGCCCAATGTACCCAATAGTCAGCGTGGTTCAGTTCCACGCGGATATTGCGCATCAGCCAACGTCGCGCCATATCCTCCCCTGGGTGGCGGGCAAACTTGGTCTTGGTGAGGTTCTGTGCCATGTACAAGGCAAACTGTTCCACTACTGGCCAGCCACCAATGAGGTAGTGGCGCATGGTCTTGGCGCTGAGCGTGTTGTCACGCATGCGCTGGTACAGTTCGTGCTCGACAACTCGGCGCTTGCTCTCGCTACAGTCCTGGATCAATTGCTGAGCCCAGGTAGGGTAACTCGAGGCTTCCATAAGCGGGCCGGTTCTGTTGAATGTGTCGATCACTGTTAAGGCTCCTTTTTAAGTGTGATTTACAGACCAGCAAATGTTTCAGCGGAATGTACCGGGCGCCCTGAATAACAGAGGCTGCGGCCGCACAGGTCGGCACTGCAAGCTATCAAAGGTAAACAACTGCGGTCGTTCGATCAGGTAGCCCTGAGCGTAATCCACACCAATATCGAGCAAAGCCTGTTCGATGTGCGGTGTTTCAACAAATTCGGCAATTGTGCGCTTACCCATGACGTGGCCGATGTGATTGATCACTTCGACCATGGCGCGGTTAATCGGGTCGTCCAGCATATCCTTTACGAAACTTCCATCGATCTTCAGGAAGTCTACAGGTAAATGTTTCAGATACGCGAACGAGGACATTCCGGCGCAAAAGTCATCAAGGGAAAAGTGGCAGCCTAAGGCTTTGAGTTCATTAATAAAGCGAATAGCGCTGCCCAAATTGGCAATCGCGCTGGTTTCAGTTATTTCAAAACAAATCATTTCCGGCGGAACACTGTAAGTATCGAATTTCTCACGTAAAAACCCGAGAAAATCGTCATCGCCAATGGTGATGCCTGACAGATTGATCGCACACATGGCCATAGGCCGGCCCGGACGCTCGTGCATGCAATGGGCGATGAGCCTGAACACGTTTTCCACCACCCAACGGTCTAGGGACGTCATCAACCCATAACGCTCGGCGGCCGGTATAAAGCTATCGGGCAGGATGATGCGACCCGACTCATCATGCAGGCGCAGCAGGATTTCAATATGGCCATTGCCGCCATCGGTATTGCCCAACGGTGAGATTTCCTGTGCGTACAGGCAAAACCGGTTCTCTTCCAGCGCCATGTGCAGCCGCTGTACCCAGGCCATCTCGCCAAATCGCATGGACAATTCCGAGTCGTCGGCGTGGTAGACCTGCACCCGGTTGCGGCCTTTTTCCTTGGCCATGTAGCAGGCCATGTCGGCGGCACGCAGCGAGGTTTCCAGGGTGGTCGGGGTTTGTGAGATATGCACCAGCCCGATGCTCACGGTGGTCATGAATGGCCGACCCTTCCACACAAAATGCAGGCTCTGCACCGTGTGGCGCAGGCCCTCGGCGATTTTCTCCGCCACGGCCGCCGGGCAGTGCTCCAGCAGGATGCCGAACTCGTCGCCCCCCAGACGCGCCAGCGTGTCGCCCTCACGCAAGTCCGATTGCAGCAGCGCACAGATATGCCGCAGCAACTCGTCACCCGCCGCATGACCGCAGGTGTCGTTGACCAGCTTGAACTGGTCAAGATCGAGGAACATCAATGCGTGCCGCCCGCCTTCGGGCTGCCCTGCCATGTGCAGGACCTGTTCCAGGCGATATTCGAATTCCCGGCGGTTGGCCAGCCCGGTCAAGGCATCGTGCGTGGCCTGCCACGACAGGTTGGCGATGTACTGGCGCTCCTGGGTCATGTCATGCAAGACCAAAACTGCACCGCTGACCTTGCCAGCGCTGCGGATCGGCGCGCCCACCAGGGTAACCGAAACCGTGCTGCCGTCCAGACGCTGGATGGTTTTCGCGTGCTCGCTGCCGCCCTTGAGCTGACCCTTGACGATGTGTTCGATCAGGGTAAACCCGTCAGGTTGGGCGTTGTCATCCAACAGGTTGAACAGCGCCGCCAGGGGCAAGCCCTGGGCCTGGGCCGAGTTCCAGTGGGTCATGGCCTCGGCTGCCGGGTTCATATAGGTGATGGCACCGTCGACGGCGGTGGTGATCACCCCGTCACCAATCGACTCCAGGGTGATCTGCGCACGCTCCTTCTCAGCCTGCAAGGCATCAGCGAAGGCATGGCGCTGGGCCAGCAGCTTATGCGTACGCAACAGTGCCAGCACGATCAGGCCCAAGGCCGTCGCCAGGTTAGTGATCAGCAGCAACCGCAGGATCATGCGCGAGCCTTCGCCCAGGGCGTCGCTGAAGGCTTTGGCCGCCGGCGTCACGCCCTCGTTGATGGCAGTGATATGCGCTTTCCATTGGCGCACATCATTAGGGCTGACTTGACCGACGCTGATCGTGCTGTGCATCTCCCGGGCCAGGTCATCCAACTGAACCAGGTAGCCATCGCCCACCGTCCACAGCTCGATGGCCTTTTCCAGGTAACTGAAATGACGAAAATTGAGGTACAGCCAGATCAGGCTGGACACATCATCGGGGTGGTTGCCACCCTTGATAATGCCCTGGCGCGCGGCGTTCAGGTCAGGAGTGGGACGGTCAAGGGCCATGCGCAGTTCATGCCCGCCCTGGGGCACGGCGATGGCCTGCTGGTATTTGAGGTAGGTGGACGGGTTGCGGTCATCGGCGTAAAGCGTCAGGTAATAGATGGCATCCTTCTGGCCCTTGGACCACAAGCTCTCGCCGCCCACATAGCCTCGCACCGCTGACAGCGTGTAGAGACTGACGCAGCCCAACAATGCCTGGAACAGCACGACGGCGATAAAGGGCCAGACTATGCCCAACAGCCGAGGCGTTCCGAGAGTCCGCTTTTGCTTCATGAAGTCCCTTGCATATGCACTGCTGGATACGCACGCAAACATCCACTTCCGATAGCACAGCCTAGGCTAAATCAACGTACTTGTTGCAGGTGCCCATAGAGTTTTGCGTACAAACCGCCATCAGCGATCAATTGCTGATGGTCGCCATCCTCAGCGATATGACCACCGTCAAACACTAAGACTCGATCGGCTTGTTTTACCGCCGACAGACGGTGCGCGATGATGAGTGTAGTACGCCCACTGAGGAACCGCGCCAAGGCCTGGTGCAGGTTGTACTCGGTGGCAGCGTCCAGGGCGGAGGTCGCTTCGTCGAGTATCACCACCTTGGGCTCGGCCAACACCATGCGCGCAATCGCCAGGCGCTGGCGCTGCCCGCCGGAAAAACGCACGCCGGAACGCCCCACCACACTGTCCAGGCCCTGGGGCAATGCCTTGACCGTAGCCTCCAACTGGGCGATTTCCAGCGCCTGCCAGCAGGCCTGGTCACTGCGCTCGCGGCCCATGGTCAGGTTGGCGCGCACGGTGTCGTTGAACAGCGCCGGGTGTTGCAGCACCACCGCAACGTGCTCGCGAATGGTCTCCAGGCCGATTTCCTGCTGGGTTGCACCACCGAAGCGAATACTGCCCGCCTGGGGCGTGTACAGCCCGAGCAACAGTTGCACCAGGGTGCTTTTGCCACCGCCACTGGCGCCGACAATCGCGACTTTTTCGCCAGGAGCAATCTGCAGGTTCAGCTGATTGAGCACCAGATCGTCGCCATAACCGAAGTCCAGGCCGCGCACTTCGATGCCGACGGTTTCATGCCCGGTGAACGGGTCTTCGCCGCCGACGTATTGCGGCTCGTCAGCCCGCGCCAGCAGTTCGTTGATGCGCGTGAGTGCGCCGCCAGCGGCGTAGTAGGCGTATTGCAGGTTCAGTAACTGCTCCACCGGGCCGATCATGAACCACAGGTAGCTGAACACCGCGAGCATCTGGCCGATGGACAGGTCGGAAAACAGCACGGTGAGCATCGCCGCCGCACGGAAGATGTCGATACCAAACTGGAACAGCAAACCGCTGGCGCGGCTGGACGCATCGGTTTTCCATTGGGAATGGATTGCGTAGTCGCGCACTTCCTGGGCGCGCTGGCCCAGGCGCCCGAGGAAAAAGCCCTGACGGTTGCCGGCGCGGACTTCCTGGATGGCGTCGAGGGTTTCGGTCAGGGCCTGGGTGAAACGCGAGGTGCTGTCGTTTTCCAGCTTCTTGAGGTGTTTGACACGCTTGCCCAACTGCACCGTGGCGTAGATCACCAGCGGGTTGAACAGCAGGATCAGCAACGCCAGTTGCCAATGCATCCACACCAAGATCGCCGAGGTACCGACCAGGGTCAGCATCGCCACCAGGAAGCGGCTAAGGGTTTCGCCGACGAATTTATCCAGGGTATCCAGGTCGGTGACCAGGTGGGTAGTCACCGTGCCGCTGCCCAGGCTTTCGTATTCGCCGAGGGAGATGCGCTTGAGCCGCTCGATCAGGCGCACGCGGATGCGGTACACGATGTCCTTGGCCAACCGCGCGAACAGCCGCGCCTGGACCACGTTGAACACCAAGGCACCGCAGCGCAGCAGCAGCGTCACCACCAGCATCAGGCCGATATAACCGGCGGCCTTCTGCCAACCCAGGGGCAGCGCGTGGTTCATCACCTTGAGCGCGGCATCGCCGTGGCCCAGCAGCACTTCATCAACCAGCAACGGCAGCAGCAAGGGAATCGGCACGCTGCACAGGGTCGCCAGCACGGCGACGCCATTGGCGATCCACAGGGACTTTTTGTGACGCAGGGCCAGGCGGCGAATTTCCGCCCAGGTCAGACGATCAATGCGGGGCGGTTGTTCATGCACAGGTTGCTCGCTCCAGCCATCGCCCCAGCAACGGTGACAGCTCGGACAACGGCTGATAACCGTTGGTCAGCAAGGCCAGTTGACCATTGCGCTCGGCCAGCAGCGTCGGGAAACCGGCGATCCCCAGGTCCTGCACCCAGGTAAAATCCGCTGCCGTGGCGGCATGCTGCTCGGCACGGTCAAACTCGCCGGCAAACTCGATACGCGGGATGCCCGCCTGCTCGGCCAGTTCCACCAGCACGCTGGCGAGAGTCACATCGCGGCCCTCGACATAAAACGCACGCTGGATCAGCCCCAGCAGTGTCCACGCGCAATCCGGCGCCAGGCTGCGAGCGGTGACGATGGCGCGGCACGCAGGTTCGGTGTCATACACAAAGCCGTCGGGCAGCGCGCCTTCACGCATGAACGGTTGGCCGGTGGCGTCGGTGACAGCCTGCCAGTGTTCGAGGATATAGCGCCGGGTAGTCGGCTCCAGCGCCGCGCCGCTGCCGGTGCGCAGGCCGCCCACCACCAGGTGCACGTCCACGCCGGCCGCGTGGGCCTGCTCAACCAGCGCCTGCGCCACCGGGGCAAAGCCCCAGCACCAGGAGCACATCGGGTCCATTACATAGAGCAGGCGCGCAGACATGGGTCAGGCCTCGGAAGGGGTTTGCTTGTAGTTGAAGCCAATCGGGTGCGGCATATTACGGGCCTTGGCCAGTTCAATCTGCTTTTGCCGGTCGATGGCGCTGCGTCGGGTTTTCTCCGGCAGCTTATCCCAGCAATGCGGGCAACTGATGCCGGCCACGTAGTGCTCGGATGCGCGGTCTTCGACACTGACCGGTGTGCGGCAGGCATGACATTGATCGTAGTCGCCTTCGCTCAAGTCGTGGCGCACGGTCACGCGATTGTCGAAAACAAAGCAGTCGCCCTGCCATTTGGTTTCTGCCTGGGGCACCTCTTCGAGGTACTTCAGGATGCCGCCCTTGAGGTGGTAAACCTCGCCATAACCTTCGCTGAGCATATAGCTCGACGCCTTTTCGCAACGAATGCCGCCGGTGCAGAACATGGCGACTTTCTTATGCTTGGCCGGGTCGAAGTTGGCTTTGATGTAGTCGGGAAATTCGCGAAAACTGGTGGTTTTCGGGTCGATTGCGCCTTCAAAGGTGCCGATGGACACTTCGTAGTCGTTACGGGTGTCGATCAACAGCACTTGCGGGTCGCTGATCAGGGCGTTCCAGTCTTTCGGGTCGACGTAGGTGCCGACCTTTTTGTTCGGGTCGACGCCTTCGACGCCCAGGGTCACGATCTCTTTCTTGAGCTTGACCTTGGTGCGGTAGAACGGCTGGTCGTCGCAGTACGACTCTTTGTGGTCGATGTCGACCATCCGAGGGTCGTTCTTCAGCCAGGCCATCAGCCCATCAATGCCTTCGCGGCTGCCGGAAACGGTGCCGTTGATGCCTTCTTCGGCGATCAACAAGGTACCTTTAATGCCGTTGTCGACCATCGCCTGCAGCAAGGGCTCGCGCAGGGCGACGTAATCTTCGAGGGTGACGAACTTATACAGTGCCGCCACGACAATCGGTTGAGTCATGGGTGTTCTCTCCAGGTGGCTACCCTCGTAAAGGGTGAACCGGATGCAAAAAAAACGCGCCGGCTAAGCGGCGCGTTGCGGATTCTATCAGGGATGCCCCGTCAATGTCCGCCGGCGCAGGTTGGCGAGGCCGGGGCTGCGTCGATTGTCGCCCACTCTTCAGGCGTGTAGGTATGCAGCGCCAGCGCATGAAACTCGCTCATCAGGTCACCCAGGGTGGCGTAGACCTTCTGGTGGCGCTTGACGCGGTTGAGCCCCTCGAACTGCTGGCTGACCAGCACGGCCTTGAAGTGGGTCTGCAAGCCACGGCTGTGCATATGGCTTTCATCCAGCACGCTCAAGTGTTGCGGGGCCAGGGCGGCGAGCGCCGTTTCGATACGCTGTTGCATGGTCATTCCTGCTTACTTCTTCTTGGCCGGCGCGGCTTTTGGGGTCAGCTCGTTGGTCATGTCTTCCAACAGCTTGTTGACCACCGGCACTGCGCTTTCCAGCTTGGCCTGGGTCATCTGGGCCGATTGCTGGGTCAGCTGTGGCATTTTTTCCAGGACTTTCTTGCCCAGTGGCGACTGGTAGAACGCAACCAGGTCCTTGAGCTCGGATTCGCTGAAGTTGGTGGTGTAGAGCTTGACCATGTCCGGCTTCAGCTTCGGCCAGCCGATGGCCTGGTCCAGTGCGGCGTTGGCCTTGGCCTGGTAGCTGTCGAGTACGGACTGCTTGGCGGCAGGCGCCTTGGTCTGTTCGAAACGCTGGGCGAACATTTGCTGCACTTGCATGTACACCGGGGTACCCAGCTTGTCGGCATGGGCCAGGGTAAGGAAGGCTTCGGCACTGGCGTTGTGGCTGGCGGTATCGGCAAAAACCTGGCCGCTGGCGCATACCAGAGCAACCGCGGTACAGATGGCACGAAGACGAGTCATCGAGTTTCCTTTCTAGCTGGCGAGGTAAGACCCCAAGGGCGCCCATTCTGCGCCTAAAAAACCTTAGGGCTCAACCCCGCGCCTTGTCAGGCAAGGATTGCCCGATGAAAAGTCTTTTTGGGGAACCCACCCGGCCGATCACGGCCTAAACTGCGCAAACGAACCTGAAGGAGTGTGCCCGATGAGCCGTATCGAAACCGACAGCCTGGGAGAAGTTGCCGTCCCGGATGACGCTTACTGGGGCGCCCAGACCCAACGTTCGCTGGTGAACTTCGCCATCGGCGAGCAACGCATGCCCCTGGCGGTGCTGCACGCCCTGGCCCTGATCAAGAAGGCCGCTGCGCGGGTCAACGACCGCAATGGCGACCTGCCCGCCGATATCGCCCGCCTGATCGAACAGGCCGCCGATGAAATACTCGACGGCCAGCATGACGATCAGTTTCCCCTGGTGGTCTGGCAGACCGGCAGCGGCACCCAAAGCAATATGAACGCCAACGAAGTAATCGCCGGCCGCGCCAACGAATTGGCGGGCAATCAACGGGGCGGCAAAAGCCCAGTGCACCCGAACGATCATGTGAACCGCTCCCAGAGTTCCAATGATTGCTTCCCAACGGCCATGAGCATCGCGGCAGTGCAGGCCGTCCATCAACGCTTGTTACCGGCGATCGCTACGCTTTCCGGTGGTTTGGCCGAGCTGGCTGCGCGGCATATGAAGCTGGTGAAAACCGGTCGCACCCATATGATGGATGCCACCCCGATCACGTTCGGCCAGGAGCTCTCGGCGTTTATCGCCCAGCTCGACTACGCCGAACGCGCCATTCGCAGTGCCCTGCCCCCGGCATGTGAACTGGCCCAGGGCGGCACAGCCGTCGGTACCGGGCTCAATGCGCCCCATGGTTTTGGCGAGGCAATTGCTGCCGAGTTGGCGGCACTGTCAGGGCTGCCGTTCGTCACCGCGCCGAACAAATTCGCTGCGCTCTCCGGCCACGAACCCCTGGTGACGTTGCACGGCGCGCTGAAAACCCTGGCCGTGGCCCTGATGAAAATCGCCAACGACCTGCGCCTGCTGGGATCAGGCCCACGCGCCGGGTTGGCCGAGGTGAAGCTGCCGGCCAACGAGCCGGGCAGTTCGATCATGCCGGGCAAGGTCAACCCGACCCAATGCGAAGCGCTGTCGATGCTGGCGTGCCAGGTGTTGGGCAACGATGTAACCATCGGCATTGCCGCGAGCCAAGGGCACTTGCAGTTGAACGTGTACAAACCGGTGATCATCCACAACCTGCTGGAGTCGATCCGCCTGCTGGCCGACGGCTGCAACAACTTCCAGGAGCATTGCATCGCCGGCCTTGAGCCCGACCCTGTGCAAATGGCCGAGCACCTGGAACGTGGCCTGATGCTGGTGACGGCGCTCAACCCGCATATCGGGTATGACAAATCGGCAGAAATCGCCAAGAAGGCCTATGCCGAAGGGCTGACACTACGGGCAGCGGCGCTGGAGCTGGGCTACCTCACTGACGAGGAGTTCGATCAGTGGGTACGCCCGGAAAACATGCTCGGCAGCTGACTTCAAGACGCCAGGCGCAGCCGCCGGGCCTTGAGCCCGGCGAGCAACGACGGCGCCAGGGCGACGGTCGCCGACCCCAGCACCACCACCAGCGCCCCGGCATAGCCCAAGGCGTTGATCTCTTCGGCCTGCACGTAGTCCGGCCACAGCCACGCCGCCAACGCCACCGCCACAAAGGTCACCAACGGCGTGAGCGCCAGCGTCGCACTCACCCGCGAGGCTTCCCAATGGGCCAGGGCTTCGGCAAACGCGCCGTAGGCCACCAGGGTGTTCATACAGCACGCCAGCAGCAGCCAGCCTTGCAACGGGCTCAGTTGCAGCGCCTCCAGCGGATGGGCCCAAGGCGTGAGCAACAAGGCGCAGGTCAGGTAGATCACCATCATGACTTGCAGCGAATTCCACACCGTCAGCAGTTGCTTCTGGCCCAAGGCATAGAACACCCAGATCGACGTGGCGAGCAGGATCGTCAGCACGCCGGCGGTGTAGGTGCCAAGGGAGGTCAGCAGTTCTTCCAGGCGCTGGTTGAAGAACAGCCCGAAGCCCGCGATCAGGACGAACAACCCCAATACCTGCCCACGGCTGAAACGCTCCTTGAACACAAACACACTGGCGATCATCAAAAAGATCGGGCCCATCTGCACCACCAACTGCGCGGTGCCGGGGCTGAGGAGTTTCAGGCCAACCAGATACAACACGTAGTTGCCCACCAGGCCGCACACGGCCATCGCCACCAGCCAACCGCCCCTGGGACCGAGCACCTTGCGGCTGGGCAGGCGCTGGGTGGCGGCAAGGTAGACGAACAGGCAACCGCCGGCCACGGTGAGGCGAAACCAGGTGACGGTGATCGGGTCCATCACCTGCAGCACTTGCTTGAGTTTGATCGGCAGAATACCCCAGAGGAACGCGGTCAGCAGGGTCAGGAGAAAACCGTAGACCCAGCGGCCGGAAGAGATGTGCATGAGTGCCCCAAAAAGCCGGAGGTAGAGGAGCCCTCATTCTAGGGGTATGCAGTGCGCTTTGGGTACTCCCATTACGGCACCCCCATCACCAGCACTCCGCTGCCGCTGATCGCCCCAGGGGTCGGTAAGGAGCCGTTTCGGCGGACCAGGGAAAATGTGACATCGTCCCCGCCCACACTGTTGGTGATACGGGTCAGGAACGAACCGTTCACTTGAACCGCAGAGCCTGCACGGATAAGAGCAGTGCCCACGTCGGGGTTGGTCATCCTCAGCAGACGCGAGTCAAAACCCGTTGAAGTCCCCCTGTAGGTGATCGTGATAGGCGTGGTGATACCGGGGTCCGGGCATGTGTAGGCCAGCCTGAGGTTGGTGCGGATAGTCGAGGTGAGCGGATCGCTGCCCATTGCCCGCTGGTGTACGTTGCCGAAGTCGATGTTGATCGGGTTATTGTTGTTGATGGTGCAGGTCGATGGGGACAATTCGAAATTATTGGCGGCGGTGTAGGTGACGGTGAGTTGTGGCCGCGTGGCGTCATAGTTGTTCGAACTGGTGAGGCGTAAAAGGCCGAGGCTGTCGCCTATTCGAACGTTGATCGGATTAGACGGGTTATTGCGGACCAAAATGTAGGGGGTGATGTTGATCGGGTAACCGATCCCGTTGTTGGGCATCGTGGCGACTCGAATACCCGCCGGAACCGGAACGTTTTGGAACGCCCCGTTGATTCGCAAACCGGCCCGTTCACTGGCGAATTTGGGACCCGGCGTCCAGGGTGCACCTGAGTTGTTGCCGGTTTCCCAGAAGTCTGCCCCCCAAGCGGGACCCGCGCCTGCGGTGAATCGGCATTCGAGCCGTGCGCCTTCCATCAGAATCCTCGTGCGGTCACCGTCGAGTCGCACACTCACGGGTACGGTCAGGTGAGTCACACGCGCCCATTCACCGCCATTGACGCGACAATCAACGGCCCAGGCCGTCGTGGTAGTACCCGTCAGGACGAGCAGCACAATAGCTCCATACAGTCGTTTCATTTTGATCTCTCGCTACCCTTCCGCCCAGGCACAGCCATACGAACACTCGGCCCGCGTTTCAGCGCTGCCCGGCAGAGATTTGAGGTTTGTCTGAGGCTGCTTCCAGCCGATGAGTGACGGCTGACCGCTACGGGTAATCCAACGTAAACGTCGAGGTCACCGTGTACGCGCCATGCCCTATGGTTTGATCGCGGATGGCATTCGGCTCACCCTGCACATAGGCCTTGAGCTCAATCACGTTGTTGCCATTGCTCAGCACCTGTTCGTCGCTGACGGCATTCAAGGGCAACGGCTTGTCACTCAGCGTCTCGATACCCACTCCAATACCCGAGGCACCACTGCCACCGTCCAGCGCGAGCAAGCCGGGAAGCGCAGTGTTTTCCCTGCCGCCGAACAGGATGGTGACCGTATTGCCGACCGTGGTATTGCAGTCGTCCAGGTGCAACCTGAACCCTTTGCCCCGTGAACGGGTGTTGAGGTAGAGGTGCTTGCTGGTCAGGTCCCAGAGTTCCAGCGTGATGGCCTCATCGCCGGGCCGGATCGTGCAAGCCTGCTCAACCAGGTTGCCCTTGAAACTCAGGTTGTCCGCAGCATGCCCTGTGGGCATCAGGCCGAAGGTGAGCAGAAACACCAGCCCGACACAGGACCAACACTTATGAACACTGTCATGTCGCATGGATTCAACTCCTACTGGTATTCGGCCAACAGCGTGGCCACCGCCGAAAACCTGGCGGGCGCCAGGATTGCACCTGGCCGTTTCACGGGGACCACCTCCAATGTCGGGGGTGATGACAGGGTGATGTCCAGTGGCGTATTGAGCGCAAACGGCACGTTGTTCTGAAAAATCCGAACGCCTAGCTCCGGCACACTGGTTTGCAGCGCAGCGCCATCAAACGTTGTGGCGGTGCCGTTGACGCTCAGCTTCAGCACCCAGGGCAGTGTGTCGGTCCCACAACTGATGGTGTAACCCACGCCCCTACGGTATTTCACGCCATCGACGCGCTTTACCCCGACATCGCCGAAATCGACTTCAATCGTGTTCCCCGCATCAATCGTGCAGGGAGGCGGCTCATTGAGTGTTCCACTAAAGGTCAAATTGGCTGACGCACCACTGCAAAGCCCAAGGGAACACACGGCGAGCAACGCTCGCTGCTGCCAATCGTTCATTGATCGTTCCTCATCATTGGTATTCGACCACAAGGGTCGCGGCGGCATCGAACGCCCCACCTGTCAGGGTGCTCCCCGCGCGTTTGACAGGCACCGCCTGCACCACCGGAAAGTTGGGGTGCGTAAAATTCACGACGGTATTGAGCGGCCAGTCGGCACCGTTCACAAACAGCTTTACCCCAAGGTCTTGCTTGCGGGTCAAGAGCACACGGCTGTCGAACGAAGCGCCCGGCCCCTTGAGTTCCAGCGTCATCGCGTTGCTGAACGGGGCATCGCAGGTGACGGTGTAAGGTACATTCCGGCGATAGTTGACCCCGTCAACCCGTGACGTCAGCAGGTCATTGCCAAACGGCACATCCAACGTACTGCCACCGTTGATGACACACGGCGGCGGCGCGATGATGACCGCGCGCACGGTCAAGCTGGTCTCGGCCTGCACACCTTGGCTGACGGCGCACAGCACGCAACTGCCGATGAAAATGGCCCGCGAGCCGATTGATTTAGCCATCGCTTTGCCCTTACTCATAATTGAGCCTGAATTCCACCACGGCCCTGAATACGCCACTGGTTAACGGTGCGGAGGTGCGCGTGGGCCGAACATTCCAGGTCTGGGTGTTGCGGCCAACGGGCAAAAACAGCGGTTCGCCCCTTGAACCCAGTTGCACATCACGGCCCAGGGCATCGGTCAGGTGCAGGCCCATCCCAGTAACACCTTGCACTTTGACCAACCGCGGATCCTCGGCATCGGCAGGCGCGCTGAAGGCCACTGACAGCACGGGTTGGTAGGCACTCCAGGTCAGGTTCCCCGTCCGGTCACTGCGCACCCGGCCTGCGGTACGCTGGCAGTCGGTAAAGCGCAGTTGGAATGCCTTGGCGGTCGCCTGGTCACCCGGCCGTTGCAACTGGCTGGAAGACACCGCGTCGAGGTCGACCGTCTGATGCAGCGATGCCATCTCCAGGCTGCAAGGCGACTCATGCATGGCCCCGAGTACATTGAGCAGCCCACTCGCGCCTTCGACATCCTCTTCATCCTCGGCGTGTGCCCCTGCCGCCAGAACCCAGAGCAGGCAGCCCAGGACTTTCATACGTTGCGACGTCATAACGTTCTCCCGCAGCAGGCATTACTTATCAGACGATGAGGCCTGCACGTTCACGTTGCATGTAGTGCCATTGCAGGTGAAGGCCAGCAGAGGACGACCGCCGTAATCATTCACGTAGGTCAGATAGGGAGAAGTGCCCAATGCACTGGCCGTTGGCCCCAGCGTCAGCGCACCTTTGGGCGGTACCATCAGGGGCGCGAAGCCCGGCACGGTTTTGCCATCCTTGCTGCTGCGCGCATCGACCAGGGTCACGTAGTACGGCGTAGGGTTATTGACCCGGTATTGATCGCCTTCCCGGGTGAGGGTCAGTCGCTCCTGCCAAGGGTTGGAAAAGTCCTGCTGGCTCGGCGCGATCGCTTGTGGTCGGTAGAACAACTTGACGCGGGTCTGCAACGCAATTTGCAGCGTGTTGGATTTATCGCTGCGGGGCGGGATCTCCCTCAGGTTGAAGTAGTAGACCGTCTCTCGGTCCTGCGGTAACGACTTGGCCGCCGGCAACGCCTGGACTTTCACCTGGCTTTGTTTCCCAGGCTCCAATCGTTGAACCGGCGGGAGCACGATCAAAGGCGAGGTGATTTTTTCACCCGCTTCATCCTCAATCCAGCCCTGGGCCAAATATGGCAACTGCGTGTTGTTGTTGGTGATGTTCACGCTGGTAGCGTCTTTGCCACCGTCGAAAATCACGCGGGTACGATCCAGGCCAATCGCGGCGTTGGCGCTCTGGCTCAAGCCCAGGGCCAGCAGCACCAAGGCGCTGGGGGTGAGGTGTGTGTTAAGCATCATGAGGCTGTGTTCTCCGTATCATTGGGCTGGCCGGTCAGCACGGCCGGCTCGGGCGAGGATGGGGCAGCAGCGACGCTCTGGCAGCGCAGTTGCAAGGCATCGGTCAAGCCATCAGCAGGCAACATGACGGGGAGCGTGAGGATGCATCGCTCATCACCGCCCCAACTGACGATCATTTGCTCGCCGGCCCGAATACCGCTCAGGTAGACATTGCCGCCGTCATTCACAATCCCGGTGTCCTGTTGCTTCAGGTTTTTCACCGTCGCGCCGAAGGGCGGCGAGCTGCCATCCGGCAGGCGCAGAACGGCCATTGCCTTTTCCCCGGCAATTACATCCAGCGTGCGATAACCAATCGCCCCTTCGGTGAGCGTCAGCTGCGTGACGGATTGAGTCGCCTCGACATTGCTCGGCAGGCGCTCCAGATCCACGCTGGCCGCCGTACGCTGATAGCTGCTGATATCGGAGATGACTGCCTTGCCGAAAACGTTACTGTGGGTCGGTGCGCCGTAACCGCGCACGGGGACATCGGGCACGCCACCGGTATCGATCATCAGGCGAGTGCCACCGGTACTCGTGGTACGGTGCAACGCAGCGCCGTAGGGCGTGAGCGTGCCACCACCCCGCGCAGACACACCGAGGGTTCTGAAGCCGCCCTCTTGCGTACTGGCGCTCAGGTCGATGTCGGCCTGGTTGCCCATATGGCTCAGGTAACCACTGGCAGACGTGTCGCTTACACCAAGCTGGTAACTGTTGCGCTCATCGATGCGATCGCTGTAGCGCGCGGCTACGTTGTTTTTGCCGGCGGCCCGATTGGCATCCATCGACAGCGTGCCGGTGCGCCCCAATGGCAGGCTGACCGTGAGGGCCATCCCGTTGTCTCGATAGTCGTATTCCTGCGTACGAAACATATTCAAGGAAAGGCTCATATTTTTAACCGAGCCCACATTGAAGTAGCGCGACAGCGACAGGTTCCAACGCTGAGTGTCCGGCCGATCCCAATAGGTCTGCTTGTGGTAGCTGGCGTAGACGGTGGCGTTCAGATCACGAAGCTGCTTGTTGACCGTCACGGTATAAAGCGCCTTGCTGCCGCCAATGGGCTTCCATCCCTCATCGGGATCGCGATAGTCCCCGCGCCCGCCGAGTTCGCCGTTCAACCCGTAATGCCGAGCATCGAGGTATTCACTCATGCTCAAGAAATTTTTCTCGGAAAACCGGTACCCGGCGAAGGTCACTTGGCTGTCGTACTTCTCAAAGTTCTTGGAGTATTGAAGGCGATAGGATTTACCCGAGAGTGTCTCGTTCCACACGTCGGCATGGGACTGCGTCACATCCAGCGAGAGGGCACCGAACGCCAGCAAGTCGCGACCGGCCCCAACGGACAAGGCCCGATAGTTGTTGTCGGTCATGGCGCCGCCAAACAACGACCAGCCATTGCTGACCCCCCAGGAAAACTCTCCCGAACCAAAAAGATCGCCATCAGAGCCGTACTGAAGATTGGACGGTCGCCCGGCCGCCAACTTGTAACGCACTTGCCCGGGGCGCGTCAGGTAGGGCACACCTGCCGTATCGATCTGGAAGCTATGTACCGAACCGTCCTGCTCCTCGACCCGTACGTCCAGTTTGCCCGTCACCGCATCCTGCAAGTCTTGAATGCGAAAAGGGCCAGCCGCGACCAAGGTTTCGTAGAGCACACGCCCTTGTTGGCTGATGATGACTTTTGCATTGGTTTTAGCCAAACCGACCACTTCCGGTGCGTAACCCCGCAAGTTGGGTGGCAACTGGCTTTCATCCGAGTTCAGCGCGGCACCGGTAAAGCGAAAGCTGTCAAACAGGTCCGAATACAGGTAGTTCTCACCCACCAGCAGGCGCGCCTTCAGCGCAGGGATGGCGCGATACGCGTAGTAGCGGCTCCACTCCAGTTTTTGAGGCCCGGCCGCCTCTTGCCGACCGCTCTCGACACGCCCCTGCCAATCGGCCCGCAAGCGCCAGGCGCCAGCGTTGGCTCCGACGGTGCCGTTGCCACTGAGATTATTGCGGTTGCCATCAGCCCTCTGATAGTTGGACTGCGCTGTCAGGCTGTAGTCAATCAACAACCCCGGCACACCCTCATCCCATCGGGACGGCGGATCCCAGTTTATGGCGTTGTACTCAAGATAAGCCTGCGGCAGGTTGATGCTCAGCGCGGAACTGGCCAGATCACCACTGACCTCCATGCCGGGCATACTTTGAATATCCAGGCACTCGCCGCCCTTCCACCAGGTAAGTGTGCTGGCTTCGGACTCTTTCAAGCCCAATTTTTCCACCAGCGTGTGCGATAAACAGGCTTGACTGCCTTTGGGATCGTTATCGGGGGGATAGAACACCACCGACTGTTCTGCAACAGGCTGGCCATTGATGTGCACCAGCATCGAATAAGTGCCGGGTAAAATAAAACCGCTGCGCGCAAATTGAGACAAGTCAATATTGGTGCGATCAATAAGATCAAGAACGTCGGTATTGAACTCGATGTCTGCGGCCCCCAGTGCCGTTCCCGCCAGTGACATCAACCCGCCAAACAGACCAGGGCGCAGCGTATTTTTGATCTTCGCTGTAATCAACATGAAAACCTGTCCATCACTAGTCAAAAGTATTCCAACTTGAACCGCACTGCGGCGCTGTGGGCCCCTACCACCAGCGGCAGTCCATTACCGACCAGATAGAATCTGTAGTTGAGTGTCATATCGCCCTCCGCCAACTGCGTCGGCGCCATGCGCTGCCCTGGAATACTCTCCTCGCCGGCAGCGTCCACAATGTGCAGGGCAACGCCCTGCGAGGCGCCAAAGACAGCAAAGGAGAGCCCGGACCTGTCAGTAGGGCCGTCAAACGTCACTCGCATATGCTCCCAATCAGGCAAGGTTCCCCCTGGGCGCAACGGGTCCGGACGCGTCAATGAGCAATTGACCAGACGCAGTTGGAAGGGATGGTCTTCCCCCCGCGCGTTGCGTAACAGCCGGCCAACCGGCTCCGGCGGCATCTCGATGGTTTGATCGACACTGCCCAGCTCCAGCCCGCAGGCCGAGTCAATGACTTCTCCCCCCAACAGGACGACCCCTTCGCCCTGCGAAGACGCCTGGGCGAAAACGCAAGGGTTGATAAAGGTCGTTAATGAGGAAGCGAGAGCGAAACGAATGAATGTTTTCACCTGGATCTCCCGTCAGCGTTCCCCCCGCCACACTGGGTGACGGGGGGGGAAACTTACTGATAAGCCAAGGTGAAATTGGTGACGGCGCTGAAATCGCCTGGAATGATTGGGTCCGTCGCGGCACCTTGCACATAGGCACCGAATTCCAGCGTGTTATCACCGCTGGCGATGATCTGCGGGGCGGTAGGGACACCCAGCTCAACCAGGCCGCCGCCGTGGGTCATCATGATGCCTACGCCGCCTGCGCCACCGACCGTACCGATCGCGCCAGGAACAACGCTGGAGGGGGCACCGGTGAACGTCGTGGTGACCGTGTTATCGGTGAGGTCGGACAGATCGCAGCCTTCGAGTTCGATCAACACACGCCGGGCCTCAGACTTGCCACCCGCTTGCAGCTGATGCTTTGCAATTGCCCCCAGGCGTACGGTCTGATCGACAGAGTCCGGCTTGATGGAGCAAGCACCCGAGTGGACTGACCCCAAAAACGTGACCGTCCCATCCGCAGCCTGGGCAACGGACACCGAACCGGCCAACAGGCCGACAGCCAACAACGCAGTTTTAATTTTGGTTTTCATTCACAAGTTCCCACTTAACAAATGCCATTAAGAAGCCCGGCAACCAATAAGCGCAGGGCTGATTAAACAAGCGGTATTACCCGCGCAATCAAGTCGTTTGTTCATGAACTGCATTTACAATTTTTTGTATTGCAATTCATGGCCTCGCTCAACGCCGGGCAAGTTTCCACTTCACACTTGAATAAGTAAGCCGTCCATTTCCCTCAATAACGTCATCCAAGCAGAACATGACACGTAGGAAAGGATGAAAACGAGTAATAAATATTAAAAACGGCCGACAGAAATAGCCTACATACAAACTAACAAGAAAAATTCAGAAAAAAAATATCCCTGTAAGACAGGGATTACATACACTAAAAAAACCAGATATTACTGGAGCACGCTAATTGATTATTCAACAAAGTGGCTCTTTGTTATTACTCAACAGCAGAAGCGCGGAGAGGGAGCACGCTCCCCCTCTGCATTGATCGGGCACAAGTGACCCGCACGACGAACCCTCGATCGGCTAGCGCACGGCCTCAAACAACCCGGTAGCGCCCATGCCGCCGCCCACGCACATGGTAACGATGCCGTAGCGCAGGTTGCGCCGTTGCAACTCACGCACCAGATGCCCCACTTGCCGTGAGCCGGTCATGCCGAATGGGTGGCCGATGGAGATCGAGCCACCATTGATGTTGTATTTGTCATTGTCGATTTCCAGCCGATTTCGCGCATACAGGCACTGCGAGGCAAACGCTTCGTTGAGCTCCCACAGGTCGATATCCGCCACCTGCAAGCCTTTGGCCTTGAGCAATTTGGGCACCGAGAACACCGGGCCGATGCCCATTTCGTCCGGTTCGCAGCCTGCCACGGTAAAGCCGCGGAAAAACGCCTTGGGCTTGAGCCCCAGTTCGAGGGCTTTGTCCAGGCTCATCACCAGGGTCATCGAGGCGCCGTCGGACAACTGCGAGGAGTTACCCGCCGTCACCGAACCGTCCTCTGCAAACACCGGTTTCAAGCCTTGCAAGCTGGCCAGGGTAGTGTCGGGGCGGTTGCAGTCGTCGCGGTCGACCACGCCGTCAAGGACCTGCACCGCGCCGGTGTTTTTGTCCTCGACCTTGTACTTGACCGCCATGGGTACGATTTCATCGTTGAACAAGCCGTCCGCCTGGGCTTGGGCGGTGCGTTGCTGGCTTTGCAGGGCATACAAATCCTGTTCTTCGCGGCTGACGTGGTAGCGGCGCGCGACGATTTCGGCGGTCTGGCCCATGGGGAAATAAATGCCTGGCACCTGCTCTTTCAACAACGGGTTGATCAGGTTATCGGTGTTGACGCTTTTCATGGTCAGGCTAATGGACTCGACCCCACCCGCGACGATGATGTCGCTGCAACCCGACGCGATCTGGTTCGCAGCGATGGCAATCGCCTGCAAGCCCGACGAGCAAAAGCGGTTGAGGGTCATGCCCGCCGTACCGGTGCCCAACTGCGACAGCACTGCCACGTTGCGCCCGATGTTGTAGCCCTGGGCGCCTTCGTTGGAGCCGGCACCGACGATGCAATCTTCCACCGTGGCCGGGTCGATGCCATTGCGGGTTAGCAGCGCGTTGACGCAATGGGCGGCCATGTCATCCGGGCGGGTCTGGTTGAACTTGCCGCGAAAGGACTTGGCCAGGCCGGTTCGCACGCTGTCGACGATCACTACTTCACGCATGGGCTACCTCGATCTTGTGGTTATGGGGCGATGGATCGAGGATAGAGGCAGGCCCACGCAGCCGCGATGATCATTCATCCGGCATATACAAAATCATGGCCAGCTGAGGTAAGCCTGTGTGTTGTGGTGAACCGGCTCTTTGTGCTGAACCTGATCCCTGTGGTGAGCAGGCTTGTCCTGCGCTGGGGCGCGAAGCGGGCCCAATTCAGGCGCTGCGTTTTTTCAGGTAGAACTCATTGGCAGGTGTTGGGGTGAACCTGATCCAGGTGGTGAGCAGGCTTGCCCTGCGCTGGGGCGCGAAGCGGCCCCAATTCAGGCGCTGCGTTTTTTCAGGTAGAACTCATTGGCAGGTGTTGGGGCCGCTTCGCAGCCCGGCGCAGGGCAAGCCTGCTCACTACAAAAAGCTTGCTTGCCGGTGTGTTGGGGTGAACCTGATCCCTGTGGTGAGCAGGCTTGCCCTGCGCTGGGGCGCGAAGCGGCCCCAATTCAGGCGCCGCGTTTTTTTCAGGTAGAACTCATTGGCAGGTTTTAGGGCCGCTTCGCAGCCCGGCGCAGGGCAAGCCTGCTCACTACAAAAAGCCTGCGTGCCGGTGTGTTGGGGTGAACCTGATCCCTGTGGTGAGCAGGCTTGCCCTGCGCTGGGGCGCGAAGCGGCCCCAATTCAGGCGCCGCGTTTTTTCAGGTAGAACTCATTGGCAGGTTTTAGGGCCGCTTCGCAGCCCGGCGCAGGGCAAGCCTGCTCACTACAAAAAGCCTGCGTGCCGGGGTGTTGGGGTGAACCTGATCCCTGTGGTGAGCAGGCTTGCCTTGCGCTGGGGCGCGAAGCGGGCCCAATTCAGGCGCTGCGTTTTTTCAGGTAGAACTCATTGGCAGGGGTTGGGGCCGCTTCGCAGCCCGGCGCAGGGCAAGCCTGCTCACTACAAAAAGCCTGCTTGCCGGTGTGTTGGGGTGAACCTGATCCCTGTGGTGAGCAGGCTTGTCCTGCGCTGGGGCGCGAAGCGGACCCAATTCAGGCGCCGCGTTTTTTTCAGGTAGAACTCATTGGCAGGTGTTGGGGTGAACCTGATCCCTGTGGTGAGCAGGCTTGTCCTGCGCTGGGGCGCGAAGCGGCCCCAATTCAGGCGCTGCGTTTTTTCAGGTAGAACTCATTGGCAGGGGTTGGGGCCGCTTCGCAGCCCGGCGCAGGGCTAGCCTGCTCACTACAAATTCACGGCTGACTACGTTATTTCTTTTTCTTCTTGTCGTGCTTGTCGGACTGGGCGAACGCGTCTTCGAGCGCCCGGTTGATCGTGCGCAACACCTTGACCCGCGCCCAGCGCTTGTCGTTGGCTTCTACCAGGGTCCAGGGCGAGATTTCGGTGCTGGTGCGGTCAACCATATCGCCCACGGCCGCGCGGTAGTCGTCCCATTTGTCGCGGTTACGCCAATCATCTTCGGTGATCTTGAAGCGTTTGAACGGGATCTCTTCACGCGCCTGGAAGCGTTCCAGCTGGGTGTCCTTGTCGATGGCCAGCCAGAACTTGACCACGATCACACCCGCATCACGCAGTTGTTCTTCAAAGTCATTGATCTCGCCATACGCGCGCATCCAGTCCGCCGGGGTGCAGAAGCCTTCGATACGCTCCACCAACACGCGGCCGTACCAGGAGCGGTCGAACACGGTGAACATGCCCCGCGCCGGGATCTTCTGCCAAAACCGCCACAGGTAAGGCTGGGCGCGCTCGTCTTCACTCGGCGCGGCAATCGGCACGATGTGGTACTGGCGCGGGTCGAGCGCCGCCGCGACCCGGCGGATCGCACCGCCCTTGCCCGCCGCATCGTTGCCTTCAAACACCGTGACCAGCGCGTGCTTGCGCATGCGTTTGTCGCGCATCAGGCCCGAGAAGCGCGCCTGCTCAGTGATCAGTTGTTCTTCATAGTCGTCCTTGTCCAAACGCAGGGACAGATCGAGGCTGTCCAGCAAGTTCTTCTGGTCGACCGAAGGGATCAAAGGCGCCGGGTTCATGCCGCTGGCCTTGCCCTTGGCCTGCTTCAGCGCGTTTTGCAGGCTTTCCAGGAGGATCTTGCCCACGGTGAGGCTGCGATAATTAGCATCCACCCCCTCGATCACATGCCACGGCGCATAGTCGCGACTGGTGCGCCGCAAAATGCGCTCGCCGAAGTGCACAAACTTGTCGTAGGTCTCGGACTGCTGCCAGTCCAGCGGGCTGATGCGCCAGCTGTGCAGCGGGTCGTCGGCCAAAGCCTTGAGCCGCGCCTTCATCTGTTTCTTGGACAGGTGGAACCAGAACTTGAAGATCAGCGCGCCTTCATCGCAGAGCATTTTTTCCAGGCGCTCGGCACCGGCTATGGCCTGGTCCAGTCGCGCATCCTTGATCCGCCCATGTACCCGGCTTTGCAACATCTGGCTGTACCAGTTGCCGAAAAAGATGCCCATGCGGCCTTTGGCCGGCAATTGCCGCCAGTAGCGCCAGGCCGGTGGCCGGGCCAGTTCTTCGTCGGTCTGCTGGTCGAAGGTGCGCACTTCGATCAGGCGCGGGTCCATCCATTCATTCAGCAACTTGACCGTTTCGCCCTTGCCGGCGCCCTCGATGCCATTTATCAGGATGATCACCGGGAAGCGCTTCTGCTGTTGCAACTCGTATTGCACTTCCAGCAAGGCTTCGCGCAGGGCCGGCACTTCGGCGTCATAGGTGTCTTTGTCGATGGCGTGACCGATTTCGGCGGATTCGAACATGGGCAGCTCCGTTTCAAGATGGCTCAAGACTAGCGGATTGGGCAGCAGCACGCGGGAGGAAATTCCACCCGCCCTTGCCGTGGGTCAATTCATTGCCTGTTGATCGGCTAGAATGGCCGCCTTGTCTTTTCCGAGCCGCCCATGAACCCCGTATCCCACGCCCAGCTCGACTGGGATGAACAAGGTCGCCCGCACTCGCGGGTCTTCGACGATGTGTACTTCTCCGACCAGTCGGGCCTGGAAGAAACCCGCTATGTGTTCCTCGAACAGAACCGCTTGCAGGCGCGTTTTGCCGCCCTGCCAGTGGGCGGGCGGCTGGTGATTGGCGAGACAGGCTTCGGCACCGGCTTGAACTTCCTGTGCGCCTGGCAGTTGTTCGAGCAACACGCGGTGGCCGGTGCACGCCTGCATTTTGTCAGCGTGGAAAAATACCCCCTGAGCCACGCCGACCTGCAACGGGCCCTGGCCCTGTGGCCGGAACTCAAGCCGCTGGCCGATCAGTTGCTGGCCCAATATGTGGCGATTCATCAAGGCTTCCAGCGGCTGGTGCTGGACAACGGCCGCGTGACCCTGACACTGCTGATCGGCGACGCCCTGGAGCAACTGCCACAGTTGGATGCACAGATCGACGCGTGGTTTCTCGACGGTTTCGCCCCGGCGAAAAACCCCGAGATGTGGACCGCCGAACTGTTCGCTGAACTGGCGCGCCTCGCAGCACCCGGCTCGACCATCAGCACGTTCACCAGCACGGGCTGGGTGCGACGCCTGATCAACGCTGCGGGTTTCAAGATGAAGCGCACCCCTGGCATCGGCCATAAGTGGGAAATCCTGCGCGGCGAGTTCCTCGGCTGGCCGACCGACACGCCCCCCCCGCCCACCCTCAGGCCTTGGTTCGCCCGCCCGCCGGTATTCACCGGCCAGCGCCGGGCCCTAGTGATCGGCGGCGGGCTGGCCGGTTGCGCCAGTGCCGCCAGCCTCGCGGCACGCGGTTGGCACGTCAGCCTGCTGGAGCGCCGCAGTGCCTTGGCCAAGGAAGCGTCGGGCAACCCACAGGGCGTGCTGTACCTCAAGCTGTCAGCCCACGGCACCGCGCTGTCGCAACTGATCGTCAGCGGCTTCGGGCATACCCGGCGCCTGCTCGAACACCTGCATCGCGGCATCGATTGGGACGGCTGCGGGGTCTTGCAGTTGGCCTTCAACAGCAAGGAGGCCGAACGTCAGGCGCAATTGGCCACGGCCTTCGCGCCGCAACTGCTGCACGTTCTGGATCAGGACCAGGCACAGGCCGTGGCCGGGATCGGCCTGGAACACGGCGGGCTGTATTTTCCCGAAGGTGGCTGGGTACACCCACCGGCGCTCTGTGAATGGCAGGCACGGCACCCGCACATCAAGGTGCTGTTGCATCACGACGCTCTGGATATGCGCAAAGCCGACGGCCAGTGGCAAGCCTGGGACGGCGAACACCTGCTGGCCTGCGCCGAGGTGGTGGTCTTGGCGGCAGCTGCCGAGGTCAAGCGCTTTGCCGCCTGCGCCGCGTTGCCCCTCAAGCGCATCCGCGGGCAGATCACGCGCTTGCCGCAGACACCGGCCAGCCAGGCCCTGGCGACGGTGGTCTGCGCCGAAGGCTACGTGGCGCCGGCCCGCCTGGGCGAACACACGCTCGGTGCCAGCTTCGACTTCAAGAATGATGACCTCGCGCCGACGGCAGCCGAGCACGCCAGCAACCTGGCGCTGCTGCAGGAAATATCGCCGGACCTGGCCCAACGCCTGGACGCCGACCAACAGGCGCCCGAGCAGCTCGAAGGCCGCGCGGCCTTCCGCTGCACCAGCCCGGACTACCTGCCGATCGTCGGCCCTCTGGCGGACCACCTGGCGTTCGCCCAGGCTTACCAGGTACTGCGTAAGGATGCGCGGCAGGTTCCCGACGTGCCTTGCCCTTGGCTGGACGGTGTGTACGTCAACAGCGGGCATGGCTCTCGAGGGCTGATCACCGCACCGCTGTCGGGGGAGTTGCTGGCCGCCTGGCTAGACAATGAGCCTTTGCCCCTGCCAAGAAGCGTGGCCGAGGCCTGCCACCCGAACCGGTTCGCCTTGCGTGAGCTGATTCGCGGCGCCAACACCACACCCGTTACACGCTAGCCCACGACATCGGCTGCGCGCCTGACGTCAGGGCGCGGCCGAGCAAGAGCACGGAGAAAAGATTGCCGTGACGGTACATCGCCTAGCTGCCTGAGGCGAACTAACAAGCCCGCTGAGTGCGGGCTTTTTGATGCCTACCAGATGCAGCAGGCTGATTTGCAGGCGCGAGCTTCGCTCAGCCCCAGGCGCATCAAATAAGGTCTCGCGGGAAGTTTTATTGAACGATCGAGCTTTGCAGGCACTCGAAAAAGCCAGACTACCTACGGCGGCGCGCTCTGATTATGTTTTCGCGCCGGACGGTTCGGGTGACAGATCAGAGCTATACATCCGATCCGAAACTGGGGCTAAGCGTTATGGGTTGTCAGCCCTGCGCAACGTGGACACAGCGTTCGGGTATTGCTTTCAACCTATGCCAAGTGGATCAGCTTTTCGAGTGATTTCGCGGAGCTTGAAACGCTGGATTTATCGAAAACCGGTACAGAATCGGTACCTGAATCTCGGTAGATGCGCCTAGGCCCAGCAAATACAAGGCCCTATGGAATATGTGCGGATTAGCTGGCGAGTTACGTTTCGATGCCCAACCTGCCGACCTGGCTGCGATTGAGCGCATCACCCATCATTTGGCCCCTCGTGGCCCGGACGCCTGGGGCTTCCACGCCCAAGGTCCGATTGCCCTGGGCCATCGGCGCCTGAAAATCATGGACCTGTCGGACGGCTCAGCCCAACCGATGGTCGACGCCCAACTCGGGCTGTCTCTGGCGTTCAACGGCGCCATCTACAACTTCCCCGAACTGCGCCGGGAGCTCGAAGCCCTGGGCTACGCCTTCTATTCGGGCGGCGACACCGAAGTGCTGCTCAAGGGCTATCACGCCTGGGGCGAAGCGCTGCTGCCCAAGCTCAATGGCATGTTTGCCTTTGCCATCTGGGAGCGTGATGCCAAGCGCCTGTTCATCGCGCGGGACCGCCTGGGCGTCAAGCCGCTGTACCTGTCGCGCACCGGCCAACGCCTGCGTTTTGCCTCGGCCTTGCCAGCGCTGCTCAAGGGTGGCGATATCAACCCGATCCTTGATCCGGTGGCGCTCAATCACTACCTGAACTTCCATGCCGTGGTGCCTGCGCCGCGCACGTTGCTGGCGGGTATCGAAAAACTGCCGCCAGCCAGCTGGATGCGCATTGATGCCGACGGCAAGACCGAACAGAAAACCTGGTGGACCCTGCCCTACGGCCCGCGCGAGGATGAAAAAAACCTGACGCTGCAAGACTGGACCGACCGCGTGCTCGACAGTACCCGCGAAGCCGTGGCGATTCGCCAACGGGCGGCAGTGGATGTCGGTGTGCTGCTCTCCGGCGGCGTTGATTCGAGCATGCTCGTCGGCCTGCTGCGGGAAGTCGGTGTGCAGGATCTGTCCACGTTCTCCATCGGTTTTGAAGACGCCGGCGGCGAGGCTGGCAACGAGTTTCAATACTCCGACCTGATCGCCAAGCACTACGGCACCCAACACCACCAATTGCGCATCGCCGAGCGTGAAATCATCGAGCAACTGCCGGCCGCGTTCCGCGCCATGAGCGAGCCGATGGTCAGCCACGACTGCATTGCCTTCTACCTGCTGTCGCGGGAAGTGGCCAAGCATTGCAAAGTGGTGCAAAGCGGCCAGGGTGCCGACGAGTTGTTCGCTGGTTACCACTGGTACCCGCAAGTCGACGGCGCCAGCGACCCATATGCGGCGTACCGCGAGGCGTTTTTCGACCGCAGCTACGACGACTACGCCGCCACCGTCGCGCCCAAATGGCTGACCGCCAATGACGCCGCCGGTGACTTCGTGCGCGAACATTTTGCGATGCCCGGTGCCGACGCCGCCGTGGACAAGGCCCTGCGCCTGGACAGCACGGTGATGCTGGTGGACGACCCGGTCAAGCGCGTGGACAACATGACCATGGCCTGGGGCCTGGAAGCCCGTACGCCGTTCCTGGACTACCGCCTGGTGGAACTGTCGGCACGCGTGCCGGGCCAGTTCAAGTTGCCCGACGGTGGCAAACAGGTGTTGAAAGAGGCTGCGCGCCGCGTGATCCCGAGTGAAGTCATTGACCGCAAGAAAGGTTACTTCCCCGTGCCTGGCCTCAAGCATTTGCAAGGCGACACCCTCAACTGGGTGCGCGAGTTGCTGCTGGACCCAAGCCAGGATCGCGGCCTGTTCAACCCGGCCATGCTCGACCGCCTGCTGACGGACCCCCAAGGCCAATTGACCCCGTTGCGCGGCTCCAAGCTGTGGCAATTGGCGGCGCTGAACCTGTGGCTCAGCGAACAAGGAATCTGATTGATGAAACCCCACGCAGCGGCTTACAGCCAACGCCTGATCAAGGGCCAGGCGCCGACCTACGAGCGCCTGCAAGCCCGGCTCGCCGAAGATGGCAGCCCCCTGGCCGCCGAGCCGATTGCCGTGCATTGCGGCTGGGGCCGCCTGTTGATCGGGCATACCTTTCCCGACCCCGCGAGCCTGGCTCAGGAACTGCTCCATGAGCAGCCGGGCGAACGCGATATTGCGCTGTACGTGGCCGCGCCCCAGCAGATCCTGGGGATTGACCCGCAGCAGTTGTTCCTCGACCCCTCCGACACCTTGCGCCTGTGGTTCACCGACTACCGCCCGGCGACCCGAGTGTTTCGCGGGTTTCGTATTCGCCGGGTGCAAACCGAGGCCGACTGGCAGGCGGTGAACCAGTTGTATCAAGGCCGCGGTATGTTGCCGGTCGATCCCGAACGCCTCACCCCGCGCCATCAAGGTGGCCCGGTGTATTGGCTGGCAGAGGATGAAGACAGCGGCGCGCTGATCGGCAGTGTCATGGGCCTTAACCACCACAAAGCCTTTCACGACCCGGAAAACGGCTGCAGCCTGTGGTGCCTGGCGGTCGACCCGCAATGCACGCGCCCCGGCGTTGGCGAAGTGCTGGTGCGCCACTTGGTCGAGCACTTCATGAGCCGTGGCTTGAGTTACCTCGACCTGTCGGTGCTGCACAATAACCGCCAGGCCAAGAGCCTCTACGCCAAGCTGGGTTTCCGTGCCCTGACCACGTTTGCGATCAAGCGCAAGAACGGTATCAACCAGCCGCTGTTCCTCGGCCCCGGTCCACAGGCGGGTTTCAATCCCTATGCGCGGATCATTGTCGAAGAAGCGCACCGGCGCGGCATCGATGTGCAGGTCGATGACGCCGATGCAGGCCTCTTCACCTTGAGCCACGGCGGGCGCCGCGTACGCTGCCGGGAGTCGTTGAGCGACCTGACCAGCGCCATCAGCATGACCCTGTGCCAGGACAAGAGCCTGACCCACAAAGTGCTCAAGGCCGCCGGTTTGCACCTGCCGTCGCAGCAATTAGCCGGCAGCGCCGATGACAACCTGGAGTTCCTCGACGAGCACCAGCGCATCGTGGTCAAGCCGCTCGACGGTGAACAGGGCCAGGGCGTGGCGGTGGATCTGCAGAGCATCGAAGAAGTACAGCAGGCCATTGAAGCGGCGCGGCAGTTCGACAGCCGCGTGCTGCTGGAAAGCTTCCATGAAGGCCTGGACCTGCGCATCCTGGTGATCGGTTTCGAGGTGGTCGCTGCCGCGATTCGCCGCCCTGCCGAAGTGACCGGTGACGGCCAACATTCCATCCTCGCGCTGATCGAGGCGCAGAGCCGACGTCGCCAGGCGGCCACCGACGGCGAAAGCAAAATCCCCCTGGACGCTGAAACCGAGCGCACCCTGGCCGCCGCTGGCTACGACTACAACAGCATCCTGCCCCGCGGTAACACCCTGGCCGTGCGCCGCACCGCCAACCTGCACACCGGGGGTTGCCTCGAAGACGTCACCGCAACCCTGCACCCCACCCTCAAGGACGCCGCCGTGCGCGCCGCCCGTGCCCTGGACATCCCGATGGTGGGGCTGGACCTGATGGTGCCCGCCGCTGATCAGCCCGAGTACGTGTTTATCGAAGCCAACGAACGGGCCGGCCTGGCCAACCATGAGCCGCAGCCGACCGCGCAGAAGTTTGTGGACCTGCTATTCCCACACAGTGAAAAGCCTCAAGTTACAAGCTACAAGCCTCAAGAGTAGAGCAATACCGGCAAGCCTCAGATACCGCGTTTAACTTGAAGCTTGCAGCTCAAAGCTTGCTACTAAAGGAAACCTTTATGACCCGAACCATCCCCGAACCGGATCTCAACTACCTGCAAAAAGTGCTGCTGGAAATGCTCGCCATTCCCAGCCCCACCGGGTTTACCGACACCATCGTGCGCTATGTCGCCGAGCGCCTGGAAGAGCTGGGCATCCCCTTTGAAATGACCCGCCGCGGCACCATCCGCGCCACCCTCAAGGGCCAGAAAAACAGCCCCGACCGCGCGGTCTCCGCACACTTGGACACCATCGGCGCCGCCGTGCGTGCGATCAAAGACAACGGTCGCCTGACCTTGGCGCCGGTGGGGTGCTGGTCGAGCCGCTTTGCCGAAGGCAGCCGTGTCAGCCTGTTCACCGACAACGGTGTAATTCGCGGCAGTGTGCTGCCGTTGATGGCCTCCGGGCACGCATTCAATACCGCCGTGGATGAAATGCCGGTGAGCTGGGACCATGTCGAACTGCGCCTGGACGCCTACTGCGCGACGCGTGCCGATTGCGATTCCCTGGGGATCAGCGTCGGCGACTACGTGGCCTTTGACCCCTTGCCTGAGTTCACCGAGAGCGGGCATATCAGCGCGCGCCACCTTGACGACAAAGCCGGCGTGGCGGCCTTGCTCGCTGCGCTCAAGGCCATCGTCGACAGTGGCGAGCCGTTGCTGATCGACTGCCACCCGCTGTTCACCATCACCGAGGAAACCGGCAGTGGCGCGGCGGCGGCCCTGCCGTGGGACGTGAGTGAGTTCGTGGGCATCGACATCGCCCCGGTCGCCCCCGGCCAGCATTCCAGCGAGCACGCGGTAAGCGTAGCCATGCAGGACTCCGGCGGGCCGTATGACTATCACCTGTCCCGCCATCTGCTGCGCCTGGCCGCAGACAACGATCTGCCGGTGCGCCGCGATCTGTTTCGCTATTACTTCAGCGATGCGCACTCGGCGGTGACGGCCGGCCACGATATCCGCACGGCGTTGCTGGCGTTCGGTTGCGATGCGACCCACGGCTACGAACGCACCCACATCGACAGCCTCGCCGCCCTCAGCCGCCTGCTGGGCGCGTATATCCTCAGCCCGCCGGTGTTCGCCAGCGATGCGCAACCGGCCCAGGGCTCACTGGATCGGTTCAGTCATCAGCTGGAACATGAGACGCAGATGGAGAGCGACACGCGGGTGCCGTCGGTGGACAGCCTGGTCGGTCAGAAGTCCTGATACTGGTCACAAGGGTCCCGGCACAGTAGCATCGCCGGGACTTAACCCCTGAGGCTTGTATGCTGATTCCCTACGATGCACTTGAAGTCGACACCCTCACGCGCCTGATCGAAGACTTCGTCACCCGCGACGGCACCGACAATGGCGACGACACGCCCCTGGAAACCCGCGTGCTGCGCGTGCGCCAGGCGCTGACCAAAGGCCAGGCGCTGATCGTGTTTGATCCAGAAAGCGAACAGTGCCAGTTGATGCTCAAGCACGATGTGCCCAAGCATCTGTTCGACTGAGGGTGTTCTAGGGGTTGATGGCGGATTGGGCTTGCGAGGCTTGGCGCTCGAGGATTTTCTGGTACACCTCGGCGCGGTGCACATTGACCCCCGGTGGCGCGACAATGCCGAATTTCACTTGGTTACCATTGAGCTCAAGGATATGCACGGTGATGTCATCACCGATGGAGATGATTTCGCCTACAGCGCGGCTTAAGACCAGCATGGCGGTTGTCCTTTTGGAGTGACAGGACCTCGACCATGCGCGCTGAGAGTTGATGCATCAATGGCTTGCAGCCAAATCAGGCAACACCTACACCGATAGGTAATTTGCCTGACAGACCAGCCCCCCGCCTAGCCTTTAACAGCCTGTGCCTTGGCGCGCATCTTGTCCGCCATCGTGGTCATTTCGTCGTAGAGCAACTGCGGGTTTTTCTGCTTCAACGCCCAGGCCATGCGACCCTGCTCGTGGGGCAGGATCATGAACTCCCCTTCAGCGACCCGTTGATAGATGTAATCGGCAATGTCCGCCGCCGAAATCGGCGAGCTCTCCAGCAACTTGCCTACCTGGGCCTTCATCGCCGGCGTCGGGCCTCGGAACGAGTCCAGCAGGTTGGTCTGGAAGAACGACGGGCACACCACGTGCACACCGACTTCCTGCTGCTTGAGCTCCACCAGCAGGCTTTCCGACAGCGCCACCACACCCGCCTTGGCCACGTTGTAGTTGCTCATGGCTGGCCCTTGCATCAGTGCCGCCATAGAGGCGATGTTGATGATGCGGCCCTTGCTCTTTTCCAGCAGTGGCAGGAACGCCTTGCAGCCCTTGACCACACCCATCAGGTTGATCGCGATCTGCCAGTCCCAATCCTCCAGGGACAGTTCGGCAAAGAAGCCGCCCGAGGCCACGCCGGCATTGTTGACGATCACATCAATGCCCCCCAGCTTCACTTCGCAGGCCTGGGCAAACGCCGTCAGCTGGCTGTAGTCGCGCACGTCGCAGCGCTGGACAAAGCCATCGCCACCGGCCTCGCGTACCCGCTTGAGGGTTTCCTGCAAGCCCGGCTCACTGACATCCGACAAGGCCAACTGCCAACCCTCACGGGCCCAGCGCAGAGCGATTTCACGACCCAGGCCGGACCCGGCGCCAGTGATCATCATGCGATTTTGCATAGGAAGTAGCCTTGTGGTTCACCGAAGAAGTGATCGGCAGTGTAGCGAAGGTTTTTGCCGCACCCACGCACCATCAGAGTGCTGAATGCCCCAGGCAAACCGTGGGCCCGGTCGGACGCCTGGCTATAACCTAAGTTCAATCTTTTTCAACTAAAGCAGGGTATTTGCGAGCGCATCAAAAGAAATAAGCCTGCTCGCAAAATGCTTTAAAAAAACACGGAATTTTCCGCCAAGCGCAGCAGTCGGAGTTGTTAAGGGGCCCGTCATTAAACCTGCGGCCCTAACGTTAAATCATCAGTCCTTGCATAAGGCCTATAAGGAAATAAACCATGAGCCTCATTCTAATTATCATCTTGATCCTGCTGCTGGTCGGTGGTCTGCCAGTGTTCCCGCACTCGCGTAACTGGGGCTATGGCCCGTCGGGCATCCTGGGTGTTGTGCTGGTCGTGCTGCTGGTGTTGTTGTTGCTCGGCCGGATATAAAAACCGCATAAAAAAAGAGGCCTGAAAAGGCCTCTTTTTTATTGCCGGTTAGTTAGTCCGGTTTGCCGTCAACCACGCCAGCGGTGTTATCCAACAGGCTCTTGGTGGCGGTTTGCAGGAACGACTCAAGTTTCTGCTTGAGCGCGGCCTCGTCCGGCGATTCAGGAATCACTTTACCGGTCGGGTTGGCGCCCAGTTCGTATTCCCACAACTTCGGCGGCATCTCCTTGGGCAGAACGAGGATGCGGTCTGCGGTGACCAAGGCCACGGTCTGGTCGCTGCCCGAGGGTTTGATCACGCCGAAGCCCTTGTCGCCTTCCGGCAGGTTCAGCAGGTCACGGCCCCAGCACTGGTGCAGGGTGTCGCCACCGAGGCGGCCCATGATGGTCGGCACGATGTCGATCTGGGTGCCCACGGTGTGGTCACGCTCGCCGAACTTCTCCTGCATGCCCGGCGCGATCATCAGCATCGGCACGTTGAAGCGGCCCAGGTCCATCTCGGTGATCTGCTGTTCGTTGCCAAAGCCGTGGTCGCCCACGATCACGAACAGGGTTTCCTTGAAGTACGGCTCCTTGCGGGCCTTTTCAAAGAACTGGCCCAAGGCCCAGTCGGAGTAACGCATGGCCGTCAAATGTTCGTTGAGGCTGCCACGGTCGGTGACTTTGTCTACCGGCAATGGGGTCGGCAACGCATATGGCGTGTGGTTGGACAGGGTTTGCAGCAGGGCATAGAACGGCTTGCCGCCTTCGCGCGCCTTCAACTCTTGCAGGCCTCGGTTGAACATGTCCTGGTCGGACACGCCCCACGTCGGGTCGGAGAACACCGGGTCGACGAAGTCATTACGGCCAATGAAGTTGGTCATGCCCTGGTTGCTGAAGAAGCCCGACTGGTTGTCCCAGGCGAAGTCGCCGTTGTAGACATACACGTCGTCAAACTGACGCGCACTGAGCAACTGCGGCAGGCCCGATAGTTTGTGGCTGCCTTCCGGCGTCTGCATCAGGTATTCGAAACCCGGCAGGTTCGGGAAGCAGGCCATGGTGGCGAACATACCCTGGTGGGTATGGGTACCGTTGGAGAAGAAGCGGTCGAACAGCAGGCCTTCCTTGGACAGTTTGTCGAAGTACGGCGTGATGTTGCCCGGACGGCCCAAGGCGCCCACCGAGTGACCGGCGAAGCTTTCCATCAGGATGACCACGACGTTCTTGATCGGCAGGGTCTTCTCGGCCGGCGGCATGTAGTCGCGGCGCACCGCAGCGGTGTCGGTATCCACCAGTTTCTCTTGGGGCAGTACCAGCATGTCACGCACGGTCTGGGTCGCCAGCGGCTGATCCAGGGTGGCCTTCCAGATATTGGCGCGGTCTTCACCGAACCGGGCCTTGGCTGCCGCGATCAGCGACAAGGTGCCGTTGAGGCCCAACTGGTTGGCGAAGTTCGAGTCCGTGGTGTAAACGTCACCCCAACGCAGCGGTGGGCCCTGGCGCAGGGTGCCACGAGCGGCCACCACCGCGATCAGCAGGCAGACCACGAACACCGCGATGCGGTTGTACCACGGCGCCACTTGGCGCGTGCCAATGCTGCCCCCGCTGAACGGGCCGCGTGGGCGCGTGGCGCGGTCGGCGCCTTTGAAGGCGATACTCAGGATCAGCGTGCCCACGGCCCAGGCCAGCAGGTAGCGCACCACCGGGAAGCCGTACCAGAGCATGCTCATCACGGTTTTCGGGTCTTCCTTCACATACTGGAAGACCAGCCCGTTGAGGCGCTGGTGGAACTCGCGGTAGAAGTCCATTTCCATCAAGCCCAGGAACAGGGCGATGCTGGACGCAATCGTCAGCCAGAAACGGAAGAACCCACGCGCAGCCATGGCCCGTACGCTGAACAGTGCCAGCAGCAGCGGGATCAGCAGGTACACCACCAGGCGCAGATCCAGGCGCAAACCGTTGGCGAACGCTTCGAGGAAGGTCGAAGCCGGCGTATCGAGGATCATCTCGCGGTTGTACACCAGCAGCGCCAGGCGCAGCAGGGAGAGCATCACCATCATGACCAGTGCACAGAGCAGCGTGTATGCCAGATGGGATTTGACGGTCGGTTGCAGCAGGCGATTAGAAGCTCGCTGCTGACTCAGGGCGTCCGGGTTTGCCATGTCGTTTCAGGACCCATTGGAAGTTTAAGTAACGAAATATCGCAGTGGCGCGAATGGTGCCCGATCAATCACAGCAAGGCTATTAATTACTGAACGTGCACCGCTGCACCGCCTTTAATGGCAGGCACATAAAGCCGCAGAATTGTCTTGGATGGGTTGTGAAAATTGTGTGCAGCGAATATTTCGATACACAAATCTCACAGACAGCTTAAACCTAATGTGGGAGGGGGCTTGCTCCCGATAGCGATGCGTCAGTGCCACATGAGTGGTTGATACACCGTGATCGGGAGCAAGCCCCCTCCCACACGTCTTACTGTGCCCACTCCAGATGGAGTGAGGCGATCAGATCCGCACGTTACCGCGTGGCCCCGCAATCGCCCAGATGATCAGGCCCAGCACTGGCAGCAGCAGGATCAACAGGATCCACAACACCTTGGCGCCTGTGCTCGCGCCGCTTTTGAACACGTTGATGATCGCCCAGATATCCAGCGCGAGGATGATCAAACCGATCAAGCCATTAAATGTGGAACCCATGGTGTCGCTCCTAAGTGAGGGCATGCACTTGTAGGATAGTCAGCGCTGACAGGGGTTCCGTATTATTTCAGACGTGTATGGCGACCTTCAGCGCTTCCAGCGACGGCTCGGCCTTGATGCCGACTTCGGCGCACAGTTCCAGCACGCGTGGCAGGTCCTTGGCGAACACCAGAACGGCCTGGATTTCGTCATCCAACAATTGGCTGAAGTTGAGCAAGACATAGCCGCCGTCTTCCGGGCTGAGGGCACTCATTTGGATCTGGATGCGGTTCAGCGCGGTGAGGTCTTCGGTCTTGGCCAACTGCTTGGGCTTGAGGTTGAACGCCACGCCAGGGCCGAACGAGGCGACGATCTGCGCAAACAGGTCGCCATACGTGTCGGCCTGGAACAGCACGGTCTCTGGCAGGCTGCCGACCACCACCCACTCCCCCAACGGAATCGGGAAGCTGTCGTCGTAGTTGATGTCCGGGTTGGCGGCCAGAAATGCCGCAGGATCGGCGTAGGCCTGGGCGGCCTCATCGGCGATGCGCGCCACCTCGTCCTCGCCCATGACACCGGCGCTGATGTAGCTGATAAGTTCGACGAGGGCGGTTTTCATGGGGCGATCCTGTAACGGGCTGGTTTTCGAGGGCGCAAAGCCTACACCAGTTTCTGCAACCGCGCCGCCGTATCCGCCGCGCCCATAGTCTGCGCCGCCGCCAGCGCCGTGGCGCCTTGGGCATCGGTGGTCTTGGGGCTGGCGCCCTGGCCCAGCAGGTAGTCGAGCATCTCGAGGCGGTTGAACATCGCCGCCATCATCAGCGCCGTGCGTCCGTCAGACGATGCCGCTTCCACCGGCGTACCGCCTTCGATCAGTGCCTTGACCACGTCCAGGCTGCCCTTGAACGCCGCGCCGGCAATCGGCAACTGGTTCTTGTCGTTGGCGATCAGTGGATCGGCCTTGAACTCCAGCAGCACTTTTACCGCCTCGGCGTGGCCGTGGTAGGCCGCGAGCATCAGCAGGGTGTCGCCATTGTGGTTGCGAAAGTTCGCCGGCAAGCCTTTGGCCAGCAACGCAGCGAGCATGGCCGCGTCGCCGCGGCGGGCCACGTCGAAGACTTGCTCGGCAAATTCGGCGGCTTCGTCTTCGGTCATTTGTTTAGGCTGGTTGGACATGTGGGGCTCCTCATCTGATGCTTTATATGGCGCCCAGTGTCGCGAGGGAGTTCCCACCTGTCATGGCTTTTTTGTCAAAAGCCCCCATAGGCACAATCAATAGCGGAACTGGCCGCCCTGGATTTGCGCCAGCAATTGCCCGGTGACCGGCACATAGCAGTCCGACCCCGGCAGCCAGGCATACACCGGGTCATTGCCGGCCTTGTCGGGATCATAGGCTTCCTCCTTGAGTTTGACTTTCTGGTACTTGAAGGTGCCCGTCGTCTCCATCTTCACCTTGATCCGCAGGAACAACGGCACCGCATAGGCGGGCAACTGGCCGTGGGCGAATTGCAGCAGTTCGCGCATGTCCAGTGCAGCCAGGGATTCGCTCGGCGTGATGGCGACCATGCCCGCGCGGCCATTGGTGTTTTCGATCTCAACGCCATAGGCCACCACCTCGGCGATCTGCGGGTGTTGCAGCAGGACGTTCTCGACCTCGGTGGTGGAGACGTTTTCACCCTTCCAGCGGTAGGTGTCCCCCAGGCGATCGACAAATTGCGCATGACCGAAGCCAATGCTGCGCAACAAGTCGCCGGTATTGAAGTAGCGGTCACCTTTTTCAAACACGTCGGCGAGCACCACCCTGCGGTTCTTTTCCGGGTCGGTGTAGCCGTCGAAGGGCGACTTTTCATCGATCCTGGCCAGCAACAGGCCCTGCCCGCCCGTGGGCACTTTGCGCATGAAGCCATCACGGCCACGCTGCGGCTCGCCGCCTTCGTGGTCGTAGTCCACCAGGGCCCAATGCTGCAGGCAAAAGCCGATGGTGTTGTCGAAATTCAGTACGTTGGTAAAGCCGATATTGCCGTCGCTGGCCGCGTACAGCTCGCAGATATGCTCGACGCCGTAGCGCGCCTTGAACTGCGCCCACACGCCCGGGCGCAGGCCATTGCCGACCATCTTGGTCACGCGGTTGTCACGGTCGTTTTCGCCATGCGGCTGGTCGAGCAGGTAACGGCACAGTTCACCGACATAACCGAGGGTGGTTGCGTTGAATCTGCGTGCATCGTCCCAGAACTGGCTGGCGCTGAACTTGCGGCGAATGGCAAACCCCGACGCCCCGACAATCGCCGAGCCCCAGCACACACACAACCCGGTGGCGTGGTACAGCGGCAAGGTGCAATACAGGACATCGTCCGGGCCCATGTCCAGGGCGATACTGCCAAAGCTCACAGCGGTCTTGGTCCAGCGGCCATGTTTCATGATCCCGGCTTTGGGCAGGCCCGTAGTGCCGGAGGTGTAGATATAGAAACACGGGTCGTTGAAGAAGATCTGCGCGGTGCTGGCCGGGTTGTCTACCGGGCACTCGGCGCTGACTGCCAACAGGTCGATATAGCCTTGGGGCACCGTACTGGACGACTGATCCGCGACGAACCAGCTCCGCTGCGCCGGGATTTGCACCTGATCACGCACCGCGTCGTAGGCGCTGACCAGTTCGGCGCCCACCACAATCGCCACCGGGCTCACCAGGTTCAGACTGTGCACCAGCGCCGCCTGGGTTTGCGCAGTATTGAGCATCGCGCAGATCCCCCCAAGCTTGGCCACGGCCAACACGTTAAGGAGGAGTTCAGGGCGGTTTTCGATAAACAGTGCCACTACATCGCCCTTGCCGATGCCTTGGGCGTGCAGGTGGTGGGCGATTCGGTTGGCGCGCTGGTTGGCGTCGGTGTAACTGAGCACCTGATCGCCATACAGCAATGCCTTACCGTCGGGGTTGCGCAGGGTCGCCTGCTCAAAGTGCCATCCCAACCCGCACGGCTGCGCGGGGTCGGTGACATTGGCAGCGCGCATACCGCGTACCACGCGTGGCAGGGCCCGAACAATGGTGGGCACCTTACTCAGCAACTTGCCCCAGGTGATCATGTCGTTCTGCGGATGGCTCATGGAGGAACGTCCTTTTTCTTATTTTTCGTCTGATCCAGAAAACACCGGTACTTCCGTAGGCGGAAGTCGAATGCCTTGCAGGAAAATACGTCAGCCGTTCTTCAGCTGTACACGCGGGATTTGAAAAGTTTTGTATCCCAGCCGACACCGCCGAAAAAAGGAATTTAGCGGCGCCGCAGCAGTCATTATGGATAACGGCGCGACCCTCACAGCCCGGTGAGTAGCGCAAAATGCAGGATGCATGATGGCCATTCATGCAAAATGCACGAAACCAAAAATACGGATATTTATTAAGCAATTGATTTATAACGATATTTTTTCACATCCCTAGCTGGCACAATCACTGCACCTATCACTCCATGCTTGCCAACTTGAGCCAACGGAGCTGATAGACATGAGCCTGATCCAAGATAAATTCGCTTCAGTATTCTCCAACTACGACGTCACCACCCAGCCACGTCCAGACGGTGGCATCCTGTTGACCCTGCGCAACAGCGAAGGCAAACAGGTCAAGCGCTCGATTTCCTACCAACAGTTGCACACCGCCGACCAATTGACCTGGGTCATCAGCGCCATTCGCCGTGACCTGGCCGAACAAGCCAGTGAACTGCCACAAATTTCCATGCTGCAAAGCCAGAACCGCTTTGCACTGCCGACCTATCATTCGGCTTAAATACAACCGCATAAAAAAGGGCCGCGACGCCGTTGAGCGTCGCGGCCCTTTTTTATGCGGCTCACCATAGGTCCAGGCGCGCCGCTTCATTCATGGCTTGCACGCGATTGGTCACGTCAAGTTTGCAGTAGATATTGCGCAGGTGGAATTTGACAGTGGCTTCGGACGTGGCGCGAATCTGACTGATCTCCCAGACGGTCTTTCCCTCCGAGGCCCAACGCAGAATTTCCAACTCCGCCGGGGTCAGGGGCTTGCCCGACAAACTCAGCCGCCTTCTGGCGGCGGTGGATACGCAAAACGGCGGCGGACTCAGCTCCTCTGAGGCATTCATGACACTCACTCCTTTTTTGGCTGACGCCCTATCACCCTTCGGATTCGTCCTATTGACAGGTGATATAAACGTCGGGCCGCAGAGAGTTACATAACCAATGGAATCCGTGAGTAGGGCCAGCAAGAAACAGCCAAGCCCTACAAATGCTTAAGCCTATTCCCACAGCAAGTTCCAACATGCCGGGGTTGAAGATTTTGGATAATTGGGCTCAGTCATCCAAACCTGGAAATTCGTTGGCAATAGCGTCGCCGGTCAGCTCAGGCACCCAGCCTTTTGCCGAGTTGAATAACCGCAACGCCACAAAGTGCGGGTTCTCACCCATATCAAACCAGTGCGCCATGCCCGCGGGGATGACCAGCAGGTCGTTTTTCTCACAGCGCACGGCATACACGTAGTCGCCAATGTGCAGGGAAAACAGGCCTTGGCCCGCGATGAAAAACCGCGCGTCATCGTCGCAGTAGCGGCGCTCCTTGAGGAACTGCGCACGCAGTTCGGCTTTCTGTAAGTGATCATGGCTAACACTGAGCACTTCCACGTGACCGTAGCCGAGGCCGTCGATCTGTGCCTGGTAAGCCGCGATCATTGCCGCGTCGCTGGCGCCCTTCTCGATCAGGCTGGGCTGCCAACGCTCGAACCGCACGCCGTGCTCGGCCAGGGTGGCGGCGATGTCGTCGCCATGGGTCAGCACCTTGTTCGGGGTAGACGGCGTAGCAACGGGGTAGACGGCGACATAACTCATTGAAGGGTTCCTTGGTTCTGCTCGTGCAATCGAAGGCCAATGATAACGGCAGCGGCCAGGGCGGCGACGCTGGCAATACTAAAGGTGAAGGTCGGCCCCAACAGGTTCCAGCTGTAGCCGGAATACAGCGCGCCCAGCGCACCGCCAGTGCCGGCCAGGGCGGCGTACAGCGCCTGGCCCTGGCCTTGTTGTTTATCGCCAAAGCTGCGTTGCACAAAGGCAATCGCCGCGGCGTGAAAGCTGCCGAACGTGGCGGCGTGCATGACCTGCGCCAACAGCAAGACCCACAGGAATTCGGCAAACGAGCCCAGCAGCAACCAGCGCAGCGCCGCCAACAAAAAGCTGGCCAGCAATACCCGGCGCACCGAGAAACGCGTGAGGATACGGCTCATGCCCAGGAACATCAGCACTTCGGCCACCACCCCCAGCGCCCACAGCATCCCGATCACGCCCCGGCTGTAACCGAGGTGTTCGAGGTGCAGTGTCAGGAAGGTGTAATACGGGCCGTGGCTCATTTGCATCAGTGCTACGCAGGCGTAAAACGCCAATACGCCAGGACTGCGCAACTGTTTGAGGAACCCGTCACCCGCCAGGCGATTGCCCTGGGTGGCCGGCTGCGCATTCGGTACCCACAGGCTGGCGCCGATGATACCGGCCATGATCACCACCACCACGACCGGATAGATGTCCAGGCTCAGCCAGTCGAACAGCCGGCCCATGACCACCACGGTAAGAATAAAACCGATGGAGCCCCATAGACGCACCTGGCTGTAGCGCGATGTCTGTGTTTGCAGGTGCGCCAGGGTGATCACTTCAAACTGCGGCAGCACCGCGTGCCAGAAGAACGCATGCAGGGCCATCACCAGGGCCAGCCAGGCGTAGGTCTTGCTGACGAAAATCAACGAAAAACTGACCAGGGTACACACCGCGCCAAAACGCACGATGGCCAGGCGGCGGCCGGTGTAATCGCCCAGCCAGCCCCACAGATTGGGCGCCACGCAGCGCATCAGCATGGGGATGGCCACCAGCTCGCCGATACGCGCGCTGGAGAAGCCCAGATGATCGAAGTACAGCGCCAGGAACGGCGCCGTCGCCCCGAGCAGGGCGAAGTAGAACAGGTAGAAGCTAGAGAGGCGCCAATAAGGAAGGGCTGTCACAACCAGCCCGTCACAGCTGGCCCAGTACCGGGGTGTTCACCTGCACATCGGCATTCTGCCCACGGTTGCGCAGCAAGTGGTCCATCAACACGATGGCCATCATCGCCTCGGCAATCGGCGTGGCACGGATGCCGACGCACGGGTCGTGGCGCCCCTTGGTGATCACGTCCACCGGGTTGCCATGCACGTCGATCGAACGGCCGGGAGTGGTGATGCTCGACGTGGCCTTGAGCGCCAGGTGCGCAACGATCGGCTGGCCGGAGGAAATGCCCCCCAGGATGCCGCCAGCGTTGTTGCTGAGAAAACCTTGCGGGGTCATCTCATCGCGATGCTCGGTGCCGCGCTGGGACACGCAGGCAAACCCGGCGCCGATTTCCACGCCTTTTACCGCGTTGATGCTCATCAGCGCGTGGGCCAGTTCAGCATCGAGACGGTCGAAGATCGGCTCGCCCAGGCCTGGTTTCACACCTTCGGCGACCACGGTGATCTTGGCGCCGACGGAATCCTGGTCGCGACGCAACTGGTCCATGTACGCCTCCAGCTCTGGCACCTTGTCCGGGTCAGGACAGAAAAAAGCGTTGTCTTGCACGCTGTCCCAGGTCTTGAACGGGATTTCAATCGGGCCCAACTGGCTCATGTAGCCACGGATCACGATGCCCTGGGTGGCCAGGTACTTCTTGGCGATGGCACCGGCGGCCACGCGCATCGCGGTTTCGCGTGCCGAGCTGCGGCCACCGCCACGGTAGTCGCGCTCGCCGTATTTGTGGTGATAGGTGTAGTCGGCATGGGCCGGGCGGAACAGGTCCTTGATCGCCGAGTAGTCCTTGGACTTCTGGTCGGTGTTGCGGATCAGCAGCCCGATGGCGCAACCGGTGGTGCGACCTTCGAACACGCCGGAGAGGATCTCGACTTCGTCGGGCTCCTGGCGCTGGGTGGTGTGGCGGCTGGTGCCGGGCTTGCGGCGGTCCAGGTCACGCTGCAGGTCTTCCAGGGACAGCGCCAGGCCGGGCGGGCAGCCGTCGACAATGGCGACCAACGCCGGGCCATGGCTTTCGCCCGCGGTGGTGACAGTGAACAGCTTGCCGAAGGTATTGCCGGACATGCAGGGCGCTCCGTGAAATCAGTTGAATCAAGTCAACCGTAATAACTTAAGGCGGCCAGTATACGCAGGCTAACCGACTAGTTCATCCTCGAAACCTTACCGGTCGACATGGGTCCAACCGGCACTCCCCGGATAATGGCACGATAATGCTGCGAGCTTTACTGTTCACCCTCACGCTCTTGACTACCCTGGCCCACGCCGCCTCCCCCGTCGTACTGCAACGGCCCATCAGCCTGGACACCGGCAGCGGCAAGCTGTTTGGCTCGCTGCTGCTGCCCCAATCCGACAACCCCGTGCCCGTTGTGTTGATCATCGCCGGCTCCGGCCCCACCGACCGCAATGGCAACAGTACCGACGGCGCGCGCAACGACAGCCTCAAGCGCCTGGCCTGGGTACTGGCCCGGCATAACATCGCCAGCGTGCGCTATGACAAACGCGGTGTAGCCGCCAGCCTGGCCGCCACACCCGACGAGCGCAACCTCACCTTGGACGCCTACGTCGCCGACGCGGTGGCCTGGGGCAAATTGCTCAAGGCCGACAAACGCATGGGCCCGTTGATCGTACTGGGCCACAGCGAAGGTGCCTTGGTGGCGGCCCTCGCCGCCCCGCAACTCGACCCGGCGGGCGTCATTTCCCTGTCCGGCAGCGCCCGCCCGGTAGACCAGGTGATCCGCCAGCAACTGGCCGATCACCTGCCCCCTGCCCTGCTGCTGCGCAGCAATGAGATCCTCGATCACCTCAAGGCCGGTCAGGTGGATGCGGATGTGCCTGGCCCGCTGCAGGCTATTTTCCGACCCAGCGTGCAGCCTTACCTGATCAGCTTGTTTCGCGCCGACCCGTCAGCGGCCTTTGCCAGACTGCGCATGCCGGCGTTGATCGTTCAGGGCACTAACGATATTCAGGTCGGTGTCGGTGACGCCCAGCAACTGAAAAGGGCCAAGCCCGATGCCGAACTGACGGTGATCGAAGGCATGAACCACGTGATGCGCATCGTGCCCAACGACGTCAAGCAACAACTGGCCTCCTACAATGACCCGCAATTACCCCTCGCCGCCGAGTTGGGCAACCGCGTGGTGCGCTTTATCGACGGACTTCAACCCCGTTAAGCGACAATTTGCCTCCAGTCCTGGAAAGAACGGCCGATAAGCCCAGTGTCGACAGCAAAAAGACTGTCGGCTGGCTGGGCTTGGACAGGATCGCGCCGCATGACAACCACTGAAGCAACACCAGAACCGACCGCCGACACCCCGGCTGAAAAAACCGAGGCCGTCGATACGGCGCCGTTGCCGTGGGCGGATGTCCAGGCCGAACATTTCAAGATGCTGCGCCTGGCCCCGCTGGCCACTGACCGCGCCACCGGCGTGCGGCCGTTGCGGTTCGTGCAATTCGGTTATGCCGAGCGCAATGACCCACACCTCAGCCTGTTGCGTATGGTCATCCAACTGCCCGGCCAGCGTGTGCGCCGCGAGCAGAACCATTTGGATATCTGGGTCGACCACGATAAACATCGTGTGCACTTCGGCCCCGGCAACAGCCTGGAGATCGAACCGGCCAACCGCGGTATCGGGCGTTTCCTCGTGGCCCAAGGGGCGGCGTGGGCGAAAAAGAAGTGGTCGCACTATCGCGTCGACGGCGTGGACCTGGCCAACAAGGACGCGCTCAACGAAGCCACGCGGCTGCGCCGCGATCACTTCCTGCGGGTCCATGGTTTTGATGTGGCCTATGCGGATGTGCAGCACCTCAAGGGCAACGTGCAACCGGGCAAGGTCGGCGATGTGCTGGAGAACTGGAACACCGAGAAGGTGCAGTTCGTGGAGATTCTCGAAGCCGCGCAGATGCTGCAACAGGCCGAACAGAACCTGCTGGAACAGGAAGTGAAGCTGCGCAAGGAAGAGGAAAAGGTCACCAAGTTCAAGCGTGAGGACAGCGGTTTGCGCTTTACCATCACCTGTCTGGTGGCGTTTACGGTGTTTCAGGCAGGGTTGCTGATCTGGATTGCCACGCACCGCTAGCCGTTTGAAATGCGATCTTTGTGGGAGGGGCAAGTCGAATCGTCGCACCGCCCCTGCCACATTTTTAACTGTGTTCCTGCCGTTAAACCTTGGCGGCGAAGACTGCCTGATGTTCGCGGCACTGCTCGGCCGTGAGCATGAACACACCATGCCCGCCGCGCTTGAATTCGAGCCAGGCAAAGTCCACTTGCGGGTACAGTGCCTCGACGTGCACTTGGCTGTTGCCCACTTCCACAATCAGCAAACCTTTCTCGGTCAGGTGGTCCGCCGCTTCGGCGAGCATCCGACGCACCAGGTTCAAACCGTCATCGCCACAGGCCAGGCCCAGTTCTGGCTCGTGCTGGTACTCGTCCGGCATGTCGGCGAAGTCTTCGGCGTCCACATACGGCGGGTTTGACACGATCAGGTCAAAGCGCTGGCCCGGCAGGCCGTCGAAGCCATCGCCCTGCACGGTGTAGACGCGCTCGTCGGCGCCGTGGCGCTCGATGTTCTGGTTCGCCACTTCCAAGGCTTCGAAGGACAAGTCGCCCAGCACCACTTCAGCGTCCTGGAACTCGTAGGCACAGGCAATGCCGATGCAGCCGGAACCCGTGCACAGGTCAAGAATGCGCGCCGGCGGCTGGGCCAGCCAGGGTTCGAAGCGGTTTTCGATCAGCTCGCCAATGGGGGAGCGCGGAACCAGCACGCGCTCGTCGACGATAAACGACATGCCGCAGAACCACGCCTCGCCCAGCAGGTACGCGGTGGGCACGCGCTCGTGGATACGGCGATGCAGCAACCGCTGCACATGGGAAACTTCCTCTTCTTCCAGGTTGCAGTCCAGGTAGCTGTCGGCAATTTCCCACGGCAGGTTCAAGGCGCCGAGTACCAATTGCCGGGCTTCGTCCCAGGCATTGTCAGTGCCGTGGCCAAAAAACAGGTCTTCCCCATGGAAACGGCTGACAGCCCAACGGATATGGTCGCGCAAGGTGCGCAGGCGGGAAGTGATCACGGGGCAGACTCCTGGAAAAAACGACTGGCGATTCTAACAGCCTTCGCCTGTACCGACGATGTACGAAACTCCCATTGCCGTACGTCGGATTTCATCCAATTTGCCATCATTGTGTTAAACACGACCATCCCTTGACATGGCTGCACGTCAACAACGGCGTACCTTACGATAGTAGCGATTCACAGAACCGCTCAGCCAGTGGACAATGTCGCAAAAGCCCCACTCACAGGAGCCCCAGAATGTCCGTTCCAAAGACGATGTTTCAACTCAGCGGTCGTGGTTACGCAGCTGCCAACCTTGCCCATGCGACCCTCGTGATCATCGACGCCCAGAAGGAATACCTCAGCGGTCCACTCGCCCTCTCGGGCATGGACACGGCGGTCGACCATATCAAGCAGCTGGTGACATCGGCGCGCAACGCTGGCCGTCCGATCGTGCATGTGCGCCACCTGGGAACGGTCGGCGGCATGTTCGACCCTCAGGGCGAACGCGGTGAGTTCATTCCCGGCCTTGAACCTGAAGGCGACGAGACCATTATCGAGAAGCTGCTGCCCAGCGCCTTTCATGGCACCGGCCTGGAGAAACGCCTGCAAGACCTCGGCTCCCTGGACCTGATCGTCTGCGGTTTCATGAGCCATTCCAGCGTCAGCACCACCGTGCGCGCCGCCAAGAACCTGGGCTTTCGCTGCACCCTGGTGGAAGACGCCTGCGCCACCCGCGACCTGCCTTACAAAGACGGCATCCTGAGTGCCGAGCACGTACAGCAGACCGAAATGGCCATCATGGCTGACAACTTCGCCACCCTCGCGTTGACCAAAGACCTGATCTGATCGCCCTTCTGATGAGCGGTGCGGCAGTGTTTATTGCCCCGCTCATCCGCTAAACCCTTTCATTTGGCGCATTTACCTCTGGCACCGGAACAACCTGTGTATCTTCCGGTCGAAGGGCCGATACCCTGGAGGAAAGGTCGGAATGAAGATATCCGATGGTTTTGATGCTCGTCGCTTGCGCCCCAAGGGCCCGAGCAACTGGCGTCTGCGCCTGGTGGCCGGCATTGCCGCGCTGCTGGCGATTGTAGGTCTGTTGCTCGCAGGCGCGGGTGGCGCCGGTTTGTTTGGTCATTCGCCGGCCCTTGGCGAACTGAATGCCAGCCCGGGTGGTTCAGCGCTCCTGTTGGGCATCGGCTTGCTGGTGCTGTGGCTGGGCATTTGGTTATGGCGTCGTAGCCGTCGGAAAATGCGCCAGCCGTTGTCACTGAACATCGCTGCGCACCTGATGAAAAAGCACGACTGATGGCGCTTGGATAGCGTTTCCTACGCCCGGCTGCCGCGAATTAGGTAAACTGCCCGCCCTTCGCGGAGGCCGACATGCAAGACGACGATTTTTCCCTGTTCAAAAACGAGCTGCGCGGCGTCAAGCCGATCAAGCACGATCGCGCCGAGACCGGCAAACCCAAAGCCGACCGGGCGCAGATCGCCAAGCTGCGCCAGGCCGCGACCGTGCGCACCGACGCCACCACCGTGGATGGTCTGTCGGACCAGTTTGTCATCGACGTCGGCCCCGAAGACGAGCTGATGTGGGCCCGCGACGGTGTGCAGGAAAGCCAGATGCGCAAGCTCAAGGCCGGCCAGATCCCGTTCGAAGGCAGCCTCGACCTGCACGGCATGACCGTAGAGAAAGCCCGGGAAACCCTGTGGGCCTTCCTCGCCGAAGCCACCAAATTCGAAATCCGCTGCGCGCGCGTCACCCACGGCAAGGCTGTGCGCCTGGACGGCAAGCGACCGATGATCAAAAGCCACGTCAACACCTGGCTGCGCCAGCATGCCCAAGTGCTCGGCTTTACCTCGTGCCAGGCCCGCCACGGCGGCGCGGGGGCGGTGTATGTGATGCTCAAGCGGACGATGATGGAGGGGCGGGACGAGTAACAAGTGCCATCGTCAGGCTTGCAGCGATGTGTCCGCCACCGTAACCTTGCGCTTTGCGAAAATCCCACAGGTAGTTTCATGTCCCTGGAACAGAATTACACAGAGATTCTCGGCCAACTCGGCGAGGACGTCTCCCGCGAGGGTCTGCTCGACACGCCAAAGCGTGCCGCCAAGGCGATGCAGTACCTCTGCCGCGGTTATGAGCAGACGCTCGAAGAAGTCACCAATGGCGCCTTGTTCAGCTCCGACAACAGCGAAATGGTGCTGGTCAAGGACATCGAGTTGTACTCGCTGTGCGAACACCACCTGCTGCCGTTTATCGGCAAGGCCCACGTCGCGTATATCCCGAGCGGCAAAGTGCTGGGCCTGTCGAAGGTCGCGCGGATTGTCGACATGTATGCGCGCCGCTTGCAGATCCAGGAAAACCTCAGCCGCCAGATCGCCGATGCCGTAATGCAGGTGACCGGCGCCCTGGGCGTGGCCGTGGTGATCGAGGCCAAGCACATGTGCATGATGATGCGCGGTGTCGAGAAACAGAATTCGTCGATGATCACTTCGGTGATGCTGGGTGAGTTCCGCGAAAACGCGGCCACCCGCAGCGAGTTCCTCAGCCTGATCAAGTAACCGGCCGAGCAGCAAAAAACCGGCGTTCATCGCCGGTTTTTTTTCGCCTGCAGAAATCAGGTAAGCTGCGCCCCCTCAGTCATGGGCAAGAGGTTTCAGCCATGTTCGTCAAAGCACTTCGAGTGGGCCTCGGCCACGTCATCATCGCGGGCGACTTCCTTACCCGCCCACGTAAAAAGCAGCGCCCCGCCGAGCAACAAGCCAAGGTGAACGAGGCGGCCAAGGATTTGACCCTGTATCAATTCCACGCCTGCCCGTTCTGCGTGAAGACCCGCCGCACCCTGCACCGCCTGAATGTGCCGGTGGCGTTGAAGGACGCGAAGCACAACGAGCAGGATCGCCAGACCCTGCTGGAGCAAGGTGGCAAGATCAAGGTGCCGTGCCTGCGCATCGAAGAGAATGGCCAGACCACCTGGATGTATGACTCCAAGGTGATCATCGATTACCTGGACAAGCGCTTCGCCGCGATCTGACAGACCTGTGCAGATTAAATGTGGGAGAGGGCAAGCCCTAAGGCAAGCCCCCTCCCACATTTTTTGACCGCGGTGATCAGTCGAGCATGGCCACATGCTTGGGATGGCTCGCCACGCGCTGCAACCACGCCTGCACGGCCGGGTACGGCGTCAAATCAAAACCACCTTCGTGAGCCACGTGGGTGTAGGCATACAACGCGATGTCGGCAATCGAATACTGCTCACCCACCAGGTAAGGCGTGGTTTGCAACTGGCGCTCCATCACCTTCAACGCCTTGTAACCGCCCTTGTGGGTGGTCTTGTATTCCTCAAGGCGATCCTCGGGCATGTTCAGGTAAAACTGGATAAACCGCGCCACCGCAATATACGGCTCGTGGCTGTATTGCTCGAAGAACTGCCATTGCAGCACTTGGGTGCGCAGGCGCGGCTCGGTCGGCAAGAACTCGCTGCCGTCGGCGAGGAAGTTGAGAATCGCGTTGGACTCCCACAGGCACGTGCCGTCCTCCAACTCCAGCACAGGGATCTTGCCGTTGGGGTTCTTGGCCAGGAACTCGGGAGTTTCGGTACCGCCGTTGAGGATGTCGACATCCACCCATTGGTAAGGGATGCCGAGCAGGTTGAGCATCAATTTGATCTTGTAGCAGTTGCCCGACTTGTAATCGCCATAAACCTTGTACATGGGGCTCCCCTTATGCCGCTTGCGCGTGCTGTGCTTGACGGACCACCGAGGCCAGGCGCTTGAGGCCTTCGTCCAGGCGGGCCGGGTCGATATGGCTGAAATTGAGGCGCAACGAGCCCAGGTGTTGATCTGGCTCGGCAAAGAACGGCTCACCGGGCATGAACGCGACGTTCTGCTCCAGCGCTTGGGCCAATAAGGTGCGGGTGTCCAGCGGCTGTTTCAAGGCCAGCCAGAAGAATAATCCGCCCTGGGGCACTTGCCAGTCGGCCAGGTCGCCGAAATGACGCTCAAGTGCGGCCTGGAACGCGTCGCGGCGCTGGCGGTAAAAGCTACGCAGTTCCACCAGGTGCTGTTGGTATTTTTCGCTGCCGATCCATTGCATCGCCTGCCACTGGCCGACGCGGTTGGTGTGCAGGTCTGCCGATTGCTTGAGCTTGAGCAAGTGCGCGAACAGGTCCGGGCTGGCGATCAGGTAGCCGACCCGCAGGCCGGGCAACAAGGTCTTGGACACGGTGCCGGTGTAGATCCAGCTGGCCTTCTGCAAGCGGCTGACGATGGGCCGCGCGCTGGCGCCGTCGAAGGTCAGTTCACGGTAGGGTTCGTCTTCGATCAGCGTCACGCCGAACTCATCGAGCAACGCCGCCACGGCGTCACGCTTGGCCTCGCTGTAGCGCACGGCCGACGGGTTCTGGAAGGTCGGGATCAGGTAGATGAACGCCGGGCGATGGTGCTCAAGCTTGGCACGCAGCGCGGCCACGTCGGGGCCGTCAGCTTCCAGTTGCACGGTGAGGCACTCGGCGCCGAACAACTGGAAGATCTGCAACGCCGCCAGGTAGGTCGGACCTTCCAGCAAAACCTGCGTGCCTTTGTCGATGTACAGCTTGGCCGCCAGGTCCAGGGTTTGCTGGGAGCCACTGACCACCAACACCTGACTGGCCTGGCACGGCACGCCCAATGCCCGCGCTTCGGCGGCCAGCAATTCACGCAGCTGTGGCTCGCCTTCGCTCATGCCGTATTGGCCGATGTTCAGCGGCAGGTCGTCCCAGTTCAACGCGGGCAACATGGCTTCGGCCGGCAGGCCACCGGCGAACGACATCACTTCCGGGCGCTGGGCCGCCGCAAGGATTTCACGGATCAAAGAGCTTTTAAGGCGCGTAACACGTTCAGAGAAGGCCATGGAGTTCACCGCTAGCGAAGGCTGTAGGAAATACGTCAAACTGGTTGACCGAAATTACGATGACTTGAATGGATACGTCAATATGCTTGACCTTAAAAACCAGACCAGTCAGCAGCAGGCCATGGAAGCGTTCTTCTTCGGCTACCAGGCCTTTACCGCCAAAGCCGACGAAATGCTCGAACGCCGAGGCCTGAGCCGGGTGCACCAGCGCATCGTGTTTTTTATCGCGCGCTACCCGGCCTTGAGCGTCAAGCAACTGCTGGAATTACTCGGCGTGAGCAAGCAAGCGCTGAATATGCCGCTGCGCCAACTGCAGGAAATGCACCTGGTGGACAGCGTTGCCTGCGAGACCGACAAGCGCAAACGCCTGTTGGAATTGACCGAAGAAGGGCTGCGTTTTGAGCAGTCACTGCGCCGTGAACAGGTCAAACTGCTACAGCGCGCGTTCAATGAAGCCGGGGAAGAAGCGGTGGCCGGATGGCTGGCGGTCAACCAGGCACTGAGTGCCCATTAGCCTTTCATCGAGTTTTGAGTACATAATCAAAAACATTATTTGCTTTATTTGTATACAAAAGCATAAATTCGCTGCGTGCGAGTTCCTGACCTAACAGTCAACAAACCCGCCAGTACCTCAAAGCGCTGTTGCCCACTCATGTGACCGGCGCTGGAAATAACAATAAAACTCTTGAGGAGTACTCGCTGTGGATAGCCGCAAAACCGAAGCCCCTACGCTGGACCTGGCCACGCCGCAAGGCGGTTGGCTGGAACGCCTGTTCAAACTGCGTTTGCATGGCACCACAGTGAAGACCGAGTTGATCGCCGGCCTCACCACCTTCATCACGATGGCCTACATCATCTTCGTCAACCCCAACATCATGGCCGACGCCGGCATCGATCACGGTGCGGCCTTTGTCGCCACCTGTATCGCCGCCGCCCTAGGTTGCCTGCTGATGGGCCTGTACGCCAACTGGCCGGTGGGCCTGGCACCGGGCATGGGCTTGAACGCGTTTTTCACCTATACCGTGGTCGGCACCATGGGCTACAACTGGGAGACCGCCTTGGGTGCGGTGTTTATCTCCGGTGTGCTGTTCATGATCCTCACGCTGTCGCGCATCCGCGAATGGCTGCTCAACAGCATCCCGGTCAGCCTGCGCCACGCGATGGGCGCGGGCGTCGGTTTGTTCCTGGGCGTGATCGGCCTGAAGACCGCCGGCATCATCGTCGACAGCCCGGCCACCTTGATCAAGCTAGGCTCACTGCATGAGCCTGCCCCGCTGCTGGCGGCCATCTGCTTTCTGCTGATCGCGATCCTCAGCTACCACCGCGTCTTTGGCGCGATCCTGCTCAGCATCATCGCCGTGACCCTGGCCGGCTGGGGCCTGGGCCTGGTGCAGTACCAGGGCATTGTCGCCAGCCCGCCAAGCCTGGCCCCGACCTGGATGGCGATGGACGTGATGGGCGTGTTCAACGTCAGCATGATCAGCGTGGTGTTTGCGTTCCTGTTCGTGCATATGTTCGACACCGCCGGCACCCTGATGGGCGTGGCCCAGCGCGCCGGGCTGGTGAACGCCGACGGCAAGATCGAAAACCTGTCCCGCGCCCTGAAAGCCGACAGTGCTTCCAGCGTGTTCGGTGCGATGGTCGGCGTGCCGCCGGTGACCAGTTATGTGGAAAGCGCTGCAGGCGTGGCCGCCGGTGGGCGCACCGGGCTGACCGCCGTCACCGTGGGCGTGCTGTTTGTGGCTGCGATGTTCTTTGCGCCGCTGGCCGGCATGATCCCGGCGTACGCTACGGCGGGCGCGTTGATCTATGTCGCGATGCTGATGATGAGCGGCATGGCGCATATCGAGTGGGACGAAGCCACCGACAGCATTCCGGCGATTGTCACCATGATCATGATGCCGCTGACCTTCTCGGTCGCCGACGGCATCGCCCTGGGCTTTATCACCTATGTGGCGCTCAAGGCCGGCACGGGCAAGCACAAGGAAATTTCCGTGAGCCTGTGGGCGTTGTGCGCGATTTTCATCGCCAAGTTTGTCTTCCTGTAACCGCGGAAGTGGCGAACACCGCCTCGCCTTCGGGCGGGGCTTTTGCATGAATGGAGGAATGGAATGAGTGTGGAAACCTGGCTGCTGTTCAGCGGCGCTGCCTTGATCGTGATCCTGATCCCAGGCCCGTTGTCATTGCTGATGATCAGCAACAGCCTCAACTACGGCCTGCGCCGTTCATACCCGGCGTTTCTCGGCGGGGTGTTTGCCTCGATCTGCCTGTTGAGCGCCTCGGCCCTGGGCCTGGGCGCACTGTTGCTGGCCTCGGAGCAGTTGTTCAGCGCCTTGAAGATCGTCGGCGCACTGTACCTGTTCTACCTCGCCTGGCAGAGCTGGCAGCAGTCGCGCCTGCCGGCCCGTGGCGCGGAGGTTCCGCAGGCAGCGCCCGTGCCGCGCTTTCGCGCGTTGTTTGGCCGGGCCTTTGTGCTGGGCGCCAGCAACCCCAAGGACATCCTGTTTTTTGCCGCGTTCCTGCCGCAGTTCCTCAGCAGCCAGCAGCCGTTCCTGCCGCAGTTGCTGATCATGATCGCCACCTGGACCGTGCTCGACCTGTTGTGCAAGCTGGCCTACGGCCTGGGTGCCCACGGTGCCGCGCGCTACCTGCGCAGCGGCAAAGGCCAGAGCTGGTTCAACCGCATCAGCGCCGGGCTGTTCAGTGGTGCGGGCGCGGCCTCGCTATTGAGCCGCTGAGCCAGCCCGCCCCGACGCGGGTGCGTCGGGGTCAGTCCAACCCGGCCACGCGGCTGAAAAACACCGTGAACGTCGACCCGCGCGTGTCCTGCTGAATGCCCCCCACCAGCCGGACCAGGCGACGTTCTTTGATGGCCTTCTTGACGGTTTCGTATTGCACACTGCGTTGGCTGCCCCGGCTGGCGAGCTTGCGGTCGAACCACACGTCAGATAACTGCAAGATCCTATTGGACGACAACGGAATGCTGCTCGAATCCGTCCAACGCGTAAGGATGAAATATACGTTGTTGGATTTAGGGTGCGTGACGATAAAGTTGTTCAGGTCGCCGCGATTGCCCTTGGGCACCGTTTCCAGGTGAAACCCCTGACGCTCCAACACCTGCCTGACTGCATTCTGAGCAACGATGATCTTGCTTGAGGCCGGCGCTGTGCGCTTGTCCAGCAGACGCGGCTCCAGCCTGAAAGGCACCAGGAAGTCCACCCGCTCAAACCCAGGCCCTAAGCCATCTACGCTGATATTCACACTGAACTTGCCCTCTAACTCGATCGGCCGGAGCATTTTCAGCAAGTCATCGGTGTACCCCGCCGCTCGCGGCACGGCGGGCAGCCAATCGTCGAGCGTGGTGCGCAGGTTCAACAACCTCGTCGCCGTCATCGAGCGGCTGCTGTCGGCCACTTCCACCAGACGCTGCACGGCGAAACGCCGACTCCCCTGGGTCAGGCCTGGAAAAACAGCCCCGACCGACTCCGCCAAGGGGCGATTGAACAGGGGTTGATGAGGCGTCCAGCGGCCGTCTGCGCCATAGACGAAGGGAATGGGCTGTTCACCCAGACTGACGCCCAACCAGCGGTCAAGGTCATCCATTGCGTTATGGGCCAGGGCCCTGGGGCTTTTTACAAAGACCACATCATGGGGCGCGTGCAGGCCACCGGGCACTATCTCGAAGTAGTTCTCCCCCAGCTTCACGGCATCGAAAGGCGCCTCGCCATACACCCGGTACAAGCGTTTGGACGCCGACAACACCTGCGGCGAGACTCCAGGCAGCTCGTGCCCCCAGGCCTGCCAATAGCTCTCGGTCAACACCGGCTGGCTGCGTACGCGCTCCGCCGTCGGGCGTGAGCGAACAGCCCAGAACGTGCCGGGTGCAGGCCGCTCCCAGGGCCGGAACAACGCCGTACTGGGCCCCGGCTGCGGTTCGGGAGCATCGGCGCCCAGCAGCCACTGTCGAGGTTCGTCGATCTGCAGCAGCCATTCATTTTCTCCTGGGCGTTGTCGGTTTTTCAGACGCAAAGCAGACTCACCCGGCCGACGATAAACGGGATAGTGGTCCCTGCCGTCCACCACAAATTGTTCGCCATCCTTGAGGTAGCTGCCTTTGTTGCGCCCGCCTAGCGCGATGCCATCGCCTGCTGCGCTCGGACTGCGGTAGCCTTCCAAGCCCTTGAACCGTTTGGCGGGCAATGAGGTACGCATGAAAAAACTGCCGCCGGCCGCCAAGTGCTGCTGACGATGCAGCCTTTGCAAGACGCGGCTCATATTGGGCGCCTGCGGCTTGGCGCCGGCTCGGGAACCCCGCACGGGGAGCAACGTCATGGCCACTTCGAGCACGAACATATGCACGCTGGTCACCAACTCGAAAATTCCTTCAGGTGAATGCTGCTGATGAAGCCGCCGCGCAGCCAATAACACTTCATACAGCTTGATCCCCAACCCCAGCACCGGCACGAATGACAACAGCCCTCGCCACCGTGCATCGGCCTGCTCGCCGAGACGCCACGCGCGGTACACCTTCAATTCGTCATCGGAGTTGCACTGGCTATAAGCCTGGCGCTGCGCCGTCAATACGCGGGAGTGGGCCAGTAGCTCAAGCAGGTGATTGCCCTCGGTGGGAGTGATGCCTAACCAATTGTCTGGGGAATGAGTGCGCTGCTCGTCAATTTCCGCCTCAATCGCACTCAAGTCTTTGGCCGGAAACACTCGACTGCGGTTGAACCAGCGCGCCAGATGAAACACGTCGGAACCCAGGGCATAACGGAGCAGCCCTTCCATCCAACCGACCTCAACACGCAGGTCGTTCGGGTACCCCGCGAGGCCATCAGCCTCCCACCCCGGGGCAACCCCTTGGGCCATCGCAGCCTTCGCGCCCGGCGTCGAGGCCAGCCCGATCAACGCCGTGCGGGCCTCTGCCAGGCCGCTGTATTCGGTAATGCTCGGTTGTTCAGGGCTGTCAGGCCAATACAGCACGCAGCGATCATCCACCTCGTCAATGATCACCACCACGCCGGCGATATGCCGTGGCGCCGGCAGTGTCAGCGCCTCCAGCCTGACCGTGCACAACTGCACGCTGTGGCCGTCACGCTCAAGATCGGCACGGCTCTGCGCCGCCAATGCCAGCGCGAACAAACGCTGGCCGGGGGCGCTCAGGCCACTGTTGGCGGCGCTGAACAGATGCCACTGCGCCGCCTGCCTGAACGCACGCAGCAATGCTGGTCGCAGGGTCTGTGGATCGTCGCTGTGGGGGTCGCCATAAAACGCCTGGCGAATCTGTTGGGCATAGCGCTGTGCGAGGTCCAGCCTCGATAGCGTGGCCAGCAAGTAGTCGGGGCTGAGGCGATCCTTCCAGGCTGGCTGCAGATAATGGGCCTTCTGCAGCCGCCAACGTGCCCAGGGCGCTTTCGCATCAAGGTTATGCAACGCCAATTGCAACAGGCTGTAGGTCTGCCGCTCCTGGCTGACCACGATTTTCGCGCCGGACTCCCCCACCGCCCGCTCTGGATGCCCCACCCAATGGGCGCTGACATCATCGGGCATGTCCAACAGCGGCTGGTCAATATCCAACCCAGGGTAAAAACCGTCATCTTGCAGCCGCTTGATCAACGCGTCGCGGGCAAACACCGTCAGTGCCGGCAAACGCTCGAATACGCCTGACTCCAGCGTCTGCCAACTGCGCAGGGATGACGCCTGTAGGCGCCGATAACGCTTGCGCGGCCAAGCCTGCGCGGTCTCCAGCCAGGCTGGAAGCCGCTTGCGCTCGGCAGCGGCAAGCCGCAGTAGTTGCACGTTGGCGAGGGCCTGTTCAAACGCCTCGCAAGGTGGCACCTGCAGACTGTTGACCGCCTCATCCGCCAGCGCCAGCCTGGCGAACGACGGATCACTGACTTCGCTGAACACGGGCTCGCCGGCCGCCAACAGATGGTCGAGCTGATTGAAGCCCTTGATCTGCTCTTTGATCGCCAGCAGCAAGCCGTCGCCGTCGATCTGCGGATACTCGACGCTCACCGGCTCGTCGACCTTCAACGCTCGGACCTTGGCCAGGACGGCACTGCGCTGGGTACGATGCAGACAATCCCACAGCGGCGAACGGTCGATCGCCTTGAAGCTGGCGCTGAGTGCTTCGGACAACCTTGCCAGCGATGCAAACGCCTGAAGCCCTCCTTGCCGTCCAGGCACATACAACATCACCGGTTGCTGGACGGCCTCAGCCGTGCAGATAACCAGCGCGCCCAGCAGGCGCTGGTGTTCAATCACAACCCCCGTTACCCGCGTGGCGCCGGGCTTGACCATGCCCTGCGCGACCTGTTGCTGCTGGCCCTCGCTGATCAATTTAAGGTGGCACTGCAACCGTGCCTCACTCTCGAGCGCGCCGCGCCGGGCCCGCAATAACAGGACGCCCCTGGGCGGTTGCCCCGCGACTTTACGACTCCAGAAATCCAGGTCGCCAAGGCTTGCTTCATGCGCCTCCAGCATCGCCAATGCCTGGGATTGATGGGTTTGCCATTGCTGATGCAGCACCTGCATCTGCGCCCAGGCTGGGGTCTCCTGGCTGGCATCGGCAGGGTCCAGCAGCGCCAACAAGCCTTGCTCATAACGCGCCACCGTCTGTTCACAGGCACCCTTGGGCAGCTCGCGGGCCAGGCTGGCAAAGTGGATGTGATCACGACATCGGTGTGCGTCCCAGCCCAGCAAAGTCTCCAGCGCTCGATGCAAGGACGGACGCAGCGGGATCAACTGCCGCCGCTGCCGCTCAACCGTGCGTAAGCGCTCGACGAGGCTGCCGTGGGTACCGCGGATGGCGTCCCGGGGAAACAACAAGGCCAGGTTGACCTGCGCCACGGTGTCCCATTCGTTTTGCCATTGGGTGGCGAGTAAAGCGTCGGCGGCCTGTTGCAGTGCATCGTCTTCAATGGGGTCTGCCGGCTGCAGGCTGAACCCGGGAAATTCAGCAACGAACAGGTCCGGCACCGCGTGTCGTTGACGCAGCGGCAAACGCTGCCACCAGCCGTCCAGGTGGCGACTGACCAATGCCGGCAACGCCTCCTGCAATTGGACCAAGGAGCCGAATTCGTGAAATCCCTGGGCCAACCCCGGTAGAAAAATCACTTGGCGCTGATGACGCTGGCCCGCACGGTACAGGTGCAACCCGCCGCTCACGGCCACGGGCGTCGCGCCTTTCAGTGGCCAGTACAGCGACGATACGTTCAAGCTCGCCCAGTCGCCGCCCGCCCGTTGGCGCGCTTCGGCCGTCGGCGCGTCGAGCAGGCTTTGCACCATGTCCAGGCCATGATCCGACAACTCGAACACGCCATGGGCGAGTACGGCCTGGCTCGCAAGAAAGGCCTGATACAACTCATGCCAGCGGGCTCGCCTTGATCGCCATGAGTCTGCGGCCAGGCCGTCCCAGTAGCGGGCCATTACGGTGTCGAAGCGACTGGGCCAGTCCGGCCCTAGGGCTTGGCTCAGCGCCTGCCCGGCCCGATCATCCGGGACGGGGGCCGGGGGCGTCTGCTGCCGCGCCGCCAGTAGCCCAAGGCTGGCCTCAACCAAGTCCTGCGTGTGGGGCATGCCCTCAAGCGCCAGGGGCACCTTGAGCAACTGGGTGTCGGGGTCGACACCGAATGCGTCGCGCAAGGCCTGGCGAATGATCGAGCCAATCCGTGGCGCACGGTCGAGCAACTGCCCAAGGCCCTTGGCCGTGACCTCGCAGCGCAGGCCCGCATTGTGCAGTTCATTGATGACCCGGCTCGGTTGCGCCGTTGCGTTGATACGCCGGGTCAACCCGGCTCTGATGGGGTCCAACTGATTGTCCGTTACCGTGCTCATGTCGCCTCCCTGTATATGGAAGGAAAAGGCTAGGCAACGGACGGACCACTGCGGCGCTACATAGTTGAGCGCAAAACCGGCAGGCAAAAAAAAGCCCGCAGTGTGCGCGGGCGAAACCAACGAAGAGCTTTGGGGGTGTGAAGCGAGGTGACGGCTCAGCTACCGCGATAGGTGGAGTAGCTGTAAGGCGAAATCAGCAGGGGCACGTGGTAGTGATCCTGTTCGGCACTGATGCCAAAACGCAGTACGACGACATCGAGGAACGCCGGTTCCGGCAGTTGTACGCCACGGGCACGGTAGTAATCGCCGGCGCTGAACTGCAATTGGTAGACGCCACTGCGGTAATCGTCGCCTTGCAGCAGCGGTGCGTCGCAACGGCCATCGCTGTTGGTCAGGGCACTGGCAACCAGCTCAAGCTGTGTGCCTTCGACGCGGTACAGTTCAACCTGGATGGCGCTGCCAGGGCAGCCGTGGGCGGCGTCGAGTACGTGCGTGGTCAGTCGTCCCATGGAACGGGGCTCCCTTGAGTGAAGTGAAATAGGCCGCACCTTTACAGGGCATGCAAAAGCCGGCGTTAGGCTGATTAAGACACTTTTAATAAAAATTGTACACAATAAAAATCACAAAGTTTCACGCATCACTTCAAGCAGCGATCCTGGCACCAATTTCCTGACAAGCCTTGCTTTTAAACGACCTTTGATCCATTTACTGACCATATGGGCAAGTTTCTTGCAATGCTAAGCTGTGGCAACCGTCTGGAAAAAATGCAGAAATACAGGCTTACAAAGTGACCATCAAGTTGTATACAATCAGCCCATCGCTGTGACGCCACCAGGTTTTTGCGCCGGCCGCCACACACTTGCTACCACGAACAAGAAGGAAGACTGCAGTGAGCGCTGACTACCCACGCGACCTGATCGGTTACGGCAGTAACCCTCCTCACCCCCACTGGCCGGGCAAGGCACGCATTGCGCTGTCTTTCGTACTCAACTACGAAGAAGGCGGCGAGCGCAATATCTTGCACGGCGACAAAGAGTCCGAAGCCTTCCTCTCGGAAATGGTCTCGGCCCAGCCGCTGCAAGGCGCGCGCAACATGAGCATGGAGTCGCTGTACGAATACGGCAGCCGTGCCGGCGTGTGGCGCATCCTCAAGCTGTTCAAAGAATTCGATATCCCGCTGACCATCTTCGCCGTGGCGATGGCCGCCCAGCGCCACCCGGACGTGATCCGCGCCATGGTCGAGGCGGGCCACGAGATCTGCAGCCACGGCTACCGCTGGATCGACTACCAGTACATGGACGAGGCCCAGGAGCGCGAGCATATGCTCGAAGCGATCCGCATCCTCACCGAACTGACCGGCGAGCGCCCACTGGGTTGGTACACCGGCCGCACCGGTCCCAATACGCGCCGGCTGGTGATGGAAGAAGGCGGTTTCCTGTACGACTGCGACACCTACGACGACGACCTGCCGTACTGGGAGCCCAACAACCCTACCGGCAAGCCGCACCTGGTGATCCCTTACACCCTGGACACCAACGACATGCGCTTTACCCAGGTGCAGGGTTTCAACAAGGGTGATGACTTTTTCGAGTACCTCAAGGATGCGTTCGACGTGCTGTACGCCGAAGGCGCCGAGGCACCGAAGATGTTGTCCATCGGCCTGCATTGCCGGCTGATCGGCCGCCCGGCGCGCCTGGCTGCGTTGAAGCGCTTTATCGAATACGCCAAGGGCCACGAACACGTGTGGTTCACCCGCCGCGTCGACATTGCCCGCCACTGGCATGAAACCCACCCGTACACGGGAGCGGCGAAATGACGGCATTCCAGACCCTGAAGCCATCGACCCTGAGCCGCGATGAGTTTGTCGCCGCTTTCGCCGATATCTACGAACATTCGCCATGGGTGGCCGAAAAGGCCTTCGACCTGGGCCAGGACGCGTCGATCGACCAGATCGAAACCCTGCACCAGCGCATGAGCGACATCCTGTTGAGCGCCGATCATGCCAGTCAGCTGGCCCTGATCAACGCTCACCCGGACCTGGCCGGCAAAGCCGCCGTCCAGGGCCAACTCACCCAAGCCAGCACCGATGAGCAAGCTGGCGCGGGGATTCACCAATGCACGGCCGAAGAGTTCTCGCGCTTCACCGAGCTGAACGATGCCTACAAGGCCACGTTCAAGTTTCCCTTCATCATGGCGGTAAAAGGCAGCAACCGGCACCAGATCCTGGCCGCGTTCGAGACACGCATTCACAACTCGGCAGACGCCGAATTCAAATGCGCCCTGGCCGAGATCAACAAGATCGCGTTGTTCCGTTTACTGACCCTCTAAACGACCATCCCCAGCCACTCTATTCAAGGCAGACAAGAAGAATGAAAGCGCAACCCGTACCTTTCGAGAAGTTCGTCAACCTGGCCGACGCCCGCCTGGGCACCAAGATCATCGAAGTCACCGATGACTGGTTCGCCGACGCCAACCGCCTGTTCCAGCCGACCCCGGCCGTGTGGAAGGAGGGCGTTTTCGATGACAACGGCAAGTGGATGGACGGCTGGGAGTCACGCCGCAAGCGCTTCGAAGGCTACGACAGCGCCGTGATCCGCCTGGGCGTACCCGGTTCGATCAAAGGCGTGGACATCGACACTTCATTCTTCACCGGCAACTTCCCGCCGTCGGCCTCCCTGGAAGCCTGCTTCCTGGCCTCGGGCGAGCCGGATGCCAACACCCAGTGGACCGAAGTGCTGTCGGCCGTCGAGCTGCAAGGCAACAGCCACCACTACCACGAGATCAACAACGACCAGGCGTTCAGCCACCTGCGTTTCAACATCTACCCGGACGGCGGCGTCGCCCGTCTGCGTGTGTACGGCGTGCCGTTCCGCGACTGGTCCTCGGTGGGCGACAACGAACAGGTCGACCTGGCCGCTGCCTTGAATGGCGGCCGTGCCCTGGCCTGCTCCGACGAGCACTTCGGCCGCATGAGCAACATCCTCAACCCAGGCCGTGGCGTCAACATGGGCGACGGCTGGGAAACCGCCCGCCGTCGCACGCCAGGCAATGACTGGGTGATCGTCGCGTTGGGCCACCCAGGCGAGATCGAGAAGATCATCGTCGACACCCTGCACTTCAAGGGCAACTACCCGGACACGTGCTCGATCCAGGGCGCGTTCGTAAAAGGCGGCACCGACAGCCAGATCGAAACCCAGTCGCTGTTCTGGCGCGAACTGCTGCCGGCGCAGAAGCTGGAAATGCACGCCGAACATACCTTCGCCGAACAGATCAAGGCGCTGGGGCCGATTACCCACATCCGCCTGAATGTGTTCCCGGATGGTGGTGTGAGCCGCCTGCGGGTTTTGGGCAAAGTAGCCAAGTAAGCGGTGAACCCTGTGGTGAGCGGGCTTGCCCCGCGCTGGGGCGCGAAGCGGCCCTGTCTTTTGGGGCTGCTACGCAGCCCAGCGCGGGGCAAGCCCGCTCACTACAAAAACAAGCAGATCAAACAACACAGCATTCGGAAAAGAAGACAGCCATGCGCACACTGATGATCGAACCCCTGACCAAAGAAGCCTTCGCCCCTTTCGGAGACGTTATCGAAACCGATGGCAGCGATCACTTCATGATCAACAACGGGTCGACCATGCGCTTTCACAAACTGGCGACGGTCGAGACCGCCACGCCAGAGGACAACGCCATCATCAGCATCTTCCGCGCCGATGCGCAGGACATGCCGCTGACCGTGTGCATGCTGGAGAGACACCCGCTGGGCAGTCAGGCTTTCATCCCGCTGCTCGGCAACCCCTTTCTGATCGTGGTCGCGCCACTTGGCGATGCACCTGTATCGGGCTTGGTCCGCGCCTTCGTTACCAACGGCAGGCAGGGCATTAATTACCATCGCGGCGTCTGGCACCACCCGGTGCTGACGATCGAAAAGCGGGATGACTTCCTGGTGGTTGATCGCAGTGGCACAGGCAATAACTGCGATGAGCATTTTTTCAAAGAGGATGAGCGGTTGATCCTCGCCCCCCCACCAATAAGAGAAGGCCGGATCACCCGACAACAAGGGTGACAGGCGAGAGGTAAAGACTGTGGAAGCACATCTGTTGGAATGGCTGAACCTTAGCGTGCGCTGGGTTCACATGATCACTGGCGTCGCCTGGATCGGCGCTTCTTTCTACTTTGTCTGGCTGGAAAACAACCTCAATCGCGTCAACCCCAAGAGCGGCCTGGCCGGTGACTTGTGGGCGATCCACGGTGGCGGTATCTACCACCTGGAAAAATACAAACTGGCCCCACCGACCATGCCGGACAACCTGCACTGGTTCAAATGGGAAGCCTATTTCACCTGGATGTCGGGCGTCGCGCTGCTGTGCGTGGTGTTCTACCTCAACCCGACGCTGTACCTGCTTGCGCCCGGCAGCAGCCTCAGCGGCACCGAAGGCGTATTGCTGGGCATTGGCTCACTGTTCGCCGGCTGGTTCATCTACTCCTTCCTCTGCGACTCGGCCCTGGGCAAACGCCCTGCCCTGCTGGGTTTCATCCTGTTTGTGCTGTTGATTGCGGCGGCCTATGGCTTCAGCAAAGTGTTCAGCGGCCGTGGCGCCTACCTGCACGTGGGTGCGGTGATCGGCACCATCATGGTGGGCAACGTGTTCCGCATCATCATGCCGGCGCAGCGCGCACTGGTGGCCGCCATCGCCGAGAACCGCACGCCGGATCCGGCCCTGCCGGCCAAAGGTTTGCTGCGTTCACGCCATAACAACTACTTCACCTTGCCGGTGCTGTTCATCATGATCAGCAACCACTTCCCGAGCACCTACGGCAGCCAATACAACTGGTTGATCCTGGCGGGTATCGCAGTGGCGGCAGTGTTGGTTCGGCACTACTTCAACACCCGTCACAACAGCCAGAAGTATGCGTGGACCTTGCCAGTGGGCGCGCTGGCGATGATCAGCCTGGCGTATGTCACCGGGCCAAAACCAGCCGAACCGATTGCCAAGGCACCGACGGCCATCGAGTACCAGCCATTGCCTGAAACGGCGTTGGGCGGTGGTTTGAAACCCGCAGCACCTGCAGCTCCCGCCGCCGAACCTGCACCGGCGCAAGCCTCTACGGACTTCGGCCAGGTCCACAGTGTGATCGAGCAACGCTGCACCGTGTGCCATTCGGCCAAGCCGACCAGCCCACTGTTCAGCACCGCACCGGCTGGTGTGATGTTCGATACGCCAGCGCAGATCCAGCAGCAGGCGGCACGCATCCAAGCGCAGGCCGTGGCGAGCCAGATCATGCCGCTGGGCAACATCACCCAGATGACCCAGCAGGAACGCGACTTGATTGGCACCTGGATCAATCAAGGCGCCCGCACCAACTAACTGATTCACACAATTCCAATGTGGGAGGGGGCTTGCCCCCTCCCACAGGGGTTCTGTGTCGATTTTGAGATTGAGTTACACCCGGCAATTGAATGCCACACAACACAACAATAAAAAAGATCCGAGGTGTTGCATGACCGAGTTAGTCGAACCGCAGATTCCTGCCGCGCCTGCCATGGAGCGGCTGCCCCTCTTGCAACTGATTCTGGTAGGCCTGCAACACGTCTTGCTGATGTACGGTGGCGCCGTCGCCGTGCCTCTGATCATCGGCCAGGCCGCCGGCCTGAGCCGCGAAGAAATCGCTTTCCTGATCAACGCCGACCTGCTGGTGGCCGGTATCGCCACCATGGTCCAGTCGTTCGGCATCGGCCCGGTGGGCATTCGCATGCCGGTGATGATGGGCGCCAGTTTCGCCGCCGTCGGCAGCATGGTCGCCATGGCCGGCATGCCGGGCATCGGCTTGCAGGGGATCTTCGGTGCGACCATCGCCGCCGGGTTCTTCGGGATGATCATCGCGCCGTTCATGTCCAAGGTGGTGCGCTTCTTCCCGCCGCTGGTGACCGGCACCGTGATCACCGCCATCGGCCTGTCGTTGTTCCCTGTGGCCGTGAACTGGGCCGGCGGCGGCAGCGCGGCAGCCACCTTCGGCTCGCCGATCTACCTGGCGATTGCGGCGCTGGTACTGGGCACCATCTTGTTGATCAACCGCTTCATGCGCGGTTTCTGGGTGAACATTTCGGTGTTGATCGGCATGGGGCTGGGCTACGGTTTGTGCGGCGTCATCGGCATGGTCGACCTCAGCGGCCTGGCCCAGGCGCCATGGGTACAGGTGGTGACGCCGCTGCACTTCGGCATGCCCACGTTCGAGTTGGCACCGATCCTGTCGATGTGCCTGGTGGTGGTGATCATCTTTGTCGAGTCCACCGGGATGTTCCTCGCCCTGGGCAAGATCACCGGCCAGGAAGTGTCGCCCAAGATGCTGCGTCGCGGCTTGCTGTGTGATGCCGGCGCGTCGTTCTTCGCCGGGTTTTTCAACACCTTTACCCACTCCTCGTTCGCCCAGAACATCGGCCTGGTGCAGATGACCGGCGTGCGCTGCCGCTCGGTGACGATCATGGCCGGCGCGTTCCTGATTGTCCTCAGCCTGCTGCCCAAGGCCGCGTACCTGGTGGCATCGATTCCACCGGCAGTGCTTGGCGGCGCCGCGATTGCCATGTTCGGCATGGTCGCGGCCACCGGCATCAAGATCCTCCAGGAAGCCGACATCGCCGACCGCCGTAACCAGTTACTGGTGGCGGTGAGCATCGGCATGGGCCTGATCCCAGTGGTGCGCCCGGAGTTCTTCGCACAACTGCCGTTGTGGATGAGCCCGATTACCCACAGTGGCATCGCCATGGCCACCCTCAGCGCGTTGTCGCTGAATATCCTGTTCAACATCCTGGGCGGTGCAGAACGCCCTGCTGTTGCTCATACGCATTGATTCCTTCGTTACGACAACAAAAACAATAACGAACAAGGAACAGCCACATGCACATCCTCCACGTGGGGGCGGCCATCAGCCGTGCCCCATTTATGCCCGACACGCTCTTTAAGAGCGCACTTGAGCCAAGGCTTGGGAGCCAGTATTCTCCGCGCCCGCTCGAATCGACTCAAAAAAAAACAGCGAATGTAAAAGCTGACTGTAAGGCCAACTTATCCCGGCCTAATGTCTGCTGCCAACGTGCACAAAAAACCTCTGGATTCGACTGTAGTGTTTACAGCCGACGAGGATTTTTTGGCGTTTCAAACACCTTGGCGCAGCTCTTGCTAAAAGCATTAAAGCTGACCGAACAGACGATTTTTGCAGCGAACCAAAAGGCGCCACACCAGAGCGCCTGCGTAGAAGAAAAACCACAAAACCTTAACTCGGGAGCAACCGAATGAAACCTATGTTCAAAGGCCTGATGCTGGCAGGATCGCTGCTGGCTGGTGGCCAAGCCGTTGCCGGTGACTTGTTGCAGTGGCAGAACAACAGCCTGACGTACCTGTGGGGCAAGAGCTTTACCGTCAACCCGCAGATCCAGCAAACCGTCACCTTCGAACACGCCGATGCGTGGAAGTACGGCGACAACTTCGTGTTTGTCGACCGCATCTTCTACAACGGCAAGGAAGACGGCAACGTCGGCCCAAGCACCTATTACGGCGAGATCAGCCCACGGTTGTCATTCGGTAAGATCCTCGACAAGGACCTGTCCTTCGGCCCGATCAAGGACGTGCTGCTGGCCTTCACTTACGAGTTCGGCGAAGGCGACAACGAGTCGTACCTGCTCGGCCCGGCGTTCGATTTGAACATCCCTGGTTTCGACTACTTCCAGTTGAACTTCTACCAGCGCCAGACCGAAGGCAATCGCGCAGGCGACGGCGTTTGGCAGATCACCCCGGTGTGGGCCTACACCCTTGCGGTCGGCAACTCCGACATTCTGATTGACGGTTTCATGGACTGGGTGGTGGACAACGACAAGAACGCCCGTGGCACTTACCACGCCAACCTGCACTTCAACCCGCAGGTCAAATACGACCTGGGTAAAGCGCTGCATTGGGGCGATAAGCAGTTGTATGTGGGCTTTGAATACGACTACTGGAAGAACAAGTACGGGATCGAAGATTCTGGGGCGTTCAAGACGACTCAGGACACGGCGAGCTTCCTGGTCAAGTACCACTTCTAAGCAACGCTGAATTACAAATGTGGGAGAGGGCTTGCCCCCTCCCACATTTAGACTGATTTAAGTCCCAGGAACCGGGTGATCTCATCGCGCTTGGCCAGCGCATCTTTCCTGCCCAACTCGATCAACTCGCTGCAATACCCCGCCTCGAACAACAAGTAACTCAACACCCCTGCCCCGCTCGTCTTGGTCGCCCCCGGCCCCCTCAGAAACAGCCGCAATGCCGCCGGCAATTCCTGCCGATGGCGTGCCGCAATTTCATCTATCGGTTGGCTCGGAGCAATCACCAGCACCTCCACCGCCGCCAGCCCAGGCCCGGCATGACTGAACTGGTTCAAGCGCTCCAGCAATTCGATATCGCTCTCCAGACTGTCGATGAACGTGCTATTGAGCATATGCCCGCCGATCTGCGCCAGGGTCGGCTCCTGGCCGGTAAAGGTGCGCTGCACCGCCGGCTCGTTGCCACGCGGGTTACCGCTGACCCCTACCACCAGCACCCGACTGGCGCCCAGGTGCAGGGCCGGGCTGATCGGGGCTGATTGGCGCACCGCGCCGTCGCCGAAATACTCCTGCTCGAGTTTCACCGGGGCGAACAATAACGGGATCGCCGAACTGGCCAGCAAATGTTCTACCGTGAGCGCGGTGGGTACGCCAATGCGGCGGTGACGCAGCCAGGCATTGATGGTGCCGCCGCCCTGGTAGAAAGTCACCGCTTGCCCAGACTCATAGCCGAATGCGGTGACCGCAACCGCATGCAGATGTTTATTCCGGATCGCCTCATCGATACCCGCCAGATGCAGCTTGTCATGCAGCAGGTCACGCAGCGGCGAACTGTTGAGCAGCGCTACCGGAAATTGCCGGCCCAGGCCCAGCAGGCTGTGGATCAGGAAGCGACTCGCCTGACGGATGACACCGGGCCAATCGCTGCGCAATACCAGATGGCTGCGAAAGCCCTGCCAGAATGCTGTAAGGCGCTGGACGGCTGCGGTGAAGTCCATCGCGCCACTGGCCAGGCTCACCGCGTTGATCGCACCGGCCGAGGTGCCGACGATCACTGGAAACGGGTTGGGGGCGCCCGGCGGCAATAGCTCGGCAATCGCCGCCAATACCCCCACCTGATACGCCGCTCGCGCCCCGCCGCCGGAAAGAATCAAGCCTGTAACCGGTTCAGCTGGGCGCATCGCATCACTCCATGTTGGGAAAAGTCTGTCTTATCGGCGGCGTTTTTCGTACAGCTTGGGTTCGCCCGGTGGCCGACTCTTGAAGCGGCGATGGGCCCACAGGTATTGCTCGGGGCATTCACGCACTGCGGCTTCAATCCACTGGTTGATGCGCAGGCAATCGATCTCGTCGGTTTCGCCAGGGAAGTCGGTCAACGGCGGGTGGATCACCAACCGGTAACCGCTGCCGTCGGCCAGGCGTTCCTGGGTGAACGGCACCACCAGCGCCTTGCCCAGCTTGGCGAACTTGCTGGTGGCGGTGACGGTAGCGGCCTGGATGCCAAACAGCGGCACGAAGATACTTTGCTTGGCGCCGTAGTCCTGGTCCGGTGCGTACCAGATAGCGCGGCCGGCGCGCAGCAGCTTGAGCATGCCGCGCACATCTTCGCGCTCGATGGCCAGGGAATCGAGGTTATGGCGTTCACGGCCACGGCGCTGGATAAAGTCGAACAACGGGTTGCCGTGCTCGCGGTACATCCCGTCAATGGTGTGTTTTTGCCCCAGCAGCGCCGCGCCGATTTCCAGAGTGGTGAAGTGCAGGGCCATGAGGATCACACCCTTGCCATCCAACTGGGCCTGCTTGAGGTGTTCGAGACCCTCGACGTGGGCCAGGCGCGCCAGGCGCTGGCGCGACCACCACCAGCTCATGGCCATCTCAAAGAAAGCGATGCCGGTGGAGGCGAAGTTTTCCTTGAGCAACTGCTTGCGCTCTTTGGCGGTTTTTTCCGGGAAGCACAGTTCCAGGTTTCGTGCGGCGATGCGGCGACGTTCGCCGGCCACACGGTACATACCCGCGCCCAGCAACCGACCAATGGTCAGCAGCACGCGGTATGGAAGTTGGGTGACCAGCCACAGCAGCCCGAGCCCCAGCCATAACAGCCAGAAGCGCGGGTGAAAAAATACAGCTCGAAAACGCGGGCGATCCATTACAGATTCCGGTAAAGACAGGGCCGCGCATTCTACAACGGTTCGACTCGGCTTGCGGCCAGTGAGTGTTCTCGTTATAAGTCTCGACACTTTTCGTGACAAGCCGCTTTATGCCGACCATGAGCCAAACCGAACCGCTAGACCAAGATCCCGTGTTCCAGCTGAAAGGCAGCATGCTCGCCATCACCGTGCTGGAACTGGCCCGCAACGACCTCGACGCCCTGGACCGCCAGTTGGCCGCCAAGGTCGCGCTGGCCCCCAACTTCTTCAACAACGCCCCGCTGGTGCTGGCCCTGGACAAACTGCCAGCCGGCCAGGGCGCTGTCGATCTGCCCGGCCTGATGCGTGTTTGCCGCTCCCACGGCCTGCGTACCCTGGCAATCCGCGCCAGCCGTATCGAAGACATTGCTGCGGCCATCGCTATTGAACTGCCAGTACTGCCACCGTCCGGCGCTCGCGAGCGACCACTGGAACCGTTGGTCGACGAAGTGAAGAAAAAACCGGAAAAACCTCCGGAACCGACGATCAAGCCTACAAAGATCATCACCTCGCCCGTACGCGGCGGGCAGCAGATTTACGCCGAAGGAAGCGACCTTGTGGTGATCTCCTCGGTCAGCCCCGGCGCGGAACTTCTGGCTGATGGCAATATCCATGTATACGGCCCGATGCGCGGACGTGCCCTCGCCGGCATCAAGGGGGATACCAAGGCCCGTATTTTTTGCCAGCAGTTGACCGCTGAGCTAGTGTCCATCGCAGGTCGATACAAGGTTTCCGAAGATTTGCGCCGTGATCCGCTGTGGGGGGCCGGGGTGCAGGTCAGCCTGTCGGGCGATGTGTTGAACATCATCCGGCTTTAACGGATACTGCCGCATTTTCCAAGCATCTCTAGACTCTGATAGCAAAGCGAAACTGGCAATACTTGCGTAGGAAGAATTGGAAGTTGGCGTTTCCCCGTGGAAACCACCTCTTTTTTCCTACGAAGGCTGTCCGCCTGCGGCGAGTTTCAAGAGATGTTTTTCAGGGACTGCAAAGTCCTTTTTCCTTAGGGGTGAAACACCTTGGCCAAGATTCTCGTGGTTACATCCGGCAAGGGTGGTGTGGGTAAGACCACCACCAGCGCCGCTATCGGTACCGGCCTCGCTCTGCGCGGCCACAAGACAGTCATCGTCGACTTCGACGTCGGTTTGCGTAACCTCGACCTGATCATGGGCTGCGAACGCCGCGTGGTGTACGACTTCGTCAACGTGGTGAACGGCGAAGCCAACCTGCAACAGGCCCTGATCAAGGACAAGCGCCTTGAGAACCTGTACGTGCTGGCTGCCAGCCAGACCCGTGACAAAGATGCGTTGACCAAAGAAGGCGTGGGCAAAGTCCTCGCCGAGCTGAAGGAAACCTTCGAATACGTGGTGTGCGACTCCCCGGCCGGTATCGAAACCGGTGCTCACCTGGCGATGTACTTCGCCGATGAAGCCATCGTCGTGACCAACCCGGAAGTATCGTCGGTACGTGACTCGGACCGCATGCTCGGCCTGCTGGCCAGCAAGTCCAAGCGCGCCGAAGAGGGTCAGGACCCAATCAAGGAACACCTGCTGCTCACCCGCTACAACCCTGAGCGCGTCAGCAACGGCGAAATGCTCGGCGTTGAAGACGTCAAGGACATCCTCGCCGTGACCCTGCTGGGTGTGATCCCGGAATCCCAGGCCGTGCTGAAGGCGTCCAACCAGGGCGTACCCGTGATTCTTGACGACCAGAGCGACGCCGGCCAGGCGTACAGCGATGCGGTTGATCGCTTGCTGGGCAAGACCGTGGAACATCGCTTCCTCGATGTAAAGAAGAAGGGATTCTTCGAGCGTATCTTTGGAGGCAACTAAACAATGAAATTTCTCGACTTCTTTCGCGCCAACAAAAAGCCAAGCACCGCGTCGGTCGCGAAAGAGCGTCTACAGATCATCGTGGCGCACGAACGCGGCCAACGCAGCACCCCGGACTACCTGCCAGCCTTGCAGAAGGAACTGGTCGAGGTGATCCGCAAGTACGTCAATATCGGCAACGATGACGTGCATGTCGCCCTGGAAAATGACGGCAGCTGCTCGATTCTGGAACTCAATATCACCCTGCCTGATCGTTGATCGAACAGGCGGCCGCCACGGCGGCTCGATCACCTTGATCCCCTCGCGGGAACCGGGTGGTCGAGCCGCCGTTGGCGTTTGTTACGAGGCTGTTTAATGCCGCTGTCCAATATCCACATCCTGCATCAGGACGCCGCCGTCCTGGTGGTGAACAAGCCGACCTTGCTGCTCTCGGTGCCTGGCCGCGCCGACGACAACAAGGACTGCCTGATCACCCGACTGCAGGACAACGGCTACCCCGAAGCCCGCATCGTCCATCGACTGGATTGGGAAACCTCGGGGATTATCCTGCTGGCCCGGGATGCCGATACCCATCGCGAACTGTCCCGCCAGTTTCACGACCGTGAAACCGAAAAGGCCTACACCGCCCTGGCCTGGGGCCAACCGGAACTGGACAGCGGCAGCATCGACCTGCCCCTGCGCTACGACCCGCCAACCAAGCCACGGCATGTGGTGGACCACGAATTCGGCAAGCATGCGCTGACCTTCTGGAAAGTGCTGGAGCGTTGTGGGGACTGGTGCCGTGTCGAGCTGACGCCAATCACCGGGCGCTCGCACCAACTGCGGGTGCATATGTTGTCCATCGGTCATCCGCTGCTGGGTGATGGGTTGTATGCCCATGAGCAGGCCCTGGCTGCGTGGCCGCGCTTGTGTTTGCACGCGAGCATGCTGAGCTTCACTCACCCGCAAAGCGGTGAGCGCTTGCGGTTTGAGTGCCCGGCACCGTTCTAGAATTGGCAACACGATCAAAATGTGGGAGGGGGCTTGCCCCCGATGGCATCGGCGCAGTCAACAGATTCAGTGACTGACACTTCGTCATCGGGGCAAGCCCCCTCCCACATTTGTTCTGTGTCACTTCTGGACACCGAGTCAAACCAATGCGGTAAACTCCGCGCATTGCTGTCTGGAGCTATTTATGCGCGAAGCGTTGAATCAAGGCCTGATCGACTTCCTCAAGGCCTCCCCTACTCCTTTTCATGCCACTGCGGCCCTGGCCCAGCGCCTGGAAGCGGCCGGCTACCAGCGTCTCGACGAACGCGAAACCTGGGCCACCGAAGCCAACGGTCGCTACTACGTGACCCGCAACGACTCCTCGATCATCGCCTTCAAGCTCGGCCGTCACTCGCCGCTGCAAGGCGGTATTCGCCTGGTCGGCGCCCACACTGACAGCCCGTGCCTGCGGGTCAAGCCCCAACCAGAACTGCAACGCCAGGGCTTCTGGCAACTGGGTGTGGAAGTCTACGGCGGCGCACTGCTGGCACCGTGGTTTGACCGTGACTTGTCCCTGGCCGGCCGCGTGACCTTTCGCCGCGACGGCAAGGTCGAGAGCCAGTTGATCGACTTCAAGCTGCCTATCGCGATCATCCCCAACCTGGCCATTCACCTCAACCGTGAAGCCAACCAGGGTTGGGCGATCAATGCCCAGACTGAGCTGCCGCCAATCCTCGCGCAATTTGCCGGTGACGAACGCGTGGACTTTCGCGCGGTGCTCACCGAGCAACTGGCACGCGAACATGGGTTGAACGCTGACGTGGTGCTCGACTACGAGTTGAGCTTCTACGATACCCAGGGCGCTGCCGTGATTGGCCTCAATGGCGACTTCATTGCCGGCGCGCGCCTGGACAACCTGCTGTCGTGCTACGCCGGCCTGCAAGCCTTGCTCACCAGCGAAAGCGACGAAACCTGCGTGCTGGTGTGCAACGACCACGAAGAGGTTGGCTCTTGCTCGGCCTGCGGCGCCGATGGCCCGATGCTGGAACAGACCCTGCGCCGCCTGTTGCCCGAAGGTGATGAATTCGTACGTACCATTCAGAAATCGCTATTGGTTTCTGCGGACAATGCCCACGGCGTACACCCGAACTACGCCGACAAGCATGACGCCAACCACGGCCCCAAGCTCAATGCCGGCCCGGTGATCAAGGTCAACAGCAACCAGCGCTACGCCACCAACAGCGAAACCGCCGGGTTCTTCCGTCATCTGTGCATGGCCGAGGAAGTGCCGGTACAAAGCTTCGTCGTGCGCAGCGACATGGGCTGCGGCTCGACCATCGGCCCGATCACCGCCAGCCACCTGGGCGTGCGCACCGTGGACATCGGCCTGCCGACGTTTGCCATGCACTCCATTCGTGAACTGTGCGGCAGCCATGACCTGGCGCATTTGGTGAAGGTACTGGGCGCGTTCTACGCGAGCCACGACTTGCCCTGATCCAAAAGCTGAATACAGTCACAAATGTGGGAGGGGCTTGCCCCTCCCACATTTGGTTTCGCGCCCCACCTGATCTATATCACCTGCACATCCCGCAATCCGACCTAGACTTGTCAGTATTCCCACTCCGACAAGGCCGTCGCACCATGATCTCCATGTCTTCCTTCCACGCCATGCTTATCCCTATCCTGATCGGCATGATCATGCTCGCGGTCGGTTTCAACTTTCGTGACAAGCCCCTCGGCGTATTCGGCATGTGGATCGGTATGCTGCTGATCCTGGGCACTGTGGTGTACAAGATCCTCGCTAAACTGGCCGAATGACCCGTGCACTCGTACACTCGCTCAACCCGTCGTTTCCAAGGTTGACCGCCTCGTGTTTTCCCGCCTGTTTGCCCTGCCCTGCTACCTGCTGATCGCCCTGCTCACCCTGCTGCCGCTTGCGTCTGCCCACGCGGTCGGCTTGCCTGGCCTGTTGGGCAGTGCCAACAAGTCCCAGCCCCAGGCAGAAGTGCCCCTGGGCCAATCATTGGACGAGGTGATCAAGACCCTGGAAAACGACCAGCAGCGCACCCAACTGCTGAGCGACCTGAAAAAACTCCGCGCCGCCACGCAGAAAGCGCAGCCGGCCGCCGAACAAGGCGTGCTGGGGCTGATCGGCAGCACGCTGTCGAGCCTGGAGCAACAGTTCTCCGGCAATGACAGCCCGCTGGGACGCTGGTCCAGTGAGATCGACCAGGCCAAGGACGAACTCGACGCGTTGATACTGCCGGCCAGCGAATGGTTGCCGATCATTTTCGGCTTCGCGCTGATTCTCGCGGTGTGGAGCCTATTGGCCTACGCGTTGATATGGCTCAGCCACCGCGTCCGCGAACGATTCGGCCTGCCTGAAGAGTTGCCGCAACACCCGCGCACCTGGGACATGGTGCGCTTTGCCCTGCGTAAACTGGGGCCGTGGCTGATCGCGCTGGTGATCACTGTGTACCTGAGCTACGTCCTGCCCTCGTCACTGGGCAAGTCCCTGGCGATGGTGCTGGCTTACGCGCTGGTGGTCGGCACCTGTTTCTCGGCCATCTGCGTGATCGCCTTCTCGCTGCTCGACGGCCCGCACCGCCATCGTGCGCTGTATATCCTGCGGCACCAGGCGTTTCGCCCGCTGTGGTGGATCGGCAGCTTTGCCGCCTTTGGTGAAGCCTTGAGCGACCCGCGCCTGGTCCAATCCCTGGGCCAGCACCTGTCTCACACCGCCGCGACCGTCGCCAATGTGATGGCGGCGCTCTCCACCGGCGTATTTATCCTGCGTTTTCGCCGGCCGATCGCCCACCTGATTCGCAACCAGCCTCTGTCGCGCCGCCTCACGCGACGCGCCCTCAGCGACACCCTCTCGATCATCGGCACGTTCTGGTACATCCCAGCCTTGCTATTGGTGGGCATTTCGCTGTTCGCAACGTTCGTCTCGGCCGGCGACACCAGCACCGCCCTGCGCCAATCACTGCTGTGCACGGTGTTGCTGGTGCTGTGCATGGTGATCAACGGTTTGGTGCGCCGCCATGCCCTCAAGCCGCAACGCGGGCACAAACGCCACGCGCTGTACTCCGAGCGCCTCAAAAGCTTCATCTATACCCTGGCCCACCTGACCGTGTGGCTGGTGTTTATCGAGCTGGGCCTGCGGGTGTGGGGCCTGTCGCTGATTGGCTTTGCCGAAGGCGACGGCCATGAAATCGCGGTCAAGCTGTTCGGCCTGGGCGGTACGCTGCTGTTTGCCTGGTTGATCTGGATCCTCAGCGACACCGCGATCCACCATGCCCTCACCCGTTCGCGCAAAGGCCTGGCCAATGCGCGGGCGCAGACCATGATGCCGTTGATTCGCAACGTGCTGTTCGTGACCATCTTTATCATCGCCGCCATCGTCGCCCTGGCGAACATGGGCATGAACGTCACGCCACTGCTGGCGGGTGCCGGTGTGATCGGCCTGGCCATCGGTTTTGGTGCGCAGTCGCTGGTGGCGGACTTGATCACCGGGCTGTTCATCATCATCGAAGACTCCCTGGCGATTGATGACTATGTGGACGTAGGCGGCCACCTCGGCACCGTCGAAGGCCTGACCATCCGCACCGTGCGCCTGCGCGATATCGACGGGATTGTGCACACCATCCCGTTCAGCGAAATCAAGAGCATCAAGAACTACTCGCGAGAGTTCGGCTACGCGATCTTTCGCGTGGCGATCCCGTACAACATGGACATTGATAACGCGATCAAGCTGATCCGCGATGTCGGCCAGAAAATGCGCAATGACCCGCTGCAGCGCCGCAACATCTGGTCGCCGCTGGAGATCCAGGGTGTGGAAAGCTTTGAGTCAGGCAGCGCGATCCTGCGCGCACGGTTCAAGACGGCGCCGATCAAACAGTGGGAAGTGTCGCGGGCGTTCAACCTGTCGTTGAAACGGCATCTGGACGAGGCCGGGCTGGATCTGGCGACACCGCGCTTGAGTGTGCAGGTGGTGACGGGGGCGTCCGGCGGGTTGGAAAAAAACAAGGAAGCTTGAAGGCATCGCACCCACCTTTGCTAAGCGGGCTTGTGGTAGTGAGCGGGCTTGTCGAATCGTCGCACCGCCCGCTCACCACAACCAGCGTGATCGCCACATAACGCCTGATTACCAGACAAAAACCGCCGTATTCAGGCCAGTGCAGCGCCGTCCATTTTCTGGCGCAGGCTCAACGGGCGCATGTCGGTCCAGGTTTCTTCGATGTAGGCCAGGCACTCTTTCTTCAAGCCGCTTTTGCCCACGGTGCGCCAGCCTTCTGGCACGGCCTTGTAGTCGGGCCAAATGGAATACTGTTCTTCATGGTTGACCACTACCTGAAACTGGATGTCGTCGCGGTCAAATACTGAGGTCATTGCTGTTCTCCATTGCTCAAAGGCTGGCTGCGCACCACGCGCAGCGCTGATATCTGTAGAAACGTACCAAACGGGCGAAAAATTAGAGGCTGGCGACCGCTGCCGCCAGGGCCCGACCAAAGATTTCTGCCACGCGGTCGACTTCGGCCGCGGTGATCACCAGCGGTGGCAAGAAGCGCACTACGCTGCCGTGGCGACCGCCCAGTTCCAGGATCAGGCCCCTCTTGAGGCATTCGCGCTGTACCAACGGCGCCAAATGGCGATGCACCGGTGGGTGGCCCTGGTAATCGAGGGTGCCGTCCGGGTCCACCAACTCCACGCCGAGCATCAGCCCGCGCCCACGGATATCCCCCAGTTGCGCAAAGTCGCGCTGCAGGAGGCGCAGGTGTTCAACGAGGCGCTCACCCATCGCCGCCGCGTGGCCGGCCAAGTCGTGGTCCTTGAGGTAGCGCATCACCACCGAACCTGTGGCCATGGCCATCTGATTGCCACGGAACGTCCCGGCATGGGCGCCCGGCAGCCAGGTGTCGAGCCAGTCGCGGTACACCACCACCGCCAGCGGCAGGCTGCCGCCGATGGCTTTGGACATCACCACCACATCCGGAATGATGCCCGCGTGTTCAAAGGCGAACATTTTGCCAGTGCGGCCGAAACCGCTCTGGATCTCATCGACGATCAAGGCCACACCGGCCTGCTCAGTGATGCGACGCAGACCGCGCAGCCAGTCGAGGTCCGCAGGGATCACGCCGCCTTCGCCCTGCACCGCTTCGACAATCACCGCCGCCGGCAACAGCACCCCGGCTTCCGGGTCATTGAGCAGGTTCTCCAGGTAATGCAGGTTGACCCGCACACCTTCCGCGCCGCCCAGGCCAAACGGGCAACGATAATCGTAGGGGTACGGCAGAAATTGCACGCCATTGCCGAGCAGCGCACCCAAGGGTTTCTTCGGCCCGAGGCTGCCCATCAGGCTCAATGCGCCCTGGCTCATGCCGTGATAACCGCCCTGGAACGACAGCACCGTGCTGCGCCCGGTGGCCGTGCGCACCAGTTTCAACGCGGCTTCCACCGCGTCGGTGCCGGTAGGGCCGCAGAACTGGATTTTCGCTTCCCGCGCCAACTCCGCCGGCAACAGGCCAAACAGATCCTGTACGAACTGGTCCTTGACCGGGGTGGTCAGGTCAAGCGTGTGCAACGGCAACTCATCGCTCAGCACTTGCTGAATAGCTTCGATCACCGCCGGATGGTTATGCCCCAGCGCCAGGGTACCGGCACCGGCCAGGCAGTCGATGAACTGACGGCCTTCCACGTCTTCCACGTAAATGCCCTTGGCGCGCTTGAGTGCCAGGGGAATGCGTCGCGGATAACTGCGGGCGTTGGATTCCTGCTGGCGCTGGCGAGCCAGCAAGGGAGTTTCGTCGAACTGGTAGAGCGTTTCCGCGGGTACCGGGCTGACATGCACCGGGGCGTCTTCGATACGGCTGGTAGCGACTGACATCTCTCTGTCCCTCAATACGCTGATAATGGTGACCAAACTGCCGATCCGTTGGCGTCTGGCCCAAGGGCATGCGCACGGATTTCCTGTTCTGGAAACGCACCAGCGTGAGGAGGATTTACTCCTCTGGTCGCGAAAAACGTTCAGCCACACAGCCCCAGGTACTTTTCATTCAGTGCGTACAAAATCGCGCAGGTCTCTGCATCAAGCAGCCCACGGTAGTCCCGCGCGCGAAAGTGCATCTGAAACGCCCGTGTTCTTTGCTCGAAGCCCTGGCGATTTTTCGCCGGTGCATAGCCATAGCGCTGAAACGCCCGCTCCACCTCGACCTCCGGCGGCAGCCCCAGGTAAAACCGCCGCTGGTACATGGCCCGGGTGGCCTCATCGAACCACGCGCCGATCCCCGCCTCGAACAAGCGCCGCCAGGGCAGCCGGGGGCCTGGATCGCTCTTGCGCGTGTAGGCCACGTCGCAATGCCCGAGGATGTCCGTCGGCCCGATCTGCGGATAGCGCCCGAGCAGGTCGCGAAGCAGTGCAATCAGCACCTCGACCTGTTCCTCAGGGTACTCAGGAAAGGTGAACACGCCGCCGTCATCCCGGGCCAGGTTGACGATCTCGATGCCAATCGAGCGGCTATTGAGGTTATCCCGCCCGCCCCACTGGCTTACGCCGGCATGCCAGGCGCGCTTGTCTTCGTCGACCAAGCGAAACGCGCGCAATTCGTCATAACCGGCAGCGCGGTAACTGGCTTCATCAGGGTCGGGCAACAGATAGTGAGCACTGACCCCATCCTGGGTCAGGGTGCGCAGGGATACCGCAAAGGGGGCTGCGGTGTAGTGCAGAATCAACTGCCCAATGGGCTCGCCGTTGCGGCCATTGAAGCCTGCGGCAGGAAAACTGGTGTCGATGACCAACATAAGAACCGTCCTTTTCAATACAGGCCGAGTCTTTCGGCCCGTTCAAGCGCAAAAAAATTACCGCCATCCTGAAGGTTTGAACGTCAGGACGGCGGTAACTATCTGGCACTTGAAAGAACGCTGATCAGCGTCGCAGCGGCATCCCCAGGTCGACACGCAGCCCATCCGCCTGGCTGTCGAACTTCAGCGAGCACGAGCAACGCTGCACAATCGCCTGCACAATCGCCAGGCCCAGGCCACAGCCTTCGCTGCTGCCGTTGCGCCAGAAGCGTTGGGTCAGGTATTGCAGGTCCTCGCTGGAAATCTGTTTACCGTGGTCACGTACGCGAAACACCACCTGGCCGGCGCCGGTCAACACACTGAGTTCTACGCGGGTGTCTGCCGGGGTATGGCGCAGGGCGTTGTCCAGCAGGTTGCGCAAGGCGGCAACCGCCAGCCCCACAGGCATGTCCACCGGGGCATCGCAGAGGTTGTCCGGCAGGATCAAGTCGATACGTGAGTTATCGCCGGCATTGGCATCCTGGATCGCCAACCGTGCGACCTCCTCGGCACTGGACTGCACGCCATCGTCAAACGACAGGCTGCCTTCCACCCGCGCCAGCAACAGCAATTGCTCCAGGGTCCGGTGCAGGCGGTCGGCGCCTTCCTCGGCATGGGCCAGGGACTGGTCGCGGGCCGCGCCTTCGGTCATGCGCGCAACTTGCAGATGGGTCTTGATCGCCGTCAGCGGGCTGCGCAGTTCATGGGCAGCATCGCCGGTCAGGCGGCGCTCACGCTCGATGGTCTTGGCGATGCGCTGCAACAGTTGGTTCTGGGTGTCGAGCAGCGGCTTGAGCTCGCTGGGCAGCGGGTGGATCTGCAGCGGTTCGAGAGAATCGGCACTGCGCCGCATCAGCGCATCACGCATGCGATTGAGCGGCAGCAGGCTCTGGCCGATGCCCAGCCACAGCAGGCACAGGCAACCGAGCATGGCCACACCCACCGGCACCGACGCCGCCAGCAGGATCGACATGTTCAGCGCTTCACGCTCCACCTGGCGGTCAGCGGTGGTAATCAACAGGTCGCCACGGGACAGGGTGAAGCTGCGCCAGCCCACGCCGTCGATCATCTGGTCACGAAAGCCACTGCGCTGCGACTCCAGGCCCTGGTCTGGCGTAGTGTGGCTGCGCGCCAGGATTTCCCCGCGCAACGAACTGACCTGGCAGGCCATGCCGCCGGGCACGTGCAGTTGCTCGGCACTGAAATGCGCGCCGCCGCTGACGCTGGCCAGACCCGGCATCTGCTCGGTCAGCCCCGCCACCATGCGCGCCGAAGCCACCAGGCGCTGGTCGAGGGAAAACATCATTTGGTTGCGCAGGTCGTTGAGCATCCAGGCTGCCGCCAGGGCCCAGATCAACACGAATGCGGCGCCGAGCTTGAAGGTCAGGCGCAGGCGCAGGCTTTTCACGAAACGCTCTCTCCATCATCCGCCGGCCCCAGGCGATAGCCCAGGCCACGCACGGTCTCGACGATGCCGTTGCCCAATTTGCGCCGCAGGTGATGGATATGCACGTTGAGGGCGTTACTCTCCAACTCATCATTGAAGCCGTAGACGCTGTCCTTGAGCTGCTCGCTGGACAGCACTCGGCCCTTGTTGTGCAGCAGCGCCTGCAGCAGCGCCTGCTCGCGCCGGGACAAATCCACCGGCTGGCCGCCGAGCAGGGTTTCGCGGCTGCTGGGGTCATAGGTCAACCGGCCGTGTTCGATCAGGTTGACGCTGCGCCCCGCCATCCGCCGCAGCAGGGTTTGCAGGCGTGCGGCCAATTCGCGCAAGTCGAAAGGTTTGAGCAGGTAGTCATCGGCACCGGCTTGCAGGCCGTCGACGCGGTTGGTCACCGAATCCCGTGCGGTGAGGATCAGCACCGGAATCTCCAGGCCCTGGCTGCGCAACTGTTGCAGCAGCTTGAGGCCGTCTTCGTCGGGCAAGCCAAGGTCGAGCACCATGATGTCGAAGGTCGCCGCCTTGAGCATCGCGCGCGCGGCAGCCGCCGTGGCCACGCGCTCGACCGTAAAGCCCTGGGCGGTGAGGCCGGCCACGATGCCGCTGGCGATCAGTTCGTCGTCTTCGCAGACCAGTACGTGCATGGTGAACCCTTCATGAAAGATGGGGTGATTAAAGGTGCAGCGGATTAAGCGCAGATTATGCCGTGAAAAGAGGCAAGCTCAGATATTCCCTACACTTTAGAATAGCGCCGGGTTAATCATCGGTTAATCAACGCCACACATTGTGTGCCTCACTTGCATCGAACTAAGGCTTGACCATGCGGCATCTGTTTACCTTTCTGCTGGTGTTATTCGCGGGGTTCGCCCAGGCCGCGCCGGGCAACCCCTTTGAGACCAAACCCGATTTCCTCCCGGTGGGCATGGCCTTCACCTTTACCTCCGAGCGCCTGGAATCCGGTGAAACACAGCTGTATTGGCAGATTGCCGACGGTTATTACCTGTACAAACAGCGCATGAAGTTCGACGGCCTCGCCGAACAACCCGTGCTCCCCCAAGGCGAAGCCCACAGCGACGAGTTCTTTGGCGAGCAGCAAGTGTATCGCCAGGGCCTGGAGGTGAAGCTCCCCGCAGGTGTCACCGGCAAGGTCAAGCTGGGCTGGCAGGGCTGCGCCGACGCGGGCCTGTGCTACCCGCCGCAGTCGATCACCGTAGACATGGGTGGCAACCCGGCCGTTGCAGCGACCGCCGAGGCCCAGGACCAGAGCCTGGCCAGCGGCCTGCAACAGCGCAGCCTGGGCTGGAGCCTGCTGGTGTTCTTTGGCCTGGGCCTGCTCCTGGCGTTTGCGCCGTGTTCGTTGCCGATGCTGCCGATCCTCGCCGGCCTGGTCGTGGGCAGCGGCGCCAGCCCGCGTCGCGGCTTCGCCTTGGCCAGCAGCTACGTGGTGTGCATGGCGCTGGTATACGCCGCGCTGGGTGTTTTGGCCGCATTGCTGGGCGCCAATCTCGCCGCCCTGCTGCAAACGCCGTGGATCCTCGGTAGCTTCGCCGCACTGTTTGTCATTCTCGCCCTGCCGATGTTCGGCTTTTTTGAACTGCAACTGCCGGCCTTCCTGCGTGATCGCCTGGACAACGTCAGCCGCCAGCAAAGCGGCGGCAGCCTGGTGGGTGCCGGTATTCTCGGCGCCTTGTCCGGCCTGCTGGTCGGCCCGTGCATGACCGCGCCCCTGGCCGGCGCGCTGCTGTACATCGCCCAGAGCGGCAATGCGCTGCACGGGGGCTTGATCCTCTTCGCCATGGGGATCGGCATCGGCATTCCATTGCTGCTGCTGGTGACGGTAGGCAACCGCTTCCTGCCCAAGCCGGGCACGTGGATGAATGTGCTCAAGGGCATCTTCGGCTTCCTGTTCCTCGCCACGGCCGTATTGATGATTCGCCCCGTAGTCGACGAAAGCCTGTGGCTCGGTTTGTGGGGCGGGCTGGCGTTGGTGATGGCTTACTGCGGCTGGACACTGGCCCGCGAGTACGGCCTGGCGGCCAAGGTCTTCGGTGCCGGCGCCCTGGTGCTGGGCCTGTGGGGCGCAGTGCTGGTGGTGGGTGCGGCCGGTGGCAGCGACGACCTGTGGCAACCGTTGAAGGTGTACAGCGGCACACAGGTCACTGGCGCGCCCACCGCCCACGACGCCTTCATGACCATCAATGACCCCGCCGTGCTGCAAAACCAACTCGACAGCGCCAAGGCCCAGGGCCAATGGGTGCTGGTGGACTACTACGCTGACTGGTGCGTGTCGTGCAAGATCATGGAGAAACAGGTGTTCGGCCAACCCGAAGTCCTCGACGCCCTGAAAGACGTACGCCTGCTGCGCCTGGACGTCACTGCCGACAACGCCGCCAGCCGCGAGCTGCTGGGTCGCTACAAAGTACCGGGGCCACCGAGCTTCGTCTGGATCGGCCCTGACGGCGAAGAACGCCGCGCCCAGCGCATCACCGGCGAAGTAAACGCCGCCGCCTTCCTGCAACGCTGGACCCAAGCCCGGGACGCTCTCTGATGCTGACCCTGACCATCGGCACCTTCGCCATCGCGCTGAATCACATTCTGCTGATCAGCGCGCTGATTCTCGCCACCCTGGTGGGCTGGCGCGTGGCCAAGCGTGGCGGTGAGAACCCGGAATCGGTGCTGTTCAGCCTGTTCCTGCTGGGCATGCTCGCGGCGCGCATCAGCTTTGTGCTGATGTACTGGCGTTACTACAGCAGCGACTGGCTGCAGATGGTCGACCTGCGCGACGGCGGCTTTCTCGCCTGGCCCGGCATCATCGCCCTGATCCTCGGTGCACTGGCCTACGGCTGGCGTCGCCCGGCGCTGCGCAAGCCGCTGAGCGCCGGGGTCATCACTGGCCTGGTGTTCTGGGGCATGACCAGCCTGGCCCTCAACCTCTATGACAAAGGCACCCAACTGCCGCAGATCACCTTGCGCAATGCCGACGGCCAGGAAGTGCAACTGACCGACTACAAGGGCGGCCCGCTGGTCATCAACCTGTGGGCCACCTGGTGCCCGCCGTGTCGCCGGGAAATGCCGGTGCTGGAGCGCGCGCAACATCAACGCCCCGACGTCACCTTCCTGTTCGTCAACCAGGCCGAAAGCATGCAAAGCGTCAGCACTTACCTGGCCACCCAGGGCCTGACCCTCGACAACGTATTGTTCGACGCCAGCGGCCGTCTCGGCCAGGCCGTGGGCTCCATGGCCTTGCCGACCACGTTGTTCTATACAGCCGACGGGCGCCTGGTCAACAGCCACCTGGGCGAGTTGTCCCAGGCCAGCCTGGCCCGCGCCATGGAACCCTTCGACACCGCCCCTCAAAGGAAACCGACATGCCAAGCCTCCGCCACCTGCTGACCCTGCTGCCACTGATGGCGGCGGCCACCCTGGCCCACGCCGAAGACTGGCCGGCGCCGATCAAACAGATTGAAGCCAAGGGCGCCAGGATCATCGGCAAATTCGACGCCCCCAGCGGCCTCACCGGCTACGCCGCGCAATACCAGAACCGCGGCATGGCCCTGTACCTGACCGCCGACGGCAAACACGTGATCGCCGGCAACCTGTACGACGCCCAGGGCAATGACCTGAGCACCGCGCCCCTGGAAAAACTGGTGTACGCGCCGATGGCCAAGGAAGTCTGGGCCAAGATGGAAAAAAGCAGCTGGATCCAGGACGGCGACAAAAACGCGCCGCGCATCGTCTACCTGTTCAGCGACCCCAACTGCCCGTACTGCAACATGTTCTGGGAACAGGCGCGCCCGTGGGTCAAGGCCGGCAAGGTGCAGTTGCGCCACATCATGGTCGGCATCATCCGCGAAGACAGCGCGGCCAAGTCGGCTGCTCTGTTTGCCGCCAAAGACCCGCAAAAAGCCCTCGAAGAACACGAAGCCGCCGGCAAGGGCAGCAAATTGCAGGCACTGGAGAAGATCCCGGCCGATATCGAAGCCAAGCTCGATGCCAACATGAAGTTGATGGATGAGTTGGAACTGTCCGCCACCCCGGCGATTTTCTACCTGGATGACAAGGGTGGGTTGCAGCAACAGCAAGGCGCGCCGTCGCCGGATAAGTTGGTGAAGATTATGGGGCCCAAGTAAGCGGCGCTTGGTCTGACGCCATCGGGGGCAAGCCCCCGATGGGTCCCTCAAACCCAGCGAAAATTAAAGCCCCTCCAACTGCGCCATCAAATCACTCAACCGATCCACCTTCTGCGCGCTGATGTCATTGGCCGCAAGCCCATCGATATACTCGGCCAACTCCGCCACCGTGCTGCACTCGAACATCGCCCGCAACGGCACATCGCGCTGTAAGGTCTTCTGCACCCGCGAGGCAATCTGCGTGGCCAACAACGAGTGCCCGCCCAGTTCAAAGAAGTTGTCTTCGACGCCCACCCGCTCGACCTTGAGCACTTCGGCCCAGATCGCGGCCAGTGTGCCTTCCAGTTCGTTGCGCGGCGCCAGGTAGTCCTGGCTGTGCAACTGGCCGATCTCCAGGGCTGGCAGCGCATTGCGGTCGAGTTTGCCGTTGGCGTTGAGCGGCAGGCGGTCAAGCCACAGCCAGTGCAGCGGCACCATGTATTCCGGCAGTTCGGCGCGCAGGCGTTGCTTGATGCGGTCCAGGCGTTCGCTGGGGTTGAGGGCTTCATCGGCCGCCACCAGGTAACCCACCAGGTGTTTACCGTTGACGCCCTCTTGCACGCCCACTGCGGCATCGCGTACTTCAGGTTGTTCGTGCAGGCGCGCTTCGATTTCACCCAGTTCGATGCGGTAGCCGCGGATCTTCACTTGATGGTCGATACGCCCCACATACTCCAGCACACCATCGCTGCGCCGACGCGCCAGGTCGCCGGTGCGGTACAGGCGCTCGCCCGGCGCACCGAACGGGTTCGGCACAAACACGCCGGCCGTGCGCAACGGGTCGCTGACATAACCACGACCGACGCCGGTACCGGCGACACACAGCTCGCCCACGGCGCCTTGTGGCACCAACTCCAGCGCGCCATCGAGCAGGTACAGGCGGTTGTTGTCGGTCGGCGTACCGATCGGCAGGTAAGTGCCACGAGTAGACGCCAGGTCGACGCAAAAGAACGCCACGTCATCGGAACACTCTGCCGGGCCGTAAGCATTCACCAAACCGATCTGCGGGTAACGCAGCAACCATTGGTGCGCCAGTTCCGGCGGCATCGCTTCGCCGGTCGGCAGCATCCAGCGCAGGCCGTCGAGGCTGATACGGTCCTGGGCCAGCATGCCCTGGATCAACGACGGCACACTCTCCAGCACGCTGATGCCTTGTGCCTCAACGTGGGCCAGCAAGCCTTGGGGATCGTGGGCGATGGTGTTCGGCACGATATCCACCCGCGCGCCAAACAGCGGCGCGGCGAGGAACTGCCACACGGAAATATCGAAGCTTTGCGACGCGGTTTGCGCGATCACGTCCGCCGCGCTCAGGTCCAGGTACGGCAGTTTGCTCAGTTGGTTGTTGAGCATGCCGCGCTGTTCGACCATCACACCTTTGGGCAAACCGGTGGAGCCCGAGGTGTAGATCACATAGGCAAGGTTGTCCGGGCCGCTGTAGATGCCTGGGTTCTGCTCCGACGCCGCCAGTGCTTCCCACACCAGCAATTTAGGCCGCATACCACAGGCGAACGCCTCCAGCAGCGCCAATGCCTGCTCGCGGCACGCCTCGGTGCACACCAGCAACGGCGTACGGCTCAGGTCGATGATGCGGCTCAAGCGCTGGCTCGGAAGGCCCGGGTCCAGCGGCAGGTACCCGGCACCGGCCTTGAAGCTGCCAATGATCATGCCCAACAGGTCGAGGTTACGTTCAGCCAACAACGCCACCGGTTGATCCAGGCCGACGCCCGCCGCGATCAATGCGTGGCCCAGGCCGTTACTGCGGCGGTTGAGTTCATCAAAGGTCCATTGCTGGTCCAGGCAACTGGCGGCGATACGTTGCGGATGCGCGGCTACCTGGCGTTCGAACAGCTCGATATAACTGCTGTCCAGCGGATAGTCGTGTTCACTCTGGTTGCAACCGTCTACCAGGAATTCACGCTCCTGCTCGCCAATCAGCGGCAGGTCGGCCATGTCGCCATGGAAGCCTTGCACCAGCGCCAGCAGCAAGCGCTTGAACTCGCCAAGCATGCCCTGCACGGTGGTTTCGTCGAAGTAACGCTGGTCGTAGGACAGGTGCAAACCCAGGTCATCGCCGGGGTAGCACACGGCGGTCAGCGGGAAGTTGGTGTGGGTGCGGCCGGAATCGGAGGTGGCATTCAGGCTTTGTGCGCGGTCCAGTACCGAGGTTTCCACCGGAGCGTTTTCAAACACGAACAGGCTGTCGAACAACGGCTGGCCCTTGGGCAGTTCGCTGTGTTCCTGGAGGGTCACCAGCGGCAGGTATTCGTACTCGCGCAGTTGCATATTGCTGTCGAGCAGGCCGCTCAACCATTGGCGCACGCTGCAACGCTGGTCGTCTTCCGGCAGTTTCACCCGTAGCGCGATGCTGTTGATAAACAGGCCGACAGTGCGTTGCATCTCGGGCATGTCCACCGGACGCCCGGCCACGGTGACACCGAACAGCACGTCGCGATCACCGCTCAAGCGACGCAGCACCAGCGCCCAGGCCGCCTGGGCAAAGGTGTTGACGGTGAGTTGATGGGCTTGGGCCAACTCGCGCAGTTGCGCGCCGTCGCGGGCATCCAGGCGGGTGTAGCAGTCACCCACCACCATGCCGCCGCTGTGGCCCGCGTGTTCACGCAAGAACGGCCGGTCGCTCGGGATCGGCGTGGCGCGCTCGAACCCTTGCAGGTTCTGCTGCCACCACTGGCGGGCCTCATTCAGGTTCTGGCGTTGCAGCCAGGCAATGTAGTCGCGATAACGCGGCGGCGTGGCCAACTGCGCTTCACGGCCTTCGCCCAGGGCGATGTAGATGTCGAAGAAGTCATTCATCAGCAGCGAACGGCACCAGGCATCGATGAGGATGTGGTGGTTGCTCATCATGAACCAATAGCGCGCTGCGTCGACGCGGATCAGCCGCAGGTGGAACGGCGCCTGGTTGAGCAGATCAAAACCGGCTTCGCGCTCGGACTTAAGCAGCGCTTGCAGACGCGGCTCTTGCTCAGCCTCGGTATCGTCGCTCCAGTCCAGGTACTCGATCGGTGTGCTGCCCGGTTTGTGGATCACTTGCAGCATGTCTTCGCCGACGTTCCAGCAGAACGAGGCACGCAAGGCTTCATGACGGGCGATCACCGCTTGCCACGCCTGGGCGAAACGCTCGGGGTCCAGGGCACTGTTGATGCGGTAGCGATCCTGCATGTAGTACAGGCCGGTGCCGGGCTCCAGCAGGGTGTGCAGCAGCAGGCCCTCTTGCATTGGCGTCAGCGGGTACACGTCTTCGATGACGCTGGCCGGTACGGGCAAGCTGTCGAGCTGCGACTGGTTGAGTCGCGCCAGGGGGAAGTCCGATGGCGTGAGACCACCGGCATCGTCCTTCAGGCAATGCGCGATCAGGCTGTTCAGCTCGGCCAGGTAGGCCTCGGCCAACTCGCGAATGGTGTGGGCATCATGACGCTCACGGCTGAAGGTCCAGCGCAGCACCAGTTCACCGCCATACACCTGGCTGTCGATGCTCAGTTCATTAGGCAGCGGCGCATCCGGGTCATGGGCCATACCCGCCGATTCATCCAGCGGATGGAACAGCGCATCGGCGCCGAAGCTCTGGTCGAACTGGCCGAGGTAGTTGAAGGTGATATCGGCGGTGTGCAGTGCCGCCATGGTCTGCTGGCTCAGGTCGTCCGCCAGGTAGCGCAGCACGCCATAACCGAGGCCCTTGTGCGGCACACCGCGCAGTTGCTCCTTGATGGCCTTGATCGAGTCGCCTTGCTCAGCCAGCGGCGTCAGGCGCAGCGGGTAAGCACTGGTGAACCAACCCACGCTGCGGGTCAGGTCGATCTCATCGAACAGGGTTTCGCGACCATGACCTTCCAGTTGGATCAGCGCCGAGTCATGCCCACTCCAGCGGCACAGCACGCGGGCCAAGGCGCTCAGCAGCAGGTCGTTGACCTGGGTGCGGTACGCGCTTGGGGCTTGCTGCAGCAACTGGCGGGTGCGTTCGGCGTCGAGGCGCACGCTGACCGTTTCGGCATCGCGATTGCGCCGTGAACCTTGCGGGCGATCCACCGGCAATGTCACCGTCGGGCCGGCCAATTGGTCCTGCCACACATTCAGTTCTTCGCGCAGGGATTCGCTGCCGGCATAAGCCTGCAAGCGCGCAGCCCAGTCACGCAAGGCGCTGGTCTTGGCCGGCAGGCTGACAGACTGGCCCTCGCTCAATTGGCGATAGACGTTTTGCAGGTCTTCGAGCAACACGCGCCACGACACGCCGTCGACCACCAAGTGGTGGATCGCAATCAGCAGGCGTTGCTGGCCTTGAGGGCCATCCACCAGCAAGGCGCGCAGCAGCGGGCCCTGTTCCAGGTCGAGGCTGCGCTGGGTGTCGGTGAACAGTGCGGTGCACTGCGCCATATCCCGCACTTGTGCCTGCATCAGCACGCCACCCAGGGGCACGGCCAAGTGTTCGGCGTGCCACTGCGCATCGCGCGGGGTGAAGCTCAGACGCAGCGCATCGTGATGTTCCAGCACCGCCAGCAGCGCTTGCTCCAGGCGATGGGGTTCGAGCAATTGCAGCGGCTTGAGCACCAACGCCTGGTTCCAGTGATGACGCGCCGGGATGTCGGTGTCAAAGAACCAGTGCTGGATCGGCGTCAGGCCCGAGCTGCCGGTAAGCAGGCCTTGCTCGGCGGAGACTTGCTCGGTACGTGTGGCGACGGCGGCCAGGGTTTGCACGGTCTGGTGCTGGAACAGGTCGCGGGGGCTGAAGTGAATCCCCGCCTGCCGCGCCCGGCTGACCACCTGGATCGACAGGATCGAGTCGCCGCCCAGTTCAAAGAAGTTATCGTCGAGGCCGACTTGCGGCACGTTCAACACCGCGCACCAGATCGCCGCCAAGGTGCTTTCCAGTTCGTTGCGCGGGGCCACGTACTGTTGGCGATTGGCCGCAGGATCGGGCTCTGGCAAGGCACGTCGGTCGAGTTTGCCGTTGGCGGTCAGCGGCATGCTGTCGAGCACGATCAGATGCGCAGGCACCATGTAGTCCGGCAGTTGCGCCTTGAGGTGAGCCTTCAAGGCTTCGCGCAATGGGCCGTGCTCGGCGTCGCTGACCAGATACGCCACCAACTGTTTGCCACTCGGCGAATCCAGCGCCAGCACCACCGCTTCGCGCACGGCGTCGTGTTCCAGCAGGCGGGTTTCAATTTCGCCCAGCTCGATACGGAAACCACGGATTTTCACTTGATGGTCGATACGCCCCAGGTACTCCACCAGGCCATCGGCGCGTTGGCGCACCAGGTCGCCGGTGCGGTACAGACGGCCGCCATTTGTGGCAAATGGATCGGCGACAAAACGCTCTGCCGTCATGCCCGGCCGTTGGTGATAACCCTGGGCCAGGCCGGCGCCGCCGATATACAACTCGCCGGTCGCGCCTTGGGGCACCAAGGCCAGGTCAGCGTCGAAAATGTAGGCCACACGGTCGCCGATAATGCTGCCGATCGGCACGCTGGCGGCGCCCTCCTCCAGTTGCTGCGGCGCCAGGCTGGCCAGCGGCATTACCACGGTTTCAGTCGGGCCATAGGCGTTGAAAAACACCTGGGGCTGGAACGCCGCACGAATGCGCTGCAAGTGTTCACCGGTCAGCGCTTCACCGCCGGTGATGCACATGCGCACCGGCAAGGTCTGGTGCTGGGTCGCCAGCCATTGCGCCAACTGGCTGCCATAGCTTGGGGTAAAGCCGAGGATATTGATGCGATGGGTGCGGATCAGCCCGCAGATTTCCTCGGCGTCCCATTGGCCCTGAGCCCGCAGGACCACTTGCGCGCCGCTGAGCAACGGCACCAGCAAACGCTCGGTGGCGGCGTCGAAGTTGATCGAATAGAAATGCAGTTCGCAGTCATCCGGGCGCATGCCGAAACGTTCGATCACCGCCTGGCAATGCATGGCGATTTCGCCGTGGGAGACCACCACGCCTTTCGGTTTGCCGGTGGAGCCGGAGGTGTAGATCAGGTACGCCTGATGTTGCGCCAGGCTGATAAACGGCAGCTCATCGGCCGGGTAATTCGCCAGCATTGGCGAGTCATCTTCCAGGCACCAGCACGCTACCGTGGCCGGCAGTTCACCCAGGGCTTCGAACATCGCCGCGTCGCTGAGCAGCAGGCCAATGCCGCTGTCTTCGATCATGTAGTGCAAGCGGTCCAGCGGGTATTCCGGGTCCAGCGGCACATAGGCGCCGCCGGCCTTGAGGATCGCCAGCAGGCCGACGACCATTTCCAGGGACCGCGCCAGCGCCAGGCCGACGCGCACCTGCGGGCCAACGCCGCGCTCGCGCAGCATCCAGGCCAGGCGATTGGCGCGGGCGTCGAGCTCGGCGTATGTGAGGGTTTCACCGGCAAAGGTCAGCGCTGGCGCATCGGCACGTTTGACGGCCTGCTGGCTGAACAGTTGATGAATGCACTGGTCGAGACGGTGCTCACCGGCTTCGATGCCCAGGCTGTCTTGCAATGCCCGCTGCTCAGTGGCCGTCAGCAACGGCAGCTCACTGAGGCGTTGTTGTGGATCGGCGATCAGCGCCTCCAGCAGGTTGCGCCAGTGCTCGGCCATGCGTGCGATGCGCGGTTCGTCGAACAGATCAGTGCTGTAGGTCAGGCAGCAACCCAGGCGATGGTCGAGGTCGGTGACTTCCAGGTTGAGGTCGAACTTGGTCGCACGGGCATCGTTGGCCAGGTACTCGACGGTCATCCCCGCCAGTTGACGGCTCTGCTGGAACTCCCAGCGCTGCACGTTGCACATCACTTGGAACAGCGGGTTATACGCCGCACTGCGCGGCGGTTGCAGGGCTTCCACCAGATGGTCGAACGGCAGGTCCTGGTGGGACTGGCCTTCTATCACGGTGTGGCGCACTTGCTCGAACAACTCACCCACATTCATCTGCCCAGTGAGCTGGCAACGCAGCACCTGGGTGTTGAGGAACGCGCCGATCAGCCCTTCGCTTTCCGGGCGGATACGGTTGGCCACGGGGGCGCCGATACGCAGGTCAGTCTGGCCGCTGTAGCGGTAGAGCAACACGGCCAGGGTCGCGGTCATGGTCATGAACAGCGTAAGGCCGCGTTCGGCGTTGAAGGCGCGCACGCGGGCGGCCAAGTCGTCGCTCAGGTCGAAGCGGTACAGCTCGCCCTGGTGGCTTTGTACCGGTGGGCGTGGGCGGTCGCCGGGCAGTTCCAGCAACGGATGCTCAGTGCCCAGTTGCGCGGTCCAGTAATCCAGTTGGCGTTGGCGCTCGCCGGATTCCAGCCATTGGCGCTGCCACACGCTGTAGTCGAGGTATTGCACCGGCAACGGCGCCAGTGGCGACAGGCGCTCGTCGATAAAGGCTTCGTACAGCGCGCTGAGTTCACGGGCAAAGATGTCCATCGCCCAGCCTTCGGTGACGATGTGGTGCAAGGTCAGCACCAGGTAGTGTTCCTGCTCGCCGGCCTTGACCACACATGCACGCAGCAGCGGCCCGGTCTCCAGGTTGAACGGCGTGTGGGCCTCATGGTCGGCCAGTTGCTGCAAGCGCTGCTGGCGCTCGGTTTCGTTCAGCGTGGAAATATCCTGCCAGTCCATGCGCAGGCCGGTCTGCGTCGAGACCTTTTGATAGGCCACGCCGTCGACACTCGGGAACGTGGTGCGCAGAGTTTCGTGGCGCATGATCAAGGCTTGCAATGCTGCCTCGAAACGCCCCACATCCAGCACGCCACGCAGGCGTGCCATGCCGCCGACGTTGTAGGCCGGGCTGTCCGGTTCCATCTGCCAGAGGAACCACATGCGCTGCTGGGAATAGGACAACGGCACCGGCTGGCTGCGGTCGACCTGGCCAATCGCAGTTTGCTGGTTGCGCTGACCCGAGGCCTGGATCAGACCGACCTGCTCGGCAAACGCGCCCAACTCGCTGGCTTCGAACAAGGTGCGCAACGGCAGTTCGACGTCGCAGGCCTGGCGGGTGCGGGAGATGATTTGCGTGGCCAGCAACGAGTGGCCGCCAAGGGCGAAGAAGTCGTCACGCAGGCCGATTGTTGGCAGGCCGAGCACTTCGCGCCAGATCGCGGCAATCTGCTGCTGCAAGGGGGTTTCGGGCTCAATGTGTTCGCGGGTTTGCCACACCGGCTCCGGCAATGCGCGGCGGTCCAGTTTGCCGCTGGGGCTCAGGGGCATGGCGTCCAGGCGCATCAGCAGCGCGGGCACCATGTACTCCGGCAACTCGGCGGCCAGGGCGGTTTTCACGTCCTGTTCGTCCAGCGCGGTGCTTGCGGTGTAGTAGCCGATCAGCGTGGCATTGCGCACCAGCACCACCGCCTGGGCGATACCGTCGAGGGCCAGCAGGCGCGCTTCGATTTCTTCTGGCTCTACGCGAAAGCCGCGCAGCTTGACCTGCTGATCAAGGCGGCCCAGGTATTCGAGCACGCCGCCAGCATTCCAGCGCACGCGGTCACCGGTGCGATACAGGCGCGCGCCCGCCTCGCCCAGCGGGTCAGCGATAAAACGTTCGGCGGTCAAGCCGGCACGGCCGAGATAACCCCGCGCCAGGCCAATGCCACCGATGCACAATTCACCCGGCACACCGGCCGGCAGCAGGTTGAGCTGATCGTCCAACACGCGGCAGATCACATTGCCCAGCGGCCGGCCAATCGGTGAACGCTCGCCATCTTCGGCGGTGCAGTGCCAGTGGGTGACGTTGATCGCGGTTTCGGTCGGGCCATAACGGTTGTGCAACTGCACCGCTGGCAATTGGGCCAGGACGCGGTTGCGCAGCTCGGCCGGCAAGGCTTCGCCGCCAGAGAACAGGCGACGCAGGCTGGTGCATTCGGCAACCAATGGCTCGTCGATAAACAGCTGCAACAGCGGCGGCACAAAGTGCAGGGTGGTCACACCGTGTTCCTGCACCAGCTGCGCGATGCGGTGCGGGTCGCGATGCTCGCCAGGACCGGCCAGCACCAGGCGGCAACCGGTGATCAGCGGCCAGAAGCACTCCCACACCGACACGTCGAAACTGATGGGCGCCTTTTGCATCAGCACGTCAGTCTCGTTCAGTTGGTAAGTGGCCTGCATCCACTGCAAGCGCTCGGCCAGGGCCGCGTGGGTGTTGCCCACGCCTTTGGGCTGGCCGGTGGAGCCGGAGGTGTAGATCACGTAGGCGAGGTTGTCGCCGTGCAGGTGCAGGCCCGGTGCCTGGGTCGGCCAGCTGTCCAGGTGCAGGCTGTCCATCGCGATCACGCACACGCCGTCGGCGGCTGGCAGTTGTTCCAGCAGCGCGGTCTGGGTCAGCAGCAGTTGCACGCCGCTGTCCTTGAGCATGTAGGCCAGGCGCTCGGCAGGGTAATCCGGGTCCAGCGGCACATAGGCGCCACCGGCCTTGATGATCGCGAGGAGGCCGATCAGCAGTTGCGGCGAGCGCTCGGCGGCGATGGCCACGCACACGTCCGGGCCGACGCCTTTGTCGCGCAGGTAATGGGCCAGGCGGTTGGCCTGGGTGTGCAGTTGGGCGAAGGTCAGGCTGCCGTCCTCCCAGACCAGCGCGGTGTTGTCCGAAGTCTGCTGGTTGAGCAGCTCGGGCAACCATTGCTGGGCCGGCGCGCACGGCGCTGCGCCCCACGGCTGCTGCTCGTCTGCGTGCATCAAGTTGAGGTCGCCAAGGGCTTGCTGGGGTTGTTCGCAGATGGCGTGCAGCAGGTTGATGAAGTGGTCGGCGAGGCGCAGGATGGTTGCGCCGTCGAACAGCTCATCGGCGTAGTCGAACGCCAGGCTCAGGCGCCCGTTGCGGTCTTCTTCGCTGTGCAGTTGCAGGTCGAACTTGGCTTCGCGGCTGTGCCACGCCAGCTCATCGGCGAGCATGCCGGGCAGGCGACGCAAGGCGCTGAGGTCGCGTTGCTGGTGGTTGAACATGACCTGGAACAAGCCCTGCTCACGCGCTTGCGGGAAGGCTTCCAGCAGTTGCTCGAACGGCAGGTCTTGATGGGCCTGGGCGCCCAATGCAGTCTCGCGGGTGGCAACCAACAGCTGGTTGAATGGCAGGCGCCCGTCCAGTTCGGCGCGCAGCACCAGGGTGTTGATAAAGAAGCCGATCAGGCCTTGGGTTTCCTGGCGCGGGCGGTTGGCATTGGGCACGCCGATGCGGATATCGCGCTGGCCGCTGTAGCGGTAGAGCAAGGTCTGGAAGGCCGCCAGCAACAGCATGAACGGTGTGGACTCATTGGCCTGGGCGGTCTTGCGAATCGCTTCGCTGAGGCCGGCGCTCAGGCGCACGCTATGGCGCGCAGCACTGTGCAAGTGGTGCGCGGAGCGCGGGTGGTCGGTGGCCAGGCTCAGGGTTGGATGCTCGTCCCCCAGTTGGTTTTTCCAGTACGCCAGTTGGCGCTGGCCTTCACCTTCGGCCAGCCATTGACGCTGCCAAACGCCGTAGTCGGCGTATTGCAGTTCCAGGGCCGGCAGTGCCAGGGATTGGCCCTGGGAAGCGGCGGCGTACAGCCGCGAGAACTCGTCGATAAGGATGTTGAGCGACCAACCATCGGCAATGATGTGGTGCAGCGTCACCAGCAGTTGATGGTCTTCATCGTCCAGGCGCACCAGGGTCACCCACAGCAGCGGGCCTTTCTCCAGGTCGAACTGGGTACGTGCTTCATCTTCGCGGATCTGTTGCGCGCGGGCTTCACGCTCGGCGGCGGGCAGGTCACTGAGGTCGATGACTTGCAGCTCGAACGCCACGTTGGCGTCAACGCGCTGGAAGGCCTGGCCGTCACGCTCGTAGAAGCGCGTGCGCAGGGCTTCGTGGCGCTGGATCAGGTGCTGGAAGCTCAGGCGCACCGCGTCTTCGTCCAATTCGCCACGCAGGCGCAGGCCACCGGGAATGGTGTAGGCGCTGCTCTGGGGATCCAGTTGCCAGGTGATCCACAGGCGGTTCTGGGCCAGGGATTGGGGCAGTTCGTCATGGCGCGACAAGGCATGAATCGCACCTTGGGCCACGCCGCCGTCCTGCTGCAATTGCGCCACATTGGCAGCAAACGCCGACAAGGTCGGCGCCTCGAACAGCATGCGCAGGTTCAGCTCCAGGCCGAGGGTTTCACGCAGGCGTGCGACCACTTGGGTAGCGGTGATGGAGTTACCGCCGAGCAGGAAGAAGTGATCGTCGGCGGCAACCGTCGCCACCTGCAACTGCTCGCACCAGATCGCCGCGATCTGCTGTTGCAGTTCGGATGCCAGCGCCGCGTCGCCCGCCGGCCCTTGCACATCCGGAAATTGCGCGTAGCTGTCGAGGCTGCCATCGGCGTGACGCAGCGCGCAGGCCGCACGCTGCACCTTGCCGCTGGAGGTCTTGGGCAATGCGCCGGGGTTAAGCAGCACCACCACACTCGGCGCCTCTTGGTACGCCTCGGCCACCGCTTGGCGGATCGCCTTGATCAGTGCTTCGGGCGGCAGGATTTTCTGCACGCTGCGGCTGATCTCGGCCGCGATGCCGATGCCTTCCAGGCCCTGGTCATTCACGGCAAACGCCGCGACGCGGCCTTTGCGCACCACTTCCACTTCGCGCTCGATGGTTTGCTCGATGTCCTGGGGGTACAGGTTGTGGCCGCGCACGATCAGCAGGTCTTTCAGGCGGCCGGTGATGTACACCTCGCCAAAGCGGATAAAGCCCAGGTCACCGGTGCGCAGCCAAGTGCGCCCGGCATGCTGGACGAAGGTCTTGGCAGTGGCTTCAGGGTTGCGCCAGTAGCCGTGGGCGATGCTGGGGCCGGTGGCCCAGAGTTCGCCGACGCTGTTGTCGGGCAATTCACTCAGGGTGTGGGGATCCACGATCAGCACCGCGTGTTCCGGCTGGCTGGTGCCGCAGCTCATGATCGCACTGCCCTGCCCCGGTTCGGCGCGGTTGGCGGCCAGGGCTGTCTCGTCGACGCGCAGCGCCGGGATGCCATGACCCCGGGTGCCGCCAGCGACAAACAACGTCGCCTCGGCCAGGCCGTAGGAGGCGAAGAAATTATCCGAGCTGAAACCACAGGCGGCGAACTTCTCGGCAAAACGTTCCAGGGTATCGAGACGGATGGGCTCAGAGCCCGAATAGGCCACGCGCCAGGTGCTCAGGTCCAAGCGTTCCAACGCCGACTCACTGACCCGTTCGCTGCACAGGCGGTAGGCGAAGTCCGGGCCGCCGCTGATGGTGCCGCCGTATTCGCTGATCGCTTCCAGCCAGCGCAACGGCCGGCCAAGGAAGTAGGCCGGCGACATCAGCACACAGGGCACGCCGCTGAAAATCGGTTGCAGCAGGCCGCCGATCAGGCCCATGTCGTGGTACAGCGGCAGCCAACTGACGATCACGTCGTCGGGGTTGAGGTCGATGCCGAAGCCGCGACGGATCAGCACTTCGTTGGCCACCAGGTTGCCGTGGCTGACCTGCACGCCCTTGGGCAGCGCGGTGGAGCCGGAGGTGTATTGCAGGAAAGCGATGTCGTCGGGCTGCAGATCGGGCGCGATCCAGTCGCCGGCGCGTTGCGCATCAAGGCTGTCAACGCTCAGCACCGGCGGCGCGTTTTCGATCTGCGCCAGGCCATCGGCGAGGCTGGCGATGGTCAGCAGCAAGCGCGGTTCGGCGTCGCTGATGATCGACAACAAACGCTCCTGATGATGACGACGGGTGGACTCCGGCGGGTAGGCCGGCACCGCGATCACACCGGCATACAGGCAACCAAAGAACGCCGCAACGTAATCCGGGCCACTGGGGAACAACAGCACGGCACGGTCGCCCAATTCGGCATTGGCCTGCAGGGCGCTGGCGATGGTGCGGGCGCGCTGGTCGAGGTCGCGGTAGCTGAGCACAACGCTGTGCTCGGCGGACTCGGCGAGGAAGCGCAGAGCCACCTGGTCCGGGGTCTGCGCAGCGCGACGTTGAAGGGACTGGACCAGTGTGCGGGGAAGTTCGAAGGCGTCCATCATGGGGTTCCTGCCTGAAATCGGCTTACGGGAAATTCGGGGATTGAGTAGCTGTCAGCCGGCGACCAGTTGCCGCGCCGCGCCATTGCGCCAGCGGGCCAGGTGCTCGTCGGCATAGCGCCGCATGCAGCGCAGCACGGCGCTTTCGTGCTGCACGAGGAAGAAGTGGTGACCGTCGAACATGTCGAGGGAAAAACCGCTGGCGGCGTCGAGTTGCCAGTCGAGCAATTGGTCGGCGCGCACACTGTCCTGCTTGCCGCCGAACACGTGGATCGGCATGCCCAGCGGCTCACGCGTGCCATAGCTGAAACTGCCGCACAGCAGGAAGTCGGCGCGCAGGATCGGCAGCATCAGTTGCATCAATTCGGGGTTGGCCAAGGCTTCCTCGGCGGTGCCCTGCAGTTCGCGCAGGCGGGCGATCAGTTGCTCATCGGTCTTTTCGATGGCGTACTCACTGACATCACGGCGCGCCGGGCCGGCAGTGCCCGAGGCGAACAACGCCAGCGGCGCAGGGACATTTAGTGCGTTTAGCGCATGCGCCAATTCAAAGGCCAGCAAGCCGCCCAGGCTGTGGCCGAACAACGCGTAAGGGCCGTCCAGGTCGCGGCTGATTTCATTCGCCAGTTGCGCGGCCAAGGCCTTGATATCGCGCTGCAAGGGCTCGTCCATGCGCATGCCGCGCCCCGGCAATTCCAGCGGGCAGACCTGCAACCACTCGGGCAAAGCCCGGCGCCAACGGGCGTAGACCATGGCGCTGGCGCCTGAATAGGGCAAGCAGAACAGCCGCAGTCGGGTCGGCGTGCTCATCGCTCGATGACTCCAAACTGAAACACGCTGTATGCACGATAAAAACCCATTTCATCCTCCTGCGGGTGCTGATCCTAGGCCGCCTTGCTAACGGACCTGTCACCCAGAAGAACGGACGGCAACAGCAAATAATTAGTCGCCGGGCACAAGCGAGACACGCTTCACATCTTACAAATAGCTATAAGATTAGTTCGCCTTCTCATTTGACAATCATTATCATTAAGCCTAATTTGTTGCCCGATGTGTAGGAGGCCTCAGCAAGGACGCCCTCCCCCAACCTCTTTTGCAAGGTGATTTCCATGACGGAACAAGTATCCACAGGCAGGTGCGACTCACCTCTTCTCCAGGCATTTGTCGACAATCGACTGATCCTCGTGAAGATTGCGGCACGCATTACCGGGTGTCGCTCCCGCGCCGAGGACGTAGTGCAGGACGCCTACTTTCGACTGCAGTCTGCGCCGACGATTACATCGTCATTCAAGGCCCAACTGAGCTATCTGTTCCAGATCGTGCGCAACCTGGCCATCGATCACTATCGCAAGCAGGCGCTGGAGCTCAAATACTCCGGGACTGAAGAGGAAGGCTTGAATGTGGTCATTCACGGCGCTTCACCGGAAACCTCCCATATCAATTTCAACACCCTGGAAAACATTGCCGACGCCCTGACGGAGCTGCCGCAGCGCACCCGCTACGCGTTCGAGATGTATCGCCTGCACGGCGTGCCGCAAAAGGACATCGCCAAGGAACTGGGGGTTTCGCCAACGCTGGTGAACTTCATGATCCGCGATGCCCTGGTGCACTGCCGCAAGGTGTCGGGCAGCCACAGCGATACCTTCGCACGCCGGGTCTGAGGCAAAAAAAGGGAGCGGCCTATCCGCTCCCGCCCTTGAGTCTCGCTTTAGATCAAACCGCACCGCTCAAAAAACCGCTCCCTGCCCAGAATCATCAGCGCCGCACGCTTGTGCGGGAAGTCGAATTCCTTTTCGCAGTGGAAGCACTGGTTGTGCATATGGCCGATCATCTTCGCGTTATCGGCACGCGGTTCAGCCACCACGCGCTGGGTGCGCGGGTCATCCAGGAACAGGTAGTGCACCAGCGCCGATAGCCAACTGGCAACCTTGTGCGGGCCGCGATGATGCTCCTCGCCCACCAGCATGTGGATACCACGGTCGTAATCCGCCGCGTCGTAGAACGGTGCGATGCGGTCCTCCTTGGCCCAATAGGCTTCAAAGTAGGCGAAGGGTTCGTCATCGAAACAGCCGATCAGCGTGAGGGTGTGCGGATCGGCCGCCAGCCTGTCGAGGTATTCGCGGTGCTGTTCCAGGCTGCCGCTTTCCTGCCAGAAACTCGCCACGCGTGCGCTGTTTTGCCAGCGATTGAAGCGCGCCAGGTCCACGTCGATTTCTACCGTGCGCAACGAAATCCAGGCACCAAGACGTGCGTCGTAACGCCGGTAAACCTCACCCCGAGGCTTCGGCGCACGCGCCGGGTGGCGCTTGCCGTCGCTGATGACCATCTGTTGCGGGTAGGTGCCACTGGGCGAGTGTCCCAACCACGGCTGGGGCAATTGCCAGAACAGCGTACGCTCGCAGCGGTACTGCCCGGCGGTCTCGGTGGCCACCAGCAAACCGCTGCGCAAAGCATCCTCAGGCGCATGTTCAAGGTGCCAGGCCAGGCGCTGCCGAGCAGGCTCTTTGGCAAACAACCAGTAGCAGGCGGCCCACAAGGCCCTTGCGGAGGGTACATCGCCGGCGTGCTGCAAATGCACTTGCAGCTCGTCGCCACGCTCCAGGCGCAGACGCGCCAGCGGCTGGCCTTCCAGGGTCAGGCTCAGGTGGCTTTCGGTTTCATCGGCAGTCAAGGCGGGCCCGGCCGGCAACGGCAAGACCGACAGGTCATTCAGATTGGACATGGGAGGGGCTCACGGTAGCGTCAACAGATAGAGAAGTGACGTGAGCCGCACGAGGAAATTTAGCCGTTCAAGGCGTCGCCATCACATCGATGCGATAAGGCTCGAAGATTTTCAACATCTGGCCGTTATCGCGCAAACGTTTGAGCAACGCAGAAAACGCTTCGCCCGTGATCGGCGCCTTCGGCCGTAGCAAGGCGTAATGGTGATAGACCTGGTCGATGCGCTCCGATACCAGGAACTCGCCGGCCATATCGGCATTGCGCACCATGAAATCACTCAAGTACGACCGGGTTACCAAGGCGATGTCCGCACGCCCACGCGCCACCATCAGCAGGTTGCTGTCATGGGAGTAGGTCATGGTGGCGTTGAAGTGCTCGGCCATGTACTTGGGGTCGGGGTTGAAGTTGGCGAAGGCGTAGTGATAACCGCTGAATACCGCCAGGCGCTTGCCAGCGAGGTCGGCGAAATAAGCCTGGTCGCGACCGGGCGCACGGTGGGCAACAAAAATTTCGGCGTCTTCCAGGCCCATGTCGACGCTGGTGTGCGCAATCTTCTGCCAGCCCCAGACAGGGTTTTCGAAGATCGCCATATCAACCCGGCCCTGCTCGAAATCGCGAAAGCGTCGGGGGATGGATGTGGGCACCAGCACAAATTGGTAATCGGTTTGCAAGGCGTTGAGGGCCTCGACCAACTGCGGCAGTAAACCGGTGTCGGCGCCCTGCTCAGGGCGCACCGTGTAGGGCGGGAAATGCGCCGCGCCGATGCGTACCAATTGCGCAGCCGAAGCCGGCATCCACCATGCGGTGCCCAGTGCCCATAAAGTAAGTCCTGCAGCCAGCCGCCAAGGCGATAACATCAAGGCAAACACCGTTCAACACATTGATGGCGATAAGCTAGGCGTTTTTGTCTGGCGAGACAACTTTCCACCGGGAAATTAATAGTTTGTGCCTCAATCAGCCTTAAGAACCATCAACAACGCTTCTTCAGCCAACTGCTCCAGCGTCAGGCTGCCCTCGGCGCGAAACCAGGTGGTGGTCCAGGACAGGGCGCCGGTGAGGAAGCGTCGCGCAATAAACACATCGCCCTTGATATACCCGGCCGCCTTGGCCTCCCCCAGCACCTGCAGCCAGATCTCTTCGTACACGTCGCGCAGGGCCAGTACCTGGGCCTGGCCCCCGGCCGACAGCGAGCGCCATTCGTACACCAGCACCGCCATCGCCTCACCGCTACCGCCCATGATCGACTGTAATTCGCAGCGAATCAGCGCCAGCACACGTTCACGCACAGTGCTGGCTTGCTCCAGCGAAGCGCGCATCATCGCGGTGTTGTAGTGGATGGTTTCCTCCATCACCGCTCGCAGGATCTCGTCCTTGCTCTTGAAGTGATGAAAGATGCTGCCGCTCTGGATGCCCACTGCGCTGGCCAGGTCACGCACGGTGGTGCGCTCAAAGCCCTTGTTGCGAAACAGGTGCGCCGCCGTTTGCAGCAGCTTGCCCCGGGCGCTGTCGGGGTCGGTCAATTGGCCGCCGTCGATCATGGTGCGCATCACCCGCAGGGCTTTTTGCTCATCCATGCTGCTCTCCTTCACTTCTACTGACGTCTTGGCCGGCAATTTAGGCCGTGGCCGCCACCCAAGCAAGCGCTTGGGCAAAACTTGTGCGGGTGCTTGCCGGTGATCAGGTACGCAATCGCCAAGTGTTGCTGGAGATCGAATAACCTCTGGGCGGAACTACAGGCCCGGGCTACGCTCTATCCCCATCAGGAAGGGACGAGTACGGGAACCTGCACAATGCCTCATTGGCTGATTATTGACCTTGAAGCCACAACGGATGAAGGCGGCTGGCCCGTGACGGAGATGGAGGTCATCGAGATCGGCGCGAGCCTGGTGAACCGCCAGGGCCGCGAACTGGACCACTTCCAGCGCTTTGTGCGGCCCCTGCGGCGTCCATTGCTGACGCCTTTTTGCCGCCAGTTGACCCATATCACCCAGGCAAATATCGATACCGCCGCGCCCATCACCGAGGTGTGGCCGTTGTTCGAACGCTGGCTGGGCCAGCATCAACCACGCCTGGAAGGCTGGGCCAGTTGGGGTGACTATGACCGTGCCCAGCTTGAGCTCGAATGGCAGCGCAACAGCTTGGCCAGTGCACTCGCTAAAACACCCCATGTGAACCTCAAGCAGCGTTTCGCCAAGGCCCGGCGCCTGGACAAGCCCCTGGGGCTCAATGGCGCCCTGCAATTGGCGGGAATGCAGTTTCACGGCCAGCAACATCGGGCACTGGAAGATGCACGCAATACCGCGCGCCTGTTGCCGCTGATTTTACCGGTCTAGGCAGCTCCCCTGCCCTTGGGCATACTGAGCGCCCACTTTCTTGCTCCTACAGTGAAGCGCTAACCCCTTTTTCCGAGGATTCGCCCATGTTCAAAGTCAACGAGTACTTCGATGGCACCGTCAAGTCGATCGCTTTCGGCACCGCAGAAGGTCCGGCGACCATCGGCGTGATGGCCCCGGGTGAATACGAATTCGGCACCGCCCAGCGTGAAATCATGCACGTCGTCTCGGGCGCCCTGACCGTCAAACTACCAGACGCCAACGAGTGGGAAACCTTCGCCGCCGGCAGCCAGTTCAACGTACCGGCCAACAGCAAGTTCCAGCTGAAGGTCGCGGTGGACACGGCTTACCTGTGCGAATACCGCGGCTAAGCATTCGCCCGGTCAAAAAAATGCCCGTCTCCTGCGAGACGGGCATTTTTCATAGGCGCTGAAAACTATTCGAGAATGGTCACCGGCATGCCCACTTCCAGGCGTCCGACGCCATCGTTGACCAGGTTCTGGCCGAACATCACCTCGCCGTCCAATTCGCGATAGGTCTTGAGCGTGGTCAAGGGTTCGCGGTCCTCGTTGCGCTCGCCGCTGGCGGGGTCGATGGTGGTAAGAATGCAGCGTGAGCAGGACTTGACCACCCGAAACTCTACGTCGCCGATGCGCAAACGCTTCCAGCCGTCTTCGGCGAAAGCGTCACTGCCTTCGATCACCAGGTTGGGGCGAAAACGCAGCATTTCCATGGGGCGACCGATGCGCTGCGACAGATCGTCCAAGGACGCCTGGCCGATCAGCAGCAGCGGAAAACCATCGGCAAAGGCCACTTTGTCATCATCCTTGCCATAACCGTCCTGGGTGGTACGGGCCCGCTCAACCGGCACCTGCACCAGGCGCGTCGGCTTGCCGATAAAGGCACTGACCCAGGCAGCGGCTGCATCACCGGCATCGGGTACGCGCAGGGTATCGCGCCAGATGGTCACGCCACGCAGTTCACTGTCGCTGCAAGGTAGCGCCACATCGAGCGGCGTGTACCCAGGCGAACTCAGCGTCAGGCCACCGCTGCTGTTCCATAACGCCGACAACTGGCTCATTTTCGCCACGGCGCGCTGGGTGAGAAAGCGCCCACTGGCCTCGTCCACCAACATCCAGCGTCGATCCCCGTCCAACCCGAGTGTATCCAGGCCGATGTGCTGCAAGATGTCGGCCTTGCCGGACTTCAAGGGGTAACGGTACAACGCGCTGAGACGAAGCATGGGCCTGCATTCCTGAGGGGGCAAAGATGCCACCCTAAGGTCAAGCGGGGACTTCGTCCAGCATCAGTCGCTGACGCACTACGTCCACCAGTTTGTCGGGCTGGAATTTGGACAGGAAGTTGTCGCAGCCGACCTTCTTCACCATCGAGTCGTTGAAGCTGCCCGACAGCGAGGTGTGCAACACCACGTAGAGCTTGCGCAGGCGGGGGTCGTTGCGGATTTCGGTGGTGAGACGGTAGCCGTCCATCTCGGGCATTTCGGCGTCGGTGAAGATCATCAGCAGCTTGTCGGTCATCACGTGGCCGGCGTCGGCCCAGGCCTTGAGCATGTTCAGCGCCTTGAGGCCGTCGCTGGCGATGTGCATCTTCACACCCAGTTGGCCCAGGGTGTCGCGCAGTTGCGACAGGGCGACATTGGAGTCGTCCACCAGCAGCACTTCGCGGCCACGGGCACGTTCCAGCACCGGGTCTTCGAGCTTTTCACGGGACACCTTGGCGTTGTAGGGCACGATTTCGGCGAGCACTTTTTCCACGTCGATGATCTCCACCAACTGGTCATCGACCTTGCTGATGGCGGTGAGGTAGTGCTGGCGCCCGGCACTGGTCGGTGGCGGCAGGATGGATTCCCAGTTCATGTTGACGATGCGGTCCACGCCGCCCACCAGGAACGCCTGCACAGAGCGGTTGTACTCGGTGACGATAATGGTGCTGTTAGGGCCTGGCACCAGCGGGCGCATACCGATGGCCTGGGACAGGTCGATCACGGGCAGGGTCTGGCCACGCAGGTTGACCACGCCGCACACGAAGGGGTGGCGCTGGGGCATCAGGGTCAGCTTGGGCAGTTGCAGGACTTCCTGCACCTTGAACACGTTGATCGCGAACAGTTGCCGCCCGGCCAGGCGGAACATGAGGATCTCCAGGCGATTCTCACCCACCAGTTGCGTGCGTTGGTCTACCGTGTCGAGAATGCCGGCCATTAAATGCTCCTGGTGTGCGCTGGAAAATGCGCGAAGGGATTGTGCAATTCATTACTGCTGTTATCGGCGGCGAACGCCAGACCTTGACCCCCGCTAAAATGCCACGTAAATCCATTGATGTCACACTGACATCATGCTCTACTGCAAGAACCTCTCAAGAGAGCAGTACAGCGGCATTGCACGACATTCAAATGGGTGCAAGGTTCCGCCATGCAAGGGATTCCCCTATACGCAATCAGGCCCAACCTGATATTCGCAGTATCTAATAGCCATTAATGTGACGCCATTCTCATTGCATGAATGGAGTCAGGCTTTGTTTGCCATCCCAAGCCCTCGGCCCACGGGTCTTCCGGACGGTCACATCGCGGCAACTGAAGGTGTGCAATTGAGCCCGCTCTTGAGCGCAGTGCGCCGCCGTCGCCGTCATTCAAATAAACGTCCTACTGAAATCTCAGAAGCGACCTACAGACTCCAATCATCTTTCAGCGGTAGTTTTACGCCATTCACCCGGTGCGACCTCTCATCACCCGACCTTATGTTGTGGAGACTTGCATGATGAACGACGGTAACGAGTGGCAACTTGCACTTCCCGAGTTCCTGCACGAGGCAGAAAAGCTGCTGACCAAGTCGCAAGAGTGCCTGAGCCACCTGCATCTGATTCGCAACGACAGCGATGCCATCGACTGCATGAAAATCAGCCTGATGAAACTCGCCGAAAAGGCCGATTGCCTGGCGTTGCGGGCAATCAGCGAATTTTCGCGGCATATCCAATACCTGATCGCCAATGCCGAAAACCCTCTGCAGTTGCACGATCAGGCGCTCAATGCCCTGGAAGATTGCCTGCGACTGCTGGCCTGGCAGTTGGAATTGATCGACGCGAAGACTGGCCTGCTGACACTGGATGAAGCGGAACAAACCACCTTGATTGCCACGGTCACAGTGCAGATTCCACAAAAGGACTTCAGTTATAAACCGCAGCAGCGCATTCACCACGCGTCTTGAAGCGTTATTCAGGTCGTATTCAACGCGTAGTTATCTAAAAGCGACAGATTCAATTACCCGTTGAAATTGAATGGCGCCCACATAGATATCAATTAGCCATTAACGATACATGGCGCCTTTAAAATAATACAACCCCACTTTTATGAACTCTGGGATTACCACCCGGAGTGTCTGTGCGCTTAAATAAGCCCGCCAGACAGGCACCTGGCGACCAACGGTAAGAGTGGTGGTATTATGCCCAGGCTTGAAGTGACTCAACTTCACTCAGCTTGAAAACGATTCAATACAGCATTCCAAACAGCGTCCGGTCAGCGTCGACCGGTCTTCCCGCAGCGAACCTTCATTGGCTCCATCCGCTATGCATGCCAGCCTCAAGACATTCATCGCAAGGTCCGCGTCCCGCAGCAATGCACGCCGTTTGATCCTTACTCTATGCCTTGGCTCGCTGCTGCTGAGCCTGTGGGCCTACGCCCACGGTGCAGCGCTGCCGCTGATGGTACTGCTGTTCAACCTGGCCACCGTGTTGGTGGTAGGTCTGCAACAGTGGTACTCGCGCAAATCCATCAAGTTCCAGCCCCAGGAGTTGGCCGATCGCCTGCTGAAAGTGCAGGAAAACGAACGCCACCGCCTCAGCCGCGAACTGCATGACGATATCGGTCAACTGCTGACCGCCGCCAAGCTGCAAAGCGAATGGCTCAAGCGTCGACTGCCGGATGAGCTGCAAACCCAGTGCAACGTCCTGTGCAATACCTTGAACGAGACCCTGGCCAAGGTGCGCGACGTGTCCGCCATCCTCAATCCTCGCCAGCTCGCCAGCCTGGGCCTGGAAGCCAGCCTGCGCGCGCACCTGCTCAAGACCCTGGAAAACACCCCCGTGCACTGGAGCCTGGAGTGCCAGCAACGGCTGACGGGCATCCCCGAAGAAATGGCCGTGGCGGCCTTTCGCATCACCCAGGAAGCCGTCACCAACATGCTGCGCCACGCCCAGGCGCGCAACCTGCAGGTACGCCTGCAACGCCTGCCCGAGGGCCTGTCGTTGACTATCTGTGATGACGGCCAGGGCTTTTCACCTGCCATCAACCCCAGCCTGGAAGGTCAGCGGGGCATGGCGGGCATGGCCGAGCGGGTTGATCAACTTGGCGGTTCACTCTCCGTGAGCAGCCAGCCAGGCAACGGAACACGCATCGACGCGCTGTTCCCCTGGGCGCCCCGCGCCCTCGAGCGGGCCAGCGCCCCTAAGGTTATCGAGTGACCTGCACATTACTTCTGGTGGACGACCATGCCCTGATCCGGGCCGGCGTACGTGCGCTGATCCAGGATATTCCCGGCTACACGGTAACCGGCGAAGCCAGTGATGGCGCGCAGTTGCTGGAGCAGTTCAATACCTTGCTACCGGACATCGTGCTGCTGGACCTGTCGATGAAACACACCGGTGGCCTGGACGCGCTGCAGCAACTCAAGCGTGCGCACCCCAAGAGCAAGGTGCTGATCCTGTCGATGCACACCGACCCGGAACTGATCATGTGCGCGCTGGAGGCCGGCGCCCACGGCTACCTGCTCAAGGACACCAGCGCCAATGAGCTGGAACACGCGCTGCAAGCCTTGCGCAACAACGAACGCTACCTGAGCCCAGCGATCGCTCACACCGTGATCAACCAGGCGCTGGTGCGCAGCCAGGGGCCGGTCACCCCCGCCGGCCACACGCACAACCTCACGGCCCGCCAGCTGGAGATACTGCGCCTGATCGTGCGCGGCAAGTCCACCCGCGAGATCGCCCACGGCCTGGGCCTGAGTATCAAGACGGTGGAAGCGCACCGCTCGCAGATCATGAAGCGCCTGCAGATATTCGACGTGGCGGGCCTGGTGTTATTCGCCGTGCGCGAGCAGATCATCAGCCTGGACGACTAGGGGCGAACCCACCGGCAGATGCACGCGAAGCGCCTTGGGCAAGGCTTCGAAGTGCAGGTCGTCACCCTGTAGCGGTTCACCATCGAGGTTGATGTACAAACCCTGCGCCACCTTGATCTTGACCCACGGCAGGCGCGCCCGCACGAACATGTTGTCGAGCCCACCGTCGCTCATCAAGTTGAGCAGCGTGCCGACCACTTCCTGCGGCGCCGGCAGAATACTGACATCGAGCAAGCCATCATCGGCCAATGCGCCAGGGCACAGCACATGCCCCCCGCCCGCCTGGCGCCCGTTGCCGATGCCCAGTGCCAGCAGTTCGCCCTTCCAGTGGAAATCCGGCCCTTCCAGCTCACCATAGGCGGCCTTCAATTCGCTGAAGCGCGTCAGGCCGGTAAACAGATAAGCGGCGCCGCCGAGGACTTTCTTCAAGTCTTCGGAAGTATTCGCCGTAACCTGGCTGCCGAAGCCGCCGGTGGCCATGTTCAGGAAAATCTGCCCGCCGACCTGGCCGAGGTCGATTGCCCTGGGGGGCACATCCAGCAACGCCAGGGCCTGGGCAGGCTCCAACGGCACACCGGCGGCCTTGGCAAAATCATTCGCGGTGCCCAGCGGCATCAGCACCAGGCTAGCGTCGCTCTGGGCCTGGGCCATCGCCTCGGCCACATCGCGCAAGGTGCCGTCGCCGCCACCGGCAATGATGTGGGTATAGCCGCCGTCCAGCGCCTCCTTGACCAGCCGTTGCGCGTCACCGCCCTCCCAGGTCACCCGCACCGCCAACTCCAACCCCCGCTCGCGCCGGGCCAGCACGGCTGCGCGCACGTCCTCGTTGAGGGCTTGCTTGCCGTGAAGGATCAACAGTGCCTTGGGGGTGGTCATGGGGGGCGTACTCCTGGGTTCAATAGTGCTTGAAGGATGTTGACCTTTAAGGAGTAGGAAAAAGTCATTGAGGCCAAAAAATAATTGGCCCGCTAGAAATTATCCATAGCGTTGCACATCGACAGCTTGCCCTTGGGCGCGGGCGCTACAGCGACCCATTGTTTGCCGCCCGCCGGCAGTTCGTGCAGCTGGAATGAACAGTTTGCATACATGGACGCCTGCACCATGTAATCCACCCCGGGCCGAGGCACAAAGGTCATGGTGCTGGAACATTGCCGGGAAGACTGCAACTGCCCCAGGTAATGAAACGCGATCGGCGTGTTCGCCGGCACCACCAACTCCGACGATACGGCAGCGGCCCACGAATAAATCGGCCCCGGCATACCCAGGTTTTCACCGTTGTGGTCGGGAAAACCCGCCTTGGTCGACGCCATCACCCCGGCGCCCGGCACATTCCAGTCCAGGCAATCACGCCCCGGCACCGCGCGCACCAGGCCATCGGTGATCAACCGTACACGGGCCGTCTCGCCGGACGTCGGTGCGACGTAGCCGGTGGACAGGGAGCGGATGTTCGCCACTTGGCCGCATCCCGTCAGCAGTACCAGCAACGCCGCAGGAACCATGCGTCTAACATTCATCGGCAATCAACTCGCAAAGGAAGAAAGGGCCACTTACGGCTGACGGCAATTGTGGTTGACCGACAACTGCGGCGCCGGCTCGTACTTCACCATCTGCAAGCCATCGGCGCCCTGGAAGATGAAGTACTTGATGCGGCAGTCCTTGAACATCGACGAGTAACCCTCAGCCCGGAAGCCCTGGCCATCGACCTGCTTGGTCACGGCGTTGTTGCGGCTGACCACCGCGAGCACCTGGGCATAGCTCTCGCCCATCTTCACCCCCGGCTCGCCGGTGACCGTCATCGACGAAGCACAACCGCCCAGCCCTGCCGCCGCCAATGCCAGCGCGACGCCGTACAGTCCTTTGCGTAGATCATTCATTCCCTGCTTCCTTTTAGTGATGGGTTACCGGCGGCGGCTGAAAGCCCCTGCCCGTGCAGCCGGTCAGTAATACAGCGCAAACACTCAACCGCAGAACCTTGCTGAACATGGCGTTCTTCCTTGGTTTGACTCGGACAACGTATGAAACACCATGAGGTGAATCCTGCCAGAAAGGCTGGCAGGGCAGCGCCGCAGGGCTGCAGCAAAACAGAGGGGTTTGTTCTTGATAAAGCGTCGACAGACATTTCGCATCCTTGTGATTGAAACTTCCTGCATACGCAGGTTGGTCAGCACAAAGACATAAAAGTGCCATGAGAAAACATGGCATTGGGACACGCACGATACAACCAGCCGCAGCCGACACTTTTGATTTTCAGCCCAGATAGCGCTGGCTAAAGGTAGAGAGCGGTGTTGCACGGCTTACACCGCGCAATCAGCTTTTGTGCAATTTACTCATCAACTGCGCCTCAGCCTGGGTCAAGCCGCAGGACTGGGTCAGTTCATCCACCGTCGCGCCCATGCCCACCAGCTTCGCCGCCTGGGCAAACGACAGGCTCGCCGGGTCGCGCTGCTCGATCTGCGCCAACTTGTCTGGCAGCGGCGCGAGGATGGCGCGCAGTTCATGCACCTCATCCCCGACCTTCACCGCACTTTGCTGGAAGTGATCAACGCGCTTGACCAGCTCCAGGATGCGCCGGTCGCGCACCGCGTCGCGCTCGGCCTGTTGCATCGCCAATTCCCGTTGCTGGCGCACATAGCGCAGCATAAACGCCAGCGTCCCGGCCCACAGCAGGGCCAGGACAATCACCACGGCCTCAAAGAACAATCAGATACTCTCCAGTTCCGACCACTCTTCTTCGCTCATCATCTTGTCCAGCTCAACCAGAATCAGCAGTTCGTTGTTCTTGTTGCACACGCCCTGGATGAACTTGGCCGATTCCTCGTTACCCACGTTCGGCGCGGTTTCCACTTCCGATTGGCGCAGGTAAACCACTTCGGCCACGCTGTCGACCAAGATCCCGACCACTTGCTTGTCGGCCTCGATGATGACGATGCGGGTGTTGTCGGTAATCTCGGCTGTATCGAGGCCAAAACGCTGGCGGGTGTCGATCACCGTCACCACGTTGCCGCGCAGGTTGATGATGCCCAGCACGTAGCTTGGCGCACCTGGAACCGGAGCGATCTCGGTGTAGCGCAGCACTTCCTGCACGCGCATCACGTTAATGCCGTAGGTTTCGTTGTCCAGTTTGAAGGTAACCCATTGCAGGATCGGATCATCCAAACCTTGTGCGGACGCTGACTTGTTCATACCCATGACCCCTTCAAATGCCGTTACGTACGGCGTGTGTGCTTCGTTGGCCGCACTCGCGCGCGGCCCTTATTGTTCAATCAACTGCGTTTGGTAACAGGCATCGCCTTGACGGCACCGCTGGCGATCAACTCGGCCAGTTCGGCAACGTCGAGCAACGCGCACATGTGTTCGATCACAGTGCCCGCCAGCCAAGGCCGTTGGCCACGGTGGCTGCGCCATTTGATTTCGTTCGGGTCCAGGCGCAACGAGCGGCTGACTTGATGCACCGCCAGCCCCCACTCGTAGCCCTGCACCGAGATCACGTACTGCAAGCCTTGGCGGAAGTCGTCGCGGTAGCGATCGGGCATCACCCAGCGCGCCGTGTCCAACACCTTGAGGTTGCCGGCCTGGCTCGGCAGGATGCCAAGGAACCACTCCGGTTGACCGAACAGTGGCGTCAGTTCCTGGCCTTCCAGGGAGTAGATCGAGCCCAGGCACACCAGCGGCACGGCCAGGGTCAACCCGGCGACATCGAACAGCAGGCATTCGAACGGTTCGGCCGCCCAGGCCGGTCGCTCATCGCCGCTCACGGGTGGCGGCGTAATGCTCGCAGGCAAGTGCACTTGCACCACCGGCTCGACCACCACCGGCGCGACGGGCATGGCCACCGGGACAGCCAGCGGCACGATCACCGGCGCGACATAGGCATCACGCGCCTGCTCTTCCAATACCGCCAACTGGAACTCGTCCAGGGTGCTGGCCGCCGGCACTTCTAGCGCGGGCTCCAGCACCAGGATCGGTTCCGGCACGTCTTCCTCGGTCGCTTCCTGCAGCAGGGCATCCAGGTAGGATTCCAGTGCCAGTTGCGGCCGGGTCTTGAGTTCAACAGGACGATTCATCAAGCCACCTGCGCCACAAGCTGCTGGGACAGCAGGTGCTTGAGCAGCGCGCGGTAGGCCATCACGCCACGGCTCTTGGCGTCGAACTGCGAGGGCGTCAGCCCTGCCCGGCTAGCATCGCGCAGGCGGGTATCCACCGGGATGTAGCCATTCCAGATGGCATCCGGGTAGCCATCGCGCAATACGCGCAATGTGCCCAGGGAGGCCTGGGTACGGCGGTCGAACAGGGTCGGCACGATGCTATACGGCAGCGCCTGTTTGCGTGAGCGGTTGATCATCGCCAGGGTGCTGACCATGCGCTCCAGGCCCTTGACCGCCAAGTGCTCGGTCTGCACCGGGATCACCAACTGCTGGCTGGCCGCCAACGCGTTGACCATCAGCACGCCGAGCAACGGCGGGCTGTCGATGATGGCGTAGTCGAAGTCCTGCCACAGTTGCGCCAAGGTCTTGGCGATCACCAGGCCCAGCCCGCTCTGCCCCGGCGACTGGCGCTCAAGGGTGGCCAGTGCGGTGCTGGATGGCAGCAGGGAAATGCTCTCGTTGCTCGTTGGCAGCAACAACTGGCCGGGCAAGTCGCTCGGCACGCTGCCCTTGTGCAGGAACAGGTCGAAGCAACTGTGTTCCAGTGCGTCTGGGTCGTAACCGAAATAGCTGGTCATCGAGCCATGGGGGTCGAGGTCGACCACGACCACACGCTTGCCCGCCTCGGCCAGCAAACCGGCTAAAGCGATGGAGGTGGTGGTCTTGCCGACCCCACCTTTTTGATTGGCAACTGCCCAGACTCTCATTCGGATGGTTCCTCCCGGTGGGCATGTGCGCGACCGAGACATTGCATAGGTTATTGAGCCGGTGACGGAGAATTGACGGCACTCTGCCGAACCGGCGGCTTTACAGGGGCCGGTGCAGTTTGTGTGCCAGCGCGCTTCAAGGCCGCGTCCGGTGTTGCATTGGCGGTGCCGGTCCCGGTCAGGCTGCGGCGCACATCCAGGTTGCGTGACACCACCAACACCACCCGACGGTTGCGCGCACGGCCTTCCAGCGTGGCGTTATTGGCCACCGGCTGGAACTCGCCATAGCCCACCGACGCCAGGCGCCCGGGGTTTACGCCCTGCATCGCGAGCATGCGCACGATGCTCGCAGCACGGGCCGAGGACAGCTCCCAATTGGTCGGGTACTGCGCGGTGCTGATCGGTACGTTATCGGTAAAGCCTTCGACGTGGATCGGGTTCTCGAACGGCTGGAGAATTGCCGCCACCTTATCGATGATGGTGAACGCCTGGTCGCTGGGCAATGCGTCGGCGCTGGCGAACAACAGGCTGGAATTGAGTTCGATCTCCACCCACAACTCATTGCCGCGCACGGTCATCTGATTGGAGCTGATCAGGTCGCCAAACGCAGCACTGATGTCATCGGCGATGCTTTTCAGCGGGTCACTGGTACCGCCCACGCCGGCTGCGGTTTCGTCGCTGTCATTGACCAGCGGCTTGGCCGGGGTCACGGTCTTGGGCCGCTCTTCGCCGATGGGGATCGGCTTGAGCGAACGATCGGCGTCGTTGAACACGCCGATCAACGCCTGGGAAATGACTTTGTACTTGCCTTCATTGATCGACGAGATGGAGTACATCACCACGAAAAATGCGAACAGCAAGGTGATGAAGTCCGCGTAGGACACCAGCCAGCGTTCGTGGTTGACGTGTTCTTCAGGCTCGCGACGGCGACGGCTCATTGGCATTACTCCCCATCAATCCATGAAGCCCTGGAGCTTCAGTTCAATGGAGCGCGGGTTCTCGCCCTCGGCAATCGACAGGATGCCTTCGAGCAACATTTCACGGTAACGCGACTGGCGCATGGCAATAGACTTCAGTTTGCTGGCCACGGGCAACAGCACCAGGTTGGCACTCGCCACGCCGTAGATAGTGGCAACGAACGCCACCGCAATGCCGCTGCCCAACTGCGAAGGGTCGGCCAGGTTGCCCATCACGTGGATCAGGCCCATCACCGCACCGATGATGCCGATGGTCGGCGCATAGCCGCCCATGCTTTCAAAGACCTTGGCGGCGTTGATGTCGCGGCTTTCCTGGGTGTAGAAATCCACTTCCAGGATGCTGCGGATCGCTTCCGGCTCGGCGCCGTCGACCAGCAATTGCAGGCCCTTGCGCGAGTAGCTGTCGGGCTCGGCATCGGCCACGCCTTCCAGGCCCAGCAGGCCTTCCTTGCGTGCGGTGAGGCTCCAGTTGACCACCCGGTCGATGCCCCCGGCCAGGTCGACGCGTGGCGGGAAGATGATCCAGATCACGATCTGCATCGCACGCTTGAACGAACTCATCGGTGACTGCAACAACGCCGCGCCCACGGTGCCGCCGATCACGATCAGCGCCGCCGGGCCGTTGGCCAGGGCGCCAAGGTGGCCGCCTTCGAGGTAGTTGCCGCCGATAATGGCGACAAACGCCATGATGATGCCGATCAGGCTCAACACATCCATTAGAGGCAGGCCTCCACCAGATGCTTGCCGATATCGTCCAGGCTGTAGACGGCGTCGGCCAGGTCAGCCTTGACGATGGCCATGGGCATGCCATAGATCACACAGCTGGCTTCATCCTGGGCCCAGATTGCACTGCCGCCCTGCTTGAGCAGGCGGGCGCCTTCACGGCCGTCGGCGCCCATGCCGGTGAGCACCACCGCCAGAACTTTGTCACCGTAGGACTTAGCCGCCGAGCCGAAGGTGATGTCCACGCACGGCTTGTAGTTGAGGCGCTCGTCGCCTGGCAGGATTTTGATCGCGCCACGGCCATCGACCATCATTTGCTTGCCACCCGGGGCCAGCAACGCCAGGCCAGGACGCAGGATGTCACCATCCTCGGCTTCCTTGACGCTGACGCGGCACAGCTTGTCCAGGCGCTCGGCAAAGGCCTTGGTGAACGCCGCCGGCATGTGCTGGATCAACACGATCGGCGCCGGAAAGTTGGCCGGCAGCTGGGTCAATACGCGCTGCAAGGCCACCGGGCCGCCGGTGGAGGTACCGATGGCGACCAATTTATAGGCCTTGCGCTTAGGTGCCGCCGAATGCGCAGCAGCCGGGGCCGACGTACGTACCGGTGGCGGCGCAGGCCGTGCAATCGGTGCAGGCGCCGGGCGACTGAACGAGGAACTGGTGGGCGCAGCCGCAGGCGCTACCGGCGCTGGGGCAGGCGTTGGCGCGCTGAACAGGCTGCGACGGTTACTGCGGGAAATGCTGTGGACTTTCTCGCACAGCAGTTGCTTGACCTTCTCGGGGTTGCGCGAGATGTCTTCGAAATTCTTCGGCAGGAAGTCCACCGCACCGGCATCCAGCGCATCGAGGGTCACTCGGGCGCCTTCATGGGTCAGCGAGGAGAACATCAATACCGGGGTCGGGCAGCGTTGCATGATGTGCCGGACTGCCGTGATGCCATCCATCATCGGCATCTCGTAGTCCATGGTGATCACGTCCGGCTTCAGCGCAATGGCTTGATCAATCGCCTCTTTGCCGTTGGTGGCCGTACCGACCACCTGGATGCTTGGATCGGCGGAAAGAATTTCCGAGACGCGGCGGCGGAAGAAACCCGAATCGTCCACCACCAGGACCTTGACTGCCATAAACACTCCGTTAGGCGGGGCGGGCATTACCGCCCTGCCCCACCAGAATCAAATACGCCGAGCGGCGTAACGCTTGAGCATGCTCGGAACATCGAGAATCAGCGCGATCCGACCGTCACCGGTGATGGTCGCACCCGACATGCCCGGGGTTCCCTGCAGCATTTTGCCCAAAGGCTTGATGACCACTTCTTCCTGGCCAACCAGTTGATCGACGACAAAGCCGATGCGCTGGGTGCCCACGGACAGAATCACCACATGGCCTTCGCGCTGCTCCTCATGGGCAGCCGATGCAACCAGCCAGCGCTTGAGGTAGAACAGCGGCAACGCCTTGTCCCGCACGATCACCACTTCCTGGCCGTCCACCACATTGGTACGCGACAGGTCGAGGTGGAAGATTTCGTTGACGTTGACCAGCGGGAAGGCGAAAGCCTGGTTGCCCAGCATCACCATCAGGGTCGGCATGATCGCCAAGGTCAACGGCACCTTGATCACGATCTTGGAGCCCTGGCCCTTGGTCGAGTAGATGTTGATCGAGCCGTTGAGCTGGCTGATCTTGGTCTTCACCACGTCCATGCCCACGCCACGGCCCGACACGTCGGAAATCTCGGTCTTGGTCGAGAAGCCTGGGGCGAAGATCAGGTTGTAGCACTCGGTGTCGGTCAGCCGGTCGGCGGCGTCCTTGTCCATCACGCCGCGCTTGACCGCGATATTGCGCAAGATCGCCGGGTCCATGCCTTTGCCGTCATCGGTAATCGACAGCAGGATATGGTCGCCTTCTTGCTCCGCCGCCAGAATCACCTTGCCACCACGGGACTTGCCCGAGGCTTCGCGTTCTTCCGGGGTTTCGACGCCGTGGTCGACGGCGTTGCGCACCAAGTGGACCAGCGGGTCGGCCAGGGCCTCGACAAGGTTTTTGTCGAGGTCGGTTTCTTCACCCACCAGTTCCAGGTTGATCTCTTTCTTCAGCTGGCGTGCCAGGTCACGGACCAGGCGCGGGAAACGGCCGAAGACTTTTTTGATCGGCTGCATGCGCGTTTTCATCACCGCGGTTTGCAGGTCGGCCGTCACCACATCGAGGTTCGACACGGCCTTTTGCATGGCTTCATCGCCGCTGCTCAGGCCCAGGCGCACCAGACGGTTACGCACCAGTACCAGTTCGCCGACCATGTTCATGATGTCGTCCAGGCGCGCGGTATCGACCCGCACCGTGGTTTCGGCTTCACTGGCCGGTTTTTCCGGCGGCGGTGGCGCAGCTGCACGCGCCGGTGCTGGAGCCGGGGCGGCTGGCTTGGCCGCTGCCACAGGTGCAGGTGCAGCCGCTTTGGCCGCAACCGGTGCCGCCGTCGCCACAGCCGCCGCCGAGGCGACTTCGGTGAACTTGCCCTTGCCGTGCAAATCGTCCAGCAGCGCTTCGAATTCGTGATCGGAGATCAACCCATCGTCCGCAGGCTTGGCACTGGCAGGTGCAGCAGCAGGCGCTGGCGCCACGTCTGGCAGGGCGTCGACGGCGAACGTGCCTTTGCCATGCAACTGGTCAAGCAAGGCTTCGAATTCGTCATCGGTAATGTCGGTACTGGCCGGGGCCGCAGGCGCTTGGGCAGCGGCAACCGGCGCCACCGCATCGGCGGCGAACTGGCCCTTGCCGTGCAACTGGTCGAGCAGCGATTCGAACTCGGCGTCGGTGATGTCTTCGCTGGTCGGCGCCGCTGCCGGGGCAGGCGCCGCCGGTGCTTCAGCCTCGGCCTTGACGGCACTGAGGGAGTTGAGCAACTGCTCGAACTCGCTGTCCGTTACATCGGCTTCTGGCTGCGCCACCGGCTCAGGCGCGGCTTCAACCACCGGCGCTGCCGTGGTGTCGGCCGGCTCTGCATAGCGCGCCAGGGCGGCCAACAGTTCCGGCGTGGCCGCGGTGATCGGGGCACGTTCACGCACTTGGCTGAACATGCCGTTGACCGCATCCAGTGCTTCGAGAATCACGTCCATCAATTCCGAATCAACGTGACGCTCACCCTTGCGCAGGATGTCGAACACGTTCTCGGCGATGTGGCAGCACTCCACCAGCTCATGGAGCTGGAGGAAGCCGGCGCCCCCTTTTACAGTATGAAAACCGCGAAAAATTGCATTGAGCAGGTTCGCATCATCCGGTCGGCTTTCCAGCTCGACCAGTTGTTCGGACAGTTGCTCTAAAATTTCGCCGGCCTCTACAAGGAAATCCTGAAGGATCTCTTCATCGGCGCCGAAGCTCATGTGGGTGCTCCTTAGAAGCCTAAACTGGATAACAGGTCATCTACGTCATCCTGACCTGACACAACGTCTTCACGTTTATCGGCATGAATCTGCGGACCTTCACCCTTGGCGAGATGTTTTTGTGGATCTTTTTCAGAGAGGATCGCTTCGCGGTCATGTTCGATGCCGGCAAAACGGTCGACCTGGCCAGCCATGAGTACCAATTTGAGCAGGTTGCTTTCCACTTCGGTGACCAACTGGGTCACACGCTTGATCACCTGACCGGTAAGGTCCTGGTAGTCCTGGGCCAGCAGAATGTCATTGAGGTTGCTGGCAACCGTGCGGTTTTCCTGCTCGCTGCGTGACAAGAACCCTTCGACCCGACGGGCCAGCTCACGGAACTCTTCAGCCCCCACTTCCCGGCGCATGAAGCGGCCCCAGTCGTTGCTCAGGGCTTGGGCTTCAGTGGCCATGCCATTGACCAGGGGCGTGGCGTTTTCCACCAGGTCCATCGTGCGGTTGGCCGCCGCCTCAGTCAGCCTGACCACGTAGGACAGGCGTTCGGTGGCGTCAGTGATTTGTGAGATTTCTTCGGCCTGGGGCATATGCGGGTCAATCTGGAAATTGACGATCGCACTGTGCAGCTCGCGTGTGAGCTTGCCCACTTCCTGATACAGGCCGCGGTCACGGGTCTGGTTGAGCTCATGGATCAACTGCACCGCGTCGCCGAACTGGCCTCTTTCAAGGCTGTCGACCAACTGGTGAGCATGTTTTTTCAGGGTCGACTCGAAGTCTCCCTGTGACGTTTCTTTATGCTCCATAGCTCCCCCGCGATGGCATTAGCCGTGGATGCGTTCGAAGATCTTTTCGATCTTCTCTTTCAAGGCCTGTGCAGTGAATGGCTTGACCACATAACCGTTGACCCCGGCCTGGGCGGCTTCGATGATCTGCTCACGCTTGGCTTCGGCGGTCACCATCAACACGGGAAGGCTGCGCAGCTTTTCGTCGGCGCGCACGTGGCGCAACAGGTCGATACCGGTCATTCCCGGCATGTTCCAGTCCGTTACCAGAAAGTCGATGCTCCCGCTGTTGAGGATCGGAATTGCCGTCAGGCCGTCATCCGCCTCGACCGTGTTTGTGAACCCAAGGTCACGCAACAGGTTTTTTATGATCCGCCGCATCGTTGAGAAGTCATCAACGATGAGGATTTTCATGTTCTTGTCCAATTCGACCTCCAAGCAGTCTTAAACGCGCCCAGCACCTGGACGCGCCATTTCAATCAACAGGCATTACACAAAAAGGACTGCTGGGAACACCACGGGTCGAACCCGCGAAGGCCAATCACCTTCGCGGTATCGCTTCGCAGTGCCCCCACACCGCCTGTCAGCGCGCTCGCCACTCTCCCAATCGCCCGCGCAAGCGGGCTGCGCATTGGCTGTGCAACTGGCTGACACGCGATTCACTGACCCCCAGGACCTCACCGATTTCCTTGAGGTTCAGCTCTTCGTCGTAGTACAGCGCCAACACCAACCGCTCGCGCTCGGGCAAGTTGGCAATGGCGTCCGCCAATGCGCCCTGGAAGCGTTCATCTTCCAGGTCGCGCGACGGCTCCATGTGTGCGCTCGCGCCGTCCTCGTGCAGCCCTTCGTGTTCGCCGTCCTGCAACAGGTCGTCGAAACTGAACAGGCGGCTGCCCAAGGTATCGTTCAAAATCCCGTAGTAATCGTCGAGACTCAATTGGAGTTCGGCCGCAACTTCGTGATCTTTAGCGTCGCGACCGGTTTTTGCTTCAATTGCACGAATTGCGTCACTGACCATGCGCGTATTGCGGTGCACCGAACGCGGCGCCCAATCGCCTTTACGCACCTCATCGAGCATCGCGCCACGGATACGGATACCCGCATACGTCTCGAAACTCGCGCCTTTGCTGGCGTCGTATTTGGTCGACACTTCGAGCAGGCCGATCATGCCGGCCTGGATCAGGTCCTCGACCTGCACGCTGGCGGGCAGGCGAGCCAACAAGTGATAGGCGATACGCTTGACCAGCGGCGCATAGCGCTCAATCAACTCACCCTGGCTGTCACGGGCAGATTTCTTGTAGGCGTTGTAGCCGTTCGCTGTCATAGCACCGGTCCTGCGCTCGTCTGATGTACCAATCGCTCGACGAAAAACTCCAGATGCCCCCGAGGGTTGGCGGGCAACGGCCAAGTATCGACCTTCTGGGCAATAGCCTTGAACGCCAGTGCGCATTTGGAACGAGGGAACGCTTCGTAGACTGCACGCTGCTTTTGCACAGCCTTGCGCACACACTCGTCGTAGGGAACTGCGCCGACGTATTGTAAGGCGACATCGAGGAAGCGATCCGTGACCTTGGTCAACTTGGCGAACAGGTTGCGCCCTTCCTGCGGGCTCTGGGCCATGTTGGCCAGCACGCGGAAGCGGTTCATGCCGTAGTCACGGTTAAGCAGTTTGATCAGGGCGTAGGCGTCGGTGATCGAGGTGGGTTCATCGCAGACCACCAGCAACACTTCCTGCGCGGCGCGCACGAAGCTGACCACGGACTCGCCGATCCCGGCGGCGGTGTCGATCACCAGCACGTCGAGGTTGTCGCCGATATCACTGAAGGCCTGGATCAGGCCGGCATGTTGCGCCGGGCTCAGGTGCACCATGCTCTGGGTACCGGAGGCGGCCGGCACGATGCGGATCCCGCCAGGGCCCTGGAGCAGCACATCGCGCAGCTCACAGCGCCCCTCGATCACATCGGCAAGGGTATGTTTGGGCGTCAGTCCCAGCAGAACGTCGACGTTCGCCAGCCCCAGGTCAGCATCCAGCAGCATGACGCGACGGCCAAGCTCTGCCAGGGCCAGGGACAAATTCACTGACACGTTAGTTTTCCCGACGCCACCTTTGCCGCCGGTCACCGCGATCACCTGTACGGGATGCATGCTGCCCATTTTATTTCTTTACCTTGTCTTGCTTAGACGCAGGCTACATGGCTTGGCCGCGTGAATCGCTTGCAGACCATCGATGTAGGTACATTTCACGGTGTTCATCCTGACTTCAACCGACCCGTTTTGCCGGGTGGTGGTAGAGGTCGGCGAACATATCGGCCATCGCTTCCTCGCTAGGCTCTTCTTGCATTTGCACGCTGACGGCGCGGCTGACCAACTGATGACGGCGCGGCAGATGCAGATCATCCGGGATCCGCGGCCCGTCGGTCAGGTAGGCAACCGGTAGTTCATGGCTGATAGCCAGGCTCAACACTTCGCCCAGGCTGGCGGTTTCATCCAGTTTGGTCAGGATGCAACCGGCCAGGCCGCAGCGCTTGTAGCTATGGTACGCAGCGGTAAGAACCTGTTTTTGGCTGGTGGTTGCAAGCACCAGGTAATTTTTCGACTTGATGCCACGCCCAGCCAGGCTTTCCAGTTGCATGCGCAACGCCGGGTCGCTGGCTTGCAGGCCGGCGGTGTCGATCAACACCACGCGCTTGCGCAGCAGCGGGTCGAGCGCGTTGGCCAGGGACTGGCCCGGATCGACGTGGGTCACCGGCACATTGAGGATACGACCCAAGGTCTTGAGCTGTTCCTGGGCACCGATGCGGTAGCTGTCCATGCTCACCAGCGCGATGTTATTGGCGCCGTACTTGAGCACGTAACGCGCGGCCAGCTTGGCCAGGGTGGTGGTCTTGCCCATGCCGGCAGGGCCGACCATGGCGATCACGCCACCCTCTTCCAAGGGTTCAATTTCCGGGGTGACGATCATCCGCGCCAGGTGCGCCAGCAACATGCGCCAGGCTTGGCGAGGTTCGTCGATTTCGGTGGTCAGGGCCAGCAGGTCGCGAGACAGCGGACCGGACAGGCCGATGCGTTGCAGGCGGCGCCACAGGTTGGCCTGTTGCGGCTTGCTGCCTTGCAGTTGTGTCCAGGCCAGCGAGCCGAGCTGCACTTCCAGCAGTTCGCGCAGGCCATTGAGCTCAAAGCGCATCGAATCAAACACACGCTGGTCGACGGCGGCGGCCGGGGCTGGCGCGGCAGGACGCGGCGGTTCGATGAAGGTCGGCTCAACCAGGGGCTCGGCAGCCGTCAGCGGCAGGCCGGCAAACAACTGGCGATTGGTGGTGGCATCGCTGTCGCCACGCATGCTCAGTTCGGCCTGGGCCGAGACGATACGCGAGGCGGTCTTGCGCAGCTCGTCTTCGAGCTCCATGTTCGGCACGCGTGGCGCCAGCGCCGAGGGGGTGTAATCCAGGGCAGCCGTCAGCTCGACACCGCCGGCAATACGACGGTTACCGATAATCGCGGCGTCGGCGCCCAGTTCATCACGGACCAGTTTCATGGCCTGACGCATATCGGCGGCGAAAAAACGCTTCACTTGCATAACCCACTACCCTCAGCCGTTGGGCCCTACTGTCGCGACGATAGTCACTTGCTTGTTGTCAGGAATTTCCTGATAAGCCAAAACGTGCAAATTCGGTACTGCCAGGCGTCCAAACCGCGACAACATCGCGCGGACCGGGCCGGCCACCAGCAGAATCACCGGTTGGCCTTGCATCTCTTGGCGCTGCGCGGCGTCGATCAACGAGCGCTGCAGCTTTTCAGCCATGCTTGGTTCCAGCAGAACGCCCTCTTCCTGGCCTTGTCCTGCCTTCTGAATACTATTGAGCAATATTTGTTCCAACCTTGGCTCCAAGGTGATCACAGGCAGCTCGGAGTCAAGCCCTACAATGCTTTGCACGATTGCGCGGGACAATCCGACGCGCACCGCAGCCACCAGCGCGGCGGTATCTTGACTCTTGGCGGCATTGTTGGCGATGGCCTCGGCAATGCTGCGGATGTCGCGCACCGGCACCTGTTCGGCCAGCAGCGCCTGCAGCACTTTGAGCAATTGCGACAGCGACAGCACGCCCGGCACCAGTTCTTCGGCGAGTTTTGGCGAAGCTTTGCCCAGCAAACCCATCAATTGCTGGACTTCTTCGTGGCCGATCAGCTCATGGGAGTGCTTGTACAGAATCTGGTTGAGGTGGGTCGCAACCACGGTGCTGGCGTCCACCACGGTGTAGCCCAGGGACTGCGCCTGGCTGCGCTGGCTGATTTCGATCCACACCGCGTCCAGGCCAAAAGCCGGATCTTTGGCGGTAATGCCGTTGAGGCTGCCGAACACCTGCCCTGGGTTGATCGCCAACTCGCGGTCCGGGTAGATCTCGGCTTCGGCCAGGATCACGCCCATCAAGGTCAGGCGGTAGGCGCTTGGCGCCAGGTCGAGGTTGTCGCGGATGTGCACGGTGGGCATCAGAAAACCCAGGTCCTGGGACAGTTTTTTGCGCACGCCCTTGATCCGCGCAAGCAATTGGCCGCCCTGGTTGCGGTCCACCAAGGGGATCAGGCGGTAGCCCACTTCCAGGCCAATCATATCGATCGGGGTCACGTCATCCCAGCCAAGCTCCTTGGTTTCCTGGGCGCGGGCCGGGGATGGCAGCAGTTCTTGCTGGCGGGCAATTTCTTGTTGGGCGATGACTTTGACCTGGTTCTGCTTCTTCCAGAACAGGTACGCAGCACCGCCGGCCAGGGCCGCCATGCTCAGGAACGAGACGTGGGGCATGCCCGGCACGATACCCATGATCGCCATGATGCCCGCCGCCACGGCCAGGGCCTTGGGCGAGGCAAACATCTGCCGGCTGATCTGCTTGCCCATGTCTTCGGAGCCCGAGGCACGGGTCACCATGATGGCCGCAGCTGTAGATAACAACAGTGATGGCAATTGCGCCACTAAACCGTCACCGATGGTCAGCAAGGCGTACACCTTGCCCGCATCGCCGAAGGTCATGCCGTGCTGGAAGATACCGACGGCCATGCCGCCGATCAGGTTGATGAACAGAATCAACAGGCCAGCGATGGCGTCACCGCGCACGAATTTGCTGGCACCGTCCATGGAACCGTAGAACTCGGCTTCCTGGGCGACTTCCAAGCGGCGCGTCTTGGCCTGGTTCTGGTCGATCAGGCCGGCGTTGAGGTCGGCGTCGATAGCCATCTGCTTGCCGGGCATGGCGTCGAGGGTAAAGCGTGCGCTCACCTCGGAAATCCGCCCGGCGCCCTTGGTCACCACCACGAAGTTGATGATCATCAGGATCGCGAACACCACGATACCGACCACGTAGTTACCGCCGATCACCACCTCGCCGAAGGCCTGGATCACCTTACCGGCGGCGGCGTGGCCGTCCTGGCCGTGGAGCATCACCACACGGGTGGACGCCACGTTCAGCGCCAGGCGCAACAGGGTCGCCACCAGCAGGATCGTCGGGAACACCGCAAAATCCAGCGGCCGCAGGGCGTACACGCAGACCAGCAGGACCACGACCGAAAGCGCAATGTTGAACGTGAAGAACACGTCCAGCAGGAACGGCGGCATGGGCAACATCATCATTGCCAGCATCACCAGCAACAACAACGGCACACCCAGATTGCCTCGCGAGAGGTCAGTCAGGGTCGTACGGGCCGTGCCGAGCATTTGAGAGCGATCCACCACCGGTATTCCTCGTTTCCTTGAAGCAAACTTTTGACGCCGGGAGACGTCCTGGAGGCGGTATTGCAAGAAGCCTTCCAACTTTGCTTTTGAGGCCGTGGATCGCGAGAGGCACACATTCAAATGTGGCAGGGGCGGTGCGAGGGAACACGTCCACTACGCACCTCTCAAAGGCTTATACATAACACCGTGGTGAGCGGGCTTGCCCCGCGCTGGGCTGCGAAGCGGCCCCAAAACCCTCAACTCGATTGGTTCTGGCACTCGCAGTGACCTTGTTGGGGGCTGCCGGGGCATCTGGGCATCCGCAAGGGCCAGGCACTCGACTGAGCCTACCTAACTGACAACCTGCACATCCGTGGCCTGATCACCTTTTTGGCCTTTCTCTACACCAAACTCGACCTTCTGCCCGTCTTCGAGCGTCTTATAGCCCTCTCCCTTGATCGCCGAATAGTGGACGAAGACATCTCCACCCCCATCCTGACTGATAAAGCCGTATCCTTTTTCGCCGTTAAACCATTTCACCGTGCCTGTCGACATTGCCGCTCTCCTGACACCCCGCCCAGAAAACCAGGCGAGACTCACTGGATAATCTTGATGTTTGACGCGAATACGCCCTCAGGGCGGTGGATTCTCGAAAACTGCACTCTCTGACCTTGCTTGAGCCAAATCCCAGTAGAACTCGTGAGGTCCACCCGCACACGTTCGTCGTCGCGATCCATTGCAATCACGCCCTCGCCTGTTTTGTGGTCGTATGCCTCGACCGTGCCTTTCATCACCTCCATCGCAATACCCTCTACCTCACGCACTGCAAAGTGCGTGGAATTCCCGGAGCTATAAAACCGCGATAAGGAGACGGCGACCACTGTCAAAGTTGACAGGTAGACGGGGCTTAACGACGAGTGGTAGAGGCTGGCGACGGTCAAGGGGCTGCCGCGCAGGCAGGCGCGGGGCAAGCCCGCTCACCACAAAGAAGCTCGTCCAGCACCACGGGGGGAAGGTCAAGAGTCGCGGCGCAACTCTGGCGGAATCGGCAGGTCTTTGAGCGGATCCGGGCGCTTGCCCTTGCCCGCGCGGTATTGGCGAATCTGATAGACATACGCCAGCACTTGGGCAACCGCCAGGTACAAACCTGCCGGGATTTCCTGGTCGAGGTCGGTGGAGTAGAAGATCGACCGCGCCAGTTCCGGGGATTCGAGCAGCAGGATGTCGTTGGCCACCGCGATTTCGCGGATTTTCAAGGCGGTAAAGTCGCTGCCCTTGGCCAGCAGCATCGGCGCGCCGCCTTTCTCGGGGTCGTACTTGAGGGCCACGGCGTAGTGGGTCGGGTTGGTGATGACCACGTCGGCGTCGGGTACTGCGGCCATCATCTTGCGCTGGGACATTTCGCGCTGCAGTTGGCGGATGCGCTGCTTGACCTCGGGACGGCCTTCCTGGTCCTTGTGCTCGTCGCGCACTTCCTGCTTGGTCATCAGCAGTTTCTTGTGGCTTTCCCACAGCTGGATCGGCGCATCCACGGCCGCAATGATGATCAGCCCGGCGGCCATCCACAGCGCGCTCCAGCCAACCACCTGCACGCTGTGGATGATCGCTGACTCCAGCGGCTCATGGGCGATGCGCAGCAGGTCGTCGATGTCGGACGACAACACCATCAGCGCCACAAACAGAATCAGGATGAACTTGGCCAAGGCCTTGAGCAGCTCCACCAGCGCCTTGGCCGAGAACATGCGCTTGAGCCCGGCCGCCGGGTTCATACGGCTGAACTTGGGCGCCATGCTGCCGGCGGCAAACAGCCAGCCACCCAAGGCAACAGGGCCGATCAGCGCGGCCAGCAACAAGGTGATCAGGATCGGCTGCACGGCCAGGATCGCGATCTTGCCCGAGTGCAGCAGGTATTGGCCCATGCTATCGGGGTTGAGCAACACCTCACGGGGCAAGGTGAAGTTGTGTTTCATCAGCTCCAGCAAGTCCAGCGCCAATCCACCGCCGTAGATCAGCAAGGCGCCGGCACCGGCCATCATGGTGGCGACCGTGTTGAGCTCTTTGGAGCGCGCAATCTCGCCCTTTTCCCTGGAGTCCTTTTTGCGTTTCTCCGTGGGGTCTTCTGTTTTGTCCTGACCACTCTCGCTCTCGGCCATGGCTCAGCGCGCCCGTGCCAGATCACGTAAAAACTGCAAGGCGTCGGTCGCCAGCGGTTGATACTGATTGAGAATGTCGGCCAGGCCGATCCAGAAAATCCCCATGCCCAGCACCAGGGTCAACGGGAAACCAATCGAAAAGATGTTCAGTTGCGGCGCCGCACGGGTCATGACGCCAAACGCGATGTTGACCACCAGCAACGCGGTAATGGCCGGCAGCACCAACAACAGCGAAGCGCCCAGCACCCAACCGAGGCGCCCGACCGTTTCCCAGAAGTGATTGACCACCAACCCCGACCCCACCGGCAAGGTGGTGAAGCTTTCGGTCAGCACCTCAAACGCCACCAGGTGCCCGTTCATCGCCAGGAACAGCAAGGTCACCAACATGGTCAGGAACTGCCCGATCACCGCCGCCGACACCCCGTTGGTGGGGTCGACCATGGACGCGAAGCCCATGCCCATCTGGATCGAGATGATTTGCCCGGCAATCACAAATGCCTGGAAGAACAACTGCAGGGAGAACCCCAGCATGGCACCGATCAGGATCTGTTCGACGATCAGCATCAAGGCGCTGAGGTCCAGGGCATTCACCGGCGGCATGGGCGGCAAGCCCGGCACCAGCACCACTGTGATTGCCACCGCGAAATACAGGCGCACCCGGCGCGGCACGAGGGTCGTGCCAAACACCGGCATGGCCATCAACATGGCCGTCACGCGAAACAGCGGCAGGATGAACGAGGCCACCCAGGTACTGATCTGAGTGTCGGTCAATGCCAGCAGGGAGTTCACCCGATCAGCCGATCAAGTGCGGAATACTGCCGTACAACTGCAGGATGTATTCCATAAAGGTTTGCACCAGCCACGGGCCGGCGACGATCAGAGTGACCAGCATCACCAGCAGGCGCGGCAGGAAGCTCAAGGTCTGTTCGTTGATCTGCGTTGCGGCCTGGAACATCGCCACCAGCAGGCCCACCAACAGGCTCGGCACCACCAGCACGGCCACCATTATGGTGGTCAGCCACAGCGCTTCACGGAACAAGTCGACAGCTACTTCTGGCGTCATTGCGCTACACCCCGCCGAAACTGCTGGCCAGGGTGCCGATAATCAGCGCCCAGCCGTCCACCAGCACAAATAACATGATCTTGAACGGCAACGAGATGATCAGCGGCGACAGCATCATCATACCCATCGCCATCAGCACGCTCGCCACCACCAGGTCGATGATCAGGAACGGGATGAAGATCATGAAACCGATCTGGAACGCGGTCTTCAGCTCGGAGGTCACGAACGCCGGAACGAGAATGGTCAACGGCGCCTGGTCCGGCGTTGCGATGTCGGTACGCTTGGACAGGCGCATGAACAGCTCAAGGTCACTGGAGCGGGTCTGCGAGAGCATGAAGTCCTTGATCGGCACCTGCGCCCGGTCGATCGCCACCTGGGCCGTGATGGTTTCCGCCAGGTAGGGTTGCAGGGCTTGCTGGTTCACCTTGTCGAACACCGGCGCCATGATGAACATGGTCAGGAACAAGGCCATGCCGGTGAGGATCTGGTTCGACGGCGTCTGTTGCAGGCCCAGGGCCTGACGCAGGATCGAGAACACGATGATGATCCGCGTGAAGCTGGTCATCAGCATGACGAACGCCGGAATAAAACTCAGCGCCGTCATGATCAGCAGGATCTGCAGGCTGACCGAATACTCCTGGGCCCCGGCCGCGTTGGTACCCAGCGTAATGGCCGGGATCGACAACGGGTCGGCGGCAAACGCCAACGGCGCCGCCAGCCACAGCATGAGCGTCAATAAAACGCGCATTACTTCTTATCCTTCTGATCCTTGCCCAGCAATTCCATCAGGCGCTGGGCGAATTCGGGCGTGGCAGGCTTGGACTGGTCCACGTTCACCGGGGTCTTGAGCACATGCAGCGGGGTGATGCGGCCGGGGGTGAGGCCCAGCAGGATCTGTTCGTCACCCACTTGCACCAGCACCAGCCGGTCACGCGGGCCGAGGGCGCGCGAGCCGATCATCTCGATCACCTGCGCGTTGCCCGGCCCAACCTGCTGCACACGGCGCAGCAGCCAGGCCAGCACAAAGATCAGGCCCACCACCAGCAACAGGCCCAATACCAGTTGGGTCAACTGGCCGCCCAGGCCACTGCCGACCGGTGCGGCAGCAGCGGCTGCCTGAGCCACCGGCTCTGCCGCCCAGGCGTCCAATGGCAGCGCGACCAACAGTCCCACCATCAGCCGTTTCATATCAGCGCAACTTCTTGATGCGTTCGCTTGGGCTGATCACGTCGGTCAGGCGGATGCCGAACTTTTCGTTGACCACCACCACTTCACCGTGGGCGATCAGGGTGCCGTTGACCAGCACGTCCAATGGCTCACCGGCCAGGCGATCCAACTCGATCACCGAACCCTGGTTGAGTTGCAGCAGGTTGCGGATGTTGATGTCGGTGCTGCCCACTTCCATGGAGATCGACACTGGGATGTCGAGGATCACGTCCAGGTTCGGCCCATCGAGGGTCACCGGGTCGTTGTTCTTCGGCACGCTGCCGAATTCTTCCATCTGCAAGCGGTTACCCGCTGGCGCGGTAGCGGCATCGGCGGCCAGCAGGGCGTCGATATCGTCCTGGCCGACATCACCGGTTTCTTCCAGGGCGGCAGCCCATTCGTCAGCCAGGGCCTGGTCTTCGGCGGAAGTGTTTTCGTGTTCGGTAGCCATTACATGTCCTCGGCGGAGCAAACATTCATAAATAGGGGTACATCAGCGGCGGTTGATCGGCTCAACCACTTGCAGCGCCAGGTTGCCCTTGTGGGAACCGAGCTTGACCTTGAATGACGGCACGCCGTTGGCGCGCATGATCATTTCTTCCGGCAATTCGACCGGGATGATGTCCCCCGGCTGCATGTGCAAAATATCCCGCAGGCGCAGTTGGCGACGGGCCACGGTGGCACTCAGCGGCACGTCGACGTCCAGCAGGTCTTCGCGCAGGGCCTTGACCCAGCGCTCGTCCTGATCGTCCAGGTCGGACTGGAAACCGGCATCGAGCATCTCGCGCACCGGCTCGATCATCGAGTACGGCATGGTCACGTGCAGGTCGCCGCCACCGCCATCGAGTTCGATGTGGAAGGTGGACACCACAATCGCTTCGCTCGGGCCGACGATGTTGGCCATGGCCGGGTTCACTTCCGAGTTGATGTACTCGAAGTTGACTTCCATGATCGCCTGCCAGGCTTCCTTCAAGTCGATGAAGGCCTGCTCCAGCACCATGCGCACCACGCGCAGCTCGGTGGGCGTGAACTCACGGCCTTCGATCTTGGCGTGACGGCCATCACCGCCAAAGAAGTTGTCCACCAGCTTGAACACCAGCTTGGCGTCGAGGATGAACAGCGCAGTGCCGCGCAACGGCTTGATCTTGACCAGGTTGAGGCTGGTGGGCACGTACAGCGAGTGCACGTACTCACCGAACTTCATCACCTGCACACCGCCCACGGCCACATCCGCCGAACGGCGCAGCATGTTGAACATGCTGATGCGGGTGTAGCGGGCAAAACGTTCGTTGATCATCTCCAGGGTCGGCATGCGTCCACGGACGATGCGATCCTGGCTGGTCAGGTCATAACTTTTGACGCTGCCAGGCTCGGCAGCCATTTCGGTCTGTACCAGACCATCGTCGACGCCATGCAACAGCGCGTCGATTTCATCCTGGGACAGCAGGTCTTGCACGGCCATGTCGTGTTCCTACTGCAAAACGAAGTTAGTGAAGAGCGCCTGCTCGACCACGACTTTACCGAGCTCCTTCTGGGCCACTTCCTGCACGCTGGCAGTGACCTTCTGGCGCAGCATTTCCTGGCCCACCGGGGTGGCCAGGGTGTCGAAGCCCTGGGCGGAAAACAGCATCACCAGGTTGTTGCGGATCACTGGCATGTGCACCTTGAGGGCATCCAGGTCCGCCTGGTTACGCGCCAGCAAGGTGATGCTCACCTGCAGGTAGCGTTGACGACCGTTCTGATTGAAGTTGGCGACAAAGGCCGGAAGCATCGGTTCGAAGATTGCCGGTTGCTTGACGTTACTGGTGGTTTCGGCTGCAGGTGCCGGTTTACTTGCACTGCTGTGCATGATGTACCAGGTACCGCCCACGGAAGCGCCGATGGCCAGGAGCAGGCCCACGACTATCATCAGGATAAGCTTGAGCTTGCCTTTGCCTGCGGGTGCTTTTGCTGCGTCGTCACTCTTCGCCATGCCAATAATCCGTCACTATTCGGGGATTCATAGATCTACGGAAAGGCAAGAGCAAGTGTTATGCCAGAGTTGTCCGGGCAAGCGGGGATGAGGGAGCACCACAAATCAAATGTGGGAGGGGCTTGCCCCCGATTGCAGGGTGCCAGCAACTATAGCTGCCACTGACACACCGCTATCGGGGGCAAGCCCCCTCCCACATTTTGACCTGCGCGAGGTTTGAGTCAGGCGTAGTAATCGACGGCGCTGGAGCCGATCACTGTAGAAGTCACGGGTGCCACGGCTTCAGCCACATCAATGTGGTTGCCGCTGTCGCCGCTATCACCACCGCGCCCAGCGCGACTCACGCCACTGGTCTGGGCTTGTTGTTGCTGCTGCTCCTGACCACGGGACTGGTCGGACACGTTCACGTCCACCTGCCCCATGCCCTGCTGCGCAAACATCTCCCGCAGACGGCCAGATTGGCTTTCCAGGGCTTCACGCACCACCGGGTGGGCGCTCATGAAATTGACCTGGGCCTGCTGGTCGGCCGTCATGTTGACCTTGATATCCAGGCGCCCGAGTTCAGCCGGCTGCAACTGGATCTCCGCCGACTTGAGGTTGGCGCTGGACAGGTACATCACGCGGTTGACGATCTCGTCGGTCCAGCCGCTCTGGTGCATGGCCAGCGGTGCATTCGCAACTGGCGGCAAGGCGTTGGCGGTTCTCGGCGTCGCCGCCTGGGTCAATGCCGCCAGGCGATTGGCGAAGTCATCGACCCGAGTGTCGCTGCTGGCGCTCTTCAAGTCTTTGAGGCCATCTTCGATCAAGCCGCCGAAGGCCTTGTCGCCGCCCTGGTCCGTGCTGTCCTTGGTGGCTTGCTGGTCGACCATCGTGGCCAGGCCAGCGGCAAAATTCTGTGCGGCAGTTGGCTGATCCTGGCTGGTCGTCGGTGCGGTCTTGACCGGTGCCTGGCTGCTGGCCGACACATGCCCGCCCTGCTCCATTGCCAAGCGCACGGCTGGCATCGCATCCAACGGGTCGGCTTCAGGATCGAACGCCGGCTTGGCCTCCTCGGTTGCCGCGATTGGCGCAGCGACCACAGGCTGGGCCTTGTCGTCCTTGGCGGCAGGCGCGGGCGCCGGGGTTTCCACGGGCACGACCACCGGTGTGACCGCCGCAATCATGGCCGGGTCGACGACGGGCTCCGGCGCAGGCTGCTGCGCCAGTGCCGGGTCGGCGGGCCCGTCGTCATCCTTGTTGGCACTGTCGTCGGACGTCTTGGCAGGCAAGGTATTGCCGCTATCGGCAACCGCCGGTGTACTGGCGGCAGGCTTGTCGGTGCCGGCAGCCGGTTTGGCGCTGGCATCGGCAGGCTTGTCGCGCGCGGGCTTGGCCGAGTTGTCGTCGGTTTTTACCGAAGGTTTCGAGCCTTGGCTGGCGAACACCTGAGCGAAGCCAGGGCCCTTGTCCCGTGGGTCCGCAGCCGCGACCGGTGGATTGGCGGCGGGCGCTTGAGGCTTGGCCGCAGGGGCAGCCTGAAGAAGCGAATTGGGGGCGACTGACATAGGTAAAGGTCTCCACTGCATGGGGGTCGGGGATGCAGTCCCTGGAGATAGAGCAAGAGTTGGGCCAGTTTTTTTGGATTGTGGGTTTCAGGTGGATATATCCGTTACCGCAGCAACGGATAGGGACTCAATCAAACCCCGGCAAAGCGCTCCCGCTCATGCTCATACAACGGTCGAACCAGCGCGAACTCCTGGTCAATCTCGTCGACCAGCCCACCCAGGTCCACCTGGACAGGTTCGACCGAGCCATCTTCCAGGCGCCGGCAAAGCTCCGCCAAGCGCAGCGCTCCGAGATTCCCGCTGCTGCCCTTGAAACTGTGCGCAATCTGGCCCAACGCCTTGGCATCATCGCGCGCCTGGCGCAGCGCCTCGACGCGCCTCTGGGAGTCATCAAGAAAGGTATCCAGCAATTTGGGGTATTCGCCTTCCATCACTTCCTGCAAACCCGACAAGACCTGCGGGTCCATATGAATATCAGCCACTTGCTCGCTCCTTGATCAAGAATCGGCGGATTATGCCAGAGCCCCCCAGCAAAACTCCACGCACACACTGCGCCCGCCGTCGGACCAGCGCACCTCGCTGCTCAATTGGCGCACCAGGCTCAGGCCTCGGCCAGACAGACGATCGAGATCCAGCGGCCGGGCCAGCATCTGCTCCACATCGAAACCCGGCCCGCTGTCTTCCAGGCGCAGGGTCATTTTGCCGCCCGCCTCGGTCGGCACCACTTGCACATGCACCCGCACGTAACCGCTGTTCAACTGGGCCAGGCGATCATTGCGCTGGCGATAATACTCGGCAAAACCCTCGGCATCGCGTTTTAGCCGCGAATCCAGGCCCAATACGCCATGTTCCAGGGCATTGGAGTACAGCTCGGCCATGACACTGTAGAGCGCCCCGCTCTGCTCGCGCAGGCCATGAATCTCCAGCAGCAGTTGCAGCAAATAGGGCAACGGGTTGTAACGCTTGAGCGTCTCGGCGCGAAACTCGAAGCTCACCGACCAATCCAGCGGGCATGACTGACCACTGTCGGCATACAGCGGCCCCGTCGCCCGCAACGACTGGCCGGCCTGCAGGGTAATCTCGACCATGCTTACGTCATCCCGCGCTTCGCCACGGAACGCCGCCAAGGCCTGCTCGATGTCCTCGAACAGTCGATTGGGCTGGCTGTTGGCTGCAAACACCTGCTGCAAGCGTTCGGCGCCAAACAATTGATCGTTGGCATCGGCGGTATCCAGCACGCCATCAGACAGCAGGAACACCCGATCACCCAACGCCATGGGCCAGACTTCGGTGCGGTCATCAAAGGCTTGCGCCGACAGCACCCCCAACGGCAAATGCCGCGATTGCAGCGGCGTACGCTTGCCGGTGGCGACCTCATGCACATAGCCGTCGGGCATGCCGCCGTTCCACACTTCCACCACCCGTCGCTCGGTGCTCAGGCACAACAGGGTGGCGCAGCAGAACATATCCACCGGCAGGATGCGCTTGAGCTTGGCGTTCATCTCCCGCAGGGTCTGCGCCAGGCCGTAGCCCTTGGCGGTCATGCCGTAGAACACTTCCGCCAAGGGCATGGCCCCCACCGCCGCCGGCAAACCGTGGCCGGTGAAATCGCCGAGCAATACGTGCATGTCGCCCGAAGGCGTGTAGGCCGCCAGCAGCAAATCGCCGTTGAACAGCGCATAGGGCGATTGCAGGTAGCGGATATTCGGCGCGGCGTTGATACAGCCGGAGTGGGCGACCTTGTCGAACACCGCCTTGGCCACCCGCTGTTCATGCAGCAAGTAGTCATGGTGCCTGGCGATCTGGTCGCGCTGTTGCAACACCGTAGCTTGCAGACGACGCAGGCGGTCCATGGCGTTGATCTTGGCTGCCAGGATCAGTTGGTTATAGGGCTTGGGCAGGAAGTCATCGCCGCCGGCATCCAGGCACTCGGCCAGGGCGGCGCTTTCGCGCAGGGAGGTGAGGAAAATAATGGGGACCAGTTCTTCCCCCGCCAGTTGCTTGATCCAGCGCGCGGCGCCGTAGCCATCCATCACCGGCATCAGTGCATCCATCAACACCAGTTGCGGGCGCTCGCGGGCAAAGACCTCAACGGCTTCCTCGCCGTTGGTGGCAGTAAGTACGTGATGACCCTGGCGCCGCACAATGGTCGACAGCAACAGAAGATCGGCGGCGTTGTCGTCGGCAATCAGGATCGTCAGCGGCTCAACCGCAGGGGCCAGGGCGCTCAATTGATATCGAACAGTTTGTCGAAATTGGAGATGGCGAGAATCTTGCGCACATCCGAACTGGTGTTGATCACGTTGACCTGCGCGTCATCCCCACCCGCGTGATCGCGCAGCAGCAAGAGCATGCCCAGGGCGGAACTGTCCATGTAGGTGGTTTCTTTCAGGTCGACCACGTACAGCTCAGGCACTTTGTAGAAGCGCTCGTAAGACTCACGAAACGTCTGGTGGCTGCCAAAGTCGAACCGGCCTTTGATTGCGATCGTCAACTTCTTCCCATCCAGGGATACTTCTGACTCGACTGACATACGACTGCTTCCTTGTCATTGGCATAAACACAAGGTGTAGCAGGCGAATGGGATACCAGCAACACAGCAAGTCAAATGTGGCAGCAAGCCCCCTCCCACATCAAGGCTGCTACAACATTCAGTACTGTGATTGGCGCGGCATGCGCTGGGACAACTCGTCCAGTAACTTCTGCTCACGCTTGTCTTCCAGCGCCCGCGCCTCGTCGATGTAGCGCTGCACCAGCTTGCGCAGGCCTTCGACGCGGGCAAACGCCTCTTGCCAGCTCTCGCGGGCTTTATCGAGGTTGTTCTGGTGCCAGGCCAGGCTTTGGCGCTGTTGGCCCACGGCGGTTTCCAGCTGGTTGAGAAAGCCCTGGTAACCCATCAGCCACTGGCCGGAAACGCCCTTAGTGCCGCGCTCGATCCACTGTTGCTGGTATTCGCCGCGAAAACGCTCCAGGTCGCCCAGCTTGCTTTCCGCCAGGCGCACTTGGCCTTGGAAGTAACCCAGGCGCTGGACGGCGGTTTTTTCGGCCTTTTCGGCCATGTCCACCACGGGAGCCAAGCGTGCGGCGCGGCTGTTGGCCATGACTTAACCGCCTGGCGCCGGGGCGAAGATCGACTGCAAATGCGCTTCGCTTTCACCCATGCTGATCTTGTCGTTGAGGCCCTGGCGCAGGTAGGTCACCAACTGCGGTTGCAGGGCGATAGCCAGGTCGGTGTCGCGGTCGCCGCCGGCCACGTAGGCGCCGACGCTGATCAGGTCGCGGCTCTGTTGATAGCGCGACCACAACTGCTTGAATTGTTGCGCACGGACCATATGCTCCGGCGTGACCACGGCTGGCATCACCCGGCTGATGGACGCTTCGATGTCGATGGCCGGGTAATGCCCTTCTTCGGCCAAACGGCGCGACAGCACAATGTGGCCGTCGAGCACACCCCGCGCCGAGTCGGCGATAGGGTCCTGCTGGTCATCGCCTTCGGACAACACGGTGTAGAACGCGGTGATCGAACCGCCACCGGCCTCGGCATTACCGGCGCGCTCCACCAGCTTGGGCAGCTTGGCGAACACCGACGGCGGGTAGCCCTTGGTGGCTGGCGGCTCGCCGATGGCCAGGGCGATTTCCCGCTGGGCCTGGGCAAAACGGGTGAGCGAGTCCATCAGCAACAGAACGTTCTTGCCCTTGTCGCGAAAATATTCGGCAATGCGCGTGCAATACATGGCGGCACGCAAGCGCATCAGCGGCGCATCGTCCGCCGGCGACGCCACCACCACCGAACGCTTGAGGCCTTCCTCACCGAGGCTGTGCTCGATGAATTCCTTCACTTCCCTGCCCCGCTCACCGATCAAGCCCACGACGATGATGTCGGCCTCGGTAAAGCGCGTCATCATGCCCAGCAACACCGACTTACCCACACCGGTACCGGCGAACAGGCCCAGGCGCTGGCCGCGACCGACCGTCAATAAACCGTTGATGCTGCGAATGCCCACGTCCAGCGGTACGCTGATGGGGTTGCGATTGAGCGGGTTGATGGTGGGACCGTCCATCGGCACCCAGTCTTCAGCCTTCATCCCGCCCTTGCCGTCCAGCGCACGACCGGCACCGTCAAGCACGCGGCCGAGCATGCTCATGCCCATCGGCAAGCGCCCGGTGTCGGCCAATGGCACCACGCGAGCGCCCGGGGCAATGCCGGCCAGGCTGCCGACGGGCATCAGGAAGATCTTGTTGCCGGAAAACCCCATCACCTCGGCTTCGACCTGCACCGGGTGGTAGCTGTCGTCGTTGATCACCATGCAGCGGCTGCCCATCGCGGCGCGCAAGCCCTCGGCTTCGAGGGTCAGGCCCACCATGCGCAACAATCGCCCTTCCAGGATCGGCTGGCCAGGCAGCTCGGTGGCCTCGGCGTAGCCGCCCAGGCGTTTGGCGAAGCTGGTGCGATCAAGGCGCATCAGGGGTGTCCAGGTCAACGCTCAAATCAGGCTCGGCCGGGTTCAGTACCTGCTCATGGACTTGATCCAGCAGCTTGGCCATGATCTGGCTGATACGGGTTTCCACCGTGGCATCGATACGGCTGTGTTCGGTCTCGACCCGGCAACCACCGGGCTGCAGCGCTGCGTCTTCGACGATGCGCCAGGTTTCTTCATGGCGCTCGCGCAGGGCTTTGACCTGCTCGAAGTCCTGCGGGTTGATGTACAGCCGCACATTACCGACGCCCAAAGGCAGCAGCTTGAGGGCTTCGCGCATCACGCTTTCAATATGGCTGGAATCGAGCACCAGTTCGCGCTGGATCACTTGGCGGGCGATGTGCTCCACCAGGCCGACCATGGCTTTTTCGATCTGCGAATCCTGCTCGGCGATGGGGTCGAACAACACGCCCATCAAGCGCTCCAGGCTGGCCAGCTTGACGCTCAGCGCCGCCTCGGCTTCTTGGCGCACCTTGAGGGTGGTGCTGCGAAAACCATCTTTTTCACCCGCGGCAAAACCTTCGTTGTAAGCCTCCTGGCGGATGCTTTCCAACTCTTCCAGGGTCAGTGGCTGGACTTCGTCCAGCGGCACTTCTTCCATTTCCACCGGCAACTCTTCGACCGGTTCCGGCTCAGGCTCGGGCACATGCGGGTCGAAGCTGGGCAACGACCAGATGTCGAACCCACCGACGTCCCGTGCGCGAATCAGATCGCTGGGCGCCTCATCTTTGTTCGACATGAGGGGCGCCTTAGATCATTTCTTCGCCGCCCTTCCCGCCGAGAACGATTTCTCCGGCTTCGGCCATACGGCGGGCAATGGTGAGGATTTCTTTCTGCGCGGTTTCCACATCGCTGACACGCACCGGGCCTTTGGCCTCCAGGTCGTCGCGCAACAGTTCGGAGGCGCGCTTGGACATGTTCTTGAAGATCTTCTCTTTGACGCCTTCGTCCGAGCCTTTGAGGGCAAGTACCAGCACATCGGAGGAGACTTCGCGCAGCAACGCCTGGATGCCACGGTCGTCGACATCGGAGAGGTTGTTGAACACGAACATGAGGTCTTCGATCTGGCCGGACAGGGTGTCGTCGATCTCGCGGATCGAGTCCATCAACTGGCCTTCGACCGAGCTGTCGAGGAAGTTCATGATGTCGGCCGCACGCTTGATACCGCCCAAGGTGGTCCGCGAGGCGTTCGAGTTACCCGAGAACTGCTTCTCGAGAATCGTGTTGAGTTCTTTCAGGGCCGCCGGCTGCACGGTGTTCAGCGACGACACGCGCAGGATGATGTCCAGGCGCACTTTATGGTCGAAGTGACCGAGCACTTCACCGGCCTGGTCAGGGTCGAGGTAGGCGACGACAATCGCCTGGATCTGCGGGTGCTCGAAGCGGATCACGTCGGCGACGGCGCGCGGCTCCATCCACTTGAGGCTGTCCAGGCCACTGGTGTTGCCACCCAGCAGGATGCGGTCGATCAGGCCGTTGGCCTTGTCTTCGCCCAGCGCCGAGGTGAGCATCTTGCGGATGTAGCTGTCGGAGCCGACGCCCAGGCTGGTCTGGTCGCCGACGATCTCGACGAACTCGCTCATCACCTGTTCGACCTGCTCACGGTGCACATTGCGCATTTGCGCCATGGCCACGCCCACTCGCTGGACCTCTTTGGGGCCCATGTGGCGCAGCACTTGGGCGGCGTCGGTTTCACCCAGGGACAGCAGCAGGACTGCGGCTTTGTCGACCTTGGTGAGTTTGGCAACAGCGGCTCGACTATCACTCATCTGCGTTAATCCACTCTTTCACGACCTGGGCCACACGACCTGGGTCTTCTGCTACCAGACTTTTGATTGCGTTCAACTGTGCGTCGTAACCTTCGCTAGGGCTTGGCAACAGAATGCTCTGCGGGCCACCCAGGCTGACGCGGTCGTTGGCCAGTTCGCCGTCCAGGCCGCCCATGCCACCCAACTCGACGTCGCTGCCGCCGAAGGCTGCCAGTTGCTTGTTCTTGCCGTTGCCGGTGATGTTGTTGAGCACCGGGCGCAGCACACCGAACACCAGCACCAGGATGAACAACACACCCAGCACTTGCTTGACGATGTCCCAGAACCACGGCTGGGTGTAGAACGCCGCTTCGGCGATCACTTCACCACGCTCGGCGGAGAACGGCATGTTGATCACGCTGACGCTGTCGCCACGGCTGGCGTCAAAACCGACGGCGTCCTGCACCAGACGCGTGAAGCGCGCCAATTCGTCGGCGCTCCACGGCGCACGGGTGATGGCGCCATCCGCCGCGTTGACCTTGACCTGATCATCGACCACCACCGACACCGACAGGCGATTGACGCGGCCTTGTTGCTGCTTGGTGTGGCTGATGGAGCGGTCGAGCTCGAAGTTCTTGGTGGACTGGTTGCGCTTGTCCGCCGGGTACGGGGCGAGCATTGGCTGGCCGGTGGCCGGGTCCATGATCTGCTGGCCGTTGGCGTCCAACAGTGGCTGGCCAGGCTGGATCGCAGCTGCGGCAGCAGCAGCGCCACCGGTGGTTTGCGGGGCCGACGCGGGGGCCGGTGGCTGGTTGCTCAGGGCACCCGGCACGCCTTGCGGCGGGCCATTGGCGGCGGTGCGTTGTTCGCTGGTGGACTGCTCGCTGCGCAGGGCCGGCTGGTCCGGGTTGAACTGCTCGGACGTCGACTCGACGGCGCTGAAGTCCACGTCGGCGGACACTTCAGCCTTGTAGCGGTCGTTGCCCAGCACCGGTTGCAGGATGTTGTGCACGCGCTGGGTCAGCATGCTTTCCATGCGGCGGCTGTAGTCGAACTGCTTGCCGGCCTGGGTCAGCGCGGAGTTCTCGGCCATGTCGGACAGCAGGTTGCCCTTCTGGTCGACCACGGTGATCTGCGACTTGCTCAGCTCAGGCACGCTGGTGGCCACCAGGTTGACGATCGCCAGCACCTGGCCAGGCTCCAGGGAGCGGCCGGAGAACAGCTCGACCAATACCGAAGCACTTGGCTTGCGTTCGTCACGCACAAACACCGAGCTTTTCGGAATGGCCAGGTGCACACGGGCACCCTTGACGTTGTTCAGGCTGGAGATGGTGCGGGCCAGTTCGCCTTCCAGGCCACGACGGTAGCGCGTGGCTTCCATGAACTGGCTGGTCCCGAGACCCTGATCCTTGTCGAGGATTTCAAAACCGATATTGCTGTCGGATGGCGTTACGCCAGCAGCCGCCAGCTTCATGCGCGCACGGGCCACGTCGTCGGCCTTGACCAGCAGCGCGCCGGAGTTGGGCTCCACGGTGTAAGCGATGTCGGCGGCGGCGAGGGTTTCCATGATCTGCTTGGAATCCATGCCCGCCAGGCTGCCGTACAGCGGGCGGTAATCGGGTTGCTGCGACCACAACACCACGGCAAAACCAATCGCCACGCTGGCAGCCAGGCCGACCATCAGGCCCACCTGACGCAACATGGTCATTTCCGAGAGGTTTTCCAGGAACGACAGGCCAAACAGCGGCGGCTTGCCGTCTGCCTTGGCGGGTACGTTGTCGGAGACTGCTTCTGCCATGACTTAACTCTCGCCCTTAAACCGGCATCTGCATGATGTCTTGATAGGCCTGAACCAGTTTGTTGCGCACCTGGGTCAGAGCCTGGAAGGAGACGCTGGCCTTTTGCGAGGCGACCATCACATCGGTGAGGTCCACGCCGCTTTTGCCGATCTCGAACGCGTTGGCCAACTGGCTGGAGGCTTGCTGGGTGTCACTGACTTTGTTGATGGCCTGGCCGAGCATGTCGGCGAAGCTGCTTTGGCCCAATTCCGGCGCTGGCGCGACGGATTTCGGTTGAGCCATGGCATCCATTTGCATGGAGCGCATATCCAACATCAACCGATTGAACTCAATACCCTGGCTCATGAACTTCTCTCTCCGACAACCCGTATTTTTTTGACGCTACGCCGCAATTACTAAGGGAGGTAGCAACAAGGGTGCCAGCTCTGGATCAACTCGTAAGAAAAGGCGACAAACCTTGTCAACCTTGTTACCAGCTAGGTCGCGAACAGATACGCCTCCACATCCATGCCAGCATCACGCATCTGCGCCAGCTTGTAGCGCAGGGTGCGCGGGCTGATGCCGAGGCGTTCGGCGGCCTCTTTGCGACGGCCACGCTCGGCGCGCAGGGTGTCGATGATCATCTGGAATTCACGACGACGCAGGTCATCGCCCAGGGCACCGGCGGACTCTGCCTCAGCCACCGCCGGCGCAGGCGCCAGTGTGGGTAATGGCGCGGCACCGCTGCCTACGGCCAGGCAGAAATCCTGGGGCTGGATCAAGCCGCCCTGCTGCAAAATCAAGGCCCGCTGAATGGCATTGTCCAGCTCCCGCACGTTGCCGGGCCACGGGTAGCTGATCAGGCAGGCTTGAGCCTCGGCCGACAGCCGCGCTTGGGCGTGCTTCATTTTTTTGACATGGTTGCTCAACAAGCGCTCGGCCAGCGGGACAATGTCGGCCGGGCGCTCACGCAGCGGGCGCCAAGCCAGCGGGAATACCGACAGCCGGTAGAACAAATCTTCACGAAAGCGCCCCGCCGCCACTTCACCGGCGAGGTCACGGTTGGTGGTGGCGACCACGCGGATATCCAATTGGATCGGCTTGCGTGCGCCCACGCGCTCCACTTCACGCTCTTGCAACACCCGCAGCAGCTTGGCTTGCAGGCCCAGGGGCATTTCCGAGATTTCATCGAGCAGGATGGTGCCGCCATCGGCTTGTTCGAACTTGCCCGCCTGGGCGGCGATGGCACCGGTGAAGGAGCCTTTTTCGTGGCCGAACAGCGTGGCTTCGAGCATGTTGTCGGGGATGGCCGCGCAGTTAATAGCGATAAACGGTTGTGTGGCACGGGTCGATTGCTGGTGGATGTAACGCGCCAGCACCTCTTTACCGGTGCCGGACTCGCCGGAGATCAGCACCGTGGAATCACTGCGCGCCACACGGGCCGCCAGCTCGAGCAATTGCGCACTGGCCGGCTCGAAGGCAATCGGGCCCTCGCTCTCGCTGGCCGGGATCACGCCCAAGGCATGCCGCGCCACCAACTCGATCAGCGCCTTGGGTTCAAAGGGCTTGACCAGGTAATCCGCCGCGCCCTGGCGCATCGCATCCACCGCACGCTCTACGGCGCCATGAGCGGTCATCAGCAGCACAGGCAACTGCGGCTGGCGCGCACGCAGCAGGGCCAGCAACTGGTGACCGTCCATGCCCGGCATGTTCACGTCACTGACCACCAGGCTGAAAGCCTCTTGCGCCACTGCCTCCAAGGCATCCTCGGCAGAACCGACCGCCCGGTAGTCATGGCCCGCCAACAGCAGCGTGTCAGCCAATGCTTCACGCAGGGCGCGATCGTCTTCCACCAACAGAACCTTGATAGCCATTACTTTTACTCCGCGCTTGCCGCGCACAAAAACAGCGGCAAGGTCATCAATGCACAGGTGCCACGCCCCACACGGGAATGCAGCTGCAATTCTCCCTGATGGGCACGTGCCACGGCCTTGACCACGGTCAGGCCGAGCCCGGTTCCGTTGGTCTTGGTGGTGAAAAAAGGTTCGCCCAGGCGCTTGAGCACCACCGGGTCGATACCGCTGCCGCTGTCGCTGATACACAACCGCAGGGTTTGCCCACGGTTGTACAGGTGCACCTTGAGCCGCGCGCCAGTGCTACTGGCCTGGACCGCGTTTTCGATCAGGTTGAGCAGCGAGCCCACGAGGGTGTCGCGGTTGCACAACAACTCGCCCAGGTGGCTGTCACACTGCCAGCGCACCTGGGTGTCTTGAATATGGGTGCTTGCAGCCGCTTGCAGGGCCTGCATCAATTGGGCGGGCGTCACGCGGTCGGTCAGCGGCAATTCGCCGCGGGCAAACACCAGCATGTCGCGCACCTGGTGCTCCAACTCGTGCAGGCGCTCCTTGAGCCGGCCGGCAAACCGCTGGTGAGTGGCGGCTGGCAATTGCTCATCAGTCAAATGACTGGCGTAGATCAATGCGGCGGACAACGGCGTACGGATCTGATGCGCCAAAGAAGCGACCATCCGCCCCAGCGACGACAAACGCTCGTGGCGCGCCAATTGGTCTTGCAGGTGACGGGTTTCAGTCAGGTCGTTGAGCAGCACCAACTGCCCCGGCTCCGCGTCCAGGGAACGGGTGGCGATGGACAGGCGGCGCCCGTCCTTGAGGGAGATTTCGTGACCATCGTCCTCACGCGGCGCAAAGCAGCGCGTGATGACGTGGCGCCACAGCTCGCCTTCGAGCGGCAGGCCGAGCATGTCGCACGCGGCAGGGTTGGCTTCACGCACACGGCCCTGGTCATCGATGACGATCACGCCACCGGGCAGCAGCGACAGCAGGTTTTGCAAACGGTTGGCCAGGCGTTCTTTCTCGGCCAACTCTTGCATGCGCTGGGCGCTGACCACTTCCAACTCGCCTTTAAGCTCCGAGACGCGGGCTTCGAGCAGGCTGTAGGAGTCAGTCAATTGGCTCGACATCTGGTTGAACAGCGAAAAAGCCTGTTCGAGACCCTGACGGCTTTGCTGCTCCACAGAGGGCATAAGTCCCGGGATAGACGGGCTGGAAGATTGCTGGGCGGCGTGGGGCATCATGCTCTCTCGCTGGCTGACCGTCAGTTAAACGGAACGTTGCGAGGGCTGTAGCAATACTTGTGCCGAAAAAAAACCGCTGATAAATCAGCGGTCTTTGGAATCAGGCGTCAATCATCCGCCTGTTCATCACCTTCCCGGCGGCTCATGCCGTACTTGCGCATCTTCTCCACCAGGGTGGTTCGACGGATGCGCAAGCGCTCGGCGGCGCGGGCGACGATGCCATTGGCGTCGTCCAGGGCCTGTTGGATCAAGCCTTGTTCCAGGTTGCCGAGGTAGTCTTTGAGGTCCAGGCCTTCCGGCGGCAACATGGCAGTAGAACCGAAGTCCGGGGTATGGCCGTTGATGGCCACCCGCTCTTCCATGTCACTGCGCAGGCTGTCGACCATCTGCTCGTCTTCGTCGTCGACGTAGCGGAATTTCTTCGGCAACTCGACCACGCCGATCACGCCGTAGGGGTGCATGATCGCCATGCGTTCCACCAGGTTGGCCAACTCGCGCACGTTGCCCGGCCAGCCGTGGCGGCACAGCGACATGATCGCGGCGGAGTTGAAGCGAATCGAGCCGCGCTTTTCGTGTTCCATGCGCGAGATCAGTTCGTTCATCAGCAGCGGGATGTCTTCCACGCGCTCACGCAGCGGCGCCATCTCGATCGGGAATACGTTGAGGCGGTAGTACAGGTCTTCGCGGAAGCTGCCGACCTCGATCATGCTCTCGAGGTTCTTGTGGGTGGCGGCGATGATGCGCACGTCGACGCTCTGGGTCTTGTTGCTGCCCACGCGCTCGAAGGTGCGCTCCTGCAATACACGCAGCAGCTTGACCTGCATCGGCAGCGGCATATCGCCGATTTCGTCGAGGAACAGCGTGCCGCCGTTGGCCAGCTCGAAACGCCCGGCACGGCTGGTGATCGCGCCGGTGAAGGCGCCCTTCTCGTGGCCGAACAATTCGCTTTCGAGCAGCTCTGCCGGGATCGCCCCGCAGTTGACCGGCACAAAAGGCCCGTCGCGGCGCTTGGAGTGGTAGTGCAGGTTGCGCGCGACCACTTCCTTGCCGGTGCCCGACTCGCCGAGGATCAGCACGCTGGCGTCGGTATCGGCCACTTGCTGCATCATCTGGCGCACATGCTGGATGGCGCGGCTGGTGCCGACCAGGCTACGGAACAGGTTGGGTTCGCGGTGGCGACCGCGCTCGCGGGCCTGGTCGTACATCTCGCGATAGACCTGGGCACGGTGCAGGGAATCCAGCAATTTGCTGTAGCTTGGGGGCATTTCCAGGCTGGAAAGTACGCGGCGGCGCTGGTCTTCCGGCAGCTCGACAGAAGAAATATCACCAATCAGCAAAACAGGAAGGAACTCATCCCAGGTAGACAGTGTCTTTAACAAGCCCAAAACTGCACCTGGAGCGTTTACCGTCCCGATCAGCACACAAATGACTTCACGGCTCGACGACAACGAGCTGGCCGCCTGCTGCCAATCATGGCTACCGCAGGGCAAATTTTCTTCGCCAAGAAAATTCAAAATCACCGCCAAGTCGCGGCGGCGGACGCTATCGTCATCGATCAGCAGAATTTTGGTTTCACGCCACATGCAATAGCAACTTCCCTAGTAAAACTTCCTGCCCCGAGATTGAGGGCAATCGAGGCGCCTGTAAGACTTCTTACCTTACTAGACGTCTGAAATCTGAAAACAGCACTAGTTAAGTCAAAAATGCTGGCACAGTCAAATATATGACGCGCCGTTCGGATTAACTGAGCCATTCAGCCGAACAGATGGTAAACCTTTGACGCATTTTTAGCTTGGTTGATCTGCGACATCTCTTCAAAAATAGCCTGCCTTTCGCCCGTCGTCACCTCCAGCAATTGCTGGTAGACCGCCAAGAGGCTCTCAAGCTTCTCGCGCAGCGCATCTTCGTCCACCGGCGCCTCACTGAGCACCTGCTCGATCACGTCGCGACAGCCCATATCCAGCTCGCCTATAGCGTCCCAGTTACGGTCCGCCAGCGCGCCCATCAGCGCCTCACGGGTTTCATCAATGCGTTGCAGTGCTTGGCTCATGACGTGTTCCTCAAGGCACCCAGGCCTTATTCTGCAGCGGCCTGTGGCGCGCCAATCGCATCCCAGCCTTCTTTTACGGTGATCATCAAACGGGCGACTTCGTCGATCATGTCGGCGTCGTTGTGCAGGTTGGCTTCCATCAGACGGTTGGTCATGTACGCGTACAGGCTTTCCAACTGCTGGACGTAGGCCGGGTTGTCACTTTTCTGTGCATCCAGGCCGTCACGCAGGCCGATCACGATATCGATGGCCTTGCCGAGCATCAGGCCCTTCTGGGCGATGTCGCCACGCGCCAGCGCGCCCTTGGCCTGGGCCATACGGTCCAGCCCGCCTTCCATCAGCATCTGCACCAGGCGATGCGGGCTGGCTTCGGAGATCTGAGCATGGGAATTGACCTTCTGGTATTGGCGAAGGGCTCTCATGGGATTCATGTTTCTACCTCGTGACGGGCGACAGCGGAAAGGATTCTAGTAACCAATATGTCGACGGGTTCGCAAAAAGCTTTAGCCCCAGTCGTCCCGCGATAAAAAAAGGCCAGGCAGATTGCCTGGCCTTCTTTTTAGACAGCAGCGGATCAAGTATTGGTTTTGGGATTGTTCAGCGCATTGAGCGTGGTCATGACGCTGGTGCTCTGCTGGCGCAATTGGGCGACCAGGGTGTCCATGGCGTTGTATTTGGCCGACAGACTGCTGGTGAGCAGGGTCATGCGCTCGTCGAGGGTTGACTGCTGCTTGGTCAGGTCCTTGAGTGTGTCGGACAAGGACGTGGAACGCGTAGCCAGGATGCCCGTCGTGGACTTGGCGTAATCATCAGTGGCGCTTTTCATACGCGCCAGCATGCCGTCAGGACCGCTGAACATACTGTTGATATCGGCTGCGTTGGTTTTTACCGCCGCGTCCCACTTTTTGTCGTCCAGGGTCAGCAAACCGTTGCTGGAACTGGTGGTGACACCAAATTGAGCCAGGGACTTGAACTGGCCTGTTCCCGACAACTGATTGAACTCGTTACGGATTGCCGCCTGCAACGAGCGCATGGTCGAGTCACCGGTGAGGCTTGCCGCCGTGGTGCTGCCATCCAGGTTGGTAGTGACCTTGGTCTCGGCGTTCATCGCAGTAATCAGCGCATTGTAGGTATCTACAAAACCCTTGACCCCTGACTTGAGTGCCGCATTGTTGGTGCTTACGGTAATCAGCGTGGCGTTTTTCACCGGCGGATCACTTGTGTCACCGGTTTTGACTGCCGATACGGCCACCAGCTTGATGTTCACACCACTCAAGGCGCCTTCAATGCTGTTGGTTTTCGAGACCGACGCAACACCATCAATGCTGTACTTGGCATCCAAAGGCTTATCGACCACTGTCGAGCCGGTGTCCAGGCCAGAATTACCCGACAGCGTCAGATCCGAGCCAGTGCCCATGGTGGTAGAGGTCAGGATCAACCTTGAACCATTGGAGTCGGTTTGGATGTTGGCGCTCAACCCTGACGTGCCGAACTGGGTATTGATTGAGTCACGAACCTGCTGCAGGGTCGCACCGGCAGGCACGCTCAGATCGTAAGCCTTGCCTGACTGAGTGATAGTCAGCGTGGTTGCCTTGTCAGTAGCGTTCACTACCGTCGAAGTGCCACCCGTGAAGTTCCTGGACGACAATTTCGACGCTTGAGCCAACTGGTCAACGATCAATCGGAAGCTGCCGTTGGAAGCCGTGTTACTGGCGGTCATGGTGGCGACCTTTTCATCCGAGGATGAGCCGCTCAACCCCGTAAAGCTCGAACTCGTTGTCATGGTGTCGAGCGCACCACGAAACGCATCCAGCGCCGCCTGAATCTTGCCGATCGAAGATAGCGTGGTGGTCGCCTTCTGAGACGCGGTATTGATCTGAGTTTGCTTGGGTACCTTTTCGGCATTCACCAAGGACGTCACGATTGCTTGCGTATCGATATTGGAACCGATACCACTTACCGTTGAACCCGCCATCATCTATCTCCTGTTCGGTGGCTGCCGTTATCTTGACTTATTACGCCTCAAGACCAGACAGCAACAAGTTTCATGCCAGCTCAGACCTTGTCGTCAAACAACAAGTTGCTTGCGCTGCTGAGGTTCTGTGCCAGCTTCAATGCTGTTTCCGACGGAATCTGGCGAATCACTTCACCATTGTCGGTATTGATTACCTTCACCACCACACGATGGGTGGAGTCATCAATGGAAAAGTCCAGGCTACGCTGGGTGGCCTGAACGAAATCGCGAATATCGGTGACTGCTTTTTCCAGGTCGGCGCGGGCGGGCTCTTGGCTGATCGCGGGCGTTGCCTGGACATTCACAACACTATTGTCAGTCACTACCTTGGCAGGTGCGCTTTGAGGTGCAACCGGCGGATAAGACTGGTTCAGCTTTACACTCATGTCCATGTCCAATCTCCTCTAAACCGAAAAAACGGAAGGGCACGTAGACGCGCCCTTCCGTTAGTTACCAAGCGCTGGGATTACTGAAGCAGCTTCAGTACAGCGGATGGCAGCTGGTTAGCCTGCGACAGGATCGCGGTGGAAGCCGATTGCAGGGTTTGTTGCTTGGTCAGTTCGGCGGTTTCGGAAGCGAAGTCGACGTCCTGAACGGTGGAACGTGCAGCGGTGGAGTTCTTCTGAATGTTCTGCAGGTTGTCTGCAGTGGTAGTCAGACGGTTCTGAGTAGCACCCAGGCCCGAACGAACGCTGTCGATAGTGCCGATGGCCTTGTCGATCACCGCCAGAGCGTTTTGGGCATTGGCGGAGTTGGTCACGTCGGTGTCAGAGATATTTGTCTTGACCGAAGAGGCAGTTGGGTTGCCGAACAGCTGAGAAACACCGTCAGCAGCACCAGTAGCAGTACTTTGGCCCAGGGAGTAACCCTTGGCGGAATCCAGGGAAATCTGACCAGTGACAACATAATCACCAGTAGTCAGAGCCTGAGGAGTTTCCACGCCAGCAGCAGCTTGGTACTTACCTTGACCATCTTTGGAGTTGACGGAGATCGCAGCCGAGTCGGTACCGCTGGTGAATTTCAGGTTTTCGCCAGAATCGGACTTCACTTCTAGGGTGTTGTTTACTTCGTCGAAGTTGACAGTGATACCCAACTTCGCGGAGTTGGATTTCAGTTGGTCAGCCAGGCTAGCAGTGTCAGTTACGCCGACGAAGTTAACAGCTGCGCCATTGCCGACAGACAGCTGGAAGTTTGCTGGTTTACCGGCAACAGCTGGAGTAGTGACAGCACCAGTACCGTCAAGAATAGCTGGGGTGCCCTTAGTGACAACCTCGTCTACTGTGAATTTCACTTCAGTGCTGGCAGTAGCGCTCAGACCACCGATTGCACCGTTGAGCTGAGCAGCAATGTCTTTTGCAGAAGCACTAGCCAGATAGCTGATATCTTTGGTCTGGCCGTTACCGGTAACACTGATATCCCCTTTCACGAGACCAGTAGCATCGATCTTGACGGCCGAGCTTTTGATCTGTTGCGAACCAATTTTATTGGCTGCAACGTTCTCCAGGCTCAGGTTGATGGTTTCGTTAGCGTTGGCGCCAACCTGGATCGCTTTGGTGCCGTATGAACCGTCCAGCAACTTCTGGCCGCCGAAAGTGGTGGTGGCGGAAATTCGGGTCAGTTCCGAAGTCAGAGCCTGGTATTCGTCGTTGTTCGACTTACGGTCGTCAGCGCTCAGGGAACCGGTAGCGGAAGACAGAGCCAGGGTACGCATTTTTTGCAGGATGTCGGTCGAAGCCTGCATCGCGCCTTCAGCGGTCTGAGCGATGGAGATACCGTCGTTCACGTTTTTTACTGCTTGGCCCAGGCCGTTGATTTGGCTGGTCAGGCGGTTAGCGATCTGCAGGCCGGCAGCGTCGTCTTTAGCGCTGTTGATACGCAGGCCGGAAGACAGGCGCTGCATGGAAGTGGCCAGGGCGCCGCCAGCTTTGTTCAGGTTGCCCTGAGTAGTGATCGAAGCAATGTTGGTGTTTACTGTTAAAGCCATGACGAAATCCTCGTTGGATGAATACTGCGGCTTCCGGCCCTGGCAACCGCCGGGTGTGGCCTGAGAACCTACGTAATAGTTATCGTCGTGGTGGGCAGTTGCTTGAGGATTTTTTTGATTTTTTTTACTGGCGCCGTGCCACCCTTTGCAATTCAAGGGCTTACACAGGCCCAAAACCCTTATTTCATTGGCTTTTCTGGCGCCAAATAAAAAACGCCGATGACCTTTCGATCATCGGCGTTTTTTATGCAGCCTATTAAAGCGTCACGGGCGATAGAGAATCGCCGAGCCCCACGACAGCCCCACACCAAAACCACTAATAGCCACACGCTTCCAGGTAGCGTCCATTACATGCTTTTCCAGCAGCAGCGGAATGCTCGACGACACGGTGTTGCCGGTCTCGACCATGTCCTTGATGAACTTCTCCACCGGTGCGTCTTCGAAGCGACGGGCCACGGCGTCGACAATCGCCGCACTGCCCTGGTGGATGCAGAACGCATCGATCTCATCGGCCGCCAGGTTCGACTCGTCGAGCAGCTCGTGCAAATGCGCCGGCACCTTGAGCAAGGCGAAGTTGAACACCTGGCGGCCGTTCATGAAGAACACGCCATCGCTGACCTTCAAGTGCGGCGCGCCGGAACCGTCGGTGCCGAACTTGGACTTGCCCAGCAACCACGGCGCGTCTTCGCCCATCCAGGTGGCGGTGGCAGCGTCGCCGAACAGCATGGTGGTGTTGCGGTCTTGCGGGTCGACGATCTTCGAATACGGGTCAGCGGTGATCAGCAGGCCGTTTTTCAGGCCCGTGGCTTCCATGAAGCCCTTCATCGCGTAGATGCCATAGACGTAGCCGGAGCAGCCCAGAGAGATATCAAAGGCAGCAACGTGGGTCGGCAGGCCCAGTTTGTCCTGGACGATGGCGGCCGTGTGGGGCAAACCCTCTTCATCACCGTTCTGGGTGACGACGATCAGCGCGTCAATCGATTCGCGCTTCAGATCCGGGTTGTTGGCAAACAAAGCGTTGACCGCCTCGACACACAGATCGGAAGTTTCCTGCGCGGCTTCCTTGCGCGGCAGGAACGCCGAACCGATCTTGCCAATGATGAACTCTTCATCCTTGGCGAACTTGGCACCCTGGGCGTAGTTATCGATCCCGTCTGCCGGCACGTAACTGGCGATGCTTTTTATGCCAATCATTGTGGCTTCCCAATACTAAATAGCTGGAGAACACCCCGAGGACTGCGCCCGGAGTGCTGACAATAAAGGGGATAACCCCATAAACATCTCGCTGAAAGCCGCCCCGCACGGACTCTGTGACGACTTATCCTTTTCACACGATACAGTGAAGATGCGCTTTATGACTCACAGGTCACTCAATTTTCTGCGGTTTGTGCAAAACGCTTCAACAATTAAGCCCCAGAAACGACAACGGCCCGCCCTGTTTCCAGAGCAGGCCGCTTGACTTGACGCCACTTACATCTTGTTGAAAAGGCTCAACTGCGAGACTTTCACGAAGGCCAGTTGCGAGGCTTCGAGCATGGTTTGTTGCAGCGTCAGGTTGATCGCCGCCTCGCCCATGTCGATGTTGGCCAGGGCGCTCATGGTGGACGTGTTGGCCAGGCTGACGCTGGTGTTTGCGCTGGCCTGCACCGTCAGCGCATTTTCCCGCGCACCGATGGAACCCCGCACGTTGTCCACCTGGTCGGCCGAGCTGGTCAGGTTGCTGACGGCGGCGTTCAGGGCGTCCTGAAGCTTGACCCGCGCGCCTGGAATACCGTCGGCCGGTTGTTCCAGTGCCTTGCGCAGTTGCCCCAGGGTATCGAGGGCATTCTGGGTTTTCTGGGTGGTGTTGCCCACCGAAAACTGATCGCCGACGTTCGGTGTACCGCTCAGCTCGAAGGTGACGCCCGCCGCCGTGATCGTGCTCGGGCCCGGCGGCGTGCCAGTGCCAGGGGTGACCACACCATTGTCGACAATCGGCTTGCTGCCTGCGGTATACGGCTGGGCATAGACCTTGTAGGCGGCTGGGTCGGTGTCATCGAACTTGATCAATACGCCGCTGTTGGGAAACGTACTCGAATAATCGGCGGCACTGCTGACGCTGGCGTTGGTCAATTGCGCGCTTGAGGTGTTGCTCGCCGTCCGCGCAATGTTGAACCCATCCGGCTTGGCGCCGAGGCTGAACTCACGCCCCTTGACCAGCGCATCGGCATCGGGCCCTGTAGCACGGTCAGTGAGGTCTACCGTGATATCGAACTTGACGCCACGCAGGTTGACGCTGGCGCTGCCTTCCTTGGTGGAGTCAAACGTCCCGTTACCGGCGACCTGCGAGGTAATGTCGTTATTGTCTTTGTCGGTAATGACGTACTGGGTGCTGCTGGTAAACGTCAGTTTGTACGGCTGGCCGTCGGCGAACTGCTTGGTGTAGTCGGTACCCGACGTCACCAGGCCGCTCGAGATGGCGACCTTGTGGTCGTCAACCAGCGGCGGCGAAATCGCAGGCGCCACCGGCGCAGCAGTAGGCGCGATGTAATTGGACTGGGTGCGACTGGTGTTGACCGCCCCTTCCAGAATGGTCTTGCCGGTATCGCCGGTGCGGACCGTGAGGGTCTCGGAAACCTGCAGGCTCAGTTCGTTCTCGTCGCCCTGATAGCTGTAAGTGCCATCGTTGTTGCGCGAGTAAGGCGGCGTGTCGGTCTTGGAGCCGGAGAACAGGTAATTGCCCGCCGAGTCCTTGCTATTGAGCAAGCCCAGCAGTTGATCCTCAAGCGCGCCCACCTCGACGGAAATGGACTTGCGGTCAGCATCACTGGTCACGCCACCCGCACGCAGCGCCAACTGGCTGCCGGCCTGGATCGTGGTGTTGATCGCATCCAGGATGCTTTCTTCGTTCGTCAGCTTGTTCTGAATGCTGGTGATATTGCCGCTGTACTGCGACAGCATATCTTTCTGCTGCTGCAGCATCAGCAAGCGCTGTGCGGCCACCGGATCATCAGCGGCGGTTTGCACACGCACACCGGAACTGGCCTGCTCCTGGGCCTTGACCACACCGGAATAATTGTTCTGATACTTGCTGGCACTGGTTTCGAAAAACTGCTGTGTAGAAATGCGCATCGTCCCAGACTCCCTTAAAGACTATTGATCAGCGTGCTGAAGGTTTCTTGCGCAGCCTTGATGATCTGCGACGACGCTGTGTAGTACTGCTGGAACTTGATCATGTCGCCCGCTTCTTCATCCAGGTTGACCTGGGAGACGGAGTTGCGCGCGTTCTTGTTGGCCGTCAACAGCGCGTTGGTGGCCGTGGTGTCCGTGGTGGCCGCTGCGGCCTTGGCGCCGACGGTCGAAACCAACTTGCTGTTGGCCCCTACCAGGCTGGTGCCGCCACTGCCGTCGGCGGCCAGGCCCACGGTGGCCTTGGTCTGCAGGTTGAGCAGGGCCTGGGCGTTGCGGTTGTCGGACTTGCCGGAGGCATTGAACGAAAACGTGGTGCTGTCACCGTTGGCCGGCGAACCGCCGACCGTGGTGTCGAAGCTGAAGCTTTTGGCGGGTGACAACAAAACACCGCCGGCATCGCGCATCGGCACGCTGATGCTGATCTTGTTGGTCTGCCCTGGAACGATTGTGCCGGTGCCGATCGGATCGCCTTGGGCGTTACTCAGCGTGTAGGCCTGGGTGCCATCGGCTGCCGGTTTAGCGAAGACCATCGTCACTGGCATCGAATGCTCAATGCCGGTGCGCAGCTGCGCGGTGTCGGCGCCGCCCTGGATATCCAGCGGGAGCGTAAGCGTCGGCGGTGTAAAAGTGCCGGTGCCCTGGTTGGTTTTACCGGCTTCGCCCTGCAACGGCGCGGCAAAGGCAATCTTGCTCGGGTCGCTGAGCACGGTGCCGATTTCCTTGGCGCCGTTGGCCGTCGGGCTGACCTTGAAGCTGTCACCCGCCTGCACGTTTGTGCCGGTTTTGACCGCCAGGGTGAACCCATCGATCACCGGTGGTGGCGTGGCACTCAGGTCATAGGTGCCCATGGCCTTGCCGTCGGAACGCAGCACGGTGACCTTGTTGAGGTTGGTCCCGTCGTTGAAGCTGACCTTGTAATCGAAGTTGGTCAGCTGGCTGCTGTCCTTGATCGTCACGCCCAGGGCGCCATCGCCCAGGTTGCCCTGGGCTGCCTGGCTGCGCAGGGCAACGGAGGCGGCATTGTTGATGTCGGTGAACATCGAGGCACCGAACTCGCCGTTGAGGTCCAGGCCCTGGCCCAACTGGCTGTTGAGGGCATCGGCGGTGACAAGCGCGATGCGCCCCAGGTCATTGATCGCCGGCATCAGTGCATCGCTGCGATAACGCAGCAAGCCGCCGATGCTGCCGCCACTGATCACATTGCCCAAGTCCATGGTCGTACCACCAGGCGCGTTGAGCTGGATCGTGTACTGGCTGGTGTCGCTCTTGCTCGGCACAGCGGAAATGCTGCTGGCCTGATCACCCAACACGAGGGACTGGCCACTGCCGGTGCTGACGCTGAACACACCGTTCTTTTCCGTGGCGGTCACGCCGATCAACTCATTGAGCGAGCGCACGGCCTCGGCCCGGGAGTCCAGCAGGTTGGCCGGGGTGGTGTTGGACGAGCCCTGCACCTGGGCGATCTGCTTGTTGAGGGACGCAATCGACGAGGTCAATTGGTTGACCTGATCGCTCATCGAGCTCAACTGACTGTTAATGGTTTCTTTCTGCTGGCTCAACTGGCTGGAGATGGTGTTGAACCGGTTGGTCAGCGTCTGGGCGTTCGTCAGCAAAATCTGGCGGGCCGAGGCGTCGTTCGGACTGGCCGAGGCGGTCTGCACCGCCGCGAAGAATGAGCTGAGCACGGCGGACATGCCCGTGGTCTTGTCCGACAGCGTCTTGTCGACCGCACTGATCTGGTCCAGGTAAGCCTTGGCATCGCTGTTGAGCGAGGTGCTGTTCTGGTAGGCCGTGTCCAGGTATTCGTTGTAGACCCGGCGCACGTCGGCCAGGGTGGTGCCGCTGCCAATGAACACGCCGCCGTACTGGTTCGACGCGTTCGCGCTCTGGGTGGTCTGCTGACGCGAATAGCCCGCGGTATTGGCGTTGGCAATGTTGTTACTCAAGACCGACAACGATCCTTGAGCGGCGTTAAGCCCCGACATCCCGATGTTGAGCAAACTCATGGTTCAGACCTTATAAATGAGTGGTCGCGCCAGCGGCAGCGTAATTCTGGTAACTGTTCATCGTTTTTGCGATCTGCGAAATCTTGCTGGCGTAGGCCGGGTCGGTGGCGTAACCGGCTTTTTGCAACTCGCGCACAAACTGTTCCGGGTTGTCGGCCGACTTCACTACTTCTTTATAGCGATCATTGCTTTGCAGCAATGTCACGAGGTCGTGGAAGCTGTCCTGGTAGGAATCGTAGGAACGGAACTGCGCCGTTTCCTTGACCATCGCCCCATCGCGAAACTCGCTGGTGATCGCGCGTGCCTGGCCGCCCTGCCAACTCTGGCCGGCCTTGATGCCAAACAGGTTGTGGCTGCTGCTGCCGTCTTCGGCGCGCATCACCGATTTGCCCCAGCCGGTTTCCAGGGCGGCCTGGGCCACCAGGTACTTCGGATCGACACCAATACGCGCCGCAGCCGCCTTGGCCATCGGCAACATGGTGGCGACAAATTCATCCTGCGAACTGAACGCTTTCTTCGCCGGCGCCAAGGGCGGCTGGGCCACCGCGCGGCTGTAGACCTGCATACGCTCGCTAGGCACCGCAAAACTGCGTGTGGTGCTGTTGATCACGTTGTCATCGGCCGCGCTGTTACGTAGCGGCGCGGCCTTGGCGTCGGTCGCCACCTGGGTGCTCGGCACGATGCCGGCGAGCAGGCGATCGGTCAGTTTGCTCGGCAAGGCGATACGGCGCTGGTTCATCAGTTCCATGTCGTTGCTGTGGGCCGCAGTGGCGCCGGCCTGGGGCTCCGCCACGCGGTAGGCCCACAACGGACGCTGGCCATTGGAGCGACCCAACGGCCCCTCGGCCTGGGTACCGGCTGCAATCTCGGTCGGCATATCGACTTTCTTCGTCGGTTCGGCAGCCGCCGGGCCTTGCAAGGTGGCCGCAGCAGCGTCCACCGGCTTGTTCTTCTGCATCTGGCGCATCAGCACGTCAGCCAGGCCGATACCACCGCCCTCGCGCGACATCGACACCGCCAGTTGCTGGTCGTACATCTCCTGGTACTGCTTGGCCGCCGGGGTGTTCATCGGGTTGTCTTTGCCCAGGGCCTCGGTGGCCGAACGCATCGACTTGAGCATCTCGCTCAAGAACAGCGACTCGAACTCCTGCGCCACTTTGCGCATGTTGCCTTCGCTGTTCTTGTCGTCGCCAACCTTGAGCTGGTTAAGCCGGTTCAAGTCGGAGTAAGACCCCGAGTCCGCCGTGCTGCTGATCCCGCTCTTGCGCATATCCATGGCCATGGCCTCAGATCACGATCAGGTCGGCTTGCAAGGCGCCGGCCTGTTTCAGGGCTTCGAGGATCGCCATCAAGTCGCCAGGGGCAGCGCCTACCTGGTTCACTGCGCGGACAATCTCATCCAGGGTGGTGCCGGGGCCGAACTTGAACATCGGCTTGGCTTCCTGTTCGGCATTGACCCGCGAGCGCGGCACGACCGCCGTCTGGCCATTGGACAACGGCCCAGGCTGACTGACGATCGGGTCTTCGGTGATGGTCACGGTCAGGCTGCCGTGGGTCACTGCGGCCGGCGACACCTTGACGTTCTGACCGATCACGATGGTACCGGTGCGCGAGTTGATGATGACTTTGGCCACCGCCTGGCCTGGGTCGACTTCAAGGTTTTCCAGGATCGACAGGTAATCCACGCGCTGGCTTGGGTCCAGCGGCGCCGTAACGCGGATCGAACCGCCGTCAATGGCCTGGGCCACGCCAGGGCCGAGCATGTCGTTGATCTTGTCGACCACGCGTTTGGCGGTGGTGAAGTCGGAGCGGTTGAGGTTCAAGGTCAGGCTGTTGCCCTGGTTGAAACCGCTGGGCACGGTACGTTCCACCGTGGCACCACCAGGAATCCGCCCGGCCGAGGGCACGTTGACGGTGATCTTCGAACCGTCACGACCTTCGGCGTCAAACCCGCCCACCACCAGGTTGCCCTGGGCGATGGCGTAGACGTTACCGTCGATACCTTTGAGCGGCGTCATCAGCAAGGTGCCACCGCGCAGGCTTTTGGAGTTACCGATGGACGACACGGTGATGTCCACCACCTGGCCCGGCTTGGAGAACGCCGGCAAGTCAGCACTGATGGACACCGCCGCAACGTTTTTGAGCTGCACGTTGCCCGAACCCGCCGGCACCTTGATGCCAAACTGCGAGAGCATGTTATTGAAGGTCTGCAGGGTGAACGGGGTCTGGGTGGTCTGGTCACCCGTACCGTTGAGCCCCACCACCAGGCCGTAGCCGATCAACTGGTTGGAACGCACGCCAGAGATGCTGGCGATGTCTTTCAGGCGCTCGGCCTGGGCGACAGCGCTTAACGAAAGCAAGAGTGCGGCCGCCATCAGCTGTTTGAGTTTCAAAGTGGCCACCTAGAAAGGGAACAGCGGGCTAAGGAAGAAACGGTCGAGCCAGCCCGGCTGGCTCGCATCAGCAAAGGCGCCGGTACCGGAATACGTAATGCGTGCATCGGCAATCCGCGTAGAAGGCACCGTGTTGTCGGTGGAGATATCATCGGCGCGGACCATGCCGGCAATGCGTACCAACTCGTCACCGGTGTTGAGGGTCATCCACTTCTCGCCGCGCACGGCAATGATGCCGTTGGGCAATACGTCAGCGACCGTCACGGTGATCGAACCGGTCAGGCTGTTGCCCTGCCCTGCGGCACTCTTGCCATCGGTGGCGCGGCTGCCGCTGTAGCCGGCATTCAAGGTCAGGTCCCCGTCGCTCAACGGGTTATTGACGTTGGGCACTGCGCCAAACAACGAGGTCAAGCCAAGACTGGCGGTACTGTTCTTGCCCACTTGGGAGTTGGCGTTCTTGCTGGCCTGGGTCCGCTCGTTCAGGGTGATGGTGATGATGTCACCGACCCGGAACGCCTTGCGGTCGCTGTACAGGTTCTGCTCAAAACCGGCCTGGTAGATCGAGCCATTGTTGGCCGCCGCCGGCAACGGCGTGCGCGGCAACACCGGCGCGTAGTACGGGTCATTGGGTTTTGGCGTCGGGGCGACACAGCCCGCGAGCACGGCAATCCCACTCAATGCCAAAACGGAAACATAGCGATTCATGACCCATACCTCACGGTGTTGCAGGCGCCCTCAAGAGCGCCCCATAGACTTGATTACAGATTCTGCGTTACGAACGAAAGCATCTGGTCGGCGGTGGAAATCACCTTGGAGTTCATCTCGTAGGCGCGTTGAGTGGTGATCATGTTGACCATCTCCTCCACGGTGCTCACGTTGGAGGTTTCCAGGGTGCTTTGCAGCGTGGTACCGAAACCGTTCAGGCCAGGGGTGCCGATTTGCGGCGCGCCGCTGGAGGCGGTTTCCAGGAACAGGTTGTTACCCATTGCCTGCAAGCCGGCCGGGTTGATGAAGTCGGCGGTCTGCAGGTTGCCGATCACTTGCGACGCCGGGTTGCCAGCAACGGTGATGGACACGGTGCCGTCGTTGCCGACAGTGAAGGTCTTGGCATCGGCTGGCACGATCACGGCCGGCTCCAGGGCGAAACCGTTGGCAGTGACGATCTGGCCGTTGGAGTCCAGGTGGAAGGTACCGTCACGGGTGTAGGACGTGGTGCCATCCGGTTGCAGGATCTGGAAGAAGCCACGGCCGTTGATGGCCATGTCCAGCGGCTGGCCGGTCTGTTGCAGGTTACCGGCGCTGAAGTTCTTCTGCGTACCGACAATCGCCACACCCGTACCCAGTTGCAGGCCCGACGGCAGTTCGCTGTCCTGGGTCGACTGGGCGCCCGGTTGCTTCTTGATCTGATAGAGCAAGTCCTGGAACTCGGCGCGATCACGTTTGAAACCTGTGGTCGACACGTTTGCCAGGTTGTTGGAAATGGTGGTCAGGTTGGTGTCCTGGGCGGACAGACCTGTTTTGGCAACCCATAGAGCCGGAAGCATGCTGTTCTCCTATCCGCGCCTGTTTGTTGGCGCTGCGTTGCACATTAATTAGTGGGCTTCAATCAGCTCATCTGCATGACGCGTGTCATGGCCTGATCGTCTTCCTTGGCGCTGTTCATCATCTTGATGTGCAGCTCGAACTGTTTGGAAAGCGCCAGCACCGCGGTCATTTCTTCCACGGCATTGACGTTGCTCGCCTGCAGGAAGCCCGAGGTCAGCTTGACGCTCGCATCGACCACGGCCGGCTGGCCATCCTTGGTGTGGATGGTGCCGTCGAGGCCTTTATTCATATTCTTGAGGTCCGGCTGGACCAGCTTGATCCGGTCCACTTCAGCCATCACCCGCGGGCCTTCGCCCATAGCGCGGATGCTGATGGTGCCGTCGGAGCCGACTTCGATTTTCTGCTGGGGCGGCACGGCAATCGGGCCACCATTGCCCATGATCGGCATGCCGTTGCCGGCACGCAGCACGCCCAATGCATCGACGTTCATGCTGGCGCTGCGCACGTAGGCTTCGCTGCCGTCCGGGGTCTGCACCGCCATCCAGCCGTCGCCGCTGACGGCCACGTCCAGGTCACGGCCGGTCTCGATCATCGCGCCAGGCGTGAAGTCAGTGGCTGGACGCTCGGTCAAGGCAAACGCCCGCGCCGGAAAGCTGTCGCCGAACACCGGCATCGAACGCGCCTGCTCCAGGTCACGCTGAAAACCGTTGGTGGAAATGTTCGCCAAGTTGTTGGCATGGGCCTTCTGCGCCAGTGCATTCTGGCTGGCGCCGGTCATTGCCACATAAAGGTACTTGTCCACACTCTTTCCTCTTTCTGACGCAGGCTTGCCGCCCACCGCTGTACTGATGAGGCTTAAGCAATTTGCGAACCAACTTTGTGAAACAGGATGAAATGCAGACGGGACGGGGGTTTGCGCGTAGGTGTCGGGAAATGTGCGCTGGGTGATAGTCGAAAAAACGGCGGACTACTGCCGCCTGCGGCAAGAGGTGGTCTCATTGGCGACAACGATCAAATGTGGGAGCGGGCTTGCTCGCTCCCACATTTTGACCCAGTGGTGTCAGGTAGTTACTTGTCGGCCTTGAGAATCTCGTAGTCCCGCAACTTATTGGCAATCGTGGTGTGGGAAACACCGAGCCGCTTGCCCAACTGGCGACTGCTGGGATGCTCCGTATACAGGCTCTCCAACACCGCCTTCTCGAACCGCCCGACAATCGACTCCAGACCGCCCTCCAGGGAAAAATCGCCAAGCGGCTGCCGCACACCATAATCGGGCAAGCGAATATGCTCGGCCTTGACGGTCCCGCCTTCGCACAATGACACCGCCTGGAACAGCACGTTTTCCAACTGCCGCACATTGCCCGGCCAGTGGTAGTGGCTCAAACGCTCCATCGCCGCCGGCGCCAGCTTGGGCAGCGGGCAGCCGATCTGCCGGCTGGCTTGATCAAGAAAGTGCTCGACCAACGGCGCCAACCCATCGAGGCATTCGCGAAGCGGCGGGATATGCAACGACAGCACATTGAGGCGGTGATAGAGATCCTGGCGGAACTCACCACGGGCGCAGAGCTCGGACAAGTCCACCTGGGTCGAACAGATCACCCGCACATCCAGGTACACCTCTTCATCGCTGCCCACTCGGCGAAAGCAACCGTCTTGCAGGAAGCGCAGTAATTTCACCTGTAAACGCGCACTCATTTCCCCCACACCATCGAGAAACAACGTACCGCCCGCCGTCAGCTCCAACAGGCCGAGCTTGCCTTCGGCCCGCGCGCCCTCGAAGGCGCCGGGACCATAACCAAACAGCTCGGTCTCGGCCATCGACTCAGGCAACCCCGCACAATTAAGCGCCATCAGCGGCGATTGCCCGCGGGGGCTGGCCAGGTGGCAGGCGCGAGCTAGCAGTTCCTTGCCGGTGCCGGTTTCACCTTCTATTAATAGCGGCGCGTCCAGCGGCGCCATGCGCCGGGCTTCACGCACCACTGCCGCCATCACTTTGGAGCTTTGGAAGATGCTGTCAAAGCCGCGCAGTTCCTGCTTGCGCACGTTGTAGATACGCTCACCCACCCGGTCGGCGCGGTGCAGGGTCAGCACGGCACCGGCCATCGCTTCGCTGTCATCGTGCTCGGACGATTGCAGCGGCGCGATGTCCGCCAGGAATACGTCGCCCATGACCTTGACCCGCAGGCCATTGATCCGCGACTTGCTCGCGCGCACCAACTGCGGCAAGTCGAAATCCTCGGCGTAGCGCGACAGCGCAATACCCGGCACCTCGTCCACACGCACCCCGAGCAACTGCGCCGCCGCACGGTTGGCAGCAACGATGGAGCCGCCCATGTCGATGGACAGCACCGGAAACTCCAAGGCACCCAACAAGGCATTGAGCTCCATATGCCGCCGCTCGCTGGGCATCAGCCCTACCCGCTTAACCCCAAATACCCCGGCAATCGCCTCGAACTGCGGGCGCAGCGCCTGGAACTGCATGTTCACCAGGTTCGGGCAAAACAGGTAGATGGCATTGCCATGCTCCCCGCCGACCTCGCCCTTGGCGACGTTGACGCCGTACTCCACCAACAGGTTGAGGATGTCCCGCAGGATGCCGATGCGGTTCTGGCAGTGCACTTTGATACGCATGAAAGGGCCCGAACAGTGGGTAGGCGCCGCGTCTTTTTGTCGCTGGGCGCAGATACTCGTCAAGATTATGTGACAGAGCGCGGGCTTTTCACAGCCCATTACCGCGACCAACCCCAGACCCGTAACGATTACTTTACGAAAGTCAGTTGCTTTTCCTACAACCCTGGGCCGCAGGCGGATGAAATCTTGCCCCGTGAGGGTTATCAATAGGTTCATCATCGCAGGACATAACAAGAACGAATGCCTAGCAGGAGAGCCGTATGAAGCAAACGCACTACGTGGCCCGCGAGCCCGATGCGCAAGGTTTTATCCACTACTCGCCAGAAGAACACGCCGTGTGGAACACCCTGATCACGCGCCAGTTGAAAGTGATCGAGGGCCGCGCCTGCCAGGAATACCTGGACGGCATCGACAAGCTCGGCCTGCCGCTGGATCGCATTCCGCAATTGGGCGAAATCAACCAAGTGTTGGCCGAGACCACCGGCTGGCAAGTTGCCCGCGTCCCCGCACTGATTCCCTTCCAGACCTTCTTTGAACTGCTCGCCAACAAGCAATTTCCGGTGGCGACGTTTATTCGTACCCGCGAAGAACTGGACTACCTGCAAGAGCCGGATATTTTCCACGAGATCTTTGGCCACTGCCCCTTGCTGACCAACCCTTGGTTCGCCGAATTCACTCACACCTATGGCAAGCTCGGCCTGGCGGCCACTAAGGAGCAACGGGTGTACCTGGCGCGCCTGTACTGGATGACCATCGAGTTTGGCCTGGTGGATACGCCCGCAGGTCGACGCATCTACGGTGGCGGGATTTTGTCGTCACCCAAGGAAAGCGTGTACTGCCTGTCGGACGCGCCTGAACATCAAGCGTTCGACCCGCTGGAGGCGATGCGCACGCCGTATCGCATCGACATCCTGCAACCGCTCTATTTCGTGCTGCCCGAGCTCAAGCGCCTGTTCGACGTGGCGCAGGAAGACATCATGGGCATGGTCGAGCGCGGTATGCAGCTTGGCTTGCACACCCCCAAATTTCCGCCCAAACCAAAGGCTGCTTGAACTGCGTCTTTTAAGGCCAGGTGAGTCTGTTCCCTGGCCCCGCGTTGCTTTAGGGTGACGCCACTGACCTTCACCTATTCGAATTCAGGACACCGACCATGACCACCTTGAACCAAGCCCACTGCGAAGCTTGCCGCGCCGATGCCCCGCAAGTCAGCGACGAAGAACTGCCGGTACTGATCAAGCAGATCCCCGACTGGAACATCGAAGTGCGCGATGGCGTGATGCAGCTGGAAAAGGTTTTCCTGTTCAAGAACTTCAAATTCGCCCTGGCGTTTACCAATGCAATGGGTGAAATCTCTGAGGCCGAAGGCCATCACCCAGGCCTGCTCACCGAATGGGGCAAAGTCACCGTGACCTGGTGGAGCCACTCGATCAAGGGCCTGCACCGCAACGACTTCATCATGGCCGCACGCACCGACGACGTGGCCAAGGACGCCGAGGGCCGCAAGTAATGCATTTCGATGCCATTGGCCGCGTACCCGGCGACCCGATCCTCGGGTTGATGGACCTGTATGCCCAGGACACCAACCCGAACAAGTTCGACCTCGGCGTGGGCGTTTATAAGGACGACCAGGGCCTGACGCCGATTCCGCACGCCGTGAAGCTGGCCGAACAGCGCCTGGTCGATACCCAGGCCACCAAAACCTACATCGGCGGCCACGGCAATACCCGTTTTGGCGCGTTGATCAGCGAGCTGGTGCTCGGCGCCGACTCCCGCCTGATCCAGGAGCGGCGTGCGGGCGCAACCCAAACCCCAGGCGGCACGGGTGCCCTGCGTTTGAGCGCCGACTTTATCGCCCACAGCCTGCCGGGCCGTGGCGTGTGGCTGAGCAACCCGACCTGGCCGATCCACGAAAGCATCTTCGCCAAGGCCGGGCTCAAGGTCAGCCACTATCCGTACGTGGGCACCGACAATCGCCTGGATGTGGCGGCGATGTTGGCCACTCTTTCCACGGTGCCCCAGGGCGACGTGGTCCTGCTGCACGCCTGCTGCCACAACCCCACCGGTTTCGACCTGTCCCAGGACGACTGGCGCCAGGTGCTGCAGATCGTGCGCGAGCGCCGACTGCTGCCACTGATCGACTTTGCCTACCAGGGCTTCGGCGACGGCCTGGAGCAGGACGCCTGGGCGGTGCGCTTGTTTGCTGCAGAACTGCCGGAAGTGCTGGTCACCAGCTCCTGCTCGAAGAACTTCGGCCTGTACAGCGACCGGGTCGGCGCATTGATCGTATGTGCGGCAGATGCGGAAAAACTCACGGACGTGCGCAGCCAACTGGCGAATATCGCGCGCAACCTGTGGTCGACGCCGCCGGATCATGGTGCGGCTGTCGTGGCGACCATCCTTGGGGATGCCGAGCTCAAGGCACTGTGGAGCGGCGAAGTCGAAGCCATGCGCTCACGGATCGCGCAGTTGCGTTCCGGGCTGGTGGAGGCGCTGGCGCCCCATGGGCTGGCTGAGCAGTTTGCGCATATCGGCGCGCAACGCGGGATGTTTTCCTACACCGGCTTGAGTGCCGAACAGGTCAAGCAACTGCGTGAGAAGCACAGTGTGTACATGGTCAGTTCGGGGCGGGCGAATGTGGCCGGGGCGGATGCGACGCGATTGGCGTTGCTGGCCCTGGCTATCGCTGACGTCTCCAGCTGAAAATAACGGGACTCATTGTGGGAGGGGGCTTGCCCCCTCCCACATTTTGACCGAGCACCCCCTTCAGCCTGCGACCATCTCGGCCTTGAGCAGCGCCTCTTTCGCCTGCGCATCCGCCAACCGATATAACTCGATCTGCCCATCCCAGTGCTCGATCAACGCCGTGCACGACTCCACCCAATCCCCGCAATTGAGGTAATCCACCTCGCCCACCTTGCGAATCTCGGCATGGTGAATATGCCCACACACCACGCCATGCAATTCGCGCTTGGTCACTTCGTGGGCGATGGCTTCTTCGAAATCGCTGATAAAGCTCACGGCGGTTTTGACCTTGTGCTTCAGGTACGCCGACAGCGACCAATAACCATAGCCGTACCGCGCTCGCCAGTGGTTCAACCAGCGGTTCAGGGTGAGGGTGAACTCATAGGCCGAGTCGCCGAGGAAGGCGAGCCAGCGGTGATAACGGGTGATCACGTCAAACTGATCGCCGTGGATCACCAGCAAATGCCGGCCATCGGCGGTCACGTGCACGGCCTCATCGACCAATTGGATATTGCCCAGGATCAACTTGGAATAGCGCCGCAGGAACTCGTCGTGATTACCGGTGACGTAGATCACCTCGGTGCCGCGCTTGGCCATGGTCAGCAGACGGCGGATGACGTTGGTGTGGGCTTGGGGCCAATACATGCCGCCGCGCATTTTCCAGCCGTCGATGATATCGCCGACCAGGTACACCTTGTCGGCGTGGTAGCCCTTGAGAAATTGCGACAAATGTTCGGCCTGGCAATCCCGGGTGCCCAGGTGCACATCGGAAATCCACAGGGTACGCACGCGTTGCTTACGGCTGGGTTTGGTGAACTCGGCACTGGTCATGGGCATCCCTCGACGCTGTTTTCGCGAGCTTGCGCCACGGCGATTAATAGCCCATGACAGCGGCGCGTCAGTCTGATGACAACGCGTGCGGCCGCGAAGCGTTGTAGACTGGCGACCTGCATAGGAGACAGCGATGGGACCGAGCCTCACGCTACGCCACTACCTCGAAGCGCCCATCGACCACAGCCATGACCATGCGCAGTTGGTGTTCGGCCTGTCCGGTCACCTGGACCTGGAAGTCGATGGCCGTGGCAGCCAGGTGCGTGAAAGCAGCGTGATGGTGCTGCCCTTCTGCGCCCATCATGCCTGCGGCAGCCGCGATGGCAGCCGCTGCCTGGTACTGGATGTGCCCACCGAGCACTGGGTAGTGCAATCTTTGGGCGAGCACGCCGATGCCAGCCGCCGCCTGCTCGACCAACCGACGCGCCTGGCCTTGGATTCGCGGCAACACCAACTGGTGCAATGGCTGGCCCACAGCCCGGTGGATGACCCGCTGATCGTGCAGCAGGGCGCGGTGCTGTTGCTGGCCAGCCTCAATCACTCGCTGCCCCAACCGGTGCCCGGCCGGCGCCTGCCGTACGCGGCGTTCAATGCGCATATCGAACGGCACGTCGCCCATCCGCTGCAGGTCGCCGACCTGGCGCGGATCGCCGATCTGTCGGTGGCGCGCCTGCACGCGCGCTTTGTCGCCGAATGCGGGCAAACGCCCATGGATTACATCCGCAGCCGTCGTTTGCAACTGGCCTTGAACCTGCTGCGCGAGACGCCGCTGCCCATCGGTGAAATCGCCGAGCGTGTCGGCTACACCTCCCAAAGCGCCTTTGCCGCCGCCATGTTGCGCGAGTTTGGCGCATCACCTGGGGCATTGCGCCGCGTAACGTAGGAAGAGTCTTGCGCTAAAAATCGCGAGCTGCGCGACAGACGCCCATACCCGCAGCCTCTAGACTGCGATTCTGTCACCCCGTTGGTTCAAGGATCGCAATGACTCCCCGCTCAGCCCTCGGCGCCCTGCATATCGGCGCACTGATGTTTGGCCTTACCGGCGTATTCGGCAAGCTGGCGGCCGCCTCGCCGGCCATTATCGTATTCGGTCGCGCCGCGTTTGCCGTGATCGCATTGGCAGTGTTTGCGCGCTTCGCCAGCAACGCCCCGTGGAAAACCCTGGAGCTGCGCGACTGGAAACGCCTGTTGGTCAGCGGCGTGCTACTGGCGGCGCATTGGGTGACGTTCTTCATGGCGGTCAAAGTGGCTGGCGTGGCCGTCGCCACCCTCGGCTTTACGGCCTTTCCGGCGTTTACCGTGATCCTTGAAGGGCTGATCTTCCGCGAACGCATTCGCGCCAATGAAGTGGTGCTGGTGGCGCTCGTCACCGTTGGCCTGGTGTTGGTGACGCCGGACTTCAACCTGGCCAGCGCCGCCACCGGCGGCCTGCTCTGGGGTATCGCCTCGGGGCTGCTGTTCTCGTTGTTGTCGCTGAATAACCGCGCCAGTTCCGGGCGCATTCCCGCCGTACAGGCAGCGCTGTGCCAGAACGTCGTGGTCGCGGCGTGCCTGTTGCCCGTCGCCGCGCCGGGGCTGGCCGATGTGCGGGCGCTGGACTGGTTGTGGATCGGCCTGCTCGGCGTGTTCTGCACCGGCCTGGCCCACAGCCTGTTTGTCGCCAGCCTTGCGGTGATCAAGGCGCGTACCGCCTCGGTGGTATTTGCCATGGAGCCGGTCTACGGCATCACGGTTGCCTGGCTGCTGTTTGCCGAAACGCCGACGCTGCGCATGCTGCTGGGGGGCGCGCTGATCATCGTCGCCATTGTGCTCTCGGGGCTGATGGGCAGCGCCAGCCAGGCCAAACAGCCGACTGCAACGGCCTGATCTATACTTTAAACATCCGCAACAGTCTGTAGTCGTTCAACGGATAACTGACAGCTCGACGACAGCCGTGGTGTTCTTTGCAGTTGCTGCAAGCGAGTGGTCACTCCTTAAACGCGATGCAGGGGTTTCATCATGGAAATGTTTATCAGCTTGCTGGTTCAGATCATCAGCGGTGTCATCGGCGGCAACTTGGCCGGCATGACCAAACAAAGCCTGGGGACCGGGCTCAACACCATGCTGGGCGGTATCGGCGGGCTCGTGCTGGGCCAGGTCGCAGCGGCGCTGACGGGTACCTCGGGCGGCGAGGCGCTGGATGTGGCGGCGGTCGGCAGCAATATTGTCGGCGGTGGCGTCGGTGGCCTGGTGCTGACGTGGGTCGTGGGCTTCGTCAAAAGCAAAATGGCCGCCAAGTAGCGGCCCCCATCAGTCACCGCCAGCCGATGGCGGTGACCTTCACTGCGTGCGGTCGTTGTGCCCCAGGTCACGCTGCGGGTCGATCTGATCGCGTACGCGCTGCTTGAGCACCTTGGCTTCCGGGAAGCCACCATCAGCCTTGCGCTCCCAGATCTGCACGCCATCGCAGGTGATGCGAAATGCTCCGCCAGTCGCCGGTTCCAGCGACACTTTGCCAAGGTCTTCGGCAAACGTACTCAACAGTTCCTGGGCCAGCCACGCGGCGCGCAGCAACCACTGGCATTGCGTGCAATACGTGATGACGATCTCGGGTTTGCTGACGGACATCATTTGACAAATTCCTGGCATGACGAGGGATGGGGATCGAGTGGCTATAATACCGGCCTTTATCGCCCAGCCTTGAGATTCCTGATGCGCCGCCTGCTGTCCTGCCTGTTCCTCTGCCTGATCCCCCTGCTAGCAGACGCCGTTGAACCGCCACGGCCGAAAATCGGCCTGGTGCTGTCCGGCGGTGCCGCCCGTGGCCTGGCGCATATTGGTGTGCTCAAGGCCCTGGAGGAACAGGGTATCCATATCGACGCCATCGCCGGCACCAGCATGGGCGCGGTGATCGGCGGGCTATATGCCTCGGGTTACAAGATCGACGAACTGGAAAAGCTCGCGCTGAGTATCGACTGGCAGCAAGCGTTGTCCGACGCGCCGCCGCGTGAAGACGTGCCGTTTCGGCGCAAGCAGGATGACCGGGATTTCCTGGTCAAACAGAAACTCAGCTTTCGCGATGACGGCAGCCTCGGCCTGCCGCTTGGGGTGATCCAGGGCCAGAACCTGGCGCTGCTACTGGAAAGCATGTTCGCCCACAGCAGCAACACGCGCAATTTCGACAAACTGCCGATCCCCTTCCGCGCCGTGGCCACCGATATCACCACCGGCGAAAAGGTAGTGTTCAGCAAGGGCCACCTGCCCCAGGTGATCCGCGCCAGCATGTCGATCCCGGCGGTGTTCGCCCCCGTGGAGCTGGATGGGCGCCTGCTGGTGGATGGCGGCATGACCGATAACATCCCACTGGATGTGGCGCGGGAGATGGGCGTGGACATCGCCATCGTGGTCGACATCGGCACACCGTTGCGCTCGCGCAAGCAACTGGCGACCGTGGTGGATGTGCTCAACCAGTCCATTACCCTGATGACCCGGCGCAACTCCGAAGAACAGCTCAAGGCCCTCAACCCCAAGGACGTGCTGATCCAGCCGCCCCTGGCCGCCTACGGCGTGACCGATTTCGGCCGTGCCAAGGACATGATCGACGCCGGCTACCGCGCCACCCGTGCCCTCGACCTGCGCCTGGCCCATTTGCGCCCCGCCGAACCGGTCGACCCCGAATTGGTGGCTGCGCGTACGCCGGGCGAGCGTACCCCGGTGATCACCGCGATCAAGCTGGAGAACGACTCGAAAGTCAGCGACGACGTGATCCGCTACTACATCCGCCAACCCCTGGGCGAACCCTTGAACCTTGGCCGCCTGCAAACCGATATGGGCACCCTCTACGGCCTGGACTATTTCGAACAGGTCCAATACCGCGTGGTGAAAAAGGGCCAGGACAACACCCTGGTGATCAGCGCACGCGGCAAGCGCAGCGGCACCGACTACCTGCGCCTGGGCTTGAACCTATCGGACGATATGCGCGGCGACAGCGCCTTCAACCTCGGCGCCAGCTACCGCATGAACGGCATCAACCGCCTCGGCGCCGAGTGGCTGACGCGCGTGCAGATCGGTGACCGGCAGGAGTTGTACAGCGAGTTCTACCAACCGATGGATGCGGGCTCACGCTACTTCATCGCGCCCTACCTCAGTGCCCAGGCGCAGAACGTCGAGCTGATCCTGGACAACGATCCCATCTCCGAATACCGCCTGGAACGTTATGGTTTCGGTCTGAACGTGGGGCGCCAGATCGGCAACAGTGGTGAGATTCGCTTCGGGGTCGGCGAAGCCTGGGGCAAGGCGGATGTGCGCATTGGCGACCGCGACCTGCCGAGCGTGAGCTTCAGCGAAGGCTTCTATGAGCTCAAATATTCCTTCGACTCGTTGGATAACGTGTACTTCCCGCACTCCGGCGAGGACATCGGCCTGGCGTACCGCGAGTTCGAACCAGGATTGGGCTCGGACCAGCGCTACCGGCAATGGGAGTTCAAGCTGGACAAAGCCATGAGCCATGGCCCGGACACCCTGGTACTGGGTGGTCGCTACGGGCGCACCCTGGATGATTCGGACGTGGTGATTTCCAGCTTTCTGCTGGGCGGTGCACGGCAGTTGTCGGGTTTCCGCCAGGATGCGATTTCCGGACAGAACATCAGCTTGATGCGCGCGGTGTACTACCGCCGGCTGACGCCGCGCTCTTACCTGCCGCTGGATTTCCCGTTGTATATGGGCGCGTCCCTGGAGCGGGGCCGGGCCTGGAACAACGACAATGAATTCGACAGCGGCTACATCAACGCTGCGAGTATTTTCCTGGGGTTTGATACGCCGCTGGGGCCGCTGAATTTCAGCTACGGGTTCAATGACGACAATCAGAAGGCGGTGTACTTGAACCTGGGGCAGACGTTTTGACGCTACGCTGAACCCGTGCTGAAGCGCTGAATTGTGGTGAGCGGGCCCGCTCACCACAGCAAGCCAGCCGGGCATAATCAGCGTTTAGATCAGGACTTTTCCAGATTCGCCAGGATGTGACCATGCACCCGCATGCACACACTCAAATCGGCTTCGTCCACACCCACGAACAGCTCGTGGCGCAGGGCCGTGGCGATGGTTTCAATCTGTTCGATCAGCGGCCGGGCGGTGTCACACAGCAGGATGCGTTTGGCGCGACGATCTTCCACCACCGCCTGACGTTGCACCAGGCCCTGACCTTCCAGGCTGTCGAGCAACCGAGCCAGGGTCGGCCCTTCGACGCCAACACTTTGTGCCAGCTCACGCTGAGTGGGTGCTTCTTCAAAACGGGCCAGGTGCAACAACACCAGCCAGCGCGCCTGGGACAAGCCAAGCCCCGCCAGGCGGCGGTCAAGCTCGGCGCGCCAACCCCGGGACATTTGCGCCAGTTGCATGCCAAAACGGTGTTGATCGGTTAACGGCATAAAAAACTCATGTTTTAGACTGAAAAGAGAGTATGGCTAATTATTAGTCAGCTAAGCATGAGCAATGCCCGTAGGCAAGAGTTGCTATGTACTGATTCGTTACATTGTCGTAATTGGCACACTAAATTTCGAATTCAGACTGCAAGGCGGCCCGTACGCAGTACAAAACGCCCTCAGGAACACGCCCGGTAAACAGTGGTGCGATCTCGGCAACGGGTGGCAACTCGCCTTCTCCGTCGAGGAACGCATCCTGGATTTCACCAAGCAAATCTTCCGGCAAATCAAGGGCCTGCTCCAGAGACAACTGCTGCTGGCCGATGGATTCGGCGAGCAAGGTGTAGACGTTTTTCTCCGAGCATTGCAGTTGGCCGGCGATCTGGATCGGGGTCATGCCAGCGCGTGCGAGACTGATCAGTTCGTGGCGAATATCGGCAATTTCCTTCGGTGCGTCGGCCTGGCCGCCGAGCACTTCGAGGAACGCCTGGCCATAACGCTCCAGCTTGCGCGCACCGACGCCGCTGACCCGCGCCATCTCGGCCATGGTGGTGGGCTGCTCGCGCAGCATTTCCAGCAAGGTGGAGTCGGGGAAAATAACGTAGGGCGGCACGCTGTGTTCCTGGGCCAGTTTGCGTCGCAGGGTACGCAGCGCTTCCCACTGTTCGCGTTCCTCGCCCCGTACAAGCTGGCTGGCCTGGCTGGTGCTGGTCTTGGCGGTGGTCTGTGGCTTGAGGTCACGGCGCAACTCCAGGCTCACCTCACCCTTGAGCAGCGCACGGCAACTGTCGTTCAGCCGCAGCCCGCCGTAGCCTTCGATATCGATGTCCACCAGGCCGCGCGCGACCATCTGCCGGAACAGCGAACGCCACTCGCCCTCGGCGCGGGCTTTACCAACACCGTAGACCGAGAGTTTTTCGTGGCCGAAGCTGCGGACTTTCTCGTTGTCCTTGCCCAGCAACACATCCACCAGGTGGCCCACGCCATAACGCTGGCCGGTGCGGTAGATGGTCGACAGTGCCTGACGCGCGGGCTCGGTGGCGTCCCAGGTCTGCACGCCATCGATGCAGTTGTCACAGTGACCGCACGGCTGCGGCATGTCTTCGTCGAAATACGCCAGCAAGGTCTGGCGACGGCAGCGGGTCTCTTCGCACAGCGAGAGCATGGCGTCGAGTTTGTGCTGCTCCAGTCGCTTGTGGCGCTCATCGCCTTCGGAGTTCTGCAACATCTGCTTGAGCATGACCACGTCCTGCAGGCCGTAGACCATCCAGGCATCCGCCGGCAGGCCATCACGGCCGGCACGTCCGGTCTCCTGGTAGTACGCCTCAAGGGACTTGGGCAAATCCATATGGGCCACGAAACGCACGTTGGATTTGTCGATGCCCATGCCGAACGCGATGGTTGCCACCATGATCAGGCCTTCCTCATTGAGGAAGCGCTTCTGGTGGGCCGAGCGCGTTTCGTTGGGCAGGCCGGCATGGTATGGCAGCGCCGGGTAGCCCTGTTCACAGAGGAACGCGGCCACTTCATCGACCTTCTTGCGCGACAGGCAATAGACGATGCCGGCATCGCTGCGGCGCTCGGAGAGGAACGCCAGCAACTGTTTGCGCGGCTGCTCCTTGGGCACGATACGGTAGAAGATATTCGGGCGGTCGAAACTCGACAGGAAACGCTCGGCGTTCTGCAGGTGCAGGCGCTCGACGATTTCTTCGCGGGTGCGCTTGTCGGCGGTGGCTGTCAGGGCGATACGCGGAACGTCGGGGAAGAGTTCGGCCAATTGACCCAACTGCAAATATTCGCGCCGGAAATCATGGCCCCATTGCGAGACGCAATGCGCCTCATCGATGGCGAACAGGGCAATTTCCAGACTCTGCAAGAAGGCCAGCATGCGCGGCTGCACCAGGCGTTCGGGGGCCAGGTAGAGCATCTTCACCTCACCGCGCTTGATACGTGCGGCCAAGTCGCGCTGCTGCTCAGCACTAAGGGTGGAGTTCAGCGCGGCGGCGGCGACACCAAGTTCTTCCAGGGTCGCCACCTGGTCATCCATCAATGCGATCAGCGGTGACACCACCACCGCCAGCCCGTTGCGCAGCAACGAAGGCACCTGGAAGCACAACGATTTGCCGCCACCGGTAGGCATCAGTACCAGGGCATCGCCGCCGCTGGCCACGCGCTCAATGATCGCACCCTGGCGGCCACGAAAACTGTCGTAGCCGAAGATGTCCTTGAGGACGCGTTGAGCCTGATCGAGCATGTATAACTCCAACAAAATAGTGCCGAAATCCCTCTGTACAGGCTGGCCGAAAAAAACGAGTACACGAAAAATAATCCGTAAGCGAAGTTTTCTCGGCCTGGCGCTTGGCCTGCAGGGGCATCACAAAACGCGGCAGTATACCCGAGCGTCATCTGCCAAAGGGCGCCACTGACGAATTGCTGCCCGCCTCCAAAGCTGGCAAATATGCATGCCGACTGGCTTGGGCGCGCAAGAAGGCCTAGAATTCAGCATCGTTTATTCCCAAGGTAGTCCTTCAATGTCCTTCGCTGAGCAACTAACCCGCCTGCAAGCCTTCCTCGACGCCGACGAGCTGCATGACGAGGCGCTGGACTACGTGGCCGCCCACGGCTACCTGACCGCCCTTTCGATCTGCGCCGAAGTCGTACCCGACCGTGAGTGGATCGACGCGCTTTTCGCCGAAGAGCCGCACTACGCCGACGCTGCCCAGCGCGAAGAAATCGAAGCCACCCTGCTGGCCCTCAAAGCCCACATCGGTCGCCAACTGGCGTCCGACGAGGAATTCGAGCTGCCGTGCGAGCTGGACCTGGGCGAAGAGCCGGACGATTCCGACCTGCGCGGCTGGTGCATTGGCTTCATGGAAGGCGTGTTCCTGCGCGAAGCCGCCTGGTTCGAAACCGCCGAGGAAGAAGTCAGCGAAATGCTGCTGCCGATCATGGTCGGTTCGGGCCTGTTCGACGACCAGCCGGAATTTTCCGACATCGCCGCCGACGCCAACCTGATGGACGACATGATCGTACAGATCCCGGAAGCCCTGACCGCCCTGTACCTGCTGTGCAACGCCCCTGACGAAAAACCGGCAATCCTCAAGCCACGTCACCACTGAGTCGCTTGCCCGTGACACCCATGGGCAATCGCTCGCTCCTCCTGCGCTACGCACTGCTGGCCATCGGCTGGTTGAGCGTGGCGCTAGGGGTGATCGGCATTTTCCTACCGGTATTGCCGACCACACCCTTCCTCCTGCTCGCCGCTGCCTGCTTCGCCCGCAGCTCCCCGCGCTTCTACCACTGGCTGGTGGAACACCCGCGCCTGGGCCCCTGGATTCGTGACTATCTGGACGGCAACGGCATCCCGCTCAAAGGCAAGGTCTACGCCATCGGCTTGATGTGGCTGAGCATCGGCCTGTCCTGTTACCTGGTGCCGCTGCCCTGGGCACGAGGGTTCATGCTGACCAGTGCGGTGCTGGTGACGATCTACATCGTGCGCCAGAAAACCCTGCCGCCACGCTGAACGCCTCCCTGCGACATTAGATCCCACACGACCTTGGTCGACACTGACTAACCCCGGCCATCATGCGAGACTGTCCAACCGGGCCTGGAATGCCTGGGTGTTCTTATGCTCGGAGTTACCATGACGCTGTCCAGCGGGCTGATCGCCGCCGTTGCCCTGGCCTATATGGCCATTATGTTTGCCATTGCCTTCTACGGGGACCGTCGCCGCGCTCCGTTGCCGCCACGTGTGCGCGCCTGGGTGTACAGCCTGTCGCTGGCGGTGTATTGCACCAGTTGGACCTTCTTCGGTGCCGTAGGCCAGGCCGCCGAACAGCTGTGGGCGTTTTTACCCATCTATCTAGGGCCAGTGCTGTTACTGGTGTTGGCACCCTGGGTGCTGCAAAAGATGATCCTGATCAGCAAGCAGGAAAACATCACCTCCATCGCCGACTTCATCGCCGCACGCTACGGCAAGTCCCAGTCACTGGCTGTGGTGGTCGCGCTGATCTGCCTGGTGGGCGTGCTGCCGTATATCGCCCTGCAACTCAAAGGCATCGTGCTGGGGGTGAACCTGCTGATCGGCGCGGGGGCCGACACCACCGGCACCCGCGCCCAGGACACCGCACTGATCGTGTCGCTGGTGCTGGCGTTGTTCACCATCGTGTTTGGTACGCGCAACCTCGACGCCACGGAGCACCACCGTGGCATGGTGCTGGCGATTGCGTTTGAATCTTTGGTCAAGCTGTTTGCGTTTCTCGCCGTCGGCGCGTTTGTAACCTACGGCCTGTATGACGGTTTCGGTGACCTGTTCAGCCAAGCGATGCTGGCACCACGGCTGGAGGAATACTGGAAGGAAACCGTCAACTGGCCATCGATGGTAGTGCAGACCGGCGTCGCGATGATGGCGATCATCTGCCTACCGCGCCAGTTTCATGTGACGGTGGTGGAAAACATCGACCCCCAGGATTTGCGCGTGGCCAAGTGGGTCTTTCCCGCTTACCTGATCCTTGCCGCATTGTTCGTGATCCCCATCGCCCTCGGCGGCAAAATGCTGCTGCCCGGTTCGGTGCTGCCCGACTCCTACGTGATCAGCCTGCCTATGGCCGAAGCCCACCCGGCGCTGGCGGTGCTGGCGTTTATCGGCGGCGCATCGGCGGCCACCGGCATGGTGATTGTGGCGAGCATCGCCCTGTCGACCATGGTCTCCAACGATATGTTGCTGCCGTGGCTGTTGCGGCGCTCCAGCGCCGAACGACCTTTCGAGGTGTTCCGTCATTGGATGCTCTCGGTGCGCCGGGTCAGCATCGTGATCATCTTGCTGCTCGCGTATGTCAGCTACCGCCTGCTGGGCTCTACGGCGAGCCTGGCCACCATCGGCCAGATCGCCTTTGCCGCCGTCACCCAACTCGCCCCCGCGATGCTCGGCGCGCTGTATTGGAAACAGGCCAACCGAAGGGGTGTGTTTGCCGGGTTGGCAGCGGGTACATTCCTGTGGTTCTACACCCTGGTCCTACCCGTAACCGCGAAAAGCCTGGGCTGGTCCCTCAGCCTTTTCCCAGGGCTGACATGGATGCATTCCCACCCGCTCGGCTTGTCCGTCACGTCACTGACCCTGGGCACCGTGTTCTCCCTGGCAGGCAACTTCACGTTGTTTGTGTGGGTGTCGATGCTGTCGCGTACCCGCGTGTCTGAACACTGGCAAGCCGGGCGCTTTATCGGCCAGGAAATCAGCCAGCGCGCCAACGCCCGCTCGATGCTCTCGGTACAGATCAGCGACCTGCTCAGCCTCGCGGCGCGTTTTGTCGGTGAAGAGCGCGCCCAGCAGAGTTTTATCCGCTTCGCCTATCGCCAGGGCAAAGGCTTCAACCCCAATCAGAATGCCGACAACGACTGGATTGCCCACACCGAACGCCTATTGGCCGGTGTGCTCGGCGCTTCTTCGACGCGCGCTGTAGTAAAAGCGGCGATTGAAGGGCGGGAAATGCAACTGGAGGACGTAGTACGCATCGCCGACGAAGCCTCGGAAGTGCTGCAGTTCAACCGCGCGTTGCTGCAAGGCGCCATCGAAAACATCACCCAGGGCATCAGCGTGGTGGACCAGTCCCTCAAGCTGGTGGCCTGGAACCGACGTTACCTGGAGTTGTTCAACTACCCTGACGGGCTGATCAGCGTTGGTCGGCCGATTGCCGACATTATTCGCTACAACGCCGAACGCGGCCTGTGCGGCCCAGGCGAAGCCGAAGTACATGTGGCGCGACGCCTGCACTGGATGCGCCAGGGCCGCGCTCACACCTCAGAACGGCTGTTTCCCAATGGGCGGGTAATCGAGCTGATCGGCAACCCGATGCCAGGCGGCGGCTTTGTCATGAGTTTCACCGACATTACAGCGTTCCGCGAAGCCGAGCAGGCACTTACCGAAGCCAACGAAGGCCTTGAGCAACGGGTGACCGAGCGCACCCATGAACTGTCGCAGCTCAATGTGGCACTCACCGATGCCAAAGGCGTGGCCGAGTCCGCCAGCCAGTCGAAGACTCGCTTCCTCGCGGCAGTCAGTCATGACTTGATGCAACCGCTGAACGCCGCACGCCTGTTCTCCGCTGCCCTCTCCCATCAGAACGACGGCCTCTCCAGCGAAGCCCGGCAACTGGTGCAGCACCTGGACAGTTCGCTGCGCTCCGCCGAAGACCTGATCAGCGACTTGTTGGATATCTCGCGCCTGGAAAACGGCAAGATCAACCCGCAACGCCAGCCCTTTGTGCTCAACGAACTGTTCGACACCCTGGGCGCGGAATTCAAGGCCCTGGCCCAGGAGCAAGGCCTGCGGTTTCGCCTGCGCGGCAGTCGCATGCGCATCGACAGCGACATCAAGCTGCTGCGACGGATCCTGCAGAACTTCCTGACCAACGCTTTTCGCTATGCCGATGGCCCGGTGCTGCTTGGCGTGCGCCGACGCAAGGGCGAGCTGTGCCTGGAAGTATGGGACCGCGGCCCCGGTATCCCGCAGGATAAACAGAAGGTGATCTTCGAAGAGTTCAAACGCCTGGACAGCCACCAGACCCGCGCCGAGAAAGGCCTGGGCCTGGGCCTGGCAATCGCCGACGGCCTGTGCCGCGTGCTGGGCCATCGCCTCAGCGTGCGTTCGTGGCCCGGCAAGGGCAGCGTATTCAGCGTGCGCGTACCGCTGGCGCGCAATCAAACCAGCCCACAGGCCAAGGCCCCCCAAGAAAATGGCTTGCCGCTGAGCGGCGCGCAGGTGCTGTGCGTGGATAACGAAGAGAGCATCCTGATTGGCATGCGCAGCCTGCTGACGCGCTGGGGCTGCGAGGTGTGGACCGCCACCGACCAGGCGCAATGCGCGGCGCTGCTGGCAGAAGGCGTGCGGCCGCAGTTGGCGTTGGTGGATTACCACCTGGACCACGGCGAGACCGGCACTGAATTGATGGGGTGGCTGCGGGCACAGTTGGCGGAGCCGATCCCCGGCGTAGTCATCAGTGCGGACGGCCGTCCCGAGATGGTGGCCGAGGTGCATGCCGCCGGCTTGGATTATTTGGCCAAGCCGGTGAAGCCGGCGGCGCTGCGGGCGTTGCTCAGCAGGCACTTACCTCTGTAAACCGGATGTACCCGGTAAAGAGGTGGGAGGGCGCTTGCTCCCGATGAGGGTATAGCAGCCAAACACCTGGCGACTGGTCTACCGCCATCGGGGCAAGCCCCCTCCCACATTTAGCTCTGCGTTTATTCGGGGAGGTGTGCCACGCCGTCGGAGTCGGTCATGGCCCGCTCCAGCAAATCAGCCGGCAGACTTTTACTGGCGCGGGCGCCGAGCAGTCTGAGTTGTTCGGTGCGGCTGACCAGATTTCCGCGTCCATCTGTCAGTTTGTTCCGCGCTGCGCTGTAAGCTTTATCCAACTGCTGCAGACGGTTGCCCACTTCGTCCAGGTCCTGGATAAACAACACAAACTTGTCGTACAGCCACCCGGCACGCTCGGCGATCTCCCTGGCGTTCTGGCTTTGGCGCTCCTGCTTCCACAGGCTGTCGATCACCCGCAAGGTGGCGAGCAAGGTCGTGGGGCTGACAATCACGATATGGCGGTCGAAGGCTTCCTGGAACAAGTTCGGCTCAGCCTGCAAGGCGGCAGAAAACGCCGCTTCGATCGGCACGAACAGCAACACGAAATCCAGGCTATGCAGGCCTTCCAGGCGTTTGTAATCCTTGCCGGCCAAGCCTTTGACATGATTGCGCAGCGACAGCACATGCTGCTTCAAGGCCGCCTGGCCGATCACCTCATCATCGGCCGCGACGTACTGCTGATACGCCGTCAGGCTGACCTTGGAGTCCACCACCACCTGTTTGTCACCGGGCAACATGATCAACACATCCGGCTGGAAGCGTTCGCCGTCCGGGCCCTTGAGGCTGACCTGGGTCTGGTACTCACGGCCCTTCTCCAGCCCGGCATGTTCCAGCACACGTTCGAGGATCAGTTCGCCCCAGTTACCCTGGGTTTTCTGGCCCTTGAGGGCACGGGTCAGGTTGGTGGCCTCGTCTGACAGACGCAAGTTCAGTTGTTGCAGGCGCTCAAGCTCTTTGGCCAGGGAAAAGCGCTCACGTGCCTCGTTCTGATAGCTCTCTTCCACGCGCTTTTCGAAGGACTGGATGCGTTCCTTCAACGGGTCGAGCAACTGGCCGAGCCGTTCCTGGCTGGTTTCGGCAAAGCGCTGCTCGCGCTCGTCGAAGATCTTGCCGGCCAGCTCGGCGAACTGCGCACGCAGTTCGTCTCGCGAGCCTTGCAGGTCGGTGAGGCGCTGTTGATGGCTGTCCTGCTGTTCGCGCAGTTCAGCGCGCAGGCCGGACGCCAAGGCGTCCAGGCGGCGCAGTTCGGTTTCCTTGGCGCTGCGGTCAAGGTTCCAGGCGTGGGCAGCGTCGCGGGCATTGTCGCGGTCGATCTGCAACAGTTCGACCTCGCGGCGCACCGCAGCCAGGTCGGCTTGTTTGGCAGCGTTGGCCTGGCTGAGGTCGCTGATTTCGTCGCGGCTGGCGTCCAGTTGCGCGGCGAGGCCTTCTTGGGCCAGTTGCGCAGTCGCCAAGCGCTCTTCAAGCAGTTCCCAGCCGGTAGTGCGCGCAGTCAGCCGCCGCTGTATCTGCCAGCACACTGCCAATAAAGGCACTGCTGCGCCAGTAAGGCCCAGGGCAATACTGGTCCAGTCAAAAGCCATAGCCATTTCTGCCATCACCGAAAAGGAGCAAGGTTAACCAAGCATAGGGCGCGAGGACAGCTCAGTCTTCGACCTGGCCCAGTTCACGTTGGGCACGGCGGTCACCGGCACGGGCGGCCAGGCGCAGCAGGTCGTGGCCGATACGGCGATCACGGGCGTTGCCACACTCACGGCACATCAATTGACCCAGGCGGCTCTGTGCGGCAACCACGCCCTCGCGGGCCGGCTGCTTGAGCAAGCGCCCGGCGAAGTGTTTGACGTTGGTGCTGTGCCCCAGGCGCGGGCTATCGAGCAACCACAGGGCAACTTTCAAGGAAAAGCGCTTGGGTGCGGTAACAGTCTGTGGTGTGTCGGTAACAGAGGGTGATACTGAGCGAAACTTCATAAAACACTGTGGGACAGAACGGAAGGCGCGCCACTCTACTCTTTTTTTCGTACAGGTAAAGCTGAAAAAAACCATGCACGCCCGTTCTAGAGCAAGCGCTCGGGACAATCCACAGAAGCTGTGGATAACTCAGTGGACAACCCCCCTTTAACGCTCGCAAACGCCCATGCAGCGGGGCCCGCAGTCAAACTGACGATTTTTTCACCAATTAAAAAAAGCCAGATTTTTCATTGACTTAAATTTCCATTGCAGGCAAATGGCGGCGCAGCATGGCACGTGACAGCGTGGTTACACAGCTGGCAACTAATGTGCACAAGTACCCCTACGATGGTTATAACCCGCGCTTTTTTTGAAGCAATTGGCTTAAAAAATGTTACCGCCAGGGCGCACCAGGGACTTTTCAAACCCTTGCACGCTCGCCACACTGCTTGACCGGCAGCGCAACATTGGGAGGGTCGATGAAAGGAATCATGATATTCACCGGGTTATTGCTGTTGATTTGCGTTATTTCCCTGGCGATCAATGCCGTGCTGCCATCGCCGGATGGCGCGTTGTTTGCCATCGCAATCTTGCTGTCGGCCGCCTTCACGGCAGTGAGCCTGTGTATCGAACTCGGTGAGGGCCGCATCAATGACATGGGCGATGTGATGAAGGTGGTCGAGACCGGGCAGTCCCTGCGCCTGACACTCGCCGCCTACGGGCTGGGCTGTTCGCTGGCAGCCGCCGCCACGGTGCTGGTCTATCGTGGCCTGCTGGGCGGCTGAGAGAATTTATTTGACTATCACACTTCCCTTCGCCGTTTCAATCCGTTACTATCCGCGGCGTTAGTACCAAGCTGAAAGTCAATTCTGGTCGAACAACTCCCCTGAACAACACGGGATCGACCACCTCGATGGTTTCCAGGTATCACTTGCGACGACACTGCCTTTGAACAAGCAAAGGGTGTCGCGAAGTTTACATACTCTGACCGAACCAACCTGCAAATTGATCAGGATCTTCACCCTGGGCCCAGAACCTTTGCCCCTGTTGTGTTGCCTGCCCTCCTAAGTACCTACCTGCCAGCCTAAGCGCGCCTAATTTAATAGCGCTTCAAACTGGCTGCTTTGTTCCAGTCGGGTTCTTCGTTTGATCAATGGTGATCAACGTTACTGGAACGTTTTAACGTTGCACGGCTCTTATCCGTGTCATTTGTAGGAACACCAATAATATGAACGCTCAAATCCATACTCAGGATGCCATTCGCACCCTCACCAACGCTTTTGCTCCAATGAACTGCCTGATCATGGCCGCTCGCAAAGGCTGCTTCAGCTTCACCCTGGTCAACGAACACGGCATCGCCCGTCATAGCGAACGCCTGTACCCCGATCAATACTCCAGCGCCGAACCGCTGCAGGCTGTGATCGAGCGTACCCGTCAGGCACTGGTTGCCTGATCGACCCGAGTCGCTGAAACACAAAAAACCCTGTTTAAAACACAGGTTTTTTTATTGCCTGCGATTTCTGTTTCGTGCAGTTGCACTAAGTTCAAATCGATATAAACGTTATAACTGGATGAATAAGATGTTTTAAAAACAGGCCTTTACATCATGAATATGACACTACACTTCAACTCAAGCGGCATGATCCGCTTCCGGCGAGCCTGAGATCCGATCCACTGCTGCCAAGCCCCCACCTTCTCAGGCCTCGTCGACCACTTTCACGGATTGAGGCTTGTATGGGTATCGCTGCCAGTGAATTGTGTCGTTATGTAATCCGGCCGACGCTGATGTACCTCGGCCAGCAGAGCCCGACGGCTGAGTCCTTGCTGCTGGGTATCGCGGCCAGCCAGTCAGAACTGGGCTCAGCCTTGCATGACCGCCGCGGCCACGGCCTGTACAGCATCACCGAACCTCGCCACCGCGCCTTGTGGGACACCTACCTGGCACTGGACCCCGAGCGTGCCAGCCTGGTACGCGGGCTGGCCAGCCAACACGCCTTCCTCAGCGCGCCGCAACTGGAACTCACCGTCAACCTGCGTTACGCCACGGCCATCGCCTGGCTGCTGGTAGAACAACACTGCCCCGCCCTGCCACCGCCCGGCGATGTTTTAGCCATGGCACGTATCTGGAAAGAAATATTTCATCCCCAGGGACGACTGCGTGATTTCACTCAAACCTGGCAAACCTGTGTTTCCCCCATGAATCACTCGGTCTGCTGACCGGGCGATTTGCAAGATTCGCCAAAAAACCTCAATTTTGGTCGGATTGTCCTACAAAACAGCTCTATCTCCTACATTACAGCCTATAGCGCGATGTTAATTTTATTGGTACTTTCCGCAGCGGTGATCACCACGGAGTTCTAATAATGAAAAAAGTAATGCTCAAGACCACACTTAGCCTCGCCGTTGCCATGGCATCCTCCCAACTGTTCGCGAGCGGTTTCGCACTGAACGAACAGAGCGTCAGCGGGATGGGTACGGGTTTCGCAGGTCGCTCCTCTTCTGCCGATGATGCAAGCACCGTTTACGGTAACCCTGCCGGTATGTCGCGCCTCAATGGCCAGCAAATCACGGGCGGCGTTGCTGCGATTGACGCATCGACCAATATCAAAGATGCGAAGGGCCTTCCAAGCGGCTCCAACAAAGGCGACATGGTTCCGTTCACCGCGGTGCCATTCGGCTTCTACACCAACAAACTCAACGATCAGTGGGCCATCGGCTTTGGTGTGTATGCACCATTCGGCCTGGTGACCGACTATGAAAACGGCTTCCAGGGCCGTGGCTTCGGCAGCAAGAGCGAAGTGAAGGTCATGACCTTCCAGCCGACTGTCAGCTATGCGTTCAACGACAAGGTATCCATCGGTTTTGGCCCGACCATCAACCGGATTTCCGGTGTGCTGGAGTCGGACAAGACCCTGAGCCTCACACAGCCCGACACCAACGTCAAAATCAAAGGCGATGACACCGCGATTGGCTTCAACGTTGGTGTGTTGGTCCAGGCCACCGACACCACCCGCGTGGGCCTGACCTACCACTCCAAGGTCAAGTACAAGCTTGAAGGCCACACCGAAGTGTCCGGCCCTCCTTTGACCCAAGGTTTCCTGGCAAACAACCGTTACGACGCGTCGCTGAAAATTGAAACGCCGGAATCCTACGACCTGTCGGTCACTCAAGACCTGACTGACGCTTGGAAACTGTACGGCGGTGCAACCTGGACACGCTGGAGCCGCCTGAAAGAGATCACCGTCAACAACGAGGGTGTGACTGCGGCAAACGGCGGTGCCTTGGCCCCATCCCGTATCAGCAGCATCACCGAAGAGCAGAACTGGCACGACACCTGGGCCTACGCCGTGGGTACTTCGTACCAGTTGACCAAGCAGGTCGTACTGCGTACCGGTCTGACCTTCGATCAGTCGCCCACCAACAACAAAGACCGCTCGCCACGTATTCCTACCGGCGACCGGACAATCTTCAGTGTTGGCCTGGGCTACAAAGTGATGGATAACATGACGGTCGACCTGGCTTACTCCTACCTCAAGGAAGAAGACATCAAGGTCAATAACACGTCTGCGCCGTTCAACTACAGCGCCAAGTACGAAAACAGTGCCAACGGTTTCGGCCTGGGCATGACTTACACCTTCTGATTCAGACCGGTGTAAAAAAGCCCCGCTCTCCTGCACAGGAGGCGGGGCTTTTTAGTGGCCGACGTTCAAGGCTTGGACGCTATCGCCGCCTCCACGGCCTTGATCAACTCCGGACTGTCTGGCTTGGTCAGGCTGGAAAAATCGGCGATCACCTTGCCCTGGCGATCGACCACATACTTGTAGAAATTCCACTTCGGCGCGTTGCTCTGCTGCGCCAGCACCTTGAACAGATTCACAGCGTCCGGCCCCTTGACCTTCTGCGGCTCGGTCATGGTGAAGGTCACGCCGTAATTCACGTAGCAGACCTTGGCGGTCTCTTCGCCGGTCTTGGCTTCTTGCTTGAAGTCATCGGACGGCACGCCGATCACTTCCAGCCCTTGGTCCTTGTAACGCTGATACAAGGCTTCAAGGCCTTTGAACTGCGGCGCGAACCCGCAGAAACTCGCAGTATTGACGATCACCAGCGGTTTGCCGGCAAAGCGCTGGCACAGATCGATGGATTCCTTGGCGCGCAGTTTGGGCAATTGGCCTTCAAGCAAGGGCGGACAATCGGCAGCCAACGCCACACCGCCAAAAGCCGCCATCAGCACAGGTACAGCCAGCCAGCGCATCTGCATGTCGAAACGTCCTCTCAAGAGTTCAGGAATCGAACTTAACAGATCGACATACCCAGTTGCATCAATGCCAGCCCTCCGCGTTGCCAGCCCCACCATGCCAGCACCAGTAGGACCAGCCCCACAGTGATCAATACCGCCCGTGCTGTCAGGCTCATGCCGCCTCCATTTGCGCCTGTAAACGCGCCACCGGCCGCTCTCGAACCGGCCAATTGAGGGCCGCTGCGAGCAAGCTCAACACAATGGCACCCTGCCAGATCAAATCGTAGTTACCGCTCCGGTCATAAACCACCCCGCCCAACCAGCCGCCGAGGAACGAACCAATCTGGTGGAACAGGAACACAATCCCACCCAGCATGGAAAGATTTCGCACACCAAACAAGGTAGCTACGGTGCCGTTGGTCAGCGGCACCGTGGACAACCACAGCAAGCCCATCGCCATGCCGAACAGATAGGCGCTGATTTGGGTCACCGGCGCCCACAGGAACAGCACAATGACCACCGCTCGCAACAGGTACAACCCGGTCAGCAAGCGCGGCTTGGACATACGCCCACCCAGCCAACCGGCGGTGTAGGTCCCGACGATATTGAACAGGCCAATCAACGCCAGCACCGTGGTACCTGTGCTGGCCGGCAAGTGCTGATCCACCAGATAGGCCGGCAGGTGCACGCCGATAAACACCACCTGAAAACCACAAACGAAAAAGCCAAAGGCCAGCAACCAGAAGCCGGAGTGTCCGCAGGCTTCGTGCAATGCCTCACGCAAGGTTTGCTGCCCGGCCAGTACCGGCAGCGGCCGATCCTTGAGCATGCTGACCAGCGGCAAGATCAACGCCACCATCAGGCCCAACGCAAGCAGTGCTGCCGACCAGCCCAGCCAACTGATCAAGCCCAAGGTGCCGGGCACCATCGCGAACTGGCCGAATGAACCGGCAGCACTGGCGATGCCCATGGCCATGCTGCGTTTTTCCGGCGCCACGGCGCGGCCGACGACGCCAAGGATTACCGAGAACGAGGTGCCCGACAGGCCGATACCAATCAGCAGACCAGCACTCAGCGAAAGCGACCACGCGGAATCGGACAAGCCCATCAACACCAGGCCTACGGCGTACAGAACCCCGCCGACAAATACCACTTTGGTCGCGCCGAAACGGTCGGCCAGCGCGCCGGCAAATGGTTGCGCCAGGCCCCAGATCAGGTTCTGCAGCGCAATCGCCAAGGCGAACGTGCCCCGGCCCCAGCCGAATTCGCTGCTCATCGGCGCCAGGAACAGGCCGAACCCGTGCCGCACGCCCAGCGACAACGCCAGGATCAGCGCACTCCCCACAAGGATCCAACCACTGGTGCGCCACATCGAGGTCATTTCTTATTCTCCGCTCGCGGGTATATACCCGCTTATGTTCGAACAAACCCGCCTTCAGGCGAGTTCATCCAGCAAGGCCAACAAGGTTTCGCGTTTATCCGCGCCCAGTTGATCGATCAATTTCTGTTGTGCCGCTTCCCAGGCCGGCAAGGCGGCAGCCAGCCGTTCTGCACCCGCGTCGGTCAGCAATACGAGGCGATTGCGCAGGTCATTGCCCTCGACCAACTGCACCAAGCCTTCGCACTCAAGCACGCGCAGGTTTCGCCCCAGCGTACTGCGATCCAAGCCCATGGCTTCGGCCAGGCTGGAAATGCTCGGTTGGTCGAGGCGCTGCAGGTTACACAGCAAAGAATACTGGGCAACGTTGATCCCGAAGCCGTCGAGAGCGCCGTCGTAATGCCTGCTGACGCCACGGGCGGCGCGTCGCAGGTTGGTGCATAAACATTGGGAGGCAAGCATGGAACGTGTATATACCCGCGATTAAGAGAATGCAAGAAAGTGTTACAGCGCCAGGCCGACCAGTACCGCGACTTCCAGCAGCTCCAACAAGGCTCCGGCGGTATCGCCGGTGGTGCCGCCGAGGCGGTTGATCATCAACTGGCGCAGCCCCACGAAGCAGATCGCCGCCAGCAGTACCGCAATCCCGCCGTTGAAACCGCCGATGAGGACGCAGGCCAGACCACTGAGGATCAGCACCTGTTGGCCGACAAGTCGAGGTAAATGATCCGACAATGCCTGACCCAATCCGCCTGCACGCACGTAGCGAGTGGTCAGAAACAACGCCAGCATCGACGCCCGCCCGATCAGCGGCGCCAGGATCAGCGCAGCGCCGTTATGCTGCTCGATCAAGGCCACCAGCGCGGTGAACTTGAGCAACACCACCAAGCCCAGGGTGACCACCGCAATCGGCCCGCTGCGCGGGTCTTTCATGATGGTGAGGGTGCGTTCGCGGTCGCCGAAGCCACCCAGCCAAGCATCCGCGCTGTCCGCCAGGCCATCCAGGTGCAGGCCGCCGCTGAGCAACACCCAGGCCGTCAGCAACAGCGCGGCATGCAGCAACAGCGGCGCGCCCATCAGCGCCGTATTCAGTGCCCACAGCAACAGCCCGAACAACAGCCCGACCAGCGGATAGAACAACAGTGAGCGTCCCAACGCCTGGGGCTGCGGCATCCCAGGCAGGCGAATCGGCAAACTGCTGAGAAATTGCAGCGCGATCCAGAACGGCAGCATGGTCAGATTCCTTCCTTCAACACGCCATCAGCCGCGACCTGCAGGCTGAACAGACCACCATGACCGACCTCGACATTCAGCAACTGCTCACGGGGTAAGCCTCGGGCCTGGGCCAGCAGCAAACGCATCACACCGCCATGACTGATCAACAACACGCGCTCCCCGGCATACGCCCGATACAAGCGTGAGACCGCGCCCAAAACCCGTTCGGAAAATTCGCTGACTGGCTCACCCTCGGGCGGTGTAAAGCCATAGGGATCGGCCCAGAACAGGCCCAGACCTTCAGCGTCGGTTTCCATCAACGCCGCTGCGCTCTGCCCTTCCCAGGCACCGAAGTGCAGTTCTTGCAGATCTTTTTCCAGGCTCACCGGCACCTTGAGCCGCGCGCCCAACTCATCGGCGAACCGCGCGCAACGTTGCAACGGCGAACTGATCAACCGGTCCCACGGCCCCTGCGCCACCACGGCGGCGCGCATCTGCTCCCAGCCCGTGGCGGTCAATGCGTCGTCCAGGCTACCGCGCAGGCCGCCGCCCAGCTCGGTTTCGCCGTGACGCAGCAGGTCCAGGTGCAAGGTCATGCCGAGCGGTCTGCCACGGACGCTTGGGCAAACGTCGCCATCTGCCCGTGCAGCGCACACGCCAGGCGCAACAGCGGCACGGCCAACGCGGCGCCGCTGCCTTCACCCAGACGCAGGCCGAGTTCCAGCAACGGCTGCGCATCGAGGCTTTGCAGCACATGACGATGACCCGGCTCGGCGCCCCGATGACCGAACAGCAGCCAGTCGCGGCAGCCTGGATTCAGGCGCGTGGCGACCAGTGCGGCGACCGTGCAGATAAACCCATCCACCAGCACCACCACACCTTCCTGGGCACATGCCAGATAAGCCCCCACCAGCGCGGCAATCTCAAAGCCGCCTAGATTGAACAAGGTACGCAGTGCGTCACCGCGCTGTCCGGCATGCAACGCCAATGCTCGCTCGATCACGGCAACCTTATGGCTGACACCTGCGGCATCCAGCCCGGTACCCGGACCGGTCAGGTCACTGACCTGGCAGTCCAGTAACGCACACGCCAACGCACTGGCGGCGGTGGTGTTGCCGATGCCCATCTCGCCGCCGATAAACAACTGCGCACCGCTTTCGCGGGCGCGCAAAACGCTGTCGCGACCCGCCTGCAACGCCAATCGGCCTTGGGCATCGGTCATGGCCGGGCCCTTGACGAAGTTGGCGGTGCCCGCGCCGATATTCAGGTGACGCACGCCGGGCAGGCTCAGCGATGGGCTCACCGTACCGAGGTCAACCACTTCCAACTGCGCATCCAATTGCCGGGCCAACACACTGATGGCCGCACCACCGCTGACAAAGTTATGCAGCATTTGCCCAGTCACTTCCTGGGGATAGGCCGACACGCCTTCGGCGACCACGCCGTGGTCACCGGCAAAAATGGCAATCCAGAGCTGATCCATCGACGGCTTGACCTGGCCCTGCAAACCGGCCAATTGCACCGCCAGCGCTTCCAACTGGCCCAGAGAGCCGGCCGGCTTGGTCAATTGCTGCTGGCGTGCCAAGGCCTGTTCATACGCCGAAGCGTCAATCGCCTTACACGGATTGAGCCACCAGGTGTCACTCATAACGCAGTACCTTTCAAAGTCAGGGGCAGGCCGGCGACCGTCAGGACAACACGCTGACATCGCTCGGCCAAGGCTTGATGCAGCCAACCGGCTTCATCCACATAGCGGCGAGTCAATTCGCCCAGCGGCACGACACCCATTCCGGTCTCGTTGCTGACAAAAATGATTTCACCCGGCAGCGAGGCCAGGGTTTGCAACAACTGATCACGCTCGAACACCAGGCGCCCGGCGTCTTCGAGCATCAGCAGATTGGTCAGCCACAGGGTCAGGCAATCCACCAGCAGGCAGCGACCGACTGCAGCGTTATCGCACAGGACCCGGGCCAACTCGACCGGCTCTTCAATCAGACCCCAGTCATCAGGACGACGCTCGCGATGCAAGGCAACGCGGGCATTCATTTCGCCATCAAGCGGTTGGCTGGTGGCGATATAAATGACCGGCAACGCACTCTCCACTGCAAGCCTCTCAGCCAGTCGGCTCTTACCCGAGCGAGCACCGCCAAGAATCAGCTGAAGCATGAACCACCCCCAATCCACCTACCCACCCACGATGCGAAGCGAGTCGCTTTTGATCGGGCTTTTGATGTGAAGTCGCCCCGTAAACCACGCCGGCCGAACGCAGGAATGGATATGTACTCGGTACCTGATACACCGCTATCGGGGGCGAGCCCCCTCCCACATTTGGGCCGTGTGTACACCATTAAACACCAACCAGTTTGCGCAACAAATCGGTGTCCAAGTGGTTCTCCACCAAATCGGCCAGGCGCTCAATATCGCGCTCGCGCAGGGCGTGGTAGTCCACCTCCTGCACATCCTGCAACCCGGCCCAGCGCAGCAACGCGCTGCACGCCGCCGGGGTCTCGAACAAGCCGTGCAGATACGTGCCTAGAATCTGCCCATCAGCGCTTTGCGCGCCGTCGCTGCGGCCGTCCTCCAGCAGTACGGCAGCGTTCGACAGGGCAGCGCCGCACGTCACACCCGCATGAATTTCATACCCACTGACCTCGGCATTCTCCAGCAACAAACGCCCGCGAACATTACGCAGTTGCTTCTCTTCTTCCAGGGTGGTGCTGAACGCCAGCAGCCCCAGGCCATCGCTGGAACCCGCAGGCCCTTCCAGCCCCAATGGGTCGTGCACCTGCTCGCCGAGCATCTGCAAGCCACCGCAAATCCCCAATACCTTGCCGCCGTAGCGCAAGTGCCGCGCCACGGCAGTGTCCCAGCCGTTGGCGCGCAGATAGGCCAAATCGCTACGCACGCTTTTCGAGCCCGGCAAGATGATCAGGTCAGCAGCAGGTATCGGCTGGCCCGGCCCGACAAACTGCAAGTCGACCTGAGGATGCAGGCGCAGCGGGTCAAAATCCGTATGGTTGCTGATGCGCGGCAACACCGGCACCACCACCTTGAGCACCTGGGCGGCCTTGTCGATCTGGCGCTGGTCGATGCCGTCCTCGGCTTCCAGGTGCAGGTCCATCACGTAGGGCAACACGCCGACCACCGGCTTGCCAGTGCGCGCTTCCAACCAATCCAGGCCAGGTTGCAGCAGCGCGATATCGCCACGAAAACGGTTGATGATGAAGCCCTTGACCCGCGCCTGCTCGCTGGGGGAAAGCAACTCCAGGGTGCCCACCAGATGAGCGAATACACCGCCGCGATTGATATCGGCGATGAGCAAAACCGGGCAGTCCACTGCCTCGGCGAAACCCATGTTGGCAATGTCGTTGGCGCGCAGGTTGATCTCCGCCGGGGAGCCCGCGCCTTCCACCATCACCACGCGGTAGCGCTCGCTCAAACGGGCGTGGGAGGCCAGCACCGCCTGCATCGCGATGGCCTTGTAGTCGTGATAGGCCACAGCGTTCATGGTGGTCACGGCGCGGCCGTGGATGATCACTTGGGAGCCGGTGTCGCTGTTGGGTTTGAGCAGCACCGGGTTCATGTCGGTGTGGGGCGCCAGGTTGGCCGCCTGGGCCTGCACGGCCTGGGCGCGGCCGATCTCGCCGCCTTCGGCCGTCACGGCGCTGTTGAGCGCCATGTTCTGCGGCTTGAACGGCGCCACCGCGACGCCCTGGCGCACCAGCCAGCGGCACAACGCGGTCACCAGGGTACTTTTGCCCGCGTCAGACGTGGTGCCTTGCACCATCAGCGTACTCATGAAGCATCCTTATAAGCGGCCAGGGCATCGGCCAGGCGCAACCAATCTGCCTCCGTGTCGGGCAAGCCGAAGCGCAGGCTACTGTCGTGGACGAACAGACGCAGCAGGATGCCGCGCTGGGCCATGAATTCGTGCATGCGTTCGGCGTGCGGGGTGATCAACCACTGGAACAAGGCGCAGCCGCCCTGGGGTTGAAAGCCCTGGCGCTCCAGCAGCGTGAACAAACGCTGGCCAGCCTCGATGCAACGCTCGCGCTGCCGCGCGTGACCCGCGGTGTCGCGCAGGCACGCTTGCCCCAACACCCGCGTCGGCCCGCTGACCGCCCACGGCCCGACCTGTTCGGCGAGCAACTTGAGCAACTTGCGTTCGGCCAGCACAAAGCCCAGGCGCACACCGGCCAGGCCGAAGAACTTGCCGAACGAACGCAACACAATCAGCCCGACCTGATGGGCCTGGCCCGCCAGGCTCAATTCCGGCGTCACGTCCATGAACGCTTCGTCCACCACCAGCCAGCCGCCGCGCTGGGCCAACCGCGAGTGCCAATCCAGCAGGCGTTGGGGGCTCAGGCTCAGACCTGTGGGGTTATTGGGATTGACCACCACCAGCACGTCGAGGCCATCGAGGAAGAAGTCGACTTCCTGCTCCTGCACTTCACGCACCACATAACCGGCGCGGCGCCAGGCTTCGGCGTGCTCGGCGTAGCACGGCGATAGCACGCCGACTTTGCCGGAGCGGCGCAGGCGCGGCAGTAGTTGGATCGCCGCCTGGGAGCCGGGCACTGGCAGTACATGCGCAGCAGCGTAATACTCGCTGGCAGCCTGCTCCAGGCCATCGTCGGTCTCCGGCAGCCGTGCCCAGGCGCGTAGCGGGATCTCGGGGATGGGCCAGGGCCAAGGTGCCAGGCCGCTGGACAGGTCCAGCCAATCAGCCTCGGCAATGCCGTATTGAATGGATGCCTTACGCAGCCGGCCACCGTGTTCAAGCATAGAATTGCGCCCCCGCACATAGGATCAGCAGCCATAACCATACGCCGCGCTGCACCAGTTGCCAGCCGCGGTCGATGGAATCGGCATCCGCCGCCGGGCCTTCACCCAATTGCGGACGCTGGTGCACTTGGCCGTGATAAATCGCGGCGCCCCCCAACTCGACACCCAGCGCGCCCGCACCGGCGGCCATCACCGGCCCGGCATTGGGGCTGTCCCAGGTCGGGCCCTGGGTGCGCCAGCATGTGAGGGCCAAACGGGTTTTGCCGAGCACGGCGTAGGTCAAGGCCACCAGGCGCGCCGGAATATAGTTGAGTACATCGTCTATCTTTGCCGCCGCCCAGCCGAAGCGTTCGAAGCGTTCGTTGCGATAGCCCCACATGGCGTCAAGGGTGTTGCTCAAGCGGTAGAGCACCACGCCCGGCACGCCCGCGACCACAAACCAGAACAGCGCGGCAAATACTGCATCGCTGCCGTTTTCCAGCACCGACTCAGTCGCGGCGCGGGCCACTTCGGTGCGGTCCAGCTCACTGGTCTGGCGACTGACCAGGTAACTCACCCGTGTGCGGGCTTCATCCAGGTCATCGCTGCGCAACGCCTGGGCCACCGGGATCACGTGCTCGCCGAGACTGCGCATGCCGAGGGCGCAGTACAACGCCAGAATCTCCAACACCCAGCCGATATACGGCGCCCACGACAAGGCCGTGGCCAGCAGCGTCAGCGGCACGACGGCGATAAACCATGCGGTCACGCCGTGGCTGCGCCAGCCTCGGCCACCGCTGTTGAAACGTTGCTCGATGCGCCCGGCAAAATTGCCGAACGCCACCAGCGGATGCCAGCGCCTGGGCTCGCCCAGCAGCGCATCGAGCGCCACCGCAGCGACACACAGCAAGGCCACACTCATTGACTCACTCCCCACGTATTCTCATACAACATGTCACTCAGCGGACGCGGTTCGGTCCAGCCTTCGAGCTGTAACATCGGTGCCGGATAGAACGCGGCGACCGGCCCCAGGCACAACACGGCCAAGGGTTTGGCGCCGGGCGGCAAGCCCAGCAGATCGGCCAGGGCTTGGGGTTCGAACAATGAAACCCAGCCCATGCCCAGGCCTTCGACGCGAGCGGCCAGCCACAGGTTCTGGATCGCACAGGACAGCGAGGCCATGTCCATTTCCGGCAGGGTGCGGCGGCCGAAGATGTGACGTTCACGATCCTCCATCAACGCCGCCACCAGCACTTCGGCACAATCGTTGATGCCTTCGACCTTGAGCTTCATGAAGTCATCGGAGCGCTCGCCCAGGGCCTCGGCGGTGCGCACGCGCTCTTCTTCCACCAGATGCTGGATCTGCCCGCGCAGTTGGCGGTCGCTGATGCGGATAAAGCGCCACGGTTGCATCAGGCCAACACTGGGCGCCTGGTGCGCAGCCTGGAGCAGGCGGTGGAGCAATTGAGGCGCGACAGTGCCGCCGCTGAAGTGGCGCATGTCGCGGCGTTCGGCGATGGCGCGGTAGACGGCGTCGCGGTCGGCCTGGGGGAAAGCGTTATCGGTCATGGCCCTATCAGGGGCAAGCCCCCTCCCACAGTGGATAGGGTTTCAGCTCGGTCCGGCGCAAACAAGGCGGCTACCGCCGTTGGATTCGACGGGAAATAGAAATGCACGTAAGAGGCCGTCATCCGCCCCTGTCGGAAGACCGCTTCGGCACCGCGCCCACCGTTCGGGCTCAGGCCACGGGCAATCGGCTGGCACTCGGTGCTGGTCAGAGAATGGTGATACGTGTGCCCGCGCAACACGCCTTCCGGCAATTCGACGCTTTGCAGTGCCAGGGCTGCCAGTTTCTTTTGCATCACTGCGTCGCCCTGCAACAGGCCGAGCAGTTCGGCGCGGTTGCCGTCGACGTCGGTGAGCGAGTCCAGCAGATACAGCATGCCGCCGCACTCCGCGAGCAACGGCTTGCCAGCCGCGTGGTGAGCGCGGATGGCGTCGAGCATTGGCGTATTTTCCGACAGCGCCCGATGGTGCAGTTCCGGGTAACCGCCGGGCAGATAGAGACTGTCGGCGTCGGGCAATTGGCGGTCGTGGATCGGCGAGAAAAACGTCAGCTCAGCGCCCATCGCCCGCAACAGGTCGAGGCTGGCGCCGTAGGTGAAAGCGAAGGCTTCGTCGCGGGCCACGGCAATGCGTACACCGGCCAGCAACGGCTCGGCCTCGATCACTTGCGGCGCGGCAAAGGTCACGGGCGGTGGCAACGCGACTTCGCAACTGCTGCCCAAGGCTTGGGCGGCGGCATCCAGGCGCGTATCCAGGTCATTCAGTTCACTGGCTTGCACCAGGCCCAGGTGGCGGCTGGGCAGCTCTATCCCGGTCTCGCGGGACAAGGCGCCGTACCAGCGCAGGCCTTCGGTAAGGCTGCCTTCGAGCAACTGCGCGTGGCGCAGGGTGCCGACACGGTTGGCCAGCACGCCGGCGAATGGCAGGTCCGGTTGATAGCGCGCCAGGCCCAGCGCCAGGGCGCCAAAGGTCTGGGCCATGGCGGTGCCGTCGATCACGCCCAACACCGGCACGCCGAAGTGCCGCGCCAGGTCTGCGCTGGACGGCGTGCCGTCGAACAGGCCCATCACGCCTTCGATCAGGATCAGGTCGGCCTCCCCCGCCGCTTCCCACAGCAGGCGGCGACTTTCCTGCTCGCCCACCATCCACATGTCCAATTGATACACCGGCGCCCCACTGGCGCGCTCGTGGATCATCGGGTCCAGAAAGTCCGGGCCACATTTGAACACACGCACCTTGCGCCCCAGGTTGCGGTGCAAGCGTGCCAATGCGGCGGTGACGGTGGTTTTGCCTTGGCCGGACGCCGGTGCGGCGATCAATACGGCCGGGCAATGACGGGGCTGATTCAAAGTTCGACGCCCTTCTGTGCCTTGATACCCGCCTGGAATGCGTGCTTGAGCATGCCCATTTCGGTGACGGTATCGCCCATCTCGATCAGTTCAGGCTTGGCGCCCCGGCCGGTGACCACCACGTGCTGCATCGGCGGACGGGCTTGCAAGTCGCTGAGCACTTGATCGAGGTCGAGGTAGCCGTGCTTGAGCGCGATGTTCAATTCATCCAGCACCACCAGGCCAATGGCCGGGTCTTGCAGCAATTCGCGGGACACCGCCCAAGCGGCTTCGGCGGCGGCGATATCGCGCTGGCGGTCCTGGGTTTCCCAAGTAAAACCTTCGCCCATCACGTGAAAACGCACTTGCTCGGGGAAACGGCGGAAGAACAACTCTTCGCCGGTGCTGTTGCGCCCCTTGATGAACTGCACCACACCGCACTGCATCCCATGGCCCATAGCCCGGGCGAGCATGCCAAACGCGGAGCTGCTCTTGCCCTTGCCGTTGCCGGTGAGCACCAGCAGCAAGCCGCATTCATTGGGTGAATTGGCGATGCGCTCGTCGATCACAGCTTTTTTGCGCAGCATGCGCGCCAGGTGGCGTTCGTCGCGGTCGGGGGTATCGGTCATGGCAGCTCTCCGTTGGGGCTGAACAAAAACGGCGGGCAGGAAAAAGACAAACAGACAGCCAAGCATCGCCCACCGTGATGCTGTTGGATGATCCTGGCCGGTCTCCGGGCTCATGAGTGGCGTTCTGTAGAGAACCGGCCGACGGCTGCGCCTTCCCATATCGCTCGCGATACAGTGGCAAAAAGGCAGCGTCTTGACTCATTTACCGTTGCGGGGGCAGCGCCGGAATTGCGGCGGCGCTGTGTACAAGCGCGCTCACTCACCGGCTTCCCTGTTTCACCCTGTCGACCCATAGGTCACAGAGCACCTGGAACAAGCGGCGAAGGTTAGTGGGTTGGGGGGCTAGCTGCAAGCTTCAAGCTTGAGACGTGCAGCTGCTTTTAAGGATTACGCGCCAGATTGCCTGGCAATACACGTTTGGCGCTCAGGTAAGCATTCTGCCAATACGCCTTGGACAGGGTGTCCAGCTTCACCGTACCGCCCGTTTGCGGCGCATGGACAAAGCGGCCCTCGCCCACATAGATCCCGGCATGGCTGACCTGTGAACCGCCACCGGTGGCGAAGAACAGCAGGTCACCGGTTTGCAGGTTTTGCTCACTGACGTCCTGGGCGCGCATCACGATCAACTCGCGAGTGGTACGTGGCAGGGAGATTCCAGCGGCATCGCGGTAGACAAAGCCAATCAGGCCGCTGCAGTCAAAACCGGAGTCTGGGGTGTTGCCGCCCCAGCGGTAAGGCGTGCCGACCAGGCCCAACGCGCGAAAGAGCACGTCTTCGGCAACAGGCGAGAAATTCTGGGTGGAATAGTTGAACACCGGCTTGGGCTTGGCCGCCACGGGCGCAGGTGGCGGACGACTGGCGCAGGCGCTGAGGAGCGCGGCGCACACAAGAAGAACGAGGCGGGCTGACGTCGACATGTGCAGAACAATCCTGGTCTGGATGCGGCTTTCGCTGCCGAACGCTGAAAACCAGAACGCGCAAGCAAAGCTCGCGCGAACGGATTACAACAATGTCCAGGGATTCTAGCGCTTACGTGTCAAACTTCAAGTATCACTTTAACTTTACTTGCTAGCGGTAACCGTCGTCGGGGCCATGGCGAGTGCGCGCTTGGCTTCGATGAAGGTTTTGCTCCAGTAACTGTCGCCCAGGCTATCGACCCGGACACCACCGCTGCGACGGCTGCTGGAGTGGATAAACTGGTTATCACCCAAGTAGATACCGGCGTGACTGACACGACCACGGCCTGCAGTACTGAAGAAAAGCAGATCACCAGGCTTGAGGTTGTTGCGCGCGACCAACGGTGCTTTCACGTTGATCATTTCGCGCGTCGAGCGCGGCAGGTTCATGCCGGCTTCTTCACGAAAGAGGTAGCCGATGAAACCGCTGCAGTCGAAGCCGGCTTCAGAGGTACCGCCGAAACGGTAACGGGTACCGATCAGGGACATGCCGCGTTCGAGGATGCTGTCGGCCAGGACCGGAAGCTGGTAAGGCTTGTTGCCGGAGAAATCGGCCAGTTCCTTGTCAGTCGTCTGCTCTTCCTTATAAAGAGTTTCTTCATAAACAGAAGCGGACTGCGCAGCGACGAATTTTGCCTGGGACTGTTGTTGAGGCTTTTGCTGCTCAACCACCTGTTGAGGGTGGGAGGCGCAGCCAAACAACAGGGTAACGAGTGCGAGAGGCACGAGGGGTGCGAAGCGATTTAGCATGGGCACGACCGTGGCTGATGTGTAAAGAAGCCGAGACTATGCCCTCTCTTACATTCATTTGCAAATTCAATCGGGAATTATGTGACTTTTGATTTTGGCCATAACATCTAAGCCCTTAACCCCCTATAAGCGCCTGTCGCGTGGCAAAAACAGCCAAAACGCGAATTTTCTGACGCCTGGATTTTGCCGAAGCCCCCGAAAACACAGGGCTGGCTACCAGCCGAGGGTTTCCTTGAGGAAGGGAATAGTCAGCTTGCGCTGCGCCTGCAAAGAGGCCTGATCAAGCTGCTCGAGCAAGTCGAACAATGCGCTCATGCTGCGTGTGCCACGGGTGAGGATAAAGTGCCCGACCTCGTCGGTGAGGTGCAGGCCCCGACGCGACGCGCGCAGTTGCAGGGCGCGCAATTTGTCTTCGTCGGACAGCGGGCGCATCTGGAAGATCAGCGCCAGGGTGAGACGCGACTTAAGGTCGGCCAACTTGACGGGCAACTCGCGGGGCGACGTGGAGGCGGCAATCAACAAGCGTCGGCCGCTGTCGCGTAAGCGGTTGAACAGGTGAAACAGCGCCTCTTCCCAGTCGGCCTTGCCGGCAATCGCCTGCAGGTCGTCCAGGCACACCAGTTCGTATTGCTCAAGGTGGTCGAAGATCCCGATACCGCGATCCATCAGCTCAGCCAACGGCAGGTACACCGCCGGCTCCCCCATCTGCTCGAAACGCAAACAGGCGGCCTGCAACAGGTGGGTACGCCCCACGCCATGCTTGCCCCACAGATAGATCAGGCTTTCAGTCCACCCGGCGTCGGCTTCGCAGAGCCGCTCAACATAGCCGAGTGCAGCGGCATTGGCGCCTGGGTAGTAATTGATAAAGGTGGCGTCATCACGCAGACGCACACCTAAGGGCAGCTGAATCGGTTTCATGCTGACTGAACGGCTCCCATCGAACCGTTAGTGGCCTCTGTGTAAAGTTTGCAAAGTTTATACCCGTGACGCCGGGCGCACAATGCAGCAGACCACAAGCAAAATCAAAGGTTTGCGTTAACTTGCCAGTTTTAGGCAGATTGCTTGACGCCGCCCGCCCATAAACAACAAACCCGGCCGAAGCCGGGTTTGTGACGCAGCGGTTACAGGTCGGGGTCTTCGACGCCCGTGTACACATCCGAATCCTTGTACAGATCGTGCATATGGCGCACCAGCACCATGATCACGGCCGCCACTGGCAATGCCAGCAAGATACCGGTAAAGCCAAACAGCTCACCGCCGGCCAGGATCGCAAAGATCACCGCCACCGGGTGCAGGCCAATCCGGTCCCCTACCAACAACGGCGTCAGCACCATGCCTTCAAGGGCCTGGCCAACCATGAACACCGCAACGATCCCGAGCATCGGGTACAGGTCGCCGCCAAACTGGAACAGGCCCGCCACCAGCGCCGCACCGATACCGATCACAAAGCCCATATAAGGAACGATCGCGGCCAAACCTGCGATCAGGCCAATCAACAGGCCCAGTTCCAGGCCGATGGCCATCAGGCCGGCGGCATAAATAACCCCCAGCGCCAGCATCACCAGCAACTGGCCCCGCACAAACGCGCCGAGCACTTCATGGCACTCACCCGCCAGGGACACGATGCGCTCCTCACGGTCACGCGGCAGCAGGCTGCGGATCTTGGCCATCATGATGTCCCAGTCGCGCAGCAGGTAGAACGCCACCACGGGGATCAGCACGAGGTTGGTCAACCAACCAATCAACGCCAGGCTCGACGCCGTGGCCTGGCTGAGGATCACACCGACGATATCGGTGGTCTGCCCCATATGCTCGCTAATCGCCGCCTTGACCTTGTCGAACTTCCAGAAACCATCCGACAACCCCAGCTTGGCCTGCGCCCACGGCATGGCCGTGTGTTGCAGCCAGTCGAGCATCTGCGGCGCCAGTTCATAAAGGCGAAACAGTTGCTTGGCCAGCATCGGCACCAGCACCAGCACCAACGCGGTGATGATCAACGTGAACAGCGCAAACACCGCCACTACGCCCAAGGTGCGTGACAGACCAGCTTTCTCCAGGCGATCCACCACAGGATCAAATAGATAGGCCAGCAGCAACGCAACCAGGAACGGCGTCAGGATCGAATGCAGCAAGAACACAAAAACGCACAGCAGGACGATCCCGCCAAGCCACACCCAACGACGCGTATCCGCCATACACCACTCCATTGCTTCTATATAAAGGAAGAACGTTTACCAATGAAAATGCAGTTGTGCCTGAGGCTCAGGTGCCACGGCCGGTTGCACGCCATCTGCTACCGGTTGCTGCGCATGCACCTCAGCCGCAGGACCTTCCTGCAGCCTGGCCAGACTCAACTGGCTACGTAACTGATCGGCGCTACCGTTGACGCGATACACAATGCGATCACCATCGACCAGGACCGGCTGGCCAGCAAACGGCTCGAGCAAATGCTCCAGCGCGGCATACCGCTCCAGGGTCATCCCCTGCACTTCCAGCAATTGATCGGCACTGATGCCCGGCTTGACCGCAAAACGCGGCGCCAGCTTTTGGCTGATCGCCAGCATCACCGCATCAGCCACCGCGCCGGTGTCAGCCCCTTGCGCGGTGCCTTGCTCGCTCTTGTCGCCCAGCCACAAACGCCATTTTGCCTGCCATTGGTTGCCTTCCTGGCGCGCGTGCACGGCCAGCAGGGCATCCGCTGCATAGCGCTCGGAAGCAGCGCGCAAGGGTTCGGCGTCGGCGCTTTCCAGGTTTGGCGCGGTGGCGACGACCTGCTCATCCAGATCCCCCAAGGGCAGGCGCAACGGCAGGCCACGGTGCTGCGCCGCACGGCGCAACGCTTGGGCGACGGCCTGACCATCCCCCACCAGGCTGCTGCCTTCGGTGGAGTCGTTCAGCCACCAGCCGAGGATCGACGGGCGATTGCGCCCCCAGACCGACAAGCCTGCGTCGTGCAGGGCGCGGTCGGTGCTGACCGGGTCGAAATCCACTTGCAGGCTCTCGGGCGGGCCGGCGTCATAGCCGTATTGCGTGATGATTTGTTGCGGGTCCTGGCGAACCGCCGCCAGGCCCGGGCCATCGGCAGCCTTGGCGTCGCCGGTCAGGCGGATCACCAAGGTTTGCACCGCATGCTGGATGGCTTGGTCGCGCTCTTGGGGCGATTGGCTGCTGACAGGTTCAAGTACTTGATACAGGCCATTGAAGGTTTCGGCATGACTCGCCAGGCTGACCAACGACAAACAGCCCACAAAAAAGAAATTACACAGACGCATGGAAGATTCCCGAACGACAAATTTAGCGGCTGGAACAGACCGTGTGAACGCGGTTTGCCATGGCTGTGACCACGCCGACCAGTAAAACATTCACAGGGTCTTGGTAAGTTTTCATGCTGTCATAACGATAGCGGGTTCAAGGCTATACCTTAATACATGCCACAGCAGAGCCGATTAGCATTTTTTTAACCTCATATGGCCCTGCCCGTCGGCCCGAGGATGGCCGCTGCCCCTCAAGCCTGATAAAATCGCGCGCCTTCGCAGACCGTCACCGGCTAGGCCTTTTACCAAAAGCGCCTGCCCGCTCGGTCGTTACCCCTGAATCCCCCCTAAAGGCCTGGATCATGAGCAAGCAACCCTCCCTGAGCTACAAGGACGCCGGTGTAGACATCGACGCCGGTGAAGCATTGGTCGAACGCATCAAGAGCGTCGCCAAGCGCACTGCGCGCCCCGAAGTCATGGGCGGCCTGGGCGGTTTTGGCGCCCTCTGCGAAATCCCGGCCGGCTACAAGCAGCCTGTGCTGGTTTCCGGCACCGATGGCGTGGGCACCAAGCTGCGTCTGGCCCTGAACCTGAACAAGCACGACAGCATCGGTATCGACCTGGTCGCCATGTGCGTCAACGACCTGGTGGTATGCGGCGCCGAGCCGTTGTTCTTCCTCGACTACTACGCCACCGGCAAGCTCAACGTTGAGACCGCTACCCAGGTAGTGACCGGCATTGGCGCTGGCTGCGAATTGTCGGGTTGTTCCCTGGTCGGCGGTGAAACCGCTGAAATGCCAGGCATGTACGAAGGCGAAGACTACGACCTGGCCGGTTTCTGCGTCGGTGTTGTAGAAAAAGCCGAGATCATCGACGGCTCCAAAGTGGCTGCCGGCGACGCCCTGCTCGCCCTGCCGTCCTCTGGCCCGCACTCCAACGGCTACTCGCTGATCCGCAAGATCATCGAAGTGTCCGGCGCCGACATCGAGAACATCCAACTCGACGGCAAGCCGCTGACCGACCTGCTGATGGCCCCGACCCGTATCTACGTCAAGCCACTGCTCAAGCTGATCAAGGACACCGGCGCGGTCAAAGCCATGGCCCACATCACGGGTGGCGGCCTGCTGGACAACATCCCACGCGTGCTGCCAAAAGGCGCCCAGGCGATTGTCGACGTGGCCAGCTGGCAGCGTCCTGCAGTCTTCGACTGGCTGCAAGAGAAAGGCAACGTCAACGAAACTGAAATGCACCGCGTGCTGAACTGCGGCGTGGGCATGGTCATTTGCGTGGCGCAAGAGCACGTTGAAACCGCACTGAACGTCCTGCGCGAAGCTGGCGAGCAGCCTTGGGTCATCGGCCAGATCGCCACCGCTGCCGAAGGCGCGGCCCAGGTTGAACTGAAGAACCTCAAGGCTCATTAATGTCCCAGACCTGTGATGTCGTGGTGCTGCTCTCCGGCACCGGCAGTAACTTGCAGGCCTTGATCGACAGCACGCGCACCGGCGACAGCCCGGTGCGCATCGCTGCGGTGATCTCCAACCGCAGCGACGCCTACGGCCTGCAACGCGCCACCGATGCGGGCATCGACACCCGCTCGCTGGATCACAAGGCTTTCGAAGGCCGCGAGGCCTTCGACAGCGCCTTGATCGAACTGATCGATGCTTTCAATCCCAAACTCGTGGTACTGGCCGGTTTCATGCGCATCCTCAGCGCTGATTTCGTACGGCACTATGAAGGGCGCCTACTCAATATCCATCCGTCCCTGCTGCCCAAATACAAGGGCATGCACACCCATCAACGCGCCCTCGACGCCGGTGACAGCGAGCACGGCTGCAGCGTGCACTTCGTCACCGAGGAACTCGATGGCGGGCCTCTGGTCGTACAGGCAGTGGTTCCGGTAGAGTCGCACGACTCGGCGCAGACGCTTGCGCAACGGGTTCATACCCAGGAACACAGGATTTACCCGCTGGCTGTGCGCTGGTTTGCCGAGGGGCGGTTGATTCTTGGTGATCAGGGTGCATTATTGGACGGTCAGTTACTCGCGGCCAGCGGCCACTTGATTCGAACCTAGGAGATTTTATGCGTCGCGCCTTGCTCTTCGCTTTTGCTCTGTTTGCCTTGCCTACCGTGCAAGCGGCAGACCTTCACCCTTTCTCCGCCAGCTATACCGCCGACTGGAAACAGTTGCCCATGAGTGGCTCGGCCGAACGCAGCCTGGTCAAGAATGGCGACGGCACCTGGACCTTGAATTTCAAGGCCTCGATGATGATCGCCAGCCTGACCGAAACCAGCGTGATCCTGTTTGACAAGGACACCCTGCAGCCCAAGAGCTACACCTTCGAGCGTGGTGGCCTGGGCAAGGCCAAGAAGATCAACCTGGACTTCGACCAGACGGCCAAGAAAGTCACCGGTTTTGAAAACAAAGACCCGGTCAACGTGGCCCTGCAAAGCAGCATGCTCGACAAGTCGACCTACCAGCTTGCCTTGCAACGCGATGTGGCGGCAGGCAAGAAGAGCATGAGCTACAACGTGGTTGAAGGCACCGACGTCGACACCTACGACTTCCGCGTGATCGGCCCGGAAAAGGTCCAGACCAAGGTAGGCTCCATCGACGCGATCAAGGTCGAGCGCGTGCGCGACCCGACGCAGAGCAAGCGCATCACCCAGATGTGGTTTGCCAAGGACCAGGGCGGCATCCTGGTTGCCCTGCGCCAGGTTGAGACCGACGGCAAGGAATACAACATCATGCTGCAAGACGGTACCGTTGACGGCAAGGCTGTCAAAGGCAACTGAGTGCACGGATGAGCTGAACAAGAGCCTCGCTGAATGCGGGGCTTTTTTTCGCCTGCAGGTTTTGCCTTGAAGCTTCTTGCCCCCGATAGCATTCGAAGAGCCACTACATTTCTTCAAAGCCTGAGACCAAGATGAAACTTCTGTCATAAACCGCTAAAGCGGTTTACTTAGGAAGCTAACAAACCGTATAAAAAGACCTGCGACGACTTGCCGCATACCCACCAGAAATTGGAGCAAGCAGATGACTGTAAAAGTAACTGAACGCGACGATGCACATATGTCCCACGAAGCGCTGGGCCATGGGATTCACATCTGGGATGTACACCAACAAGACCTGCTGGTCGGCATGTTTCACAACGAGAGCGACGCTCACAATTATAAGAACGAGCTTGAGTCGCTTGAGATGAAACGCCAGGCACAAAGCTCCTGAATATTCGCAGGACTCAGGCACAAGGCCCACGCAGCCCGATACCTGAAAACACAAACCCCGCCTTTTGAGCGGGGTTTGTTGTTTTGAGCGTGGCAGCTTTAACGCTTTACCACATCAGGTCATCCGGGATCTGGTAGGCCGCGTACGGATCGTCCTCATCCGGCACCTGGCTTTCGGTGAGGATATTGAGCTGCACGATGCGCTCCGGGGCACGCTCCTGGATCTTCAGCGCCGCTTCGCGCGGGATCACTTCGTAGCCGCCGCCGTGGTGCACGATGGCAAGGGAGCCGTTGCTCAGCTTGTTGCGCATCAGCGTGTTGACCGACAGGCGCTTGACCTTCTTGTCATCCACGAAGTTGTAGTAGTCCTCGGTGGTCAACTTGGGCAGGCGCGAGGTTTCGATCAGTTGCTTGACCTGCGCCGTGCGGGCCTTGGCCTCGGCTTTTTCCTGCTGCTGGCGGTTCAGCTCCTGGTCGCGCTTGACCTTTTCGGCCTGCGCCTCGACAGCCAGGCGGGCTTGGGTGTCATCGACCTCGGCCTGGCCCTTGTGGACCAGACGCTGCTGCTTCTGTTTCTCTTTGCCGACCTGCTTGGCCTGCTTTTGGTTGACCAGACCTGCTTTAAGCAACTGGTCGCGAAGGGAAAGGCTCATGGTGCTTACTCACTTAGGCAACTGCTCAACCGCAGCTGGACACATTCTTTTCCTGACGTTTGGCTTCGCCCCACAGGGCGTCCAACTCTTCGAGGGTGCAATCTTCTATGGGACGATGGGTATCGCGCAATGCCTGTTCGATAAATCGGAAACGTCGCTCGAACTTGGCATTGGCGCCACGCAGCGCCGTTTCTGGGTCGACCTTGAGATGACGGGCCAGGTTGACCGCCGCGAACAGCAGGTCACCGACCTCATCAGCAATGGCCACCGCGTCGTTATCGGCCATCGCTTCGAGCACTTCATCCAGCTCTTCGCGTACGTTATCCACCACCGGCAAGGCCGACGGCCAGTCGAAACCGACCTGGCTGGCGCGCTTTTGCAACTTGGCCGCACGGGATAACGACGGCAGCGCGGTGGGCACGTCATCGAGCAGGGACAGTTGCTCCGGCGCGGCAGATTTTTGCGCACGCTCCTCTGCCTTGATCTGCTCCCAGCGCTCCTTGACCTGCTCTTCGCTCAACTGTGGGACATCCAGCGGCGCATACAGGTCGCCAGTAGGAAACACGTGAGGATGGCGACGGATCAGCTTGCGCGTGATGCTGTCGATGACCCCGGCAAATTCGAAGCGCCCTTCTTCCCGCGCCAGTTGGCTGTAATACACCACCTGGAACAACAGGTCGCCCAGTTCACCTTGCAGATGATCGAAGTCGCCGCGCTCGATGGCGTCGGCCACTTCATAGGCTTCTTCGAGGGTGTGCGGGACGATGGTCGCGTAGGTTTGCTTGATGTCCCACGGGCACCCGTATTGCGGGTCCCGCAGGCGGTTCATCAAATGCAGCAGGTCTTCCAGCGAATACATCATGGTGTGCGGTTACGCCGTGTCTCGATGATGTTCGGCAACTGGGAAATCCGCCCCAGCAACCGGCCCAATGCGTCCAACCCCGGGATCTCGATGGTCAGGGACATCAACGCGGTGTTGTCCTCTTTGTTCGAGCGGGTGTTGACCGCCAGTACGTTGATCCGCTCATTGAGCAGCACTTGCGACACGTCCCGCAGCAAACCGGAACGGTCGTAGGCACGGATGATGATGTCCACCGGGTAGGTGAGCACCGGCACCGGGCCCCAGCTGACCTGGATAATCCGCTCAGGCTCGCGCCCGCCCAACTGCAGCACCGAGGCGCAGTCCTGGCGGTGAATGCTCACGCCACGGCCCTGGGTGATGTAACCAACGATGGCATCCCCCGGCAACGGCTGGCAGCAACCGGCGATTTGCGTGAGCAGGTTGCCCACGCCCTGGATCTGGATATCACCGCGCTTGCCAGGCTTGTAGCCGGTGGCTTTGCGCGGGATCAGTTCCAGCTGTTCGTTACCGCGTTCGGGCTCCACCAACTGCTGGGCCAGGTTGACCAATTGCGCCAGGCGCAGGTCACCGGCACCGAGGGCGGCGAACATGTCTTCGGCGATCTTCATGTTGGCCTTTTCGGCCAGCTTGTCGAAGTCCACCTGAGGCAGGCCCAGGCGGCCCAGCTCGCGTTCGAGCAGGGTCTTGCCGGCGGCGACGTTCTGGTCGCGTGCCTGCAATTTGAACCAGTGGACGATCTTCGCCCGCGCCCGCGAGGTGGTGATGTAGCCCAGGTTCGGGTTCAGCCAGTCGCGGCTCGGCGTGCCGTGCTTGCTGGTGATGATCTCGACCTGCTCACCGGTCTGCAGGCTGTAGTTGAGCGGCACGATGCGCCCGTTGATCTTGGCGCCCCGGCAGTTGTGGCCGATCTCGGTGTGCACGCGGTAGGCAAAGTCCAGCGGCGTGGAGCCTTTGGGCAGGTCGATGGCGTGGCCGTCGGGAGTGAAGATGTAGACCCGGTCCGGCTCGATATCCACGCGCAGTTGTTCGGCCAGGCCGCCGATGTCGCCGAGTTCTTCGTGCCATTCCAGCACCTGGCGCAGCCAAGAGATTTTCTCTTCGTACTGGTTGGACCCGGCCTTGACGTCGGTGCCCTTGTAGCGCCAGTGCGCACACACGCCCAGCTCCGCCTCTTCGTGCATGGCGTGGGTGCGGATCTGCACTTCAAGCACCTTGCCCTCGGGGCCGATCACCGCTGTGTGCAGCGAGCGGTAGCCGTTTTCCTTGGGGTTGGCGATGTAGTCGTCGAACTCCTTGGGAATGTGCCGCCACAGGGTGTGGACGATGCCCAGCGCGGTGTAGCAGTCGCGCATTTCCGGCACCAGCACGCGCACCGCACGCACGTCGTAGATCTGGCTGAAGGCCAGGCCCTTGCGCTGCATTTTGCGCCAGATGGAATAGATGTGCTTGGCGCGGCCGCTGATATCGGCATCGACGCCGGTGGCCTGCAATTCGGCGCGCAACTGGCCCATCACGTCGCTGATAAAGCGCTCACGATCGAGCCGCCGCTCATGCAGCAGCGTGGCAATCTGTTTGTATTGATCGGGCTCCAGGTAGCGGAAGGACAAGTCCTCCAGCTCCCACTTGATATGGCCGATGCCCAGGCGGTGGGCCAGCGGCGCGTAGATGTCGAAGACTTCGCGGGCGACGCGGTTGCGCTTCTCGTCGTCGGCCGTCTTCACCGCACGGATCGCGCAGGTGCGTTCGGCCAGCTTGATCAGGGCGACGCGTACGTCGTCGACCATTGCGACCAGCATCTTGCGCAGGTTCTCGACCTGGCCCTGGGTACCCAGCACCATCGACTGGCGCGGGCTGAGGCTGGCACTGATGGCGGCCATGCGCAGCACGCCGTCGATCAGCTTGGCCACCACCGCGCCGAAACGCTGGCTGACCGTCGGCAACGGGATATGCCCTTCACGCACGCCGCGATAGAGCACGGCGGCGATCAGCGAATCCTGGTCAAGCTTGAGATCGGCGAGGATCTCGGCGATTTCCAAACCGGTGCGAAAGCTGGAAGTGCCCTCGGCCCACAGGTTCTTGGCCGCATTGTCTTGCTGCTCAGACTCACGAGCGAACTCGCAGGCTGCTTTCAAGGCTTCACGGTCCAGTGCCGGGTCGACACTGATGGCATGATCCAGCCATGCCTCCAGGTTGATACTGCCGTCAGTGTTGATCGGCTGGTGTGCTCTCACCTGTACCATCTTGCTTACCTTCCCTACGACGCACCTTCGATGCGCCAAAATCATCGCCGACCTTTTTACTGCGATCTCCGTGGCAGTTCACAGGCCTTGGAGAATGCAGGCCAGTCGGATTAAACGGGCATCCTAGCCCGCTTCAAATAACGCCATGGCCTCGACATGCGCTGTTTGCGGAAACATGTCGAGGATCCCGGCACGTTTTAGCCGGTAGCCTTGCTTGACCAACTCAACCGTGTCCCGCGCCAGCGTGGCTGGGTTGCAGGACACATACACCAGGCGCTTGGCCCCCAGGGTGGCGAGCTTGCGCACAACCTCTTGGGCACCATCGCGGGGTGGATCCAAGAGTACCGCAGAAAAGCCCTGTTTGGCCCAATCTGCGTCAGTCAAAGGCTGGGACAAATCGGCCTGAAAAAACTGCACATTGTGCAAATTGTTGCTGATGGCGTTCTGTGCGGCGCGGTCCACCATGGTCTGCACACCTTCCACCGCCACCACTTCGTGCACCTGCTTAGCCAGCGGCAGGGCGAAGTTGCCCAGGCCGCAAAACAGGTCCAGCACCCGCTCATCGGGCTGGGGCGCCAGCCAGTCGAGGGCCTGGGCAACCATCGCCTCGTTGACGCCGGCGTTGACCTGAACAAAGTCCCCAGGGCGGTACGCCAGCTCCAGGCCCCATGCGTCCAATCGAAACCCTAGTGACTGATCAGGCTCAACCGGTTCCGGCTGACCTTCGCCATGCAGCCACAACTGGGCTTCATGGAAGCTGCAGAATTCTTTCAGGATCAGCAGGTCCGCGTCCGACAGCGGCACCATATGTCGCAGCAACACGGCGACGGACGAGCCACTGAACAACTCCACATGCCCCAGCGCCTGGGGTTTGCTCAGGCGGCGCAGCATGTTTGGCAGGCGCTGCATGATCGGTTGCAAGGCCTGTACCAGCACCGGGCAATCGTCGATGGCGACGATGTCCTGGCTGGCCACGGCGCGCAAACCCACTTCGAGTTTTTTCGCCTTGGCATCCCAACGCACGGCCACGCGGGCACGGCGCCGGTAACCGAACTCCGGGCCGCTTAACGGCGCAGCCCACTCTTGCGGTTCGACACCGGCCACACGTGACAGTTGCTCGGCGAGCATGCGCTGTTTCAGGGCGAGTTGTTCGTTGTGGGGCAAGTGCTGCACGCTGCAACCGCCGCAGCGGCCAACGTGGGCGCACGGCGCCGGGCGGCGCAGTTCGCTGGCCTTGAACACCCGCTCGGTGCGGGCCTCGACCACTTTGCCATGGGCGCCCAACACCCGCGCTTCGACTTCTTCGCCGGCCAACGCGCCGTTGACGAACCAGGTGCGCCCTTCAAAGAACACGATGCCACGGCCATCGTTGGCCAGGCGCTCGATGGTCAGGCGTTGCTTCTTGCCCACGGGAATCTGTGGGGCCCGGCTGCCGCCCGTCGGTTGGAAGCGCAGGCCTCTCTCGTGCTTGGCCATCAGTTGGGTTCGTCGAAAATGCCGGTCGACAGGTAACGGTCGCCTCGGTCACAGATGATCGCGACGATCACCGCGTTTTCCACTTCCTTGGACAAACGCAACATCCCGGCCACGGCGCCGCCGGAGGACACGCCGCAGAAGATGCCTTCTTCACGGGCCAATCGGCGGGTGGTGTCTTCGGCTTCACGTTGGGCCATGTCGATGATGCGATCCACGCGCGTGGCGTTGTAGATCTTCGGCAGATACTCTTCGGGCCAACGGCGAATGCCAGGGATAGCCGCGCCTTCCATCGGTTGCAGGCCGACGATCTGGATCGCCGGGTTCTGCTCCTTGAGGTAGCGCGAGTTGCCCATGATGGTGCCAGTGGTGCCCATGGAACTGACGAAATGGGTAATGGTGCCTTGGGTCTGGCGCCAGATCTCCGGGCCGGTGGAGGTGTAGTGCGCCTCGGGGTTGTCCCCGTTGGCGAACTGGTCCAGCACCTGGCCACGTCCTTCGGCGGCCATGCGCTCGGCGAGGTCGCGGGCACCTTCCATGCCTTCTTCCTGGGTCACCAGCACCAACTCGGCGCCATAGGCGGTCATCGCCGCCTTGCGCTCGGCGCTGCCGTTGTCGGGCATGATCAGCACCATCTTGTAACCCTTGATCGCGGCGGCCATGGCCAGGGCGATCCCGGTGTTACCCGAGGTGGCTTCGATCAGGGTGTCGCCAGGCTTGATCTGCCCACGCAACTCGGCGCGGGTGATCATCGACAACGCCGGGCGATCCTTGACGGAGCCAGCCGGGTTGTTCCCTTCGAGCTTGAGCAACAGGGTATTGCTGGTTTCACCCGCCATGCGCTGCAAGCGGACCAGGGGCGTGTTGCCGACGCAATCGGCGATTGTAGGGTACTGCAAGGTCATGGCGTATTCGCAATCCAGACTGCGGGGCGCACATCATACCGGGAAAGGCCGGCGGGCCATATCACGCAAAGTGCGGTGCTTATGGCTTAAAGGAATAAGGCGACTGTGAGGGCCCCATCGGGGGCTTGCCTCCGATGGCCGCACTTCGGTGAACCTGCTAGCCAGGCCGACCGTCGCCATGATTTTTATGGAAGACCTCATCCCCCATCGCCGCAATCTGCCCTTCGATCAGCGCTTCAAAAGGTTTGAGCAACGGCTCGAATGACGATGGCGCTTCCAATACCTGCAACGCCTGCACAATGGCTTCAATGGTCGACAAGGCCCCCGGCCCCGGCGCCTTGCGCAGCCGATAGCGCGAAACACCGCCATCGGCCAACGTTACCCGTGGCAACGCTGCCAGCAACGGATTGAGGTGCAGCAACTTGCGCGCCTTGCGCCAGGTGCCATCGGGCACCACCAATAACAGTGGCCGATCCTCGGGCGCATAGGCTTGCAGCGGCTGCGCGTCGTCAGCCGGAAACAGCAGCCGGGTCTGATAACCGGGCGGGTTCAATAGTGTCGACAGGTCATCCAACACCTCCCCCACCACCAACTGCGCATTGTTCAAGCCCAACGCCGCCAACCGAGCAGTGTTGAGCGCATGGTTGACCTCGCTCGGGTGCTGCAACAGCAACACGCGGGTGCGGCTGTCGAGGCTGGGGATCAGCGGGCACAGGCAATGGGTGATCGGCCTGAGGCATCGGGAACATTGGGGTCTGGACATGGTTTATCAGGCCTGGTTGAGCTGGGCTTTAAGCAAATCGCGGAAGGTCTGGATCAGCGGTTCGCGGCTGCGGCCACGGCGCATGATCATCGAGAATGGCGCCTGGTAGCCAAAAGTCGCTGGCAACAGCACGCGCAAATCGCCCTTGTCAGCCCAGGCCTGGGCGTAATGCTCCGGCAGATAGCCGATGTAGGCGCCGGACAACACCAGGATCAACTGCGCCTCCATGCTTTCTACGGTGGCGGCGCTGTGCTTGAAGCCGTGGCGGGCGAGCTCCGCCTGGCTCCAGTAGCCGCGCCCGACCATGCGTTGCTGGGTGATCACTTGTTCGGGAATGCGTCGCTCATTAAACAAAGGATGCCGCGTGCTGCAATACAGCCAGTGTTGTTCGCGGTAGAGCGGCATGTAGATCAACCCGCTCATGCGGTTGGAGAAGGCGCCGATGGCCAGGTCGAGGCGGTTGTCCTGCACGCCCAATTGCAATTCGTAGGGGCTCATCACCGAGAGGTGCAGGTGCACCGCCGGGTGTTCCAGGCTGTAGGCGCCGATCACCTCGGCGAACGGCAGGGCCTTGTCGCTGACGGTGGAGTCGAGCACACCGAGCTTGAGGGTGCCGCGCAACTCGCCCTTGAGCGCGGCGGCGTATTGCTCGAAACCTTCCAATTCGCCGAGCAGGCGCAATGTCTCCTGGTGGAACAACTCGCCCTTGCTGGTCAGGCTGAAACCGCCACGCCCGCGATGGCACAGCACCAGGCCCAACGCCGATTCCAACTGGCTCATGTAGGTGCTGATGGCCGAGGTGGACAGGTTGAGTTCGTGCTGCGCATTAGCGAACCCCTGGTGGCGGACGACGCTGACGAAGATGCGCAGGAGTTTCAGGTCGGGCAAGGCGTTGGCCATGGTCGGCTCCGGGTGTGGACGGGGGCAGTCTACCCGCCTGCATTAGTTTAGAAAAATCTGAACTAAGTATTTGCCCCTGCCGATTCTTCCCGCCCCGGGCTTTTCGCAGAATCGGTCTCTAATAAACAAAACAACGATGAGGCAATCCCGTGGACAAGATTTTCCACCAACCACTGGGCGGCAACGAAATGCCGCGCTTCGCCGGCATCGCCACCATGATGCGTCTTCCCCACCTGCAATCGGCCAAGGGCCTGGACGCCGCTTTTGTCGGCGTGCCCCTGGACATCGGCACCTCGCTGCGCGCCGGCACCCGCTTCGGGCCGCGTGAGATCCGCGCCGAGTCGGTGATGATCCGTCCGTACAACATGGCCACCGGCGCCGCACCGTTCGACTCGCTGTCGGTGGCCGATATCGGCGACGTGGCGATCAACACCTTCAACCTGCTCGATGCCGTGCGCATTATCGAAGAAGCCTACGATGAGATCCTTGAGCACAACGTGATTCCCATGACGTTGGGCGGTGACCACACCATCACCCTGCCGATCCTGCGGGCGATCCACAAAAAACACGGCAAGGTCGGGCTGGTGCACATCGATGCCCACGCCGATGTGAACGACCATATGTTCGGCGAGAAAATCGCCCACGGCACCACCTTCCGCCGCGCCGTGGAAGAAGGCCTGCTCGATTGCGACCGCGTGGTGCAGATTGGCCTGCGCGCCCAGGGCTACACCGCCGAAGACTTCAACTGGAGCCGCAAACAGGGGTTTCGCGTGGTCCAGGCCGAAGAATGCTGGCATCACTCCCTCGCGCCATTGATGGCCGAAGTCCGTGAGAAAGTCGGCGGTGGCCCGGTGTACCTGAGCTTCGACATCGACGGCATCGACCCCGCCTGGGCCCCCGGCACCGGCACCCCGGAAATCGGCGGGCTGACCACCATCCAGGCCATCGAGATTATCCGTGGCTGCCAGGGCCTCGACCTGATTGGTTGTGACCTGGTAGAAGTTTCGCCGCCCTACGACACCACCGGCAACACCTCGCTGCTGGGCGCCAACCTGCTGTACGAGATGCTCTGCGTACTGCCCGGCGTGGCGCATCGCTGATGAGCGCGCAAGCGGTGCTGCAAGCCGCCGCCGAGCTGGTGGCGGCCTTCGCCCGCAATGATCGCGCCGCCTATTTCGGCGCGTTCACGGTCGACGCCAGCTTTGTGTTCTACACCCTCCCCCAGCCGCTGCTCAGTCGCGATGCCTACCAGGCGTTGTGGGACAGCTGGTGTGCGCACGAGGGTTTCGAGGTGCTGTCGTGCACATCGAGCAACGCGTTCGTCAGCCTGCAAGGTGAGGACGTGGCGATATTTGTGCATGACGTGGCCACCGAGCTGCGCATGAACGGGGAGCAATTTCTTAGCCAGGAACGCGAGACCATTGTCTTCAAACGGCAAGGGCTACGCACAGAACAACAAGGCCTGTGGCTGGCCTGTCACGAACATTTGTCCGCTGTGCCGGAAGGGCTGCCGCCCCCTTAGCCAATGTGATCGGAGCTGATCATGAATAATAAAAACAACGATAAAAGTATTCGCAAAATAGAAACCAACGGGGTCGAACAGATCCCGGACCACGAACGCACCGCCAGCCCCAAGGATCTGTTCCGCCTGATCTTCGGTGGTGCCAATACCTTTGCCACGGCCGTACTGGGCTCGTTCCCGGTGCTGTTTGGCTTGTCATTCCAGGCCGGTGTCTGGGCGATTGTGCTGGGTGTGCTGGTGGGTGCGGTGATCCTGGCGCCGATGGGCCTGTTCGGGCCGATCAATGGCACCAACAACGCCGTGTCTTCCGGTGCGCACTTTGGAGTGCACGGGCGGATTGTTGGTTCGTTTCTGTCGCTGCTGACGGCGATTGCCTTCTTCTCACTGTCGGTGTGGAGTTCAGGCGATGCATTGGTCGGTGGTGCGAAACGTCTGATCGGCTTGCCGGAAACCGACCTGACCCTGGGCCTGGCCTACGGGCTTTTTGCCCTGCTGGTACTTACGGTGTGCATCTACGGCTTTCGCTTCATGCTATGGGTCAACCGCATTGCGGTGTGGGCGGCGAGCTTGCTGTTTTTACTGGGCATCTTCGCGTTTGCACCGGCGTTCGACAGCCACTTCGCCGGCAGCGTCGCCTTGGGCCAGACCGGCTTCTGGGCCGCGTTTATCGGTGCGGCGCTGGTGGCCATGAGCAACCCGATTTCCTTCGGTGCGTTCCTCGGTGACTGGTCGCGCTACATCCCGCGTGAGACGCCAAAGATACGCATCATGCTGGCGGTGGTTGCGGCACAGGTCGCCACCTTGATCCCGTTCCTGTTCGGCCTGGCCACCGCGACCATCGTCGCGATCAAGGCACCGGACTACATCGCGGCCAACAACTACGTCGGCGGCTTGCTGGCGGTGGCGCCGACCTGGTTCTTCCTGCCGGTGTGCCTGATCGCGGTGATCGGCGGCATGTCTACCGGCACCACCTCGCTGTATGGCACGGGGTTGGACATGTCCAGCGTATTCCCGCGCTTGCTCTCACGGGTCAAGGCGACGTTGCTGATCGGGGTGATGTCGATTGCCTTCATCTTTATCGGACGTTTCGCAGCCAACCTGGTGCAGAGCGTGTCGACCTTCGCCGTGCTGATCATCACCTGCACCACACCGTGGATGGTGATGATGATCATCGGCCTGATCGTGCGCCGCGGCTTTTACTGCCCGGATGACCTGCAAGTGTTTACCCGCGGGGAAACCGGCGGGCGCTACTGGTTCAGCCATGGCTGGAACTGGCGTGGGCTGGGGGCGTGGATTCCCAGTGCGTTGGTGGGCCTGTGCTTCGTCAACTTGCCGGGGCAGTTTGTCGGGCCACTGGGCAATTTGGCCGAGGGCATTGATATCAGCTTGCCGGTGACGCTGGGGTTGGCGTCGGTGGTGTATCTGACGTTGCTGCGGCTGTTTCCGGAACCGGCTTCTGTTTACGGACCGACTGATCCGCGCAGCAAGGGCATGGATTCGCTCGCTGAATCGGCGATGCAACGCGCCGCCTGACCTCATAAAAAAGATAATCGGAGACTCGCCGTCATGGCTTTGGATTTATTCGTCGTACTCATCTACGCCGCCGGCATGCTCGTGCTCGGCTATTACGGCATGCGCCGCGCCAAGACCCACGAAGACTACCTGGTGGCCGGCCGCAACCTCGGCCCGTCGCTGTACATGGGCACTATGGCTGCCACGGTATTGGGCGGTGCATCCACCGTCGGTACCGTGCGCCTGGGTTATGTGCATGGGATCTCCGGCTTCTGGCTGTGCGCCGCCCTGGGCATGGGGATCATTGCGCTGAACCTGTTCCTGGCCAAGCCGTTGTTGAAGCTGAAGATTTTCACCGTGACCCAGGTATTGGAGAAGCGCTACAACCCTATGGCCCGCCAGGCCAGCGCGGTGATCATGCTGGCCTACGCGCTGATGATCGGCGTGACCTCGATCCTGGCCATCGGCACGGTGCTGCAAGTGCTGTTCGGCCTGCCGTTCTGGATCTCGGTGTTGCTGGGCGGCGGCGTGGTGGTGGTGTATTCGACCATTGGTGGCATGTGGTCGCTGACCCTCACCGATATCGTGCAGTTCGTGATCAAGACCGTCGGCCTGATGTTTATCCTGCTGCCGATCTGCCTGTACCGCGTCGGCGGCTGGGATGAACTGGTGGCCAAATTGCCCGCGTCGAGCTTCAGCTTCACCGCGATCGGCTGGGACACGATCATCACGTACTTCATGATCTACTTCTTCGGCATCCTGATCGGCCAGGACATCTGGCAGCGGGTATTCACCGCCCGTGACGAAAAGGTCGCCAAGTACGCCGGTACCTTCGCCGGTTTCTACTGCATCCTCTACGGGCTGGCCTGTGCCCTGATCGGCATGGCCGCCCACGTACTGATCCCGGACCTGGACAACGTCAACAACGCGTTTGCGGCCATCGTCAAAGTATCGCTGCCGGACGGCATTCGTGGCCTGGTGATTGCCGCCGCACTGGCGGCGATGATGTCCACCGCCAGCGCTGGCCTGCTGGCCGCCTCCACCGTATTGACCGAAGACCTGCTGCCGCGCCTGCGTGGCGGTAAACAGTCGAGCCTGGCGATCAACCGCCTGTTTACAATGCTCACGGGGATTGCCGTACTGGGTATCGCGCTGGTGGTAAACGATGTGATCAGCGCCCTGACCCTGGCGTACAACCTGTTGGTGGGCGGCATGTTGATCCCGCTGATGGGCGCGATCTTCTGGAAGCGCGCAACCACCTCCGGGGCGATTGCGTCCATGACGCTGGGCTTTGTGACCGCGCTGGTGTTCATGTTCAAGGATGGATTGGATGCGAACACGCCGATCTACTACAGCCTGGCAGTAGGGCTGGTGAGTTTTGTGCTGGTGAGTGTGCTGTCGCGCCGGCCAGAGGCAACGGCAACTCGGGTGGCGTGAGGGATAACAGGATTTAAAGCGGTTTCTTCAGCGGGCGCGACGTCGGATGTCGCGCCCGTTTTTTTATCGCTCAACAGACAGGTTTTGGTTTGCCTGAATGATTTCCTGGACCAGGGACGCCCATACCAATGCTTGGGTTGTGCCGGCGGCATAGGTGCCACCGGCGGCGATTTGATGGTGGGCGGCCCAATAAACAATCGATAGTCCATCTGAGGTGCCAGGCCTGGCACATTCGATTATGTGCAAGTCGCCATTTTCGATTGCACTGCGGTAAGACATTGGAAAGTGCAGAGAAACAGCGGCCAGGCACGCTGTCAGAATTTGCTCCTTGTACTCCGACGCAGAGTCAGGCGGAACCTGTCCACCGGAGACAAGAATACAGTCACCGTCCAATCGGCAGTTCATGACGCCAATTGGCAGATCGTATTGCAGCTTGAGACCACGCATTTGGGCCCCTTCATTACCCACAGCGCGCAGCTTGAAAAACCAGCCGATGATCGGGATAACTTCTGGCTCCTCTACGCCCATAGCAGTGACGACGAAGTGTTCTCTGCTCAGCTCAGCAATTTGGACTGAACTCAGATGCTGAATATGGAACTGAACCCCCGAGCGCTGCAACAGCGCCTCTATTTCATCCATTAGATGGATAAATTCGACATCGTAGCCTGATACCTCAATAGCTCGACTGATTCCTGGGACGCCATAACGCTCCAGAAACTGTTGTTGATTTATTTCTGCGAATTCACCCTTAGTTTTGCCACTAGGCCACGGCCTGTTTTCGATGTCGCGTTGCTCACCTATCGCGGCAGCTACCCCGCTCGCATCTTCCCTGTAACAGCGTACAACCCGCGCTCGCGCGAATTGCGCCAGCGACGGATTGTCAGCCAGGAGTTTTTCAAACAACTCAATGCCGGCGCGGTTGCACTCAACTGCAAGATGCTGATTTCCGGAAAGTAGATAGTCGTTATGTAGCGGCTTTGCAGTCGTCTCCGTCGCTGACAGATGGCGCATGTTCACACGTTTATGACTGGCACCATCACTCTCCCGACTTCCCCCATAGACGGTGACCTGATAATTCGCCAAGCGACACATCACAGCCTGGAGCAGGCCGTTAATCCCTCTGCCGATAATCGATATATGCGGCGCATCGGTATCTGCATGCAGGGAGGGAATCGCCAATGAGTGTGCAAGTTTACGCCTGACAAGGCCGCGCAAGGCCATCAAACTCAGCTGAACAGAAACAGCATAATCAAGGTCGCAATGGCAGTCTTCGCTGGTTGCCGCCTGCACCGTCAGCGTCGCTGGTCTGCGCCAAGTGGTGACACTACAACCGAGCGCATGTGTACGCATCCGAAACGCATCCAATGTCGTAGGCCCGTAATCCAAGACTAATTGGATGTCTTGAGCCTCTGACAGGGCCTGTAAAGCATCGTCGCTGAACACGTCCGGTTTGGCGACGCAGATCAGGCGAGCGTGTCTGTGCATACACTCAATGAGGGCCTGGTCGATACGCTGGGTGGACTCATCATTCAGGGATAAACAGATGGCGACAGCGCTGGCACCCTGCAGCGCCTCGAACCAGTCCGTCACAAATGACACTCGGCTATCGGTAGACACTATCCCGGTAGCCTCCGGCGCTCGGCCGCGTGGACTCAACACTTTAATCCGAACATCCGGATCTCGATCAACTAACAGCTTGACCAACTCTTTGCCCACATTGCCGTATCCCAGCACACTGATGTCATGGGGGATGGAACCATTGGCCAGTCTCAGCCAGTGCGCGATATAAGCTGCAACATGCGGTGCGTTGACCCCGGGCGTATTGACCACTCGAATCCCGTTGGACTCGCATAGATCTAGCCGTATCTTATCCAGACTTGTACCTCTGCGGATCAAACAGAGGTCTCCAAATGGGTGGGATACACGCCATTGGTCGATAACATCTCCATCAATGGATTGGTCGCCGACTATGACAGTTGACGGACGTAGTAATGCGATCTGTATGAGCAGGGTTTGTTTGGTTAATGAAGGGGGAAGAAAAACAACGTTGCTGGGGGCGGCTGCCTTCCAGGCTCTCGATACAGGTGCGATATGCAAAACATGTTCAGCAATGGCGATAAGTGACGCGGCAACTGGCGGAATGGGCGAGCGCACCATAACTTTGTCTCCAGCAATTTTGAATCAACTCATACTTCTGCCCTTTTTAGGAAATTACAGAAACGTAAACGATACGTATCTATTCCTAATAAAACTCAACCTACGCTTATATTAAAAATAAAATAAGCCAGATAATTCTGACAGCACGGTAGTCCGATTCTGATAGCTAAAATCCAAAGACTGACATGCAAGAGGTGGTGAGAAGAGAATTCAAACGCATATGTCAGCGGGCACGACGCTGGATATCGCAGCCGCTTTTTCGTTTGATGCAAAGCAAACGTGGGAGCGGGCTTGCTCGCGAATGCGGTTTATCAGTCAACTTAACCATCAACTGACACACCGTATTCGCGAGCAAGCCCGCTCCCACATTTAAACCCGCTGCCGTCGGAAGGCCGGGCCTTACCGGCGACGTGGACGCCGCTGTTCATCATCCGTACGAATTGGCACCGGCTGCAGCGGCGGCTCGATCAAGCCCAGTGCAACACCCAGATCATGGAGCCAGTTTTGAATTTTCTCTTTCATGGTTTGCCCCCTTTGAGGGTAATGCTGGTAGGCGCATGTTCTGTCGCCCTTTCCTACACTGATAGTAGCCCTAAGTCCTACGTATTGCATGAACGAAACCACAACGAACTATTACCGAATTCATCCAAATGCTGACGGATCGATCAAGCAATGGCGCGCATGTCTTTCAGCGACGCTGCCTGCCCCTCTTGTTGCAGGTCAATCCACGCATTGAGGTTAGCGCCGAGCATACCCTTTCGCCACATGAGCCAGGTGGTCGCAGTGGCAAATTGCCCGGTCAGCGGATGAACGGACACACTATCCTTGCCCGGCAGGCTGTCGAGCATGGATTGAGACATCAATGCCACCCCGGAACCAGCGATCACACATGCGAGCATGCCTTGATAAGACTCGATCTCAATCGCCCGCCCCATCGCCACGCGCTCGTGGGCAAACCAGCTTTCCAGGCGTGCGCGATAGGCGCAACTGCGTCGGAACGTGAACACCGAGCGCCCAACGACATCCTGGGGGCCGCGCACGGGTGGATGGTCGGCTTCGCAGATCAGCACCAGTTTTTCTTCGCACAACTGCACGCCGTCCAACGTGGCGATGGACAGCGGGCCATCGACAAACGCTGCATCCAGACGCCCGGTAATCAGCCCTTCCAGCAACTCACCGCTGGGCGCTGACTGCACCTGCAAATTCACCATCGGGTAGGCCTTGTGATAACCCGCCAGCAATTTGGGCAAATGCACCGCGCCGGTGCTGTACATGCTGCCCAGCACAAAGTCGCCGGCAGGCTGCCCGCCCTGCACGGCGCCGTGGGCTTCATCGTGCAGCGCCAGCAGGCGGGTGCTGTAGTCCAGCAAAACCTTGCCCGCAGGCGAAAGCTGCAAGCGCTGGCGTTCACGCACGAACAGGTCGACACCGAGTTGCTCCTCCATCTGTTTGAGCCGGGTCGACAGGTTCGACGGCACACGGTGCAAGCGCTCGGCCGCACGGGTGATGGAGCCCTCTTCCGCCACGGCCTGGAAAATGCGCAATTGACTGAACTCCATACCTTTCTCCAAAACTGAACAAGTTACTCACTATTATTCATTTTTACAGAAAGTCAATGCGCTTTAGGCTGAAGGTCATTCGTTTCCCAGCAGGACACCTGACCATGTCACCCCTGATTCGCTTACTCGCCAGCTTTATCGCCCTGATGATGGCTATGGGCATTGGCCGCTTCGCCCTCACCCCACAAATGCCGCATTTGCTCAACGAAGGGCAGATCGACTTGACCGGCGCAGGCCTGATCGCCGCCGCCAATTACCTCGGGTATTTGGTGGGAGCAGTGGATTCGATTTTCGCCCGCAGCCATCACCATGTGCGCGGGCGCTTGTACGGCGGGCTGTGGCTCTGCGTGCTACTGACGCTCGCTTCGTATTGGGCCCACGGGTTCTGGCCGCACCTGCTATTGCGCTTTGGCACCGGTGTCGCCAGCGCATGGGCGCTGGTAATGATCACCAGTCTGAGCCAGCCGCTGGCAATTGCCGCCGGGCGCCCTCGCCTGGGTGCACTGGTATTTGCCGGGCCAGGCCTGGGGATTGTGTTGACGGGGTTGTTGGCACTGGGCTCAAACCTGCTGGGACAAAACTCCGCCACGTTATGGTTGCTGTATGGCGTGGTGGCGCTGGTGATGTTACTGGCGATCCTGCCGTTCCTACCAAAGCCCTCAACCGCCGCCCCAGTCGCCCGCGATAGCGAAGCGCGCAGCAATGGCAGCATCACGCACCTGTGCTGGATTTATGTGCTGTTCGGACTGGGTTACATCATCCCCGCGACCTTTCTGTCACAGATGGCCAGCGCCCAGCTCAAAGGCGCGTGGCAGGCCGACCTGTTCTGGCCGTGCTTTGGCCTTGCAGCAGCGATTGGCGTGGGCGTCGCAAGCTTGCGCCGCAAGGACCCGGCCACCACACGCCGCTGGCTGATGGCAACGTTGTGGCTACAGGCGGCCGGCGTGTTCGCCTGCTTGCTGGGCAATGGCTGGGGTCTCGCATTGGGGGTGTTATTGTGCGGCGGGCCGTTCCTGGCGTGCATGCAGTTGGTGATGGCGCGTCTGCGCGAGGTCGCGCCCCACGGCTACCAGCGCAGCACAGGGGTACTGACCGCCAGCTTTGCCATCGGCCAATTGAGTGGACCGTTGCTGGCGTCGGTCAGCAACCACATGAGCGGCGGCCTGCAGCCGGCGTTGGTGATCGCCGGTGCAGGCCTGTTAATGGCTGGCAGCGTATTGGTCAGCCAGCAACCAGCGGCGTCGGCGCACGAACCTGCTCGCGCCGTGCCAGTACCAGGAAAAACAGCCCACCCAGGAAGCACCCGGTAAACCAGGCGAAGTTGGCCATGCCCTGCAACGCCGGGGTGAAGGTGATCGCGACGCCCACCAGTGTCGCGGGCACCAGCGCCTTGACTGCCGTCCAGTTCACGCCGCCGTCGAAGTAATAGCGCCCGCTCGGGCTGTCATCGAACAACGCATCCACGTCGATCTTCTGTTTTTTGATCAGGTAGAAATCCACCAGCAGAATCCCGAACAGAGGCCCGATGAACGCGGCGAGGATATCCAGGGTGTAGTGGATCATCAGCGGGTTATTGAACAGGTTCCACGGGGTGATAAAGATCGAGGCCACGGCGGCGATCATGCCGCCGGCGCGCCAGCTGATTTTGCTCGGCGCGACGTTGGCGAAATCAAATGCCGGTGAAACGAAGTTGGCCACGATATTGATGCCAATCGTCGCCGTCACGAAGGCGAAGGCCCCCAGCAGCACGGCCATGCTGTTGTCGATCCGCGAAACCGTCGCGATCGGGTCATGCAACATTTCGCCAAACACCGGCAAGGTGCCCGAGACGATCACCACCGTCACCAGGGAGAACGCCAGGAAATTCACCGGCAGGCCCCAGAAGTTTCCGCGTCGCACGTCCTGCATGCTGCGGCAGTAGCGGCTGAAATCGCCGAAATTCAGCGTTGGCCCGGAGAAGTACGACACCACCAGCGCCGTGGCCACGATCACTTGGCCAAACGCTTGCCAGCCCGACAGGGACTTTTCCGACAGGGTAAAGCTGATGTTGGACCAGCCGGCCTTCCACACGATCCAGCCGGCCAGGGCGAACATCACCGCATACACCACCGGCCCCGCCCAGTCGATAAAACGGCGGATGGATTCCATCCCGGCCCAGAACACCGCAGCTTGCAGCGCCCACAGGCTAAGGAAACCAAACCAACCAAGGTAGGACAGGCCCGCAAAATGCGGCTCGGCATACACCGCCATCTGTGGGAAAAAGCGCAGCACCACAATGATCAGCGCACTGGATGCCAGGTAGGTCTGGATCCCGTACCAAGCCACCGCGATCAAGCCGCGGATCACGGCGGGAATATTCGCGCCAAACACGCCAAACGCCAGCCGGCAGATCACCGGGTAAGGCACCGCGGCCTGCTGACTCGGCTTGGCCACCAGGTTGGCAATCAACTGCACGATGCAGATGCCGGCGAGCAAGGCGATCAGTACCTGCCAACTGGCCAGCCCCAAGGCAAACAAGCTGGCGGCGAACACATACCCGCCGACGCTGTGCACGTCGCTCATCCAGAAGGCGAAGATGTTGTACCAGGTCCACTTTTGCGGCAGTGGGCCCAAGTCTTGGTTATAGAGACGCGGGCTGTAGCCTTTGGGCAATTGTTCGGTCATCGCTGGGCTCCTCGAAATACCTGCCTGCGCTTCCGTCGCGGTGTGCATACGGGAGGCGGCATGGTTTGTATACGAGATAGTCAGCAGAATACGTGCCAATGGCACACAATCGCTCTACAACGACGTTTCAAAGGGAGTTACCGTGGTTTAGTTCAGGGGGCTTCGCTCAGCAACGGTGCACATCAATCCTGTACACAATCACCTACGCACCCGATGTGCACACAAGTACCCAACAGTGCAGCACATCGCCGTAAGGAAGGTACCCCACGCCATGTCCATCCCGGCCAAGCCGGCAGACCAGGCCTGCAGCGTGGCCCAGTTGCTCAGGTCATAAGTGCCGTAGGCCACCAGGCCCAGCAACGCGCCCAGTCGCGCCGCGCGCTGCCAGCTCGCGCTTGGCAAGACCACGAACACCACACAACCTAGGACATACAGGAGATAGAACATTATTGCGGGCAACAGGCGGGGCTGATCAAGCATCAGCGGGCCCAGCAGCGATTTGTAGGTTGGCCCCATAAGGACGCCAAGCCACAGGCCGTCGAGCACCAAAAAAGCCAGTAAGGTGCCGAGGTAAGCGAACAACGATTTTTTAGACATCGGGCGGACCTTTGTGTAGGAGCGAGCTTGCTCGCGAAAATATCCCAGGCCCATCGCGCTAGCAGATGTACCCTTTTCGCGAGCAAGCTCGCTCCTACACAAGAGCCGGCCTCAATCAGCTAAGTTCAATGCGATCCGCATGGATCACAATCTGACCTTGCTTGTAGAGCGCACCAATAGCCTTCTTGAAGTTGCCCTTGCTCACGCCGAACAAGTTGCTGATCACCGTCGGGTCGCTTTTATCGCTGACCGGCAAAGTGCCGTTGTTTTCGCGCAACTTGGCAAGGATCTTCGAGTTGAGGCTGGAGGCCGCTTCCTGGCCGACCGGTTGCAGGCTCAGGCTGATGTTGCCATCGGCGCGGATCTCTTTGATAAAGCCTTTCTCTTCCTTGCCCGGGCGCAGGAACTTGAACACTTCGTTCTTGTGGATCAGGCCCCAGTGCTTGTTGTTGATGATCGCCTTGAAGCCCATGTCGGTGGCCTCGGCGACCAGCAGGTCGACTTCCTGGCCCACGACGTAGTTGGCCGGGGTCTTGTCCAGGTAGCGGTCAAGGCGTGCGGTCGCGGTGATACGCTTGGTGTGCTTGTCGAGGTAGACGTGCACCACGCAGTATTCGCCGGCCGTCATCTGACGTTTTTCTTCCGAGTACGGCAGCAACAGGTCCTTCGGCAAGCCCCAATCAAGGAACACACCAATACTGTTGACTTCCACCACTTTCAAACTGGCGAATTCGCCGACCTGAACTTTGGGTTTCTCGGTGGTGGCGATAAGTTTGTCATCGCTGTCCAGATAAATGAAAACGTTCAGCCAGTCTTCATCTTCACTGGGAATATCCTTGGGGATATACCGATTAGGCAAGAGGATTTCGCCATCTTGCGCACCATCGAGGTACAAACCGAAGTTAGTGTGCTTAACCACTTGTAAACTGTTGTAGCGCCCGACTAGAGCCATTTCCAATACCCTCATTGCGTGGGCGGCATTCTACCCGGTTTGCGCATGCCACGCGCGTACGCCGCAAAAATCAAGGGGTGGCGTGGCGTTCCAATGGCACGGCCCCGCTCGTCCGATCGGTCAGCCTGATTTGGCCGTGCCGCCGACACCGAGTACCCACCGGGTTTCGAGCTAAAACAGCAAGTTAGCGGCTTATTTCAAAGATGAACTTTGGCCATTTGCAGGCGCAAGACTTATTCTTGGCAGATATTTACCAAGCAATTGTCAAGTATTTCCTGTACGATGCCTGGCCAAGTTAATTTTCTACAGGTTAGTGGCCGCCATGCGCGTAAAAGCATCCAACAGCAAAGCAAAGCCAGCTCCCGCCGTTGAAACCAGCGAATCGATCAACAGCCAGATCGCTGCTTTCCTCAAGTCCGGTGGCGAAATCCAGCAAATTGCCAAGGGCGTGAGCGGCCAGACTTTCGGCCCGTCCAAGCAGATCAGCCTGGGCAAAAAGTAAAACCTGCGCAGTACACCTGGTCCCTAAGCGTCTTGCTCTCAAGGCGCTAGGACTAGAGCCAGAAACACCCTCCCAGTCCATTCAATACCGTGCTAATCGACGAACGGGCCTCACCGCCGGGCATTCGCCGGTATGCTTGCACACGTCTAGAACGGGCATCTGCTCGATCCTCCCGGTTACTGCTCCTCGCTTTTCATGGAGTGAAGCATGCTCAAATCCTGCATTTTTCTGGTCAGCACATTAGTGGCTTGCCCCCTCGCCGAAGCGCAGATCTTCCAGCGCGAATTGGGCGACTTCGACCTGAAATTGGGCACCACTCCCAGTCGCAGCATGGCGCAGGGTTTGGTCAAGCCTACGTCGCCGGGCAGTGATTCGTTCCATGGCGGGCTGGACCTCAGCCACGACAGCGGGTTGTATTTCGGCCAATTTTCGCCAAACATGGGCCTATCCTCGGCCAGTACCCTGGAAGTCGACTCCTACATGGGCTTCAAACACCCCTTCGACCAGACCTTGGGCTACGAAGTCGGCTTGATCCACTACAGCTACCCCAAGCTCAGCCCCCTCGACAGCCAGGAGTTCTACGGAGGCCTTAACCTGCTGGGCAATCGCTTCGGCGCATCCTTCAGCAATGACCCGGACCGCCAGGACAGCACCCTTTTCGCCGACCTTGGCGGCACCCAGCCCTTCGGCATCGGGGTGAGCATGAAGTACACCACCCATCAGCTGGGTACGCCGGCCTCGGTAGACGGCGGCACCATCAGCAGCTTCAGTGACTGGTCGGTGCAATTCTCACGCGCGTGGAAGGGCATCGACCTGGACCTGATCTACAGCGACTCCAGCCTCAACGGCGGCGATTGCTCGGCCTACTCCGGACACAATTCGCAATGCGACGGCCTGTTGACCTTGAAGGCCGCTCGGTCGTTTTATTGATGGGCTGAACTGTCGCGCCCGGCGCGGGTTCCCATGCATTGACTCCCTCTGCCCAAGGACACGCCCATGCTGCGTCGGCTCAAACTGCTGGTGGTACTGCTGACCCTGAGCCTGGTGCTCGCCGGCTGCAACCGCGTAGGCCTGGCCTATCGCAACCTGGACGTGATCATCCCCTGGACCCTCAATGACTACCTGGAGATGAACGCCGGGCAGAAGAGCTGGTTCAACGATAAGCTCAAAGAGCACCTGGCCTGGCACTGCACCACACAATTGCCTGGCTACCTGGACTGGCTGGACCGCCTGCAACAGATGGTCGATGCCAACCAAGTGAGCGACGCCGCGCTGCAAGCCCGCACCCAGGAAGCCAAGCAAGCCATTGCCGAGGTGGCCCGTGAGATCACGCCATCAGCCATAGAATTGCTCAAGGGCCTGGACGATCAACAGGTCAAGGAAATGAACGACGCCCTCGCCAAGGACCTGCGCAAACGCCAGGACGACTACCTCAAGCCGCCCCTTGCGCAACAAATCAGCGAACGCGCCGAGCGCATGAGCAAGCGCCTGGACGCCTGGATGGGCCCGCTTAGCGCCAGCCAGCAGAACCGTGTCACCGCCTGGTCCATCGCCTTGGGCGAGCAGAACCAAGCGTGGATCGGCAACCGTGCCCTTTGGCAGGCGCAATTCATCGACGCGGTGCAGCAACGCCACAGCGCCGACTTCCCACAGAAAATTCAACAATTGCTGGTGGACCGTGAACGCCTGTGGACCCCGCAATACCGCGTAGCGTATGCCCAGACCGAAACGGCTGCGCGCAGCCTGCTCGTCGACGTGATGGCCGAAAGTACCGTGCAGCAACGCCAAAAGCTCACCCAGAAAATCGACAAGGTGCGCGCTGACTTCCAAGCACTCAAATGCCTGAAAGGCGCGCAATCCTAATTGGGTCCCAGTGTGCCCAGCCACGCTACCAGCCCGAGGATCAGCGCCACTGCACCGAACTCCAGCGCCATGCTGCGCCGCAGTGCGCCGCAGTGCGCCGATGGCTGTGGCGCAATCACCTGCCGTCCATTCCATCAACACCCTGAAGTTCAGCAGCTTGCAGCCCGAGGTTTTCAACCCGTAGACGCCAAAGAGCGCCACGCCAAACACCAGCATCAGGCCCAGATACAGCGCAAAACGCAGCAGGACGGAGATCACCTTAGCGGCAGATTACCGATCCGACAGTCTCACCCGACACCCTCAGCGGTGCCGGGCCGTCAGCGTATCAGGCGATCTGCGCCTTCGACGCGACCTCAGCAAACGTCGCCGGGTCCAGCGCATCGGCCTGTTCATCCAGCACCTGGCGCGGGTGATCGTTGCCCGGAATCGAGCTGTCGATCAATGCCAGCAATTGCGCACCCAGCGGCGTCAGGATGAAATTCTCGCCATTGCCGCCCTCTTCTTCGGGACGCGATTCAATAAAGCCGCGCTTGAACAGCAGCGCTTCATAATCGGCGGCGGTCTTTTTCAGCGCATCCAGGTTACCGGTGGATTCGCCAGCCGTGGCCTTCTCGGCCGCTTCCTGCTCGGCGTATTTGCGCGGGGCAAAGCTGCCTTCGCCGTTCTGCACTTCATGCAGCAGACGTTCGATCAAATCCCAGTTGTAAGTCGTCATCCTGATTCCTCCTGCGGGCATGGAAAAGTGGCCCGTCAACAGCTGTGACCTGTCCCGCTACCAGCCGTTCAGCCCATCGGACGGGCGTCATTTCTCTGAACTTTCCAGACGTTCGCCCCCTCAACCGCACATCATCACCAAGGAGGTACAACCATGAACACCCTTAGAAACCTGGCCATCGCCGCCACCCTGCTCAGCGCCCTGCCCGTCTGGGCCTGCACGCCCGAGGAGGCCACGACCAAACGAGAGCAGTTGGCCACGCAAGTCGCCAAGCTCACCGAGCAGAACCCTACCAAGGCCAAGGAAATCAACGACGAGTTGCAGAAGATGGACCTGGACACCGAAAGCGCGGAGTTCCCTGACAAGTGCCAGTTGATCGACGCCCGTCTTAAAGAGCTGAAAGAAGCGGCCGCCAACGCGAAAAACTGAAGGCATAAAAAAACCGGACAATGTCCGGTTTTTTCACATCGGCCCAGGCTTATTCGGCAGCCGGTGCTTCTGGCTTGCGGCGCTTGAGCGGGGCCATGCCGTCTTTGCTGACGAGCGACAGGTTGTCGGTCTTCGGACGGTTGGCGATCTTGCGCTTGGTCGGCGACTTGGCGCCGGTTTTCTTCTTGTCGCCCTTGGCGTCGGTCTTTTTCTTCTTCACGCCAACGGCCTTGCCCGACGCCTTGACCTTCTTCGGCCCGGTGTAGGTACCTTTGACTTCCTTGATGGTACGGCGCTCGAACGACTGCTTGAGGTAGCGTTCGATGCTCGACATCAGGTTCCAGTCGCCGTGGCAGATCAACGAGATGGCCAGGCCATCGTTGCCCGCACGCCCGGTACGGCCGATACGGTGCACGTACTCGTCGCCACTGCGGGGCATGTCGAAGTTGATCACCAGGTCCAGGCCATCTACGTCCAGGCCACGCGCGGCAACGTCGGTAGCAACCAGGATCTTCACGCCGCCGGCCTTGAGGCGGTCGATGGCCAGTTTGCGGTCCTTCTGGTCTTTCTCGCCGTGCAGCACGAACGCCTTGTATTCCTGGGCGACCAGGCGGCCGTAGATACGGTCTGCGGCAGCACGGGTGTTGGTGAACACGATGGCCTTCTGATAGGTCTCGTTGGCCAACAGCCAGTTGAGGATCTGCTCTTTGTGCACGTTGTGGTCAGCGGTGACGATCTGCTGGCGCGTGGTCGCGTTCAGGTCGCTGACGTTGTTGACCTGCAAGTGCTCAGGGTTGTTCAGGACCTTGGCGACCATCTCGCGCAGGGTCGAACCGCCGGTGGTGGCGGAGAACAGCATGGTCTGCTGGCGGTTGACGCATTCGGCGACCAAGCGCTGTACGTCGTCGGCAAAGCCCATGTCGAGCATGCGGTCGGCTTCGTCGAGCACCAGCACTTCGACTTCCTTGAGGTCAAGGTTGCCGGCGTTGAGTTGCTCGATCATGCGGCCCGGGGTGCCGATGAGGATATCCGGCACCTTGCGCAGCATGGCGGCCTGGACCTTGAAGTCTTCGCCGCCGGTAATAATGCCGGACTTGATGAAGGTGAACTGCGAGAAGCGTTCGACTTCCTTGAGGGTCTGCTGGGCCAGCTCACGGGTCGGCAGCAGGATCAGGGTCTTGATGCTCACGCGGACCTTGGCCGGGCCGATCAGACGATTCAGAACCGGCAGTACGAAAGCGGCGGTCTTGCCGCTGCCGGTTTGAGCCGTCACCCGCAGGTCACGCCCTTCGAGCGCGAGCGGGATGGCCGCTGCTTGCACAGGCGTAGGCTCGACAAATTTAAGCTCGGCCACGGCTTTGAGCAGGCGTTCGTGCAGGGCGAATTGGGAAAACACGGGTGCTACCTCGAAGAAATACAAAATATCAGCGGCATAGGGTACCGGTTTCGGGCGTCCAAACCGAGTTTCTTTACGCGAACGGCGCGAATCAGCTGCTTTTTTGTTAAGGCTTTTGTCCACAACGTCAACTTTGTCGCACTTAGATGCTCTAATCGCCCCGTCATGTCTTACAGAAGAATCGGTTTCATCCATGGATATCAAACAGCTCTGGCTCAACGTCCAAGACCTCTGGGGCGCCCTCGATCAACACCCCATGCTGCATGCCAGCCTCGGGTTCCTGGTGTTGCTGGTGGTGGCCCTGCTGCTCGGTCGGGTGGCGCGTTACCTGATCCTCCACGCGGTCAAGTTGCTCGGGCGGCAGCCGGCGCTGCACTGGCTCAATGACCTGCGGCACAACAAAGTCTTCCATCGCCTGGCGCAGATGACGCCTTCGCTGGTGATCCAGTTCGGCCTTTACCTGGTCCCGGACCTGAGCAAAACCGCGATATTGTTTATCGGCAATGTGGCGCTGGCCATCAGCATTCTGTTCATGGTGCTGGCGATGAGCGCCCTGCTCAACGCGCTGCTGGACATCTACGCCCGTACCGAACACGCCCGCACCCGCTCGATCAAGGGCTATGTGCAGTTGGCGAAGATGGTGCTGTTCGTGTTTGGCGCGATCATCATCGTCGCCACCTTGATCGACCGTTCGCCGCTGTTGCTGCTGTCGGGCCTGGGTGCGATGTCAGCGGTGATCCTGTTGGTGTACAAGGACACCCTGCTCTCGTTCGTCGCCAGCGTGCAGCTCACCAGCAACGACATGCTGCGCGTGGGCGACTGGATCGAAATGCCCCAGGTCGGCGCCGACGGCGATGTGGTGGACATTACCTTGCACACGGTCAAGGTGCAGAACCACGCGTGAGCTCCTGCGATTTGACGGATCCCGTGAGCTGACCTTAAATGGACGGACATTCTCTTAGAGTATTGTCCATGCCTGAATTAGCCGGAGCTTCCCAAGGCAACTATCACAAGGTCATCCTCAAGGATGTCCGTCTTTGGGAGCCTTGTAATGACCAGGATTCGACTGAATGGCTTGCGCTTCCAGATAACAACACAGGCGACCGCAAGGGTTATTCCATTAGGCCCATGCACCTCCAGCCGCAGTCCGCTCCACGACTCTACGTAATTGTCCAACCAGATGGGGGTCTTTGGCTTGAAGGCTGCCTCTACTTATTCTGGTGCTGGTCTGTAAAGGGAATCAAAGATTCCACCGCTTCGAATGCCGCAGGCGACCTCTCAGACATGATGAACAAACTGACAGACGGTGAAAGAACTTATGACATCTTTCGGGGCCCACAGTCAGAACGGCCAACGTATTACTACAAATCCGAGTTGAAACTTGAGATTGCTCGGGGCCAAATTAAGCGGAAAACAGCGAATCGCAAAATCGGGAACATGATTGGTTTCTACACATGGAAAGTAATGTGCCGGAACTTTAAGCCCGAAGCTGAAATGTGGATATCGACAGTTAAGCGCCGTCGTTATACAGACGCGCATGGAGTCGTCCAAGTGAAGGAAGTGATGGCGACTGATTTGCCCTTCAAAGACAAAGGATCCATATCGACTGGCCGCTTCATCCGTGATGGGGGCAAGCTCTTCCCAATTAATCGCGAAGATCAACAGTCACTTCTCGATGCCCTAATCCAACTGGGGAATACCGAAATGCTACTCACCCATGTAGTAGCGCTTACAACAGGAATGAGAATTCAGTCAATCCTAACGCTTCGGCACAGTTGCGTAATTAGTGGCATAGGCGCGGACAACGACCCCTTCAAATATTCACTCCATCCTGTAACTATAGGAGATGGAGAAATGACCGAAGCTAAAGGCGGCAAAAATCAGGCTGTCGAAATGCCCGCATGGGTTCACCACATGCTAAATATCTACATACATTCTCAACGCCATACAGAGCGCGCCGAAAAATCACCAATAACGGACAACGCTAACCAATACGTATTCCTCACACGAACGGGAAAACCATACTACGTTGCAGAAATCGACCAATCGTTGTTTGGCTTCAGCGCTGAAAAGGGATCTGCAATTCGTCAATTCGCGAAGGTTATTCAGGAACAACTTATGAAAAACAATACATCATTCAACTACCAGTTTCACGATCTACGAGCCACGTTCGGAATGAACTTACTCGAGGACTATATGCAAAGATTGAACAAGGGCGAAATGAATCAACTGGAACTGTTAGACAAACTCAGAAACAGGCTGAATCACGAAGATGTGAACGTAACCTTAGGATACCTCAAGTATAGAAAGGATCATCCGATCCTTGCCCAAGCTCAAACCGAGGTTGAGGCACACCTGGAAGCCATCGTCCTAAGGGAGATCTCCAAGCATGATAAATCAAGAGCGGCACCCCTACGAAATTAATCTTCAAGAATACACACTTGACCAATTCCGCGCTGTAATTACGGCCAGACCTATAGAAGGTCTCGTACTGCAATGCACCGATGACCGTAGAATCGACCTCGGCGCACTCTGTTACACCGAACGCAATTTTGATAGCCGAAAAATGCCTAAGCCAGTCCAGGCTGACTCTTTCGCCGCTCATCGCACACCTTACATTCAACATTGGTGTCTCGAGTACGCCGCAGCGTACCATCTGGGTGGTAGTCCATATACCCTATATACAAATGCGGTGGAGCTGGTGGCGTTTGGTGACTGGTCTGATGACAATGGACACAATGATTTTCTCGAGTGTGCGAATTCTTACAAGCGGGCTCTTGATGGATACACTCATCATTTGATCACTGAAATGAACCGTGAAGACGGAATTTCTGAATACACGGCCAGCCGACTCCAATCTCAAGTATTGAGAACCGCTTCGCTTTTTTACCCAGTAGCCGCTATCAATTTTCGAAACGACTTACCCATCATCTCTGCTAATAGTTCCTCTTCAAATCCTACGAAGACACCATCAGAGCAAGCCATGGCCGAGCATTTAGTGGTCTGCCAATACTTGTTTGACGGCCTCGCCGACTTCGTTCTTCAGAAAAAGTCTTTTCCCCATCGAATTCCGTACATGGAAACTGAAGCACTTTTGTTACCTGCTGAATATGCAATCACAACGCCGGCGATTATTGACTCTACCTGGAAGGTTGGCCATAGCGTCATTTGGGATTATCGGTTGGGCGAAGTGAACTCTCTCGAACAGTGCATGGTGAAAGCAAACCAGTCCCGTCATCAACTAATACCCCAACGAGAGCAAGCGCTTGAGCTTCTTCGAAACGCAAATGCTGACATTTATCACCAGAAGCGTATGTGGCTCGCAGGGTTGGCCCAAGATGCGTTTATCTCCATGTTTGTTGCAAACGCAGGTATAAACGAATCGCAGCTAAGAAGGCTTCTTTGGTCTGAAACTTATGAGACGTCCACGAGCGACCATGCAGGCTTCGTCGTCATAAAATACCGGGCTGGCGACATGGAGCAGCAGTTTGAGATCAAAAAGACATTTCATAAGCAATTTACCAAATTTCTTAAGCTACGTGGTTTTCTATGTCGCAAGAAGACTTCCACCTACTTATTTATAAATTACAAGAAAAACAACACGGCGAATCGCCCTATCAAAGCTAACACCATTCACAGCTTTAACTCTCAGGTACGCAGCTTCCTTGACCCTTTACATCAGGGGCTAAACTTCCAAGGCTTGAGAAAGTACAAGTCCGTCTACCTGCTATCCCAAAACTATACTATCAGCACCGTTTCTGCAGTAATGCAGAACAGCAGTGACACCATTTTGAAACATTATGCACAAGCGGAAGAGAAGCAAGCAATAGACGAGATATCCACCACATTAAGCTATGTCATCACCATTCTGGAGCGCGAACTTAAACTCCCTACCCCAGGGGGAGGATGTTCCGGGGAGCCTCCTTCTGAGGTAGAGGAAACGCCGGAGAACTATCAGCCTGATTGTCGAAACTTTGTTGGGTGTGTTTTCTGCGATGAGTTTCGATTGCACGCTGATGAAGACTCAGTACGCAAATTGCTCAGCATGCGATACGTAACCAGAGAAAGATTGTCTTCATGCGAGGACATAAAGCAATTTAATGCGGTACATGGCAAAGCCATTGAAAAAATCGACTCTATCCTGGCAGAGCTCTTAGAATTAAGGCCAGACATGAAGCCTTTGATAGAACGCGTGCAGGATGAAGTTGAGCTAGAATACAAACTGTCTCCCTACTGGGAGTCCCTCTACGGGCGTTTACTTCGACTCAAGGTGATCAAATGACAGACAACACTCAAAATTCGGGTCGAGCCCACTCTAATAGTTTTTCTGTTTTTCCCACCGATCTCAGCTTTCTGGGCACAGATGTATTCTATGGAATGTCCTTTGCTAGACTCGATTCGAACACGGTGGTTTCCCGCACGCAAAACGGTGAAATCCTGTCACGACTATCATCCGACGAGTGGATTCTTCCCGCCTTTGCTTTCCATGTGGGCGACAATATCTATTTTAATTTCCTGCCATTCTACAACGTTTGCGATCACAAAAACCATAACGTTGAGACTTGCAAAAAGCTTTTCATTATCAAGATGTTTTCAAAAAATCTGAAAAGTGGTCGACCACTACGATTGAGCACCATGCACTCAACGCATCAACTGCTCGCTAAAATCAATGACCATTGCGTATTACACAATCTTAAGCTGGAAAGCATTTTCGAAGAGTTTGACCTTTTCAAAAATTTTCAAGAGGAACTGACTCCTAGCATGAATAAAGCGCTGGTTGCGCTTGTCCGAACTTTGAACAGCATTGACAGCCTTGAACGCGGATTCCCATTGAATGGAACAATATTTCCATACATGCAAAAAGCAGCAAAAGCCATTAGAACTGAGGGCAAACAATTCCCTATCATCCCCAGCAGGATACTTCTATTCAAATATCGCCAATATCACGCTCACATAGATGACTTCTTAGAACATCACCAAAATTTATTCGCCTTGTTAGATCGCGCAGCGGAAAACCCGTACTATGGGAAATCCAATAAAATCCACACCAATCCAAATACGAGAGCCTCAAAACTAGCGACGGCGGAACACTTAGCGCTGCATATAGATAATCCAACCAATTTCAAGAAAGCTGTTCAAGAATACAATCTTGATACCTTGTGCGAAAAATATCAATGGAAGGCGATCATTAATGTTCTTGGCTTTATTACTAAAGTATCGCACTGCGCCAAGAGCCTGATCCACCTATACACCTTGATGCGCGACCACGAAGTTAAAGGATTAACCACCGATTGCTTAGAACGCGTTAAGGGATGGAATAATGATGCACTCTACGTCGCCGGCATCACGACAAAACTCTATAGCACATCGAAGCCGACAAAATGGATTACCACAGATGCAATCCTAAAACCGGTCGACACTCTTACCAAAATCAACCGATTTCTCTCACCGCATTTCAAAACCCCCAATAACCACCTTTTAATTTCGGCAGCAGTACACCCTGTTGCAAATGCCAAACCGTCGAAGGACTACTTGGTAAAAAGAATGGGAGTGGAGGCTGGGTTAGACCCTATACTCATTACAGAGGCTGACATTCAAGAACTTGAAGCAGTCGACCCCCTGAGAAACTGGCGTAGCGATCCGAAATACAAGATAGGAGCTCCTTGGATAATATCTTCTCATCAATTTCGTCGCACCATGGCAGTATTTTGCGCGCAAACAGGACTCATCACTTTACCTTCGTTAAAGAGGTTATTGGGACATCTGACCAAGGTGATGAGCCTCTACTATACTAGGGGATGCTCCGCTCAGAATTACCACTTCAACCTTATCAATCCTGAGCTCGCAGCCGAGCTCAGGAGGGCAAAATCCGAAGCTGACGGTGCCATGTATATTCGTGAAGCACTAAGAACCTCAGAAAAACTGCTAGGCCTCAAAGGTATGGATATCTCAGGCCAGCGCTCAAGTTCCGTTTGGGTAGATCGCGCCGTAGCTGAGACGGTGCAACTAGCAGCTAAAGGCCTAGCGGCCTACACCGAGATCCCACTAGGTGGTTGCGCCTCGCCCGTGCCCTGTGATAAGCGTGCTCATGGTAATTTTTTCACGTGCCCTGGATGCCGCCACCTAATCGGGAAACAATCTGTCCTAGATGCCACATTAGAAATCATGAAGTTTGATATTTCAGAGCTTGACTCCGACAGCATGGAGTACAAAGCTGAAATGCAAAATCTTAAAGATTTTACTGAGCTTCGTGACAGGCTTATAGCCAAATCAAAATAATTTTTTTGTTAAGTATGGAGCGAGCATGTCTACTACTGAAAACTTTACGACCACCCTTAAGCCTTATTATGACGCCCTCAATCGCATTATCGACGGCTCACCCGACATTGTAGACAAGGATACTAAAATCACCTTGAACGCTGTAGCTATTGAGGCTGGCAAAAGCCCAGGAAGCATTAAGAAGAGCCGAGACGTATATAAGCCACTGATCGAAGAGATTTTAACCCGAGCCGAGCAACAAAAAAAGCTGGTAAAACCGGGCGCCTCACAAGTTCAGCATGCCAAAATCAAAGCCAGCAAGGCAAAAGCAGTTGCTGATGATTACAAATCTAAATATGAGGCAGCGTTAGCACGGGAACTCATGTTAATAATTGCTTGGGATGACGCCAACCAAGAACTACGAAAAGGCAAAGTCGTACCGATAAGGCCCCATGTTAGGCCTCTGACTGATTCTAAAGAGAAAGAATAATGGGGCAAGGTACTTGAAGTTACTCCCCCGGAGCACTCAAAGCCAAGATCCGTCCCGGCTTTACCACCGTCAAAATCAAGCAAGCCCTCAAGCGCTACCTTGGGAAATCGAATCGAGCCGCCACAGCGCTATCCTTGCAATTGTTGGAAGATGCCTGCCCTTCAAGCGCTTGAGGACTCAGAGATAGTGTGCAGCAGGCGGCAGCAGACCAGTGACTAGGCGTACAGCAGCCACTTCCAATCCTTCACTCTCATCCTGGCTGCGCGGCTTTTGCTAGCCCGCTTCCCACGGCAGATCCACCGGCAGCTCAATTTGCAATTTGCTGGCCGGAATTAAGCTCAGATCTGCGGAGACTTCCCTAACCATCTGTCGCTGAAACTCGGCACCTGCATATCGCTCCAAAAGTGGCGCACGCGTCAGTAATACTCGAACGCGAGCCTTCAAGCGCTGCCCCTCTGGATGCCCACAAGCGATCAACCTGCCTATGCGTCCCATTACTCGACGCATCTCCTTTTCATCATCAGCGGACAGATGACCTGAATTACCCTCGACGCGATCCTCCAGCTGTTTCACGGCGGCGCGGATAGCCAATCGGTGTTTTTTGGGAAGCCCTGTTATTGGCCCGCTCACCACTAATCCGGTCACGGTGACGGCGTCAGCTTTATCGCCAGTAATCAGTGCTTGCCCGCGCTTACGAACATGCAGCTTGCTTCGCTTCTGCAGGCAGCCTTTCTGACCGAGCATCCATGTGACAGAGGCAACAACTTGGGTGGTAGTAGCTTGATCAATACGAGTTTTGCAAGAAACAGTGATGTCATCTGCGAAGCGCGAATACGCCAGTCCCTGAGCTTTAAAGCGAGTGACGAGCGCCGGCTCGATATCCCAAAACACTAGGTTGGCCAAGTAGCTACTTGTACTCGCCCCTTGTGGAACCTGGCCCTCACGAGTAACTAGATCCGCAAGCAGAGTGGCTACATCTGCGGAGAAACGGAAGAGACCCACGAACAAGCGATGAATGTGCTCGTTTGTAATTGACGGGAAGAAATCAGCGATGTCCTGAAGGATGACTGTCTTGGCGCCGGTATGAACCCGAGCGTTCGAGTAAATGCTGCGGGGTAGCTTGGGATCTCTGATACCGCCGTGCAGGTATCCAGGGAACGAAACCTTGCTGAGGATCCGATCCACGATCTTGCGCTGGATCGTCTTCAGAGGCTCATGAGCGTCATAGGTATGTCTGGGTGTTATGCCGTCTTTTTTTGTTTGCGGGACATATCGATAAAGGCGAGAGCTACGATGAGCAAGTGCGATTAGCCTCTCGACAGGCTCTCCGAGAGCACGTGCTAAGGCGCTGATGCTGTGGATAGGGCTATGAGGATAGAACGGAGCATCCATGTCCAAGCTTCCGTTGATGGGCCGGCCCCGAAGAACCGGCCCCTCTGAATTCGAATGATGTGGTTTGTTGTGTCATGGGAGATTCTCAATAAATGGAATCACCACTGTCTCGACAAAATCCCAGCCCTCAACAGCCTTTTCCCATAACCAGATGCATAGACGAATACGTGCGATCCACTTGAGCAGGGTTACTGCCTTCGCCTTTACCCACGCAATCCGACCCGCTTTAGGTTCTTGAGATGGAGCTATCTCGATGACACGAGCATCTTCATTGTTGTGCATAGACTGACGCGCCTTGCGGCGCGCTAGGTTCTTTAAATTAACCATGACTGATGTTCCCAACGACAGGCGAAATTGCCCCGCCGCCAAGCATTCCGGGCCGAAAGGAACGCTGAAGATGCCACTACAAACCACAGTTCTGCTTATCAAGTCCCTTGATAAGCCGTCCGCCGCATTACCGCCGCATCACATTTCGCCTCAACGCATCAAACGATCAGAGACAAACCCTTGGATCACCTTTGGGATTGCCCTAGGCGCTAAGCACTGAGGAGCGATGGGCAGCATCAACCTGTGCGGCGAAGAAAGCCAAGGCGAACACCAAGGCGACCAGTTTCCCGGTCAAAAACCGCAAGCCCAAATTTCAGTCATATTTAAAGAGCACTTGGGTGGTAGCACCCAACAGATTCAGTATTTATCAGAATAAACAAACCGGCGACAACTGTTATTTGTTGCAAGAGTTGTTTTTCGTCTAAGTCGTATTTTTGACTATATAAAGCGTCAAAATTTAAGTGTCGCTCGTATTAATGCCACTTAGGAAATTGAGCATCTATCGAGTTGTCGAGTTGGGCTCGTTGACCTATGATCTCACTAGGCGGTGATGGTCGCCTGGCGCCTGTTTCGCGAAGCAATAGCCCATCGTAGATGCACCCCACGTTTTACCTCGGTATGTCCCTACCCAGACGCTGCCCGGTGAACAGGCAATCGGTAACCAAAGCGTTGATGGTTTTGGAGACATTGCTTTGTCTGATTTTTCCCCTCTCAGCATTTTCAAATCGCAAGCCAAGCAGCATGGTCGCCTTCACGACATGAAGCTTTCTGCTGCCCAAGAAGCGCTTGCGCGCCAGGCAGGGTTCGAGGAGTACCACGAGCTCGTCGTTGTGGCCCAGCGAACCCCTGCGGATGCTCGTTTGATGCTCGCCGCCTTTGGCGTGCGTGACTTCAAGGACGCGATCCACGAGGACGATGTGTTCTCCGAGCTGGATCAAGAGCTTGAGCACCTGCTTTCCAGCGCCATGGACGAGACCAACGCCAGTGAGTTCGCCATCGGTGATAGCGAGGTGGACTCAGTCGCCTATGACGATGCGACTGGCGCACTCAGGTTGGGCATGTCCATCGACTGGGAAGGGCAGCAGGATCCTGGCCGTGTCTACTACGGTAGGGTTTTTTTCCTTAAGGCGGATGTTAATCTGATTCGGCGGAATGGCAGGTGGTCGCTCGGTGAGGACGGTGTTTGCATCATCACTAGCGAAACGGATGCAGACCGTGATCGCAGGACTGAATGGGAGGACAGGGCGCACCAACAGGCCGCTGAAAGCGGGGAGCACCGTCCCAGCATTAGCATGGCGCAAGCGCTGGCCAGTGGCCTTGAGATATCCCTAGAGGATGCGGAGCTTCTGGCAGACGCGGAAGTTAGGGGGCACACCTCGGATGACGGGATGATCCACAACTATTGGGTGGACGTTGAGCCGTATGCCGAGGGAGCTCTGCGAGCAGATCTGTTGGCCCGGTTCGGCACCTTGGAGTTCGAGGTGGACGTCAATTCCTTCGACGACTTCCATCCTGAAATGTGAGTGAACTGGGATGGCTGGCTGCGGATGCTGGCCGCTTTCAACTCCGTCCATACCTTCTTCGCCATGGGAGACTTCAGCATGCAAGTCATCAGCGCAACGCAGGCAAGGCTGCGTTTCCGGAGGATCATGAAGCTTCTGCAGGAGGGGCACTCGCTCGTGATCACCAAGAACGGCAAACCGGCCTGCAAGCTAGTGCCGGCTGAAGTCCCACGACATGCACACGGTGAGTAGCTTAAGTAAAATCCACAAAGAAATCCGCAAAACCTTCGAGACTTTCACGCTGTAAGCCAAGCGTGGCGGAGCTTTCAGGGAATTCTTGAACCCGCAAACTTGGTGGCTCGCCCCTACGAGGACGGCTGTCGTGAACCGCACCCTGGCTTCGCCAGGTTACGACCCGATCGGGCTTCCATCCTCTCGCCTTTGGCCCATCATGGGCCGGCGCGCTCCGCTTGCGCTTGTGACCAAAAAAGGATGGTGACCTTTGTTTAGGCGGTTCCGTTCTGAATATATCGGTTCTGCCCGTTGGATGAGGCCAAGCCATCTAGGCGTTTTACCCGGGGTGTGCGATAAACCCGGCCTGGCGCCTGAGCGCTTTCTGTTCGCTGTGTTCACATTGATCAGAGAAAGCCCTAAGAGGTTCAGGCCATCATCTCTGCAAGCTGAGTACACCGGTTTACATGACAACAACAATTGATGACCAAATCACACCGTTGCAAGAGCTCAGAATTCTGCTCTGTCTTATCCGCCATGCGGACGAAAAAGGGGGCGTTGACTTCGACAATCCCGACGTCACGGCTGCTCTGGGTAGCCTTGTAGGTAACTGGAATGCTCTGGAGTATCTGCTTTACAAGCTCGATCAGGCTGGTGTGGTCGACTACTCGGATATTGGTGAGGATGGCTTCAAGCCAATCATCATATGCGTCGTCGACGACGGTACTCATCACTACGTCGCAGCATTGGCTGAGAAGATTGAAACGGAATACGTCGCCCTGGATCAGCGCATCACCGACATTCTGACCTTCAATCCTAGCGCCCTGACCAATCGAATCAGCGACACGAAGCGTCAGATCGATGAGGTCAACAAACACGTAGCATCAAACGAACTCCTTAAGCCGTTATCCGGCCCACTGCGCGAGATTCAGAGCCATTTCGATAGCATCCGCGTGGTGTCAGAGGGTTATGAGCACATCTATAAAAATATCATTCGACCTGTCCAAGAGGAGGGCAAGTCAGGGGTTAAGGCTACGGTGAAGTGGGCCATCCTCAGCATCCTGATTTCCACAGCTATCTCGCTGGTTATCAGCAACTGGTCATTCTTGAAGGATGGAGTTAAGACTTTGTTTGCTACCTGATCCCCCTTTCCCCGGGCAGTCAGGACTTGGTGGCAATACGGTCTCATCGCTCGGCAAGGCCCAACCACTCAGGCGGACTATCAATGCTGGGTTTGACCCAGCCTACCCAGTGCGTGCAACTGGTAGTGATGACGGTTTGATACAGGTGATCCGCTTCGAGACGGAGTCGTTCGATCTCTTCGGCTGCTCGCCCTTCATCTACCGCCTTCTGATGAGCTCGGATGGCCTGGAGGGCCTGCTGCAAGAGCGGCTCGCCGGCCTCGGCCATGCCCAGAAGCGTTCTCTTCATCGCGATCTTCCGGATCGGTTTGCCCGATGGGCCTTTAGGTGCTCAAGCTCTTGGTGCCAGACCACCACGAACTTCTCGAAATCGCGCAGATACATACTCGACGCGTCTTGAAAGTGCATACCGCAAAAGCTTCCGCAAAAAGGGCAGCACTCGTGCCATTCCAGGTTGCCCCAGTTCCATACGCCGAGGTACTCGGGGACACCATCCCGATCATGGCTGGTTACCTCAAAGGAATCCTCAGTCTTACCGACAAACCCATCGATGCCAAAGTGCTCAAGGATGGGTAAAATGTCCGCAGGATCCAGGCTGAACCATTCACCAGTGCTACGTAGGTGCGAGAATTGCTGATGAATCTCTTTTTCCAACCGTACGTCATCATCTGTACGAATCCACCCCAGAAGTAAGAGCTTCCTCGGATTCCCGGTTTGAAGCCCTTTTCTGCGGCGCTCGATGTCCTTGGCCCGACCTATCTTCACCTTCTCATTACTGTCTTCAATGAAAAAATAGATCATTTCCGCTCCTTTCTTATGCCTGCGATTCCCTGTCTTTCAGTATCGCCAAACGGTCGTCAGCCCTGGTGATGCATTTGTGCATGCAGCAGGGGCCGTCGTCATTATGGGTTACTTTGCGTCGCTCAGCTTAATGTGCCCAAATTGGGTCATTAAGCCTAGAAATGATGGTTAATGTGCCGAATCGGGCACATTAAAATCGTATCTCAGAGCAACGTACCACTAGCGGTCGCCCCTAGGACGGCAGTTGATTCTCTGATTCGCAGGGCTCATGGCGCGCCCAGCGCAAATCTAACTAGCATCGCGGCAAAGGCCATCACCCAGGTGATCAGCTACTTTCGTGCATTCGCAGATAAGGCCTTGCACATGTAGCAAGCCGAGCCAGGGCAAAGCCCCCTGAACTGCTCCGTCTGAGAAATAAGAGGTGGCGCAGAGCCTCGTTGATTTACTGCATAGCCCTGCTGCTTAAAAAAGCCTGACGCAGTTGTTGTCAGCAAATGAAATCGAGCGATTCCCTTCTCGGCGGCTTTCGCTTCAATGACCCGAAGCACCGCGACACCGACCCCCTTCGATCTGAATGTCGACACTACGACCAGAGAACGCAACAACCCGTCCGTACCATGCGTTTCGAATCCTCCCCATGCGACCGTCTCACTGTCCAGTGTGAACTCAAAAAAGGTTCGGCCTGGAAGATCAATATCGTCTGCTGGAAGGTCAGCAGATTTCAGCGCATCGCGAAAGCGCTGCCACTGTCCTCCGGCTATTTCCTTTGCCTGGATCATCATCTTCCCCTCCATCCTCTCATCTCCGTTATGCCGACACGCATGGAACGTTAGGGCACATGCCAAACAGCAGACATCATATTCGCTTTACCGAATATTCGCTAAAGCGTATATTCGATTTTCCATATGCATCGAGTTCCACCATGAGCCCTGCTATCAAAGTGCTTTTCGTGTGCGTTGCCAACTCAGCCCGCTCCCTGCTTGCAGAGGCTTTGCTGCGGCACACCGACCCGCGCTTCGAGGCCTTCAGCGCAGGATCTGAACCGTCTGAGGTTGATCCGCGCACGACTCAGGCATTGGAGGCAGTTGGAGTCGATGCAACGGGCCTGCGCAGCAAGTCCCTCAGCGAGTTTCAAGCTGATCGATTCGATTACGTAATCACTCTTTGTGATAAATCCGCAAGCGAGTGCCTACCAATGCCCAATGCAGGTGAAGTCATTGCCTGGGATTTTCCTGACCCAGTAACCAGCGATGATCCTGGCGTATTTCGCCACACGCTCCACGACATCCACGAGCGCATCAAGCTCTTCGTTTTGGTCAAGACCAAACACCTGGAGGATCTGTGACAGAACCCATGAACCCCACCACCTTATTCAAGTGCCTGGCGGATGACACCCGAGCAAAAATTTCGCTGCTTGTCGTGAGTGAAGGTGAGCTGTGTGTTTGCGAGCTAACGGCAGCACTCGACCTAAGTCAGCCGAAGATTTCTCGTCATTTGGCGCTGCTGCGCTCTGCCGGTTTGTTGTTGGATCGTCGCCAAGGCCAATGGGTGTACTACCGACTGAATCCCGATTTGCCCGCGTGGGTGACTGCAGTTTTGAAGGAAGTGGTAGACGCCAATCAGCAATGGCTGGAAACCGAGGCTAAGCGCCTCTGCAGCATGAACGACCGTCCGATCAACCAAGCCGTGTGTAGCTGATTCACGCCCAACCGGATTAATGAAATGCTGATTGCCGTATTGATCTTTATCGCCACCATCGTCCTTGTCATCTGGCAGCCCAAGGGGCTTGGGGTTGGCTGGAGTGCGATGTTCGGTGCCATCGTGGCGTTGCTGGCAGGTGTCGTTACCCTTGCCGACATACCAGAGGTTTGGCGCATTGTCTGGAATGCCACTGGGGCTTTCATCGCGGTCATCATCATTAGTCTGCTGCTTGATGAGGCAGGTTTTTTCAAGTGGGCTGCGCTGCATGTGGCCCGATGGGGAGGCGGGAGCACCCGCAAGCTGTTCGCATTTATCGTCCTGCTGGGCGCAGCGGTGTCGGCCCTGTTCGCCAATGACGGAGCAGCATTGATCCTCACACCCATTGTGATCGCGATGTTGCTGGCGTTGCGTTTTTCTCCTGCGGCCACTTTGGCATTCGTCATGGCAGCTGGTTTTATCGCCGATACGGCGAGCTTACCGCTGGTGGTTTCCAACCTGGTCAACATCGTCTCTGCCGACTACTTCGATATCGGCTTCAACGAATATGCTTCGATCATGGTGCCGGTAAACATCGTCAGCGTGGCAGCGACATTAGCCATGCTGTTGTGGTTTTTCCGCAAGGATTTACCAAAGACGTATGACCTCAACCAACTGGACAATCCGGACGAGGCAATCCACGACCGGGCCACTTTCGTAGCTGGCTGGTGGGTGTTGGCACTACTCCTGATCGGCTTCTTTGTCATTGAGCCACTGGGGGTGCCAATCAGCGCCATTGCAGCAGTCTGTGCATTCATTCTTTACGTCATCGCGGCTCGTGGTCACGCCATCAATACAAGCAAGGTACTCAAAGAGGCGCCATGGCAGATAGTGATCTTTTCTTTGGGTATGTACCTGGTTGTTTATGGTCTGAAGAACGCCGGCCTGACCGACCACATTGCACAGATCCTGAACGTGTTCGCCGGTTATGGCGTTTGGGGCGCGTCCCTTGGTACAGGGCTGCTAACAGCGTTGCTGTCTTCGATCATGAACAACATGCCCACCGTTCTGGTAGGCGCCTTATCCATTCATGCCGCTGAAGTCGATGGTGTAGTCCAGCAAGCGATGATTTACGCCAACATCATCGGCTGCGACTTGGGCCCGAAGATCACCCCAATTGGGAGCTTGGCAACTCTGTTGTGGCTGCACGTGCTCGCACGGAAAAACATAACGATCAGTTGGGGTTATTACTTCAAGACCGGGATCGTGCTGACCGTGCCCATCCTCGTCGCCACATTGTCCGCCCTGGCACTGCGCCTCAGTTTCTGAATCAAGGAATCGCCTGATGAAAGTCTTGTTCATGTGCACCCACAACAGCTGCCGCAGCATTCTGTCCGAGGCGCTTTTCAACCACTTGGCGCCCGAGGGTGTAGAAGCGGTCAGCTCAGGAAGCTTTCCCAGTGGCCGGGTGAATCAACGGGCATTGCAAACGCTGGAGGCGGCGGGTATCTCCACTGCGGGCTTGAGCAGCAAGGCTTCGGATGCTTTTGAAGGCTCGCCTCCAGACATCGTGATCACTGTCTGTGACCGGGCAGCGGGTGAGGCATGCCCAATCTTCTTTGGGCCAGCTTTGAAGGCGCATTGGGGTCTGGCCGACCCGTCTGACGCTAGCGGGTCGGAAGCCGAGATCACCGCAGCGTTTGAAACCACACTGGCCAAAATTCACGAGCGCGTGAGCGCATTTCTTGCGCTGCCACTGAAGACCATCAGCGCTGAACAGTTGAGAGCTGAACTGAATCGCATCGGTTCGCTTTAAAGATCAACCGAGGCGGTGCCCAATCTGGCGCCGCCGTAGGAGTTTATATGCAAGACACATTGCCGAACGTACACGCCGACCTGATCGATATTCCGTCGTTGGAACAACTGGAGCCGCGTACACCGTCACTCCATAAGCCTAGAATCTTGCTTCTGTATGGATCGACGCGAGAGCGCTCTTTCAGCCGGTTGGTGACTCAGGAAGCAGCACGCTTGTTGGAAGAGTTTGGCGCCGATACCAAAATCTTCGATCCCTCGGGTTTGCCGCTGCCGGACGATGCTCCGGATACACATCCTAAGGTCGCGGAGTTGCGCGAACTCATGCAATGGTCTGAAGGACAGGTGTGGTGTTCGCCTGAAAGGCACGGCTCCATGAGCGCAGTATTCAAGGCCCAGATCGACTGGGTTCCGCTTGCGATTGGTGCTGTTCGACCTACGCAAGGAAAGACCCTTGCAGTAATGCAGGTCTGTGGCGGCTCGCAATCTTTCAACGTGGTCAACCAACTACGGGTATTGGGGCGGTGGATGCGCATGTTCACCATCCCAAATCAATCTTCGGTGGCCAAGGCGTTCACCGAGTTCGACGAGGCAGGCCGTATGAAGCCTTCCTCGTACTACGACCGACTGGTGGACGTGATGGAAGAGCTGATGAAGTTCACGCTGCTGTTGCGGGGTCGCCAGGACTACTTGGTTGATCGCTACTCCGAGCGTAAAGAGTCAGCTGAAGAGCTGTCCAAGCGCGTCAACCAGCGCTCCATCTAACGTCAGCACGAGGAAGCGATATGAGCCAGATCACGATTTACCACAACCCCGAATGCGGCACTTCTCGAAATACCTTGGAGCTGATCCGTAATAGCGGGGAAGAACCGACGGTTATCGAGTACCTGAAGACCCCGCCTGATCGCACCGCACTTGCCAGGCTCATCGGGGATATGGGTATCGGGGTGCGGGCTCTTTTGCGTATCAAAGGAACTCCGTACGAAGAGCTGGGATTGGGTGATGCTTCGCTGACGGACGAACAGCTCATTGATGCCATGATGGCTCACCCTATCCTGATCAATCGCCCCATCGTCGTGACGCCTTTGGGGACGCGTTTGTGTCGTCCGTCAGAAGCTGTGCTCGATTTGTTACCGCAAGAGCAGCGTGGGAGTTTCGCCAAAGAGGACGGCCAAGTGGTCATTGATGAGCACGGTCGCAGAGTCTGATACGACGACGGTGAGGTGCCGCGATTGAGCCTGGAGGATGCTGGTGAGTCAGAATTCGAAACTTGATGTTGTGGTCATTGGCGGTGGTCAATCCGCGCTGACAGTCGCCTATTTTTTGAAGCGGACGAGCTTGTCTTACGTGCTGCTCGATGCGGAGTCGGCACCAGGAGGAGCCTGGCGGCATGGCTGGGATTCGTTGCGACTCTTCTCTCCATCGGCATGGAGCTCGATTGCAGGCTGGCCGATGCCTGCCGTATCAGAAGAAACACCTCACCGTGATGATGTTATCGACTATCTGACTCTGTACGAGCGTCGATATGACTTCCCCATCATCCGATCCACCAGGGTGACCCGTGTCGAGAAAATCGAAGAAGGATTACGGGTTGTCTCCGGGGATAGAAACTGGGATGCCAAAGCGGTTATCAGTGCAACAGGCACCTGGAGCCGCCCATTTACTCCGAGCTATCCCGGACAGGAGTTGTTCGTAGGGCAGCAGCTTCATTCCGCTCATTACGTTGGGCCGGATGAGTTTGAGGGGAAAACCGTCCTTGTCGTGGGTGGTGGCAACTCGGGAGCCCAGATTTACGCCGAGGTTTCTAAAGTGGCTCAGGCAACCTGGGTAACTCAAAAGGCTCCAAAGTTTCTACCTGATGAGGTTGATGGGCGCGTCCTGTTCGAACGAGCTACTGCTCGATTGAAGGCGCAACAGGAAGGTGTGGAGCCTGAACAACCCGCTGGGGGGCTGGGCGACATCGTAATGGTGCCATCGGTGAAGGACGCTCGTGAACGCGGTGTATTGAGCGCAGTACGGCCATTCACGCACTTCACTTCAACAGGCGTTGTTTGGTCATCAGGAGACGAAACAGCGGTGGATGTCGTCATCTGGTGCACTGGGTTTTCTCCAGCGCTCGACCACCTGGGCAACCTGGGTATCGTTGACGATGACGGTAAAGTCGCCGTGAATGAAAACCGGAGTGTTGCTTCACCTAATCTGTGGCTGGTGGGCTACGGCGATTGGACGGGGCTAGCCTCCGCTACATTGATCGGAGTGACCCGCTCCGCTCGAGATGTAGTCAACCAAGTCCAAAGCTATCTCACAAGCGAAGCCTGATGGCTCGCGAAGCAAATCGAGTGCGCCTACTGTTTATACGACTTCAAGATCGGGGAAGAGAATAGGCTCCAGTGGCGGAGTTGCCTGGCACAGTCCGAGCCGCCAGTAGCCGACGTCGTGCCATTTCCCAAGCTTGAAGCCAACCTCCGGATATGTACCGATGTGGACGAATCCCAGCGACTCGTGCAGACCCACACTGCCTTCATTGGGCTGAGCAATTCCGGCGTAAGCTGCACGAAAGCACTGTTTTTCAAGGATCGGAAGCAAAGTCTCATAGAGCTCACGGCCAACGCCCTGACGGCGAGCCGATTCAGCTACGTACACCGTCACGTCCACCGCCCACCGGTAGGCTGGACGTGCGCGGTGCTGGCTGGCATAGGCGTAGCCCTCGATCTCCCCACCTTCTTCGGCCACTAGGTAGGGATACGTCTGAAGTGTCGTCGCTATCCGCTGAGCAATCTCCTCACCGCTTGGCGGGGTCTCTTCGAATGAGATCGCCGTGTTCGAAACTATGGGAGCATAAATGCGCTGGATTGCCTGTGCATCTGTAACCACTGCAGCTCGAATTCTGACAGGCATGTGAGTCGTCCCTGAATAAAAGTTTGAAAATTACCTTTCCCGGATCAGTTTCGCCATTAGCCCATTTGAAAAAAACGAGCTGTGTGAAATCTAAAATTCAGGTCGCAATGCATGTTCTCAGTTCTGCACCTTCGGCTCATCAAATTCATCGGCTGCATCAACAACGCAGAACACTGTAAGCGTGCGCTAAGCGACCCGTCCTGACGGCATCGCTTAGCCGACCTCAAAATAAAATGCTGAGTAACCATCCGATAAGACCTCCCGCCAGGACGACCAACCATGTAGGAACCTTCCAGAACATCAAAGCCACAAGCGCTATCAGCGCCAAGCCAAAATCTGTAGGAATCAATATGGCGCTCGTCCAGACTGGGTTATACAAGGCTGCCAGGAGAAGGCCTACAACTGCTGCGTTTACGCCTGAAAGTGCGGCTTGGGTGCGTAAGCTTTTCCGCAGTTGCTCCCAAAATGGCAACACGCCGATTACGAGCAAGAACGAAGGAGCAAAAATTGCAACGACGCACGCGGTAGCCCCGAGCCAACCAGAAGGTTGGGCATTCATGGACGCGCCAAGAAATGCTGCGAAGGTAAAAAGTGGGCCTGGTACGGCCTGTGCTAAGCCATATCCGGCAAGAAACGTGTCATTGGCTACCCATCCGTTCGGCACGGTCGCCGACTGAAGCAACGGCAGCACAACATGCCCACCTCCGAAAACTAATGACCCGGCGCGGAAAAAGGCGTTTACCACAGCTAACGCTTGTGAGGGCCACAACTGAACCAGCAATGGCAGGCCAGCTAACAGGCCGAAGAACAGCAGCAACGACACCACACCGACTTTCCTGCTCACCGGTATCGGCAAAGACTCAGTAGTCTGGCTTTGATCGGTTTTGAAGAGCATTAGTCCTATGACGGCACCGAAGAAAATCACGCCGATCTGCCCCCAAGCATGTGGCCAAAGCATTGCAGCATAAGCCGCAAACACGGCGACGGTTATTCGAGGGGCATCAGTGCAAAGACTACGGCCCATTCCCCAGACGGCTTGAGCAACGACAGCCACCGCGACAATTTTAAGACCGTGCAAAAGACCGCTCGGAAACGCGCCTCCCCACGCGGACATACCCTGAGCGAATAAAACCAAGATTATTGCCGAAGGCAATGTGAAACCTGCCCACGCAGCGACTGCTCCTGGAAATCCGGCACGAGAAAGTCCTATACCTATGCCAACCTGGCTACTGGCGGGCCCCGGCAAGAATTGGCACAGGGCAATCAAATCCCCATAACTGCGCTCGCTCAGCCATTGGCGTCGGGCAACGAATTCTTCGCGAAAGTAAGCTAGATGTGCAATCGGGCCTCCGAAAGAAGTGAGACCTAGGCGCAGGAATACCAGAAATACCATCCATGGGGACTCAGTCGTAACACCCTTTGAACGTCCCTCGGCTGACAAGATTCGTTACTCCCCACATGACTGCTATAGAACACCAAATACGACGGCCTCCCTCACCGGCATATCTCGGCTTCGATATGCCGTCGCACACTGTATCGTGATCCTAACGACAAAATGATGGCACTTCGTTAGACGGTGCTCCTACAGCAGAAATTCTGATGGAGAGAAATTCTGCTGTCAGCTCATTTTCTAATCACCTCGATAGAGTGGCTGTGGCAACGGCAGGCGCAGCGCTGCGACGCAAAATCAGGACTCCACCGATTGCAGCCAAGGTCGAACCGATCAACACGCCGACTTTTACCTCGTCAATCAGGTGAGCTGATCCAGCAAACGCCAAGTTGCCAATGAACAGGCTCATGGTGAAGCCGATGCCACACAGGAGCGCAACGCCGTAAAGCTGTGCCCAATTGCTGCCTTCTGGTAGTTTGGCCAGGCCCATACGAATGGCAAGAGCAGCCAATAGGAAGATGCCAATCTGCTTGCCCACCAACAAGCCCAGCGCAACACCCAGAGGAACCGGATCGACTAGGTTCTCCATGGAAATACCTGCCAGTGAAACGCCCGCATTGGCGAAGCCGAAAATCGGCACCACAGCGAACGCAACCCACATGTGCAGCTTTTCCTCCAGGAATAGCAGTGGAGACCGGGCTTCCTCTTCAGGCTTGCCCATTGGGACGCACAGAGCTACAGCGACACCCGCAAGGGTGGCATGCACTCCCGACTGCAGCACGAAGAACCACAGCACACCGCCGACCAGCAAATAAGGGAATAATCGTCTGACGCCCAATCGATTCATTGCGATCAGAATGACCAGGGTTACGAGCGATGCCAGCAACATCGGCATGGAAAGACCGGTGGTGTAGAAAAAGGCGATGATGACTACAGCACCCAGGTCGTCAATGATCGCCAAGGCGGCGAGGAAGACCTTCAGCGACGTAGGGACTCGCTTACCTAGGAGCGACAAGACGCCCAGGGCGAACGCGATGTCGGTAGCGGCAGGGATAGCCCACCCCTTCAAGGTCTCAGAATTCCCCCAGTTGATTGCGATGTAGATCAGCGCAGGCACCACCATGCCGCCTATAGCACCAAATCCCGGCAAGGCACGCTGGCCCCAAGTGGATAGCCCGCCTGCCAGAACCTCCCTTTTGATCTCAAGGCCGACCATCAGGAAGAAGATAGCCATCAGGCCATCATTGACCCAATGCTCCACAGACATGCCCAGCCAGACACTGTGCAAGGCGGCAAAATAACCTTGCGAGAGAGGCGAGTTAGCCACAATTAAGGCCGCGAGTGCTGCGCCCATCAGTACGAGACCGCCAGCGGATTCCGACGATAGGAAGCGAGCCAGGATCGCGGCTGCTCTAGGGGTTTCTGCGGGAGTTCTGCTGTGAGTCATCAGTGTCCTTACGCTTTGATCCAAAGCGATTATTTTAACATCCGAGGTTTACCAACGCGGCAGGGCACATAGCCTGTAACGATTTACACCAAGCCCTAATCAGCCTCCAGCCTGTTCCCCGGCAGAGGCTCGCTCACGAAACTCAGGAGCACGCTCCAAGCGCATATCCTCAATAGGCGAGCGAACATTGATCATTCCTTACAGGCGTGTGGTTCCCCGGATATTTGATGATTGAAGCAACTGAAACCCACCATAAATGCCCGCACCTCAGCGCGATCCTCCGACTGTGGCATTTCAATCTGGAGTAAGCCTATTTGGGGATATACGCTGCTACCGACTTGCGAATTTCTTCCCGCGCTTCATCCGCGCTCCCCCAACGCCCCATCTTCACCCACTTACCCGGCTCCAGTGCCTTGTAGTTTTCGAAAAAATGCTGGATCTGTGCGAGGAGTAACGCAGGGAGGTCTGAGCACTCCTTTACATCGCTGTACATTGAGCTGAGTTTTTCATGAGGCACTGCGATCACCTTGGCATCCGCACCAGCTTCGTCCGTCATGTACATCACACCCACCGGGCGACTGCGGATGACAACGCCAGGTGAGACGGGATAAGGGCAAACCACCAGGACGTCCAGCGGATCACCATCGTCGCTCAGCGTGTTCGGGATAAACCCGTAGTTGGCCGGATAGAACATCGGTGTGCTGAGGAAGCGGTCAACGAAGATCTGCCCACTTGGCTTGTCCACTTCGTACTTGATCGGAGTGTGGTTTGCAGGAATCTCGATAACGGTGAAAAAGTCATCGGGGATGGCTTTGCCAGCTGGGATGTCCGCGTAGCTCATGTTCATAGCTCCGAAGTTGTGGAGGGGGCTGCGCTGGAAGGCGTTTTTCCAAGGGTGCCCATCTCGATTGGCGTCTTAGTGAAAAACACCGATATCTCCTCGGAGTCCAGTCGTGTGAACAACCGTTCTGCCTCATCTTCCGTGATTGCCAAGCGAATCTCCGTGGGTTGATCCGCCAGCTCAAAAAAGTGCGATGAATGCAGTTTTCCGGTGTGCCCAAACCCTTCGATTCCAGTGCAGAGCGTGGCGCCTCGCAAACCCATTTCTTTAGCCACGTCGACGATCCATTCGCCTAGCATCTTTCCCTGATAGCGACGGTTTTGTTGAGTAAAGAAAACGACCATAAAGCCTTTCATTTCGATCTCCTCAGCGAGTACCAATCATTTGGTAGGACAGAAGCCCGGCAGCAGTCATCGCTAACGAACCTACGACGTGCAACGAAATTGAGCCGAGCGCCCAGAGCAGTCTGCCTTCCTGAATCAAGGCAACCGTTTCGGCTGAAAATGTGGAAAAGGTGGTAAGCCCACCACAGAAGCCCGTGATGATCAGGAGACGCCACTCTGGGCTTAGGGTCGGAGATGCGGCCAAGAAGGCGATGGCCAAGCCGATGATGTAACCCCCAACCATGTTCGCGACCACAGTACCTGGAGGAATCGTTGGGAACAGAGCATTCAGCTTCATCCCCAAAAGCCAACGCAACCAAGCTCCAAGTGAAGCGCCAACAGCGATGACGATTAATGACTTCAGCATGGCGAGCCCACCTCATCAGACCTGAATGGAATAACAGGCGGAGGGCAGGTGCAGAGAAGAAATCGAGACTCGAAGGGTAAGATCATATCCTGTCCTAAATTGGAGGACAGGGAGGCACACCTACGCACCCTGTCCAGGGTTCACGTAGGCATCATCAGCACGAAGGCGGTTAAAGGAGGAATGCCATCTCCTGTTCTGATCCTATAGCATCAGCGCCAATGGCATCAAGAGCAGTTACACGCGAGCGATCTGAAGGCCCCTTCGGCCAGGCAAGATGGTTGATCAATGATCCAGGCAGGGGTCGACCCTTCGCCCAACCAGATTAGTTGGCGCGTCTACATCGATTTAACCGATACCACTTCCACATACTTGTACTTTTTCCTAGCAGCCTTCACAGCCTCCTGCTCAGCAAGCAACGAGCTCAACGTGTCGGCCTCGTGGATAAACTCATGCATCTTCCCCTCGAATTCGTTTCCAACCCGAAGCGTGACCTTCAGCCTAGGCGTAAATGCTTTTGCCACTTTCTTCTTCGCTGCTGGAGCGACCAGCGGTTTGGCGAGCACAACTTCTTCCACGGGCTCCGGCACTAGCGACGTAGAAACTTGCTCCTCTGGCTGAGGTGTGCCGAAAAGGGCATGACGCATTTCTTCTTCAGTTAAATCAGAGCTCATAGAACATCTCAAAGGGACGCATTTCGCTGGGCAAGTTCTAATAGGATTGTTGCTGACCGGTGTTCGGGGAGCCTGCGGAGACGTCAAATCCCCAATTCGATTTCAATACAAGAGCCTCGCAAGGCTCGCGAAAGCTGCGCCTTTGGCAGCAGTGTAATGAGCCCATCAACTAAGTTGCTAGCGTGACGAGCGTACAGCGTGACTGTGCCTGCATCAGGCGTTCGACCTGGCACGATGGCACCTACCCGCTGCTGGGCAATTTTCAGTATGCTCAAGACTTCCTGACTCACCTCATTGGTGGACAGGTGTTCAACCAATGGTCTGGGTGGAGGGGCGGCGCGGCTCCACATTTCTATGACCGCTTGGAGGAGTCCGTCTGAGCCGAGATGCTCGAGGGCCCTCTCCCATAACTCACCCTCCTGCGCCATATTCAGGCGAGCCCTAGTCATAACGGAGTTCCTGCAACATGAGGCTCTTTCTTGATTGCGAATTTACTCAGCTCTCATCTGCAGCGAAGCTGATATCGCTGGCACTGGTTGCTGAGAATGGTCGCGAATTCTACGTGGAATTGGTCGACACATGGCGAAAGGAAGATTGCAGCGACTTCGTCGTAGAGATCGTCCTTCCGCAGCTATGGGGCGGTGACAATGCACAACCTACCATCAGGGCAAGAACTGCACTGCTCGATTTCCTAGCCTCGTTCGACGAAGTTCTGGAGATTGTCACAGATGCTCCACAGTACGACTGGGAGCTTTTCTGCGAACTCGCATATGACGATGGTAAATGGCCAAGGAACATCCGGAATTACCCCACTGACGCCACCACTCTGGATGCCACAAGTGAAGGGGTTCCGCTTCCGCATCACGCTCTTCTTGACGCCCGTATCATCGCTAGCATGTTCAACGAAAGCGATCTGAAGAAAGGGTGATGAAGTCCTACGGGCCCAAGGTGATCTAAAGCTGTCTTCCACAGCAATCCTTCTTGGGACATATTCAGCCTGGTGCTGGTCATTCAGAAATCAAGCCTGTTCAGACTTGCTGGTCAAATACCTACGAATAGTAGTTTTAGACAGACCCAACGCTTCAGATATCTCGGTTACTGACACTCCCTCACTGTGAAGGCGATTTGCCTCTGCCGCTTTCTGCGCTGCTCCGGATCGTGCTGGTCGACCAGGAGGAAGCTTCCCTGCACTTACCAACGACTCCATCTCAATATCTACGCTGTCCTTCCTAATCCTATTTAGTTGCTTATTCAGACGCTTCAGCCCCTCCCTAAGCGGCTCGTTGGACTGTAGACACGTCGCCATGAGGATCAGTGAGGCTGGCTCAACCTCCAGCAGCGCTGCAAGACGAATGAGCACATCAATCGTGATGTTCACCTCCCCACGCTCAATGCGGCCCCAATAGGAACGGTCAATAGTGATCAGGTTTTCTTGCGTAAGACCTTTTTTTCTACGCAGTGCTCGCACCACTACAGCTAGGGCTTCTGCGGCCTCCATGACATTTCCCCACGCAAATCGAGGATAAGGCCATATTGCGGCGCACCATAACACGGGCTATGATCCGTATTATGGTGCTATCAGCGTTTTTGAGGCCTGCTTTTCGATGCATATACATCCGTAAGCGGAGCTACGCACCTTGCTTGCGGGAGCCATCTGCTCGAGTGCGAGCGACAACAAGCGGGCTTGAATTGTCAATTTCCCGGTTATTAATGAAAGGAAGCCCTATGGCCAGCGTCGAAGAACCCGACTTCATGAATGGGCCACGGACACCACTTGAGGGCCTGTCGAGCAGCTCTGCAGCTCGAGCCTTAGCAGTCGAACGATTTCCTAAAAAGCCTTACTGCCTAGTTCGCGACTGGACAATATTTCGTATTGAAGTCACCCGCGACGAACTCTTCAAATGCCAGGCAGCGGGCCAACTCCCGATGATTCTGTTTGCTCACAACGTGGCCGAGGACAGCCAAGGCCGTTTCGAACGCGGCGATTGGGTTCGTTCAAGCATGTGCACCGGTTTCCACGACGGTGTTGCGTTCGAAACCAGAAACTCTGTGTACGTGTTGATTGGCCCCGGTCATGAACAGCTCGCAAGCCTGAAAGACGTTTTCTCCCTCTTCTAACTGCGCTCTGTATCGGAGCCCATTCAGGCTAAGGACATACGATGTTTAGAACACACGACGCCGACATGCTCGGTCTACCCGGTATGTTTGGTGAAGGTCAGTACCAATGGCATCAGGTATCCAAAGTGCTTCGTAATCACTGGTATCACGTAACTGTCCAGGCTAAGTCCGAGGGCAGAATTTCAGAGGTGGTTCTGATGATCGATAGCGAACCACGGCTTCAGCAACTGCTGATTGCCCAGGACGCGGAGACGATCATCACAGAGGTGCAAGTAGTCACTCCCGCCCACATGAATGGCACGGGAGCTTGGCGCATGGAGACACTGACCAAGGTGACACTTGGTGAAGACCAAAACGAGTGTGTTGTGTGCCTGCTGGAGGTGGAGACCGGCTCCAAATACCACAGTTCTCACCAACCTGGCTTCAACACTGATGCGCTGAGCAACCTTCGTCCGATCTATCACGCGAACATGATTCGTACAGCCTGAGATTTACCAAGAATCTTGCACGATACCAGCACAGATGGTTCCGTGAAGATTTCCTGGTAACGCCATACGGACTGTGAAAGGAACGCAATTATGCTGAACACCTTGGATGTGAATTTTCATGGAAAACGACATACAGATTTCGATCTCGCACGAATCCTGAAAGCACAAGCGCAAGGCTTCGACAAACCGATAACAGCTTATCTCTGCGGAGTATCCATAAAGGCTCGTGCTGGATTAGGCGTCGTGTTTGGTCACAGCCGTAAAGACCAATATGGACGGTTCGGCGACGGACATCTGATCCGGACTTCTGACGTCATTAAGGCGGAGCGCGAGGGCCGTTTTTGGGTACTGACCACAGTGAACTCGCGGTACGTAATCGCGACCTTCCAGCGCGACAATGGACGTGCGAGCCTGCGTGAATTTCTGCGCCTTTCACAGGGACAGCACCATTTCACGCCACGGATTCTACAGTAACCGTCTGTTCGTTTTTGCAGTGAGCGAAGTCTCCTAAAAAACCTCGAGGTATCGTTATGATCGTGAAAGCGGGGGAAGTCGTCTGCATAGAATCAGGTGTTTTTGAGCAGTACGACCGCGCAGGGCCGTTTGTCGCGACGCACGGCTTCGACTTGGATTTATTCGTTGAAAGGATCATGCCGCCGACGGCGCAACAATGGGAGATATCTGATTTGATGAGGGACATCCCAAGACAGCTTCTGGAGCAAGGCTTCATTACAAAAATGCCTTGTAGGAAGATTTACCTGGGGGCTTGGGATGAGTTCGAAATTAGAGAAGAGCAAGACGATATCTGATGTTGATCGCCATTACCTAGGCGTTCAAGAGTTGTACCAACGTTTGAATTTTCTCAGAATCATCAGGACAGGGTTAAACAGGCAACCAATTTTTCGGCAGCAGCTTGTTAATATCACTGGTGCGCTGGCTAGGCAGGCTCGTGAAAACCTCCTTCAGGTATCCTGCCTCCAGAAAGACGCTGATCGTTAAGCAAGTGGTGTTGGGCAGACGCTTACGGAGTTTCGCCCCATTCGGGGCGGCAAAGACCTAGTGCAACTTCTGTCGAATGCGAAAATCTCAGCTTTCCGGTTCTTACTGCAGCCGAGCTGAGAAGACGCAATTGAAGTGTTCAGAGGCTGAACTTATGACCGCAATCTTTGTTAAGGCATTTGTAATTGTCGAGGACATTTTCATCGATTGCCTCACCAGCCTTGGCACCTACTGCGGCTCCTGCAGCTCCGCCAAACAGGGCACCTAATATGCCTCCAGCAATAGCCCCAATAGCAGCTCCAGCCGCAATTCCCACTGGGCCGGCAAACGCGCCTACGACAGCGCCCGCTTCCCCGCCAGCCGCTGCTCCAGCTGCGCCGCCTGCGTAGCCTGCAACCCCACCAGCGACAGCACCGGTAGCGCCACCTACGCGTTTCCCGTAATTAAGTTTGTCGACATTCGTCTCGTGACACTTCGGACACGTCATCATTCTGATATTCCTAGTGAGCTGTAAAAGGTGGACATCTGACCAATGCGGGCAGATAGCGCAGGCGTCAGATCGAGAAGCCAGAGATGTTATCGGCAGCCGGAATCAAGGCTTGAGGGCTGTACACCCACAGTTTCCGGGGCGCTACGCGGTGTACTACTGCAGGCGGCAGCGAGCATGAGTTTGATGCAGCCGGCACCTATGAAGCAGGCATTATCCGTATGCCTACCTATGCTCGCTGATCACGCATTAGCTCTTATGGGAAAAATCAAAATTTGGCCTGAGTCGTTGGCTGCAAACTCGGCGAGTGTCCCAGGTTGACTGCGCTCCAAAGCTATTAAGTTGGACTCATAGGACAGCGCCGGGAGGATAGCTTTGCCCTGCTCCAAGAAATCCAAGATCTTCGGAAAATGGTCAGCCGGCATTTGTATCGCCATTTGCTTGTCTGTTAACAGGGATTCAACACGAGTCGTGTTGAGGGCGGGCAATTCAGTTAACAGGTCTTGTAAGGATTCCTCGGCGTATTTTGGTGCACCGACCCGCATCTGCACATGAGAGCGAAGCAGTCCAATATGGACAAGGCGCTCCTGAAAAAGGGCGATAGTAGGAAGATGCTCAATGCTGCTGCCCGCTATGCTCGCATGCTTCTGAAGGATCAGCCTGCTGAGTTCGTACTCCTTCGTGATAGCTGGCAGAAGCGATTTCAGTAGATGGGTGTCTCCTTCCTCGCTGAATTGCTTGGCAGACAAAACGAGCGACCGAAACTGGGCTTCATCCAAAAATAGGGCACGATCTCGCGCCTCGCTAACGATTTCCAGAATCTGATTGATGTTGATGGACTGAGCTTGAACCTGTGCGCTCAGCTTGTTGAGTTTGCTGCACACTATCGCAAAGCCTGCGACAGAAACCGCCAGGTTCAGACCAGACAGCGCAAGGTTAGCTACCTGCAATCCCTGCAGCACATTCATGCTTTGCTGTAGGCCGCCCATCGCCGTCTGTGCAGACCCGAAGCCTTGATTGAGCAATATTTGAAGGTTTTCGATGCTTTGTTGAGCCGCTTGCTGATCACCTGGAAATTTCAGATGACCGACAATTCGGCCACCGTCAGGACTCCCAGCAACATGACGAATAACTCCGCCCCATATTTGATATATGCCGCTGCGAATGCCTTCTAGTATTTCCGGTGAGTCGGTCAAAACACGCCATACATCCGTGTTCATAGGCATGCTTCTAGGCTCCTTCGATAGTAATTATATTCAGCGTCGACTTGACGCTGGCGCATGTTTGCGATCAGAAGCACGGCGGGGACAGTTATGCGAAGCTGGCTGGTAAGTCCTGCAATTTCATTATTCAAATAGCCGGGCAGAAGCACAATCTTAAGGATTGGCACGAAAACATTATCGAAGGAGTGCTCGCCCAGAAAACGCTCCAATGGGCTTCGATCCGGGTAAACGATCCCCCGCACGATGAGATCTAGAAAGTTTGCTCTATCTTCGTTCGCGAAGTTTTTGCTTGAGCTTTTGGCAAATTTTTTAAAAGCGTGCTCGATTATTTTCTCTTCAATGTCGTAGATATCTTCATGCTTGAGAATCTTTGCGCCGAGATGTATCCCCACATCCTTCGCCACTTCTCGGTATTCAGCGCCAGTACGCCGAAACGCGTTAGCGAGTGCGTTGCCACCATAGCAGCAGATTTCTTGCGCTAGCAGAGCGCCTATAGATTGGAGCTTTCCGAGTTTTTTGTTTTTTAGAATCGTGTCTTTGGATATGGTGCTCAGCGCGAGACGACCGCCCCCCCTGTCCGTGATGATGTCTGCAAGAATGTCCAGTTCTGACGATGCCGCCCGTGCGACCACGTCCGCTAACGTCCTAGTGCGCATTACAACCGATTCCATCATATCTCCCTGGTAGCTACCGTCCGGTTTGGGCCTTGCTAGGCGGCACAAGCTTATGACGAAATCCTCTCACAGCCGAACAACCTAAGCCACTGGCCGAATGCCACTGGTCAAGGTGATGTCGGTTGAGATGAGTGAAACCGCCGATGCGCAAGCGCTGCGCGGGTACCAGTAAAAAAGGCTAGGCGCCTGTACTTGGGGTGAAGGCACAATGCACCTAGCGAGCGTGCCGACCAATCCCGATTGGGGAATGAGAAGGGAGATGATGAGCCAGAGCTGTACGATACGAGTCGACCAGCTTTGGATGGTGTAATGCAGATAGCTGTTACTGAACAGTAAGCGGGCGGTGAACACATCTTGCTTTTTATCGTCGTGAGTTGCGGCTCCGGGGTAGGCAAGCAGACCACTCTTCAGGCAAGAGAAAATGGCTTAAGATCATCGAAGACTGTAATGGAACATCTCGACTAAAAGGACGCGACATTTATGGAAATCCCCCTTGCTCAAATCAGGGAGCGTTTGAATAATCGCCGATTTACGGTAGCGGGTAACGCCCACGGGCTATCCGGTGCCGGCACAGTATTTCACTACCATGTCGAAGAAGATTCCATTTGGGGTACTTACCAAGGTGGCCGGATCCGCATGGGTCATCAAGTCGGACGCGTGACTAGCCCCGATACGATTGAGCTTCTTTATCATTGCTTAACTACAGATGGTGAAATTCTTGCTGGCTGGTCTCGTGGCACGGTAGGCGTTGATCACGCAGGACGTACCACTCTGTTGTTCGTATGGGGTTGGTTGTCGGGCGCGACTGGAGGTGGGGAGTCTAGCTACGTTGAGCTTGCCGCGTAGCGGTCAAGCTTTTTGATTACGCCCGCGTCCATCTGTGCGGTAGTAACTCGGAAATCTCACTGGCCTGCTGCGTCGGCAGGCGCGTGAGGACGTCCTTTAAATAGGCATACGGATCATGCCCGTTGAGCCGTGCCGACTGGATCAAGCTCATGATCGCCGCAGCCCGTTTTCCGCTGCGTAGCGATCCAGCGAAGAGCCAGTTCTTGCGGCCAAGAGCCCATGGTCTGGTCTGATTCTCTGCCCAATTATTATCAATAGGTACGGCACCGTCATCGAGGTAGCGTGACAACGCTGCCCAGCGTTTCAGGCTGTAATCGAGTGCTCTGCTGATAGCCGAACCTTCGGGCACAAGATCACGCTGGACGATCAACTGCATTTCGCTGCCTTGTCGAAGGCTTGGCCAGTGAAACTTGCCCTGGTTCAAGCGACGTGCGGCCAACCAAACACCAATCCCATCGTGTACCAGCACTTTCATGCGATTGGCCCGGCGATTGGCAAACAAATAAGCGCAGTGCGGCTTCGCCGCACCGAAGACCGCAATCACCCTGGCCAATGCGGTCTCAGTACCGGCGCGCATGTCCATGGGCTCGGTGGCGAGCCAGATGGAGTCGATGCGGATCATCGCAGCAGATCTCGCAGAAAGGTGGCACAGGCATCGGCGCTTTCGGTCGGCCAGTTCACTTTCATGGTGCCGCGCGGGAGTGGGATTTCCAGGCAGATAGTCGATGACGCGGCTTGCGAATTTGCTCTGGCTAACTGCAAGGGCAGCGGAATGAAAGCAGGTTGCAGTGCCATGGCTTTCTGCGTTTGTACTCGAATCCATTTATGGACGAGGTTCGCGTTGAGGCTGTGGCTCAGCGCAACGCTGGCAATCGAGGCCCCGGGCTGGGAACAGTCTTGAATGACCTGGGCCTTGAAGGATTTGGAATAAGAACGGCGTTGTGGCTTCATGAAAGACCCGCTTAAAAGGCTAGAAATGGTGTCCACTTAAATCAGGTGGACACCATCGCCTTTGGCGTCAGGGTCAGGAAGGTGTGTTGGCCGGACGCATACACTGAACAGGCTGCCTATTTCTCTTGGACATTCGGGCACGTGTTCTATCTCACCGAGGCCTTACTAAGCTGCAGTGTTAGGTTCAGGGGGCGGAAATGTAGCTGATTTTAATAATCCCAGCGTTCTTCAGCCAACAACGACCTATTCAACTCATCTCGATGCGCCTGCCATTGCGGCAAATACTGATCCATCAAGCTGCGAAAACGGTCATTATGGTGACGTTCAATTAGGTGCAGCAGTTCGTGGACGAGAATGTATTCCAAGCACTGGATCGGCTTTTTGGCCAGCTCCAGGTTGAGCCAGACACGGCGGGCAGCGATGTTGCAGGTTCCCCACTTGGTTTTCATCTTCTTGATGCCCCAAGCGTTCGCCTCAACCCCCAAAATCGGCTGCCATTTATCAAGCAACGTGGGGATTAGCTTTTTCAACTCGGCACGGTAGAAGGCTTGCAGGAGTTCTTCGCGCCGCTCCGTGTTGGTCTCCGGGCGTACGAACAGATCCAGCGCGGCCTTGCCCCGCAAAACGACACGCATAGGTATGCTGCCTTCGACTACACGCAGACGATAACGCTGGCCCATAAAGTAATGGCTTTCGCCGCTAACCATACGTCTCTGAGATTGTCGTGGCTGGGCTTCAAACTTCGCGCGCTGGCGTTTGATCCAGCCGAGTTTGCCCACTACAGCCAAGCGCACAGCGTCGTCGCTGACGGCCAATGGGGCCGCCACGCGCACTCGGCCCAAGGGAGGATAAACGCCCAGATGCAGGTTTTTGATGTTCTTACGCACCACCTCGACGCTCAGTCCGCTGACGGTGATGCTGTGGCTGTCAGTAGTCACGTTGGCTCGTTACCAGGTCTAGAAGTTTATCCAAGGCCTGATTAGTTGCGCTTACCTGGCACTCGCCGGCAAGCTCTCCAGTTTCGTGGCTGGCAGCATCGAGCACCTCTTTAATCGCCAGGCGCACCTTGCGTATCTTGAAGGCATTGTTGCGCCAATCATCCTGACGGTTGGCCAGCACCGCGTGATCGACTGCCAACGCTAGACCGGCGTTTTTATCCAAATTGTCGTACAGCGCCTGACGCGCTCCGGTGTTCATGGTTGATGGATAGCTATTGGTACTGCTTGGGTTCTTCGCCTGTTTTGTCAGCTCAACAACCTCCTGTAGATACTGCTGGTAGCTGATGGCGTCTTCTTTGCGCTTGGCGATCAAGGCATCCAGCAAAGACGACATCGTCTCGTAATACTTCGGGTTGATTGGCGACTCATCGATAATAAGCTTACGCACGTTGTTCTCGATGGTCTCTGCCACAGCCTCCCCGCTACCGCGAATTCCCTGAGGCAGCGCATCTACCGCATCAACGCCGCGCTCGACGATGAGCTGGATCAACGATAAATCGTTGAATGCCGAGATGATCTCGCTTTCTTCAGCACGGATGTAGGTGTCGATCAAAAAGCGCATGTCAGGCTCATAAGCCTTAAGGTCGATGTAGTCACCGCTGGCAACCTTAACCTCGTCACGCACCTTGTTGTAATGATCAACCTCATTTTTGATCTCGGCGATTTCCTTGGCGCTGTAGCCCGCCTCTTCCAGCTCGTTGGCGACAGCGGCAAAGCAGCGAATCAAGGTGGCGGTCATCTTGTACAGGTTCAGCCGGCGCGGCTCATTGGCTTTGAGTTGCTCGGCGTTGCCTGATTCGGTTCCGCAAAAGTAGCGCAAATAAGCCGGAGTATCTCGTGGCTGATCAACTGGCTCGCACAGCGCCTTGATCGTCTCGCGCGCATCCTCAAGGTCGTCACGTGCATTACTGAGGCGGTCTTCCAGCAGGCCAGCGACATCGGATTTATCGAAGCCATCCAGCGCACCACTGGTGTAGTCGTCGATGGAATTTTCTAGCTGTTTGAACAAATCTTTGTAGTCAACTATGTATCCATATTGCTTGTCTTCACCATCGAGGCGGTTGACCCGGCAGATGGCTTGAAACAGGCCGTGGTCGCGCATTTGTTTGTCGATGTATAGGTAAGTGGCTGAAGGGGCATCAAAGCCGGTCAGGAGCTTATCAACCACAATCAGCAGACGCATCTGCCCTGGCTCCTTGATGAACTTCTGCTTGACCTCTTTTTCGAACACTTCCGGATCTTTACCATCCAGCATCTGGTTGTAGATGTTGTATTTACGCAGTTTCTCGGTCAGCCCTTCGCCGGTAGCCTCGCCCTTTATGTCGGCTGGCGATGGCTTGTAGCTGGTGACTATGGCGCAGGTATCGGCCATGCCGGCCTTAGCGAATAGCTCGTAGCATTTGCAGGCTTCGAAGATGCTGCTGGTGACCAGCATCGCGTTACCTCGCCCAGTCGCTAAGCGATCACGGGTGGCCAGGTCGAGCATGATGTCGGCGACGATTTTCTCCAGCCGCGACTGGCTCGACAGCACTTTTTGCAGTGTGCCCCAGCGCTGCTTGAGCTGGGCCTTGGCCAAGTCATTCAGGCCCTTGGTTTTGGCCTCAAACCACTGATCGATCTTTTTCTGCGAGGTGATGTTCTGGTCGATGTCACGGGCTTCGTAGCGCAAGTCGAGCACCACGCCATCCTTAACGGCCTCATCAAACTTGTAGGTGTGGATGTAACCGCCAAACACCTCAATGCTCTTTTGCTTGTCCGCCTTGAGCAGCGGCGTGCCGGTGAAGCCGACAAACAGCGCGTTGGGCAGAATCATCTTCATCGCCTTGTGCAGTTCCCCAGACTGGGTACGGTGGCACTCATCGACGAACACATAGATATCGCCCTTGGCGCGAAAGTCAGCCGGCAGATTCTTACGCAGCTCTTCAAGGAAACCTTTGATATCTGGGTTACCTGACTCGTCTTCTTCGCGGCTACCGAACTTATGCACCAACGAACACAACAGCCAGGGTGCCGACTGGTTCAGTTTAGCGATCAGGTCAGCGCCGCTCTGGCTGCGGTATATTTGCTCATTGACCCCGGTAAATACTTTCTCGATTTGCTCGTCCAGTTCAGTACGGTCGGTGATGATCAGTACCCGAGAGTCCTGGATGTTTTCCCTTATCCACTTGGCCAGCCAGACCATGGTCAGTGACTTACCACTGCCTTGCGTGTGCCAGATGATCCCACCCTCGCGGCGGCGTAAATAATCCTGGGCGGCACGCACACCGAAATACTGATTCTGGCGGCAAAGTTTTTTCACGCCACTGTCGTACACCACATAGTCGTGTATCAATTCCAATAAACGGCTTTTGCTGCACATCTGCTGCAGCTGGCGATCTAGGAGGTTCTCAACCGGACTGTCTTCCTTCCAGGTCAGGAAATACTTCTCTCCTGTCTGGATGGTGCCGTAGCGCATTCCTTGAGTGTCATTACCCGCCATCACCAACTGCATGGTGGAAAAAAACGGTTGGATGAATTCAGGCTTCTGGTTATCAAGGTTCTGGCGAATACCCTGATTGACTGCCGTGCGGGAACGTTTCAACTCCAGCACGGCTAAGGCGATACCGTTGATGTACAGCACGATATCCGGGCGCTTGGAGCTGGCCTTGGCATTTGCGCCCTTAACCGTTACTTCCTCGGCCAGTGCGAAATGGTTGTTCTCGGCGTTTTTCCAATCGATTAACCAAACCGTTTGGGTGTTTTCGCCCACCTCAGGTTTGACTCGCACGCCGTAACGGAGCAGTTCATACACCGCTTTATTACGGTCATACAGACTCTTGCCGGCATCGGCAGCTACCTTAGTCAGCTCGAACAAGGCCCGGGTAATCAACGTGGTGTCTACACCCTGCTTGGTTAGCCAGATGCGGAGCAGCTCTTGCTCGATGTTGGCGTTGCTGGCGCGATCCGCCCAGTCACCTAAATACCCATAGCCAAGGGTGTGCTGGAACAACGCAACCACGCGTTCTTGGGTCATACGCTCGATCTGGCCGACTGTATTCATATAATTCTCAAGTAGATCCATCTAACGCCAAATGTCCGCCGACAATGTCCTCGGGTTATCAACCCTTAGGTTCGAGATCGGCAACATGCCTTAAAGCAAATAATGCTTCAGCCTCTCAGGTGCCCATACACGATTTGCAAGAGCTTCAACCAGTTCGCACCTTTCCATTTGCTGCATTTTGTTGAAGGTTGCATAAGACTTGAAAGGTAGCTGCTGGGCTTTCCGGAATGCCTCAAATTTAGGTTGATTTTTGTAGGCCGACTCAGTAAGCGTCGCTGCATAAAAATTCTGCTGCGCATACTGTGGCGCCTTTTCCTCGAAGGTATTGTCCTGATAACTGCGGTTCACATCCGCCGGAAGTAGGACGAGCCCGGCTACATGATTGCGAGCTGTCTCAAACTCCTGCTCAGATGCGAACTCTTCGGAGTGGCGACTGTATTTGTCAGCCCAAATGTGCTCGATGTCACAAGGATTTTTCGAATTGCGATCTACGTAGTGTGGAAATAAATCTGGTTTACCTGCCCCTATTTCGGTGAATGCTGTGATGCGAGCTAGTAAATGGTAAATATAACGTCGACTAAACTGATTCATTCTAAGATCACTGACGCCATGACGTCCCCTGCTTGGGCTACCCGAAAAGGTCACATCGTCTGAATCAAGTTTGGCCATTAGTACCTGAACCAAGCCCTCAAGGCTTAGCCCACGAATTTCTTTGCACAAAGACCACATCGTGTAACTGGTACTTGAGTACCCCACGCGGATGTAATTGACAGTTCGACGCATCAGCCAAATATCTAGATAGCTGGCCGTTACCGCCAATTTGCGTAGTACCGTATCGCTGTCATCGGTTACCCGCAGGGGAGCTAATAGCACCGTATTCTGCCAAGTAAATTCATTGTGGGCGTTGTAGTATATTGCCTCAAGCCCAGCGGTGTATGTATAGCTTGCATCAAGAATCTGCCGGTACACTGAGCTAAAAAATGGAAAGTGCGTAGTGATTAACTCAAGATTGGCTGTCTCGGAACCAAGGCCTAATCGGGCTTTATTATCGCGCGCCCATCGGTGAAAAACCGAGCCAATTAGCTCCCAATCCTTGTCTACTGCCCCTGCCTTGCCCTCGCGTTTGGAGTCGGCATATTGCGCGCGAAACCAAGCTTTTATGCAGGCAGCATCGCGCTCCGGCTCTGATTCATTGCCCCATGAAATCAGATCAAGCACCTGGCGCTTCCAAACATGATTCGCATTTCGGCGTCGTGCGTCATCCTCTATAGGAGCAAGCAGATAAGCCTTGAGCATATCCACCGGGCTCAACGGCTTGCCGCGATCATTCATGGTTTCGAAAATCGCATAGGCATAGCTGTCATTGTCGGTGGCAATTTCAATCAGACCAACTTTGTTGATCAGCCAGTAGATGAAGTGCGGCAGCGCATTTTTTAGCTCACCCACCAAGTCGATTTGCTCAATGTCTTGGTAACGGTTGTACATGGTCTGGATGGATTCTTCCCTGCCATCTGGGTTGAAAGGCACATCGTTGAACAGTGCCTCGATTACAGGTAGTCGTTCGGTGATATCCAGATTGAACAAAGGCTCCCCAAAGGGGGCGGAATAAATCAGTGGGGCTAGGTTACCAACCACTCCTAGGTCTTGCTCCTTGGCCGCATTATGCAGATATATTAGCAGCAAGGTCAGAGAGGTTACCCGCTGCTGACCATCAACCAGATAGCTTTTGCCATTGCGCTTGCTGACGATGATTGAACCGAGGAAGTAATCTTCGTAATTGCTGACCTCCTTGGTCTTGTCGCCTTCTTGGTAGCAACTCAGAAATTTGTCGCGTAGGTCACCCAGCAACTCTTCAATATTTTCTCGCTCCCATTTGTACTCACGTTGGTACTCATCAATGGAGAATGACTGACTGTGCAACAACTGCTGCACGGTGCGATAGTGCGGGGTAATGGTACTCATAGAAGACGAATCCTTCCGGTCAACAGCTCCTGCATCATGCCCTGCTTCAGCTGGCGAGCTTTATCGCGACGGGTTTCGAGGGCGGTTAACTCGCTGTCCATATCGGAGAGCACGGTAGCGATGGCGGCTTGCTCCGCTCCGCTCGGGAGCAAGATACTGAGTGATAAAAGAGTTCCCTTGGATATGTTTTTCATACTGCCGCTTGTGCCGGTAGCATTAGACCTGATCCTTAATTTGTACTCAGGGCTGCTAAGTACATAGCTCAACCACTTTACATTTATGTCGCTTTCCTTTCGAAAATGTGTCATCCAGAGACGGTCGGGCAAAAACAACCATGGATAATCTTGTTCAACATAGCCACTCTCACCGACCAAATCAGGCGTATTCATTCTGCTGATAAGTATTGTATTAGAGAGAGGGCTTGTCGTTGTTCTTTTTAAATCGATAGGTGCGATTTTTTTGCATTCCAGCGGAAAAAAATTTCCATTCGAAACTGCCGATGTTTTTAAAATCGACTGGACATGACCATATTGACGAAGGCTTTCATCCACAGAGTTAACACTTATACCCGCCTCTAGTCTTTCAACCAAGTCACCAAATGAGCGCGCTTTCCACTCGCCACTAAACCCGGGTAGGCGTTGTTGGCCGGTGAGAAGTTTTTGCATGGTGGCTTGTTTGATGTCGCGTTTTTTTGCGACCAGTTGATCTAGGCCTCTGACCAAAGCGTCTATATCCGTTAAAACGCTCGCTATTGCATTTTGTTGCAGCCTTGGAGGGTACGCCATGATAAAATCTGACAAGTCAGGACAGCTAACTACTGGTTGCGCCCCTTCTCTCTGGCTGTCTCTTAGTTGCTTCGTAATAACTGGACTTTCTAAATAATATTTAACAAAGTTTTTTTCTGATTTATGCACATCAACAGCAATGCGCGCAGTGCTGCGGGAAAGCACTGCGCCTTCAAGCCAGCTTGGAATTACTTCAACTTGTCCTATTCCTGCTCCGACGACCGTCATGACTATGTCGCCAGCGTTGAGCTTTGCGTTTTTAAATTGGGCTTCTAGTAGTTTAGAAAGCCGGTGCATTCCATCCTCGCCAGACCATCCTTTAGAGTAATCTTGACTGCGCAACATAAAGCAGCCATCAGATACAAACGTTCCAGGCTGAACGACGCCATATCGAATATGGCGGCCTTCTTCGAGGAGGTCGGCCAGTCGACAGACCTCCCAATTATCTGGAATCACCCCGACCTCAGTCAGCTTGTAACCCGGCCTAACCTGCGTACTCATAGTGCGAAGCCCATCTTGGAAAGATGCTCATTCACCTTGGCTGCCAGTGCCTCGACTTCGACGGTTAGTTTTGGCAAAGGTGTGGCATAGCGCTCTGCCAGTTGGCGAGTGCGCGAGGTCAAGGCTTGGGAGACGCGATCCAGTTCGGTCTGTATGTCCACAGCCAAGGTCGCCAGCCATTTGTCTTCAATCACCAAGGCTTTGATATCTGCTTCGCTGAGTTGGATATATTGCTTGGCGACTTTTACATCGAGGGTCTTTTTCGCATCTTTGGCCTTTTTACCAGCGGCGGACTCTTGCTCCAGTACGGCCAGGTAGTGCTCAAGGGTGGCGCGTTCACCGGCAGCCGCCAGGTCGCTCTTTATAGCCTTGATGCGATCTTTCACGCTTTTGGCGTTGAGTTTACCTTTGTCGGTTTTACCCTCGGCTAACAGGCCATCTTCACCGCCGTGCTCTTCGTCCAGCTCTTCCAGCTGGCGGCTAAAGGCGTCGCGGGCGGCTTCCAGCCGTTCGATTGCTGCTGAGTCAGTTGCGAAGTAGCGCTTGATCAGCAGCTCTGGCGGCAGCAAATCGGTGTTCGGTTGGCCTTGGTTGGCACCATCAACAATCAGCGCCTGCCAGCCGTCACTCACCAACTGATAGAGATCGTCCTGCATAGCTGTGGCCCAGTAGTCGAGCAGGTGCTGGTAAACGTCGTAGGCATCCAGCAACGGGGCTTCGGCGAAGCTGGCGAGCAGGTCTTCGGCCAGGTTGTCGATCAAAGCCTTGGGTTTGTCACCAATAGCTATGGCCTGCAAATGCGGACGATTGCGGGTTTTCCAGCCTTCGAACAGCTCGGTGATGGTCTGGTTGAAAGTGGCGAACTCTGGATGAGCAAAGATGGTTGGTTTGATCTCGCCAATGGCCACTTGCAGCTGGCTGTAGCCAGCCCGTGCGGGTGCAAAGAGGCTGGCGCGTACCGCAGGGATAACCCGCCAATAGGCGGCCAACGCATCGATGTCGCGGTCGGGAATGCCGCCTTGCAGGTGGGCGGCGATGTCTTGCAAGTCTTCGGCTGCGCTGGCGTCGATATAGCGCGGGATGTTGAGGTTGTAGTCGTTGTCAGCAATCTCCGTCAGTGGTACCAGGCGGGCGTATTTGGCTACTTCGTGCTGCTGGGTAAAGGTGTCAACGATTTTGTGAATGTCTTGCTCGCGCAAGCGGTTTTTATTGCCATCTTTAATGAAACCTTTGCTGGCATCAATCATAAAGATGCCTTTACGGCTGTTGGCATGCTCTTTATCCAGCACGATGATGCAGGCCGGGATGCCGGTGCCGTAAAATAGGTTGGCCGGCAGGCCGATTATGCCCTTGATAAAGCCCTGCTGGAGGATGCGCTGGCGAATAGTGCCTTCAGCACCGCCACGGAATAGCACGCCGTGGGGCAGAATCACCGCGCCTTTGCCGGAGTGCTTGAGCGAGGTAAGGATGTGCAGCAAGAAGGCATAGTCACCATTCTTCTCGGGTGGGATACCAAAGCCGAAGCGCTCAAATTCATCTTCAGCCGGATTGAAGCCGTTGCTCCAGGCTTTGGTTGAGAACGGTGGGTTGGCGACGACAAAGTCAAAACGCTTGAGCTTACCTTTGAACGGGCCGTGGGCCTCGGTGAAGTAAGGTGCAGATAGGCTGTTGTCCTTCCAGATAGTGGCCGTCTCGCAGCTGTGCAAGATCATGTTCATCTTGGCCAAGGCGCTGGTGGCGTTGTCCATTTCCTGGCCGTAGATGCTCAGGTCGAGGTTGGTGGCGTGCTTTGCCTCGTCATGAGCTTTCAGCAACAGCGAGCCAGAGCCGCAGGCAGGGTCATAGATAGTCTGGGTGCTGTCGGTGGCTGCGCTAATGCCAATGACCTTAGCCATAATCCTCGAGACTTCTGCCGGGGTGTAGAACTGCCCCTTGCTCTTACCAGACTCGGTGGCAAAGTGGCGCATCAGATATTCGTATGCATCGCCGAGGATGTCATCGCCCTGAGCGCGGTTACCCTTGAAGTTGAGACCGGGTGAATCGAAGATGCTTACCAGGTTGGACAGCCGATCCACCATCTCCTTGCCTTTGCCAAGCTTCTCGGCATCGTTGAAGTCAGCCACATCAATCACGCCCGTCAGGCCGTTAGCCTCGGCAAGGGTGCGAATGATGATGTTGAGCTTGTCGCCAATCTCCTTGTCGCCTTTGAGCGCGACCATGTCGGAAAAGCCACCGCCGACCGGTACTTCAAGCATCGCGTTATGTTTGCCTGCGTATTTGTCAGACACATACTTCACAAACAGCAGTACCAGCACATAATCCTTGTACTGCGACGCATCCATGCCCCCACGCAACTCGTCGCAGGACTTCCACAAGGACGAATAAAGCTCAGATTTTTTGATAGCCATCGGGGAGAATTACCGCCTTCGCGAAATGTGGAGAATGGGAATGGTAGTGTGCGGCTACTGGCTGCTCGCCGATGTTGACTTCAAGGTGGCGGTGGCATGCGCAGAATTGCAGTTAAGAATCTGCAGACTGAAAGCGATTCGGATTTGCGTGTTGTGGCAACAAAGCCCCAGGCGCTTCTCACGAATTTTGATTGCTTCAGGAGTAGGTCAGCCCAGAGAGTTAGATAGCTGACGCCTTGTTGATGCTGCCGCTCCATACTGCATTCCGTGCAATGGGTGATGGGGTTGCATTGTCGTGAAGTGAGAGAATCGACGCAACCACCAAGCTGAGTGCATTCGCCGTCTTGAGGAGCGAGCCAGCGGATCTCGACTCAAGACTGCAATGATTCGATTTGAAATCAGCCGGAATACTGTTCAAAAACTGACCATACGTTTAGTCGAGGTCACTATGGCCAGAATAGCCAAGCCGAAGCCAAAGTCTCGATCAGGCCGCCCGAAGCTTGAAACGCAGCGAGTTCTTTACCAAATCAAGCTTTCAGCCTGGGATCTGTCTTGGTCGTTCAGTCTAGCGCGGCCCGATTTTTCGAGGGCAAACGAAGGCCATTACAATGAACACATGCTCCTAACTCTGCGAGGCAAGGTCGTCCATCCAGAGAACTTCAAATATCAGGAGGTCGAGTGCCAGCTTTATGCCGATGCGCGCCTATCTCAGGACATTGACGTGCCTAGAGGCATTGGATCCATAACGGCAAGCGGAAAACGGTTGGGGGTCTTCATATCCGTACCTCGGGAGCGTATGAGCGCTTTGGTCGGTGCAGCAAATAGGTTTCAGTCCCTAGAGTTACACACGACTCCTTTACATTACCGGCGTGCACTGGTTATGACGATTCATTTGGGGACAGAGCCGGAGCCTGATTGGTGATTCCTCGCTTGGTAACCACGGGTTTTCTCCGAGGTTACCAAGGGGCATCCGCGTATCTGAATAGTCCGACGCAGCTTGGGTATGTCCATTTCAAACTAGGTTATTCGGAGTGTCCTGGATGCACGGTTGAAGATGTGATTGAGGTGTGTCTTTATCCCCGTCGCCCATAGGACAGCGAAAAGAATCAAGAGGAGGGAATCATGACTGAGATTTTTTGCGCATATCCATGCTCTCATTCAGCAAGTAATACGTAGCTGCCTTCCCAACCAATCTGACGCCATCGACCTACCGCGTACGGAGCCAAAGCGCCACCTTTTCCAGCCTATCCACCTCTTGAAGCCGTGACTTCCCAGTATCCAGGAGATCGAGCAATCTTTGCTTATCGGTAAGGGATGGAAACCACTCATAAATCTCTACATTGCAGTGATCTGAGTCACCAAGAGCCCACCTGGCAACCATATCTGCAGCAGCTCTGTAGTGATCCGCCATGTAAAGCTGTCGACCTTCTACAGACCAGCCTCGCATCGCAAGCTCGTCGGTTACGTCGATGACTCCAGCGCATCCAAAGAAATCGGTCGTATCTGGATAATGAATACCTGCCAAGGACACTTTCGCTACGTCCGAATCCCGGTCGAAGTAGGACAGGAAATGCCATCCACCTGTAGCGCTTCTACCGTGCGGAAAGTTGATCGCAGCCTTGCCAGTGATGTAGTGCGTGCGGGATACGCGTTTGAGATCAAAATCAAAAAGCGGCTGGGTCATGGGAGCTTTTTGAGCCTTGCTAGGCCTTGCTTGATGTGTCCGGCGTTCTCGCCGATTGTCTCCAGAGCACCACGGACGTTATTTCCTACATCCGCATGTCCGTGGGCTTCTACGTGGAGGGTCAACTCCATCAGGGCGGCCTCAAGGGCGAGTTGGTTCTCGTACATCCTTTCCAGCACATCCGATAACGAGTATTCCTTTGGCATTGATGTGGCCTCCTTCAGGGAAACTCAGCATAGCGCAGCACAAGAAATGAATACGTATCTAGACAAGGCTAGCTGGCAGACTACTAGCAGTGGATGGGCAAAGGGCCTTAAAAAATATGGGTAGAGCCACGATAGCCTAGAAAGCTATCGCGGTTGTTCTGCGTTTTAGCGGTTAGCGTCGGCCAAGCCAGCCTCGATGAAGCGAACGGAGCTCTCCATAGCCTGCTGACCTTCAGGCAGCATGGTGGCGTAGAAGTGCCAGGCGTGGAACATCGCTGGCCATACTTCCAGGTTTACGCGAACGCGGTTATCAGCCAGGTGAGTTGCAAGGCGCATTGCATCACTCAACATCAGCTCGTTCTCGCCGATCTGCACCAAGATTGGTGGAAGACCGGTGACGTCCGCGAACACAGGTGAGGCCAGAGGATGATTGGCCAATGTGTCGCCTAGGAATGCTCTGGCGAGGATGTCCAAGACAGGCTTGGAGTTCAGAGGATCCAGGCCTTCACGGTTGCTCATGGAAGCACCGGTGTGTTCAAGGTTCGCCCATGGTGAGATGGAGGAGCCAACCGCAGGCAATGGAAGCCCTTTCGATTTAGCCGCGACCATGACGCTGACAACCATTGCGCCGCCAGCCGACTCGCCAGAGAACGCAATTTTGTTAGCCGGGATTTTCTGCTCAAGCAACCATTCGTAAGCGCGCAATGTGTCGTCAATAGATGCTGGAAACTTGTGCTCAGGAGCGAGGCGGTAGTCCGGCATGTATACACGAGCACCGAGCATTTTCGCGTAGTTGCCGCCGATACCGTGGTAGCCGTCTGGACGTCCTACGATGTAGGCGCCGCCGTGGATGTACATCACGACCGCTTCGGTTTTGATCTCGTCCGGAGTAACCAGTGTGCCGGGTACGCCACCCATGTCGACTGCTTCGAATTTAACGCCAGCTGGCGCTGGATTTTGCGCGAGCATTTTTGCGTAAGAGTCGCGGATGTCGCTCATTTTTGTGGTGGTATCGATTCCCTTAAGAACGGGTACCAGATCGCTAAGGCTATTGGCCCAGGTTTGGACGGCTGCTTGGACTTTAGTGTTCATAATGACCTCAATTGATCGTTGGGAGTGGATTAGCTAATTGAGATACTATGCTTAGTATTGGGGAATAGGGTTCCCCATAACAGGTGCTAAGCCGCCCGAGCGTTGAGACCACCGAGGCCGTATGGAACTCCATAATCTGAATGATATCGCAGCGTTTGTAAGCTCGGTAAACGCGGGAAGCTTCACTGCGGCGGCAAAGCAACTTGGCCTCACGCGCTCTGCGGTGGGGAAGTCGATAGTCAGGCTTGAGGCTCGTTTACAGGTACGTCTACTGAATCGCACTACGCGTAGCTTGAGCATGACCGATGACGGCCAGGTTCTTTATGAGCGCTGTGTGGGCGTTCTTCAGGATCTGGATGACGTGGAGGATGCCCTCGCGTTTCGTCGTTCGACACCCAGTGGGCGACTGCGGATGAGTTTGCCGGTTGCGTTGGGCAGACTTCATGTCCTTCAGCACATTGAGTGCTGTCTTAAGGATTGGCCCTCCCTGAGCGTTGATATCACCTTCTCTGACAGGCTGGTCGATCTGATCGATGAGGGATTTGATTTGGCCATGCGCATCGGGCCACCGAAGGAAGATTCTCGGTTGCTAACGCGCACTGTGGCCTACCAACAAATGATTACCTGCGCTTCACCCAAGTATTTGGCTGAACATGCCGAGCCTAAAACGCCTGAGGATTTATCCGAGCACCAGTGCCTGCATTTTGTGAGCGGCGGCAGACTGCTTCCTTGGAATTTCCGAGTAAACGGGCGATCTGTGCCCGTTACTCATGGTGGAAGACTACAGATGGATAGTGCTGAGTCATTACACCAGTCAGCTGTAGCTGGCCTGGGCATCGCGACTCTTCCTTCCTACGTGGTAAACGACGATTTGAGGAGCGGCAAGCTCGTTCAATTGCTCGCTGGGTATGCAGAGGCCGCAGAGCCTATTCGGGTGATCTACCCTAGCAAGCGGCACCTATCTCCAAAAATTCGACTCTTTATCGATAAACTCGTGGAGGCTTGGTCACCATGCCCACCATGGGAGCAGCATTTTGCCGAGGGCATTCACACTGCCTGACCCGTGAGCGAGGCGCAAACACCAAGCAAGCGGAGCGCGCAGGCGTGAGGGATGCGAGCCCGCAGGGGCGAGACGCGCCTTGGCGGGGCTCGATTCACGGCAGCCTGACGCCGCAGGCGGCACGCCATCAGCGCCACCTCGCTCAAGCAAGAGGTAACCCCTATGCCCGACGATGAACTCCGCGAACTGGAAGCCAAGAGACGAAAAGCTTTGTGGATGCTTGCGAACATATCTCCAGGCGATTCGAAGGCGTTCGATCCCTTATCCATTCTTGATGACCTTGAACTTCAAGAGCGAAAAGACTCCCCTCATGCTGACAAGGCACTTGAGCTCAACCAGCTTCGGGATTGTGTCACGGTGCAGCATCACCACTCCGGAATCGACATCATTTTGGAGCAGACTATCCCCCAGCCCTGGAGGGAGCGCTTCAATCAGGCGAGTATCGGGTCAACCAGATTGTTAGATGGGCCTTACGCTGCGAACTGGGATAAATTTTTGGTTGAATGGGAGCGTGAGATGCAGCATCTGCAAGACCATCGACTTGCAAAGGCTGCTAACAGCTAGAACGACTGGTTCGAGCGATGGCGGCGCAAACACAAGCAGTCGGTGTAGCCAAGTGAAGTCGCACCCTCAAAACAGGAGCTGCAGAGTGGAACGGCCTTCTTTTTTTATCGATTTCGAAGCCTCAGGGATAGCCCCGGATAGCTATCCTATTGAAGTCGCCGTCGTGTCGAATGAGACCGTCTACAGCTCGCTGATCAAGCCCGTTCGGTACTGGACGCACTGGTCGTTCGATGCGCAAGACATGCATGGTCTCACTCAGGATCATTTGCTTCAGGAAGGTGATACCCCACACACCGTGGCGGAACGAATGAATCAGCTGTTTTCAGGGCAGGTGCTTTGCAGCGACTCACCTCAAGACGTGTTTTGGTTCGATGTCCTTTATGAGGCAGCAGATCTGAGACCTACCTTCGAGTTGAAGCCTTTGGAGGTGTTCGTGGGTAGGGAGGCGGCTAGTGACATTTATCACCTACTGCCAACAACTAGGCACCACCGAGCTTTCCATGATGCGACTGCTTTGATGGAAGCCTGTCGTGCTTTTTTCCAAACTTGAACGACCAGAGGGGTGGATACCTACCCTCAGCTATGCGAAAGCGATGAGTCCATTGAAGTATGGATGTAGCACAGCTTTTGCGACCGCTCGAACCGAAGGCAGGTGATCACGTGCCTGGTAGAAATGGCAAGCGGAGCGCGCAGGCGTGTGGGATGGAAGCCCGAAGGGCCGAGACCTTGGCATCGCAAGGGCTCGGTGCACGACAGCCGCTCCCCGCAGGGGCACGCCCCAACTGAAAGCTCAGGGTCACCAAAGCTCCGCATCCCAAGCATCCATAGCCTCGCTCACAGCCGCGTACCACTGGAGATCACCGAGCTGTAGGGCATTCGCAATTTGCCTGTTTGTATTGCCGTCGACCCAAGTCGGGAGACTCTCTATAGCTTCTGTGAACAGACTAGCTGTAGCGACAGCGAATCGCCCCGTACTCGTAGACTGGAGGCACATGTAGCGCACAGTAGCGCCGCTCTGCAACCGACGCCAAGCCACCACCTCGATACAGTCTATGGCGCTCACCGGGGCCTCTACGGTGGAACTCACTAACGGTTCCACCTGGGCATCTTCCGATGCTCTGAATGATCGGTTAGGCGCTTCTGACCTGTGGACAAGATGCTTCAAATGCTCACGCGAGGCGACTATCTGTTCGCGGAGCTCTTCGGGGTCAATGGACATTCCGCCCTCCGGCGTCACCCTGAGAGTTTTGAGACCGTTCGCTGCCTTGATGAACTCCCGCTCACGCTTCTTCTCTCGTTGAGGACGGCGGTCGGGAAACAGCTTGGTGATTAAGCGATGGAGGTTGATCATGGTGTATTCCACAAGCGCCGATTGTAGCCGAGAAGCTCGGATAGGCTATCACTAGCATGCCTGCATATCCCACAACCTAACGCGTATATGGCGGAACCTGTTGCCGCTGCTCGAGTGCTGTCAATAACAGCGACGAAAAATGGACATTTATCATTTTTATGTAAATCATTGATTTTAAAGAATTTGATATGTCCGTTTTAGTAATAAGCTCACGCGTGCAGAATTTCGACAAGACCATCGTCTCCATCCCCACCTGGCGATTGATGTCCGAATCGTTCAAGAACTGGCGCGGCATGCAGGCCTCCGGTGGGCGCCGGATCAAACGCAGCCTGTTTATCGACGCCAGCGGCGTGCGCTTCTTGCGCGATGACGAAGAAGTACGCATGACCCAGGTGCACCTGCTCACCGACTACATCGGGCGCAAGCAGGCCGAGCTCAAGGCCTGGAACGAAGCCCAGGGCCACAGTGCGCAACTGTCGGCCAACCGCCGCCGCATGACCAACCTCGGCACCTTTCGCGCGTATGCCCTGGCTTACCTGAAAAGCCATCCGGACATCCAGCCGAACATGACCTGCATGGTGCGCCAGATGCAAACCACCGCCCAGGGCGTGCCGCTGGAAATCTACTGCTTCACCCGCACCACGGCGTGGGCGGATTACGAACGGATCCAGGGGGATATTTTCGATTACCTGCTGGCGGTGTTGCCAGAATTCGGGCTGACGCTGTATCAGCAACCGAGCGGCACTGACTTGCGCACGGGGATCGCCGCCATGACCCATCAGCCCCAGGCCGCAGAGCCGCTGGTGTAATGACACCGACACCGACGTGGGGCAGCAGCCTCCCGTCGGTGCAAGCCTCTCGATATCAGCCGGCCACTATTTGTAGCCGCTGCACCCGAATAATCAACTTGTGCGACCCAGAAAGAAAATTTTTCCTACGCCTTTAGTGAATTTCACTACTTGCGCGCACTATTTCTAATCTGTTTTAAAAAAAACCAACGCCTTAGCATCTGGCCATCGAACAACGCCAGATAAAGGCCACCGCTCATGTTATGGACAACTCAGCTTTCTGATAATGCAGCAGACTTTGTATTAAGTTCGAATGCCGAAGCGCTGACCCACTATTGTGGGGCTACGGCCTTTGCGCAACCTCGCAGTTTTTATACCCAAGGCCCCTATCAGCGACCGTCCAGGCCTCAGGACGTTACTGACGCGATCATCACCACCAGCCTGACCAGCGACCAACTCTCAAACAGTCAGCACCTGTTGGCGCAACGCTTGTTATTGAATATCTATGAGCAAGACCTGGTCTTCCTGCCCAAGCCGCCACTGGAACTCGACTTCAAGGCGTTCAAACAGTTCTATGATCCCCAGCACGCCGCCAGTGGCAAGAAGATCCGCCCATTGCTGGAACACTATCTGTACAACTGGCTCAAAGAAGAAGTGCACATCAATGGTCCATGGTGCCTGGACTCCTTTATCGCCCACACCGATAAAGTCCTGGATGACGTCGCCCAGGCCGACTCCAAACTCCATGAGGTGCTGACCACCAGCCGCCACCCACAGCGTGCCGCGCGGTTTTTCATGACCCAATGCGCGGGCGACTTCCTCAGTGAAGCCTCGGCGATGGCCCGCAACGTCTTGGGCAACTGCGGTGTGTACACCAGCGAGTTGTTCAAGATCCTGATCGACGAGTATGGCTACGGCGTCGACAAGAAGAAGCACAGCACCATCTTTGAAGACATGCTCCAGGACATGGACATGTCGCATCACGTGCACCATTACTGGCAGTTCTACACGCCGGCGTCGCTGTCACTCACCAACTATTTCCACTATGTGTCGGCCAACCATGGCGAGCTGTTTCGCTATATCGGTGCCATGTACTACACCGAAGCCACGCTGGCGCTGACCACCAAGCACCAGTCACGTGCGATCAAGAGCATCTTCGACGGCCAGGTCTGCACCGCCTACTTCGATGAGCATGCTCACATTGATGTGCACCACGGCAGAATGGCCCTCCAGCGCCTGATCATTCCCATGATCAAGCAGTTCGGCACCAAAATCATCCCCGACCTTATCCGTGGTTTTGAAGAGTTCAAGCTCCTTCAGGACATCGCCGACGAAGAGCTGTATGCCCATATCAAATGGCATGACGAGCTGGATGAACATCGCGCCAAGGCCGCGCAGCTCCAGGGCCACAAGCCGGTAGACCTGAGAATCACCGAGGCTGAACACGAACTGTCGGTACTGCATACCCACCCCAACGACGAACTGTTCTGGGTCGAATCCGGCGAACTGGACTTTATCGCCAGCCCCGAACTGACGCTGCGCCTCACGTCTGGCGAAGGCGTGGTGATTCCCAAGGGCATGCTCCATGGCACCTACATCGTCAGCCCGTCCTGCACGTACACCGTCACCGCCATCTGAGTGGGCAAGCCAATGAAAGCCATCAGCCTCAATATCTCCCACGCCAACTACGTGGCCGTGGAGGAAAGAACCTACTTCCTCAAGCGTCACGCGTATTCGACCCAATTATTGCCCACCGCGTGCCCCCATCGTGGCGGCCCGCTGCACATGGGCGAAGTGACGGGTGACGGCCAAAGCGTGATCTGCCCCTGGCACGACAACGCCTACAAGGTCTGCAACCTAGAGAAGAAGGCGCTGCCCACCGTGCGCGTCAGAAACCAGATCAGCACCGTGGTCGGCGACACCGAGCGGTGCGTGCCGTTACTTAAACTCTCCCGTTACGACGGATGAAGCCCATGAATACTAAATCGACACTGACCGCGTTCTATTCAATCGTGACGCTCTTTACCGGCCTCGACATGGCAATTGTGATCGCGATGGTCTGGTTTGGCCTGGAGACCACCGGCTCGACATTCCTGGTGGGCGCCACCTTGTGCGTGGCCACCGTGGTGCCCTATTTATGCGAACAGTACATCGGCAAGTTCTTCACCATTGAACTCAGCCTGAAGCGGCTGTTGTACATACGCCTGGCGGCCTTCGCCGCCGTCCTGGGGCTGTCGTTTACCCAGGCCGCCTTGCTGCCGATCGGCTTTCTGGCGATCGCGTTTGTGGTGGGCGTCACCGACTACTTCACCATCAGCACCCTGGAGTCGAAAAACACCAAGCTGGTACTCGCCGGCCTCACCGACAGCGACACCTGCGCGCGGTTGATGCAGACTTCGATACAGATCGGCGCCTTCGGCGGCGCACTCCTGGGCGGCTTGATCGTGGATGTGTTTTCGGTCAACCAGACGCTGCAGATCATCAGCCTCGCGGCGATTGTGTCATTGGCAGGCGTCTACCTGGTGGCCGACAGCCCCAGCGCAGAAACCGCCGAGCAGACCGCAACCTCCACCACCGCCCGAGCGCTGGACCTGCCACGCAACCTCTACATTCTGATCATTGTATTGAGCATGATCGGTTTCCATATCGGGGCGTTCAACAGCTTGGTGCCCATCGTTTTTCAGAAACTCAATGAGTGGAATGCCACCCTGTTTGGCGTCGCCAGCGGCCTGGCGGGCCTGGGTGCCTTCAGCGCCGCGGTGTTGCCGCGCATCAAACTCAACAGTTATGGAGCCATCTTGCTGGTGATACTGGCGGACGTGGCAATCGTCTACTTCCAGCACCTCTACGTGATGATGGCCGCCGCATTCCTGCTGGGCTTCTGCATCAACAGCCTGCGGATCCAACTGCGCAAAACCCTGATCGAATCGGCGCCCAACGCCAGGGTGGCCGACGTGATCGCCGCGAAAAGCTCGCTTTATTACCTGCTGGTCAGTGGCTCGGCACCGATGATCCTGACGTTCTTTACCACCTCGGGGTTTCTCGGACTCGAAGGCGCACGCCTATTGATGATTGTCTCCGCCGGCCTGTTGGCCACTGCCGTGCTGGCATGGAACCTGACCCCGGCCGCCTCGCCTACCGCTACCACGGAATAAGGACTGCACGACGTGAAAACCGTACTCATTGTTGACCCGTTTTCCACGGGCAAACTCTATGCCCCCTTGCTCAACGCGCAGGGCATACGGTGCATCGCCGTGATTTCCACACGTGCCTTGCCTGAACACTTTACCAACGACCTGATCGCAGAGAATTTCCATGAGGTGTATCACTGGGAAGAGAGCCTGCTGATCACCCTGGAAACCTTGTCACTGAGCGCGGTGATCGCCGGCTGCGAAACCGCGATCTACCTCACGGACTACCTGACGGAGCTTCTTCGCATCCCAGGCAACAGCCGTATCACCAGTGACCTGCGGCGCAACAAGTTCTCCATGCAGCAAGCGCTGAAAAAACACCAGTTGGCGCACATTGATTCGTACCTCCTGAGCTCACCGAGCCGCATTGGCGAAGTCGTGGCCAAGCTGGAGGAGTCGGCCACTTATGTGGTCAAGCCACTGAATTCAGCCGCCACCGAAGGCGTGGTGTTTGCCCAGGGCAAGGGCGAAGCAGAAACCGCCTTGCGAAACGCAGCCTGGCAGCAGAAAAACGACCTGGGTGAAACCAACCTTGGCTTCATCGTGCAGTCGTTTATCGCGGGGCCGGAGTACGTGGTCGACATGGTCGCCTTTGCCGGCACGTACATCGTTGCCAGTGTCTGCAAGTACACCAAGATCCAGAAAAACGGCAGCATGTTTGTCTATGAAAGCCTCGACACCCTAGACCCGCAGGCAGCCGAGCTGCACCCACTGATCGACTATGCCCGCCAGGCAGCGGCAGCCCTGGGCGTGCAGGTCGGGCCGATTCACATGGAGATCATCTGGTCTGACGCCGGGCCTGTCATGATTGAGGCAGGCGGGCGCTTGCACGGTGGCATCGCGCCCCTGCTGTTTCAGCAGGTGTATCACCCCGACTTGTTGTCACTGTCGATCGACAGCTACATCGGCGAACCGTCCCCGCAGGTCAAGACAGTCAGCCAGATCAGCCACGGCCGGATCGGTTTCTTCTGCTCCGAAGAGAATCGCACCTTCGACCTTCCCGCCCCCCTGGCCATACAGAGTGCCCAGGCGGACGAGGCCTATTGCGGCCACCGCTACTTCATCGGCCCTGGTGATACCACGCCACTCACGATCGACTTCGCCACCTGTCCGGGACTGTTCTGGCTACAGAGCCCTTCGGCGCTGCAGCTGGACGCCAGTACCGCCAACCTTCGAAAAAAACTGTGGTGTTAAGGTTATGAAAAGTCGCTTGATCCTCAAGAAGTCAGCCTGTGAGCTGGGCATCAACAATGCGTGCGCCGCCGTTATCGAAGACATCACCGTGTCGGACGACCAAAGTTTCGTCGGGGTGCTGCAAAGTAACCTGAACCATGTGGCCTCGCGCCTCAACGAGCTGGACTCAAACCTTGTGTATGAAGGGTTTGCCAAACAGCTCAAAAAGCTCGGCTACGAAAACACTGTCAGCGCCAACGAAAAGCTGCTGCGGCGGTTCATCGCCAAGGGCGTGTACCCCATCAACAACATCGTCGACGCCTATAACGCCGTCTCGATCCGTCATGGGGTCAGCATCGGCGTGCACACCTATCATCAGAAGGATGACATTTACGTAATGCGCTCGGACAAACCGAGGGTTCTACGCCCATTGTTCGCCAAGAAGCCCATCACGATTCCCGTTGGCGACATCGTCTATACCTGCGGAGACGTGCCTTTGGCGAGCATCGGCAAGGTGGACGCCGACGCCCACGACTTCAGGCTGACGAAAGACTCGTCCAGGCTATTGGTCGTGATCCTGGGGCATGACGACACGTCGTTTCAATTCAACCATGCGGTCATCGAAGAGTTCGTGGACACCCTTCGCCAGAAAATGCCGAACCTGAGTCACCACTTTCTCGAAACCGTTCGCGATCACGCCTAGCGCCAGGCCTTCAACACAGGATTGACCACGACCTCCTTCACATGCTCGATTTTCAGCAGGCTGTCCTTGAAGACCATCAGTTCTTCAAAGCTCCTGTAGCGGACGTCGAGCATCATGTCCACGTCGCCAAACAGCGAATAGGCATGCACCACCTGGCTGAACTGCTGGACCTTGGGGAATACCAGATGGCAACTGCTGCCATGGAGCGTCAGCATCAGAAACGCAGACTGCAGCACTTCATCTTCCTCGGCGACGTGGATGGTGAAGCCGAGGATGATGCCCTTTTCAATCAACTTCTGGACACGCGACTCCACCGCCGTTCGAGACTTGTGAACTTGCCGCGCCAATTGCGCCAGGCTGACACGGGAGTCATCCTTCAAGGCCGCAATGATCAGTTCATCTGTCTTGTCCACTCTGCCGCCCCCACACCGTTCTTTTCTATAGCAGACTTTCATTGCCGCTCACGCATGTCCTGAGCCCATCACGTGGCAGACTTTACGCCAGGTACCGGTTTTATACCCAGCCGACTGATCCACACCGCCCCCAGAATCACCAAGCCGCCCAAGGCCAGCCGCCCCAAGGGCTCGTGCTGGTTCCAGATCAGCAGGTTCAGCAACAGCCCCACCGGTACATGCAAGTTGTTCATCACGGCCAGGGTGCCGCCGTGGACCAGGCAGGCGCCCTTGTTCCACCAGTACATGCCCAGCGCCGTGCTGACCAGCCCGAGAAACAGCAGCACACCCCATTGCAGCGGTGCATCGGGCAAGAAGTTGGCTTTGCCGAACAGCAGGAAGGCAGGCAACACCACCAGCAGTGCACCGAGGTAGAAGTAACCGAAGCGACGGTAATGCGGCAGGTCACTGGGGTAACGCGCGACCAAGTGCTTGTACATCACCTGCCCGGCGGCGTAGGTGAAGTTGGCCAGTTGCAGCAGCAGGAAGCCCATCAGGAAGTGCGGCGTGATCTGGTCGAAGCGAATCACCGCCGCACCCGCCACCGCTACCAGTGCGGCCACCAGCGCCCAAGGGTTGAAACGACGGTTCAGGGCATCTTCGATCAGCGTCACGTGCAACGGCGTGAGGATGGTGAACAGCAACACCTCCGGTACCGTGAGCACACGAAAGCTCAGGTACAGGCACACGTACGTCACGCCAAACTGCAACGCACCGATCACCAGCATGCCGCGCATAAAAGCCGGTTCTACCGAACGCCAGCGGGTCAGCGGGATGAATACCAGTCCGGCCAACAACACGCGCACCAGCACCGCGAAGTAACTGTCGACATGACCGGCGAGGTATTCGCCGATCAGACTGAAGGAAAATGCCTGAATCAGGGTAACAACCAGTAGATAGCCCATGCGCGCCTCGTCTCGAATGGGCGGGACATTAAAGGTTTTCGGTGTTTGAAGAAACTCGGCGCAAAAAAAACCCGACCTCGCTAAAGCGTCAGTCGGGCAGGAGCACTCAGGAGCAACAAGTGCAAAGGGAGGTTCGTACGCGTACTTGAAGGGTTTGCGTCGAGCGATATAAACACCGCGCGATTATCTGACGATTAAAGGATCAAGCGGCTCATGCCACGAGCTGCACCAACAAGGCCTTGGCGTGGTTGATGCCCTTTTCCTGGAAATCACCGCTCAGGTTCACCCCTTCGGCGTGAATGAAAGTGACGTCATGAATCCCGATAAAGGCCATGACCTGGCGCAGGTACGGTTCCTGGTGATCGGAGCTCGCGCCGGTGTGGATGCCGCCGCGTGCGGTGAGCACGATGGCACGCTTGCCGGTCAACAAACCCTGCGGGCCGGTGGGGGTGTATTTGAAGGTCACACCGGCGCGCAACACATGATCCAGCCAGGCCTTGAGGGTGCTGGGAATGGCGAAGTTGTACATCGGCGCGGCCATGACCAGGACATCGGCGGCCAGCAGTTCATCGGTCAGTTCGTTGGAGCGGTCGAGGGACGCCTGTTCGCCAGCGTTACGTTGATCGGCCGCTTTCATCCAGCCACCGAGCAGGTTGGCGTCCAGGTGCGGCACCGGGTTGAGGGCCACATCACGCACGGTGATGTGATCCGCTGGGTGGGCGGCCTGCCATTGGCTGATGAACTGCTGAGTCAGTTGGCGGGAAATCGAATCCTGCTGGCGGGCGCTGCTTTCGATGATCAGAACGTTGGACATGGCTTCGTAGGCTCCATCTGAAACTGCTGTAAGTCGATGGAGAAAAGATTAACCAAGGGCTATTCGATTAAAAAGCGCAAAAAATTGCTATAACCCATCTAGAAATTTGTTAATAAGCGGAGTATTCCTGTGGACATGCTCCGCTGCCGCTTTATTTTGGCGCGCAGGCCAATGCAATACGCATCTTGATAATGGCGCGGTTGAACTTCACCGTGGTGTTGGTGCTTTTGCCCGCCGGCACCGAGACCGTGCGACGACGTGGTGCCTCCGGGCCGTTGGTGAAGGTTACCGAACACACGGCGTCTTTCGTGCCGTAGTTATTCAGTTGTATCGAACTGATGTCGCCGTCCACATCGGAAGCGGTGTAATCAATGCTGACCCCGTCGATTTTCTTGGTCACGTCGATAGGGTAGGCAAACGCGCTCATCGGCAGCAGCGCCAGCAACACACAACAGAATTTTCTCATTCGGCAGTCTCCAATAAGGACTGTCAGCTTAGGACAAGAGGAACCCATCTTGAAAGCGCCCCGCGTTACCCTTGATCAATGGCGCACGCTGCAAGCCGTAGTCGACCATGGCGGCTTCGCCCAGGCGGCCGAAGCGCTGCACCGTTCGCAGTCCTCGGTGAGCTACACCGTGGCCCGCATGCAAGACCAATTGGGCGTGCCGCTGCTACGCATCGATGGGCGCAAGGCCGTCCTCACCGACGCCGGTGAAGTGCTGTTGCGCCGCTCGCGGCAACTGGTGAAAAACGCCAGCCAACTGGAAGACCTCGCCCACCATATGGAGCAAGGCTGGGAAGCCGAAGTGCGGCTGGTAGTGGACGCGGCTTACCCCAACGCGCGCCTGGTGCGTGCACTCACCGCCTTTATGCCGCAAAGCCGCGGTTGCCGCGTGCGCCTGCGCGAAGAGGTGCTGTCCGGTGTCGAGGAGCTGTTGATCGAAGGCGTGGCCGACCTGGCGATTTGCGGTTTCAGCATCCCCGGTTTCCTCGGCTCGGAGATGAGCGATGTGGAGTTCGTCGCCGTGGCCCACCCCGAACATCCATTGCATCGCATGAATCGCGAGCTGAGCTTCCAGGACCTGGAAAGCCAGATGCAGGTGGTGATCCGCGACTCCGGTCGCCAACAGCCTCGCGACGTCGGCTGGCTCGGCGCCGAACAACGCTGGACCGTCGGCAGCCTGGCCACCGCCGCGGCCTTCGTCGGCAGCGGCCTGGGCTTTGCCTGGTTGCCCCGGCACATGATCGAGCGTGAGCTCGCCGAGGGTGTGCTCAAGCAACTACCCTTGGAACAGGGCGGCAGCCGCCACCCCACGTTCTACCTGTATTCAAACAAGGACAAACCCTTGGGGCCGGCGACGCAGATCCTCGTGGAATTGCTGCGCACGTTTGACACGGCGCCCCTGGACGCGCCTTTCGCCGCCCCCCAACAAGCCTGAAACGGAGTTCACCCATGGCCTGGTTCGACCATGAAGGCTGCAGCCTGCACTACGAGGAATACGGTCACGGCACGCCACTGGTGCTGATCCACGGCCTGGGCTCCAGCAGTCAGGATTGGGAATTGCAGATTCCGGTACTGGCCCGGCACTACCGCCTGATCGTGGTGGACGTACGCGGTCATGGTCGCTCTGATAAACCCCGCGAGCGCTACAGCATCCAGGGTTTCACCCATGACCTGGTGGCGCTGTTCGAGCACCTGAACCTGCCCCCCGCCCATGTGGTGGGCCTGTCCATGGGCGGCATGATCGCCTTCCAGTTGGCCGTGGATGAACCCGTGTTGGTCAGGAGCCTGTGCATCGTCAATAGCGCGCCCGAGGTCAAGGTGCGCAGTGCCGATGACTATTGGCAGTGGGCCAAACGCTGGACCCTGGCCCGCGTGCTCAGCCTGAACACCATCGGCAAGGCTTTGGGTGACAGATTGTTTCCAAAACCTGCACAGGCGGACCTGCGCCGCAAGATGGCCGAACGCTGGGCAAAAAACGACAAACGTGCTTATCTCGCCAGCTTCGATGCGATTGTGGGCTGGGGCGTGCAGGAACGACTTTCGCGGATTGCCTGTCCAACCCTGGTCATCAGCGCCGACCACGACTACACCCCTGTGGCGCACAAAGAAATCTATGTAAAACTGCTGCCCGATGCGCGACTGGTGGTGATCGAAGATTCCCGCCATGCCACGCCCTTGGATCAACCCGAAGTCTTTAACGCAACCTTGCTCGATTTTCTAAAGACAGTCGAAACCACTACCCAGGATCACTGACCCATGCTGAAAAAAATCGCCTTCTTTGCCGGTTCCGTATTATTCGCTGCCAACCTGATGGCAGCCGAGCCCGCCAAGGCGCCTCACGTACTGATCAGCACCACCAACGGCGACATTGAAATCGAACTGGACCCGGTCAAGGCGCCGATCAGTACCAAGAACTTCCTGGCCTATGTCGACAAGGGCTTCTACACCAACACGATTTTCCACCGCGTGATCCCGGGCTTCATGGTCCAGGGCGGCGGGTTCACCCAGCAAATGTCGCAAAAGCCGACCGAAGCGCCGATCAAGAACGAGGCCAGCAACGGCCTGCATAATGTGCGTGGCACGCTGTCGATGGCCCGTACGTCGAACCCGGATTCGGCCACCAGCCAGTTCTTCATCAACGTGGCTGACAACGCCTTCCTCGATCCAGGTCGCGATGCCGGTTATGCCGTGTTCGCCAAGGTGGTCAAGGGCATGGATGTGGTTGATGTGATCGTCAACTCGCAAACTACTACCAAGCAGGGCATGCAGAACGTGCCAATCGATCCTGTGTACATCAAGTCGGCCAAGCGCATCGACTGAGGTCTGCAGGAAACTCCGCGTGCAGCCCACAAGGCCGCGCGCGCATTTGAAAGGAGAGCCCGCCCTGCGGGCGTCAACCCTGATGCTCTATCGTCGTTTTGAACAACTGATCGATATATTCCGCGACGCACCCAGCGAAGCCCCTCCCGATAAAGTCCTGCCCTTCTACCTCTACTACCTGCGCCAGGTGTGGCCGCATTTTGCCGCGCTGTTGGTAGTGGGCCTGATCGGTGCCTTGATCGAAGTCGCGCTGTTCAGCTACCTGAGCCGCATCATCGACCTGGCCCAAGGCACGCCGCCCGCCGATTTCTTCCAGGTCCACAGCACCGAGCTGATCTGGATGGCCGTGGTCGCCCTGCTGCTGCGCCCGATTTTCGGCGCGCTGCACGACCTGCTGGTGCACCAGACCATCAGCCCCGGCATGACCAGCCTGATCCGCTGGCAGAACCATAGCTACGTGCTCAAGCAGAGCCTGAACTTCTTCCAGAACGACTTCGCCGGGCGCATCGCCCAGCGCATCATGCAAACCGGCAACTCCCTGCGCGACTCCGCCGTCGCGGCGGTGGATGCGATCTGGCACGTGGCGATCTACGCCATCAGCTCCCTGGTGCTGTTTGCCGAAGCCGACTGGCGCCTGATGATACCGCTGGTGACCTGGATCATCGCCTACAGCCTGGCGCTGCGCTATTTCGTGCCACGGGTGAAGGAGCGCTCGGTCATCTCCTCCGAGGCGCGCTCCAAACTGATGGGGCGTATTGTCGACGGCTACACCAACATCACCACCTTGAAGCTGTTCGCCCATACCCAATCCGAACAGGAGTACGCCAAGGAAGCGATCATCGAGCAGACCGAAAAGACCCAACTGGCCAGCCGCGTGGTGACCAGCATGGACATCGTGATCACCACCATGAACGGCCTGCTGATTGTCACCACCACGGGCCTGGCCCTGTGGCTGTGGACCCAGTCGCTGATTTCCGTGGGCGCGATTGCCCTGGCCACCGGTCTGGTGATCCGCATCGTCAACATGTCCGGCTGGATCATGTGGGTGGTCAACGGCATTTTCGAAAACATCGGCATGGTGCAGGACGGCCTGAAAACCATCGCCCAGCCCTTGGCAGTGATCGACCGCGACAACGCCCCGCGCCTGAGCGTGCCCCACGGCGAAGTGCGTTTTGAGCAGGTAGATTTCCACTACGGCAAGCAGAGCGGGATCATTGGCGGCCTGAACCTTGAGATCAAGGCCGGTGAAAAAATCGGCCTGATCGGCCCGTCCGGCGCGGGCAAGTCGACCCTGGTCAACCTGCTGCTGCGCCTGTACGACCTGCAAGGCGGACACATCCTGATCGATGGCCAGGACATCGCCGAAGTGGCCCAGGAATCCCTGCGCGCGCAGATCGGCATGATCACCCAGGACACTTCGCTGCTGCACCGATCCATCCGCGACAACCTGCTGTACGGCAAGCCGGACGCCACCGACGAAGAACTCTGGGCCGCCGTGCACAAGGCCCGCGCCGATGAGTTCATCCCGCTGCTGTCGGACGCCGAAGGCCGTACCGGGCTGGATGCCCACGTGGGCGAACGCGGAGTAAAACTCTCCGGTGGTCAGCGTCAACGCATCGCCATCGCACGCGTGCTGCTAAAGGACGCGCCGATCCTGATCATGGACGAGGCCACCTCGGCGCTCGACTCGGAAGTGGAAGCGGCGATCCAGGAAAGCCTGGAAACCCTGATGAAAGGCAAGACGGTGATCGCGATTGCGCACCGTTTGTCCACCATTGCGCGAATGGATCGCCTGGTGGTGCTGGAGAAAGGCCAGATTGCCGAAAGCGGCAGCCATGCCGAACTGCTTGCCCACAAGGGCTTGTATGCGCGGTTGTGGCAGCACCAGACGGGTGGGTTTGTCGGTATCGACTGAGGATTTCAATCCCATACACCCTCCCATATTTGTTCACAGCCATTCAGTAGACAGCCACTCAGTAGAATGTGCAGTTCGCGCCAACGCCCACAGGCCTCTGGTACTTTTTCATCGCCTGGATTTGTGTAAGAACCCTGCTGTACTCAGTGCAGTGCCCAGACGGGCGCTGAAGTAAATCTGCAGGGAGCATCACTGATTTACTGGTTCGGTAGAGCGATCTATCAAGGACGTGTTGCATGTCTTTGTTCAAGCGTTCAGTCACAGAGGGGCTGGGTACGTTTTGGCTGGTGTTGGGCGGTTGCGGGAGTGCGGTGTTGGCCGCCGCGTTTCCCGCTGTCGGGATCGGGTTGCTGGGGGTGTCACTGGCGTTCGGGCTCACGGTGCTGACCATGGCGGTGGCGATCGGGCCTATCAGCGGTTGTCACCTCAACCCGGCGGTATCGGTGGGGCTGGTCGTGGGCGGAAGGTTTGCGGCCAGGGAGTTGCCAGCGTACATCGCGGCTCAAGTTATCGGTGGAGTCGTCGCGGCGGCCTTGTTGTATTTCATCGCCAGCGGCAAGCCGGGCTTTGAACTGGCCGGCGGGCTCGCCTCCAACGGTTATGGCGAGCATTCGCCGGGCGGGTACTCGATGGCGGCCGGGTTAGTCTGTGAGCTGGTGATGACGGCCATGTTCGTGCTGATCATCCTCGGCGCCACCGACCACCGCGCCCCGAAAGGCCTCGCGCCCATCGCCATCGGCCTGGCATTGACCTTGATCCACTTGATCTCCATCCCCGTGACCAACACCTCGGTCAACCCGGCCCGCAGTACCGGCCCGGCACTGATCGTAGGCGGGTGGGCGATCCAGCAACTGTGGATGTTCTGGCTCGCGCCGATCCTTGGTGCGGTAATCGGCGGCGTCACGTATCGATGGCTGGGCCGGGAGGAGTCGGCCTGAGGCAAACGGGGTCAGCCCTGCCGATACGGCAGGGCTGCCCTCGCCTCTTCGGCATAAGCCAGAATCCCCACCCGCTCGCGCGCCAGGAAATCCTCCACGGCATTCTTCAACCCCGGATGGCGCAAGTAATGCCAGGAATGGGTGATCACCGGCTCAAACCCGCGAATCAATTTGTGCTCGCCCTGGGCGCCGGCGTCGAAACGTTGCAGGCCGTGGGCAATGGCGTAGTCCATGCCTTGGTAGAAACAGGTTTCGAAATGCAGGCGGTCGAATTCCGCCAGGCACCCCCAGTAACGGCCATAGAAGCTGTCGCCGCCGATCAGGCTGAACGCCATGGCCACCGGCCGCGTGCCTTGCTTGGCCAGCACCACGCGGATCGCCTCGGGCATGCGTTCGGCCAGCAGGCTGAAAAACGCGCGGGTCAGGTAGGGCGACTGGCGGCGCACCGCGTAGGTGTTGGCGTAGCAGGCGTAGACAAAATCCCAGTGCGCCTCGCTTAGTTCATGGCCTTGCAACCATTCGAAGTCGATGCCCTGCCCCGCCACCTGCTCACGCTCTTTGCGCATCTGTTTACGCTTGCGTGAACTCAGCGCGTCGAGGAAATCCTGGAAGTCGCGGTAGCCACGGTTCTGCCAATGAAACTGGCAGCCCAGGCGCTGCATCCAGCCCGGTTGGCCGGACATTGCCTCGTCGGCCAGGGCATCGGTGAAGTTGATATGCGCACTGGAAAGCCCCTCGATTTCCAGGTAGCCCGGCAGGCTGTTGAGCAACTCGAAGCCGTCTTGCGCATTGGCGGCCAACAGGCGTGGGCCGCTGACGGGACTGAACGGCACAGCCGTGAGCAGCTTAGGGTAGTAATCGATACCAGCTCGCTGGCAGGCGTCGGCCCAGCCATGGTCGAACACGTACTCGCCATAGGAATGCCACTTGCGATAACCGGGCAATGCCGCCACCAACCGATCGCCCTCCCAGTGCAACAAATGCTCAGGCTGCCAGCCCGAGTGCGGCCCGACGCTGGCGCTGTCTTCCAGGGCGCTCAGGAACGCATGCCGCACGAACGGTTGGGCCTGCGGCACCAGCGCATCCCAGGTATCCGGGGCTGTTTCGGACAAGCTTTGCAGGCGTTGCAACGGCATCGGCATCCTCACTACGTCAGGGCGTAAAGCCTCGCGAGTATCGCTTATCGCCGCCTTCAACACACCTTCAAATCGCATCACAAGGCTCTAAACCAATAGTTCCTGCGCTGAATGATTTGTCATCTAGATGACATCACTTCGCCACTGCTGCGTCATAAACCATCGCGATACTGACGCCTGTTTTTAGAGCGCCTGGTTCTACCAGGCGGCTATTTTTCCGTCCGTCATCGGTCGGTTGTGTCCTGGATGGTTTGCCATCCCTCCTCACTTTCGGAGATTGATATGCGTCTTGCTTCCACCAAAACTGCGGCGGTCCTGTGCGGCGGCCTGTTACTGGCCCTGAGCGTTCCGGCCAGCGCTGCAGTCGACGCTAAATTGCTCGACATGCTCAAGGCCAACGGCCAGATCACCGCTTCGCAGTACACCGAACTGCAAAACGAATTGGCCAAAGACCAGAAAGAACAGCAGATCGCACGGCAAGCTCAACAAGAGACCAACGAACAGATCGCGACCACCGCGAAAAAAACCAACGAGCTGAGCAGCTTCGACCAGAAACTGGCCTGGGCTGCCAAGACCCAGCTCAAGGGTGATGTGCGCTTTCGCCACGAAACCATCAAGATCGACGGCACCCCCAACAACGGCGGCAAGGACAAGGACCGTGAGCGTATCCGTGCCCGTCTGGGCGCATTTACCGAGATCAACCCGCAAGTCGACACCGGCATTCGTGTTGCGACCGGCAGCAGCGACGATGCCCGCTCCACCAACCAGGACCTGGATGGCTACTTCAACAAGAAGTCGATCTGGCTGGACCTGGGCTACATCGACTACCACCCGACTCAAATCAAGAATCTGCACGTGATTGGCGGCAAGATGCTGCAACCTTGGGTCAGCATGGGCGACGTGATCTGGGATAGCGATATCAACCCGGAAGGTCTGGCCCTGACTTACAAATACCCACTGGGCAGCAGTGCCGAGTTGTTCGGCAGCCTGGGTAACTACAGCCTCAAAGACAACGTCAACGGCGACGGCGTGCAATTTCGCAATGACCTGCGCATGACGGCCGGCCAGTTGGGGTCGCGCTTCTCCCTGACCGACAACCTGAAACTGACCCTGGGCGGCAGCGTCTACGCGTTCCAGAACGATGAAGACAGCCGCTGCCCAACCGCTGGCTCCTTCCAATGCCTGACCCCGGCCGAAACGGTAGCGAACACCACCGCCGGCAACGCCAGCGAGTACCGCCTGTACGAAGGCTTCAGCCAAGTTGATATCGGCGGCCTGGCTGTACCGTTGTCGTTCTATGGCCAGTACGTGCAAAACACCAAAGCCACCGATAAAGACAAGGACACAGCCTGGCTGCTCGGTGCCAAGTCCAAGGTGTTCGGTCTCAACCTGGACTACAACTACCGCGACGTACAACGTTACGCAGTGGTGGGTGCCTTCACCGACTCGGACTTCGCCGGCGGCTTCACCGGTGCACGTGGTCATAAGTTCAAGGTCGGTTACGACATCGACAAGAACTTCGCCATCGGTGCCACTTACTTCCTGACCAAGGCCGATTACGCCAGCGTCGCAGGTTACCGCGATGCCAAGGCCAACACCTTGCAGTTGGATGCAGAAGCCAAGTTCTAAGAAACACAGCTGTACGTTTCAAGCGACAAGCTTCAAGGAAGAGCGCCACTTGCAGCTTCAAGCCCACCGCTTGAAGCTGCTTCTTTAACAGTCTTGCGTGAGTGGACCGGTCCCCATCATCCGTCCGGCCCACCCACGCGAGCCTGTCTATTCCAAGCCTTTGTGATCCTTGAGCCGCTCGGCAGCCAGCCGCTGCGCCAGGGCATCCACATCCTCTACCGGCTCATCCGGCAGTATCTTCAGGGTGGCCTGCATCAGGCGCATCTGACGGATAAACCGGCGGCAGTTCGGGCAGAACATCAAGTGATGGCGCACCATCAGACGCTCGCGAAAGGTCAATTGCCCATCGAGATAGTCACTGGAACGTGCCACTTGTTCTTTACAGGTCAGCATTCGCCCGTTTCCTCAAAATGCTCCACCGTGGCGAAGACTTTAAGCCGCGCTCGATGCAACAGCACACGGACATTGGAGAGCGAGAGCGTTAAAAGATTACAGATCTCTTCCAGCTCCAGCCCCTGGCGTTCACGCAACACCAGCACGCTGCTTTGCAAATCCGACAAACTCAGCAACGTATGCTCCAGGCAATCACGCAGTTCATCCTCGGTCAGCAAGGCTTCCGGCGTGTCCTGGTGCCAAGCGTAGGGAGCGACCGCCCAGTGGCCGTCGTCGGGAGTGAAGCGGTCATCGCCGATGGTGCCGTGGGGCGAAGGCAAATCGTCGAGCAACACTTCCCGGCGATTCTGCTTGTAGCGGCCCTTGGCGGCGTTGGCCGTGATGGTCAGCAGCCAGGTCTTGAGGCTGGAGCGCCCCTCGAACCTGGCGATGTTGCGGACCACCGACAGCCAGGCGTCCTGCACCACTTCATCGGCATGGCGCTGGCCGACAATCGCATAGGCCACCGCGCGCATGGCGCTCTGGTAGGTGGTGACCAATTCCTTGTAAGCCTGCTGCTCGCCCTTGAGCAACCGTTCAAGCAGGTGCGTGTCGTCCGCTGCTGCCATTCAAGACCTCGATTGTCTTAGCGCTTGCGCAGGATCACGCTACCGATCGAATAGCCTGCGCCAAACGAACTGAGTACCGCGACAGCGCCCTTGGGCAAATCATCCTGGTAGGTGTGGAACGCAATCACCGAACCGGCGGAGCTGGTATTGGCGTAAGTATCGAGGATCACCGGGGCTTCTTCCACCGTGGCTTCACGGCCCAGCAGTTTCTTCACGATCAGGTGGTTCATGCTCAGGTTGGCCTGGTGCAGCCAGAAGCGTTTCACATCGGCCACGCTCAACTGGTTTTCTTGCAGGTGCACGCCGATCAACTCGGCCACCATCGGGCACACGTCACGGAAGACTTTGCGGCCTTCCTGCACGAACAGTTTGTCCGGCGCGCCGATACCCTCTTGCGCCGCGCGGTTGAGGAAGCCGAAGTTGTTGCGGATAGTATTGGAAAACTTGGTCAGCAGCTTGGTGCTCACCACATCGAACTGATGCTCGGAGGTCGCCAGGTCGGCGCGCTCAAGAACCACGGCGGTGGCTGCATCGCCGAAGATGAAGTGGCTGTCGCGATCACGAAAGTTCAGGTGGCCGGTGCACACTTCCGGATTGACCATCAGAATCGCCCGGGCCTGGCCCAACTGGATGCTGTTGGCGGCGTTCTGGATACCGAATGTGGCTGAGGAACACGCCACGTTCATGTCAAAACCGAACCCTGCAATGCCCAAGGCTTCCTGGACTTCGATGGCGATGGCCGGGTAGGCCCGCTGCAGGTTGGAGCAGGCGACGATCACGCCGTCGATGTCGGCGGCAGTCTTGCCGGCGCGCTTCAAGGCTTGTTCAGCGGCGCCGACGGCCATCTGGCAGAGGACAGACCATTCGTCATTGCTGCGCTCGGGCAAGCGTGGGGTCATGCGTTGCGGGTCGAGAATGCCGTCTTTGTCCATCACAAAGCGGCTCTTGATGCCCGACGCCTTTTCGATAAAGGCTGCGCTGGACTCAGTCAGCGCCTGCACCTCGCCGCGCTCGATGGCGGCGGCGTTGTCGGCATTGAACTGCTGCACGTAGGTATTGAAAGACTGCACCAGCTCTTCGTTGGAGATGCTGTTGGCAGGGGTGTAAAGGCCAGTGCCGCTGATGACGACGTTATGCACGGTCGTTCCTCTAGATCTGTCAGGCAGGGAAATTGGTACCGTCGTACCAAACTTTAAGTAGTTTTATTCCGCCCAGCGGACATCAAACTGGCATCGCTTTATTCCATCGCGTCGCGGCTGCCCACCAGCCCATCACGACGATCCCGGCATTTATGGGCGCGAAGTTTGCCACAAACCCAGGGATTTGGCGCCACTTCCCAGACAAACACCGTTTAAATGTGGGAAGCGGCTCGCCCCCGATAGCGGTGTGTCGGTCACAAAATCTGTTTCTGACAGACCGCTATCGGGAGCAAGCCCCCTCCCACATTTGGACTGGGTTGGTGCTGAAAATCGTGAAGGGATCAGGCCTCGACCAACGTCCACTGTTTGCTCAGGCGCTTGTCGGAAATCGGCACCTTGGTGCCCAACTGCTGGGCAAACAACGACACCCGATACTCCTCCAGCCACCAGCGATAGAGCTCCAACTGAGGATCGCGCTTGCCTTCCTGGGCGTGCTTTTTCAGGCGGTTCTGGTACTGCGCCCACAGCCCGCTGAGTTCGCCGCTCCACACCCGATCCTTCTGCACCTGGCTGGGCAACTTTTCCAGGCGCAATTCGATGGCCTTGAGGTAACGCGGCAGTTCCTTGAACCATTGCGCCGGGGTTTCCCGCACAAAACCTGGGTACACCAAGTTGCTCAGCTGTTGCTTGATATCGTTCAAGGCCACGGCCTGGGCCAGGTCGATCTTGCCTTTGAAGCGCTTTTGCAGGCCGTGCCAGAGTTTCAGCACTTCCAGGGTCAAGCGCGCCTGGCGCTCGGCGTGTTCAGTCCAACTGCCGCGCTTGCGTTCGGCCAAGGCGGCCAAGCCCGCGCCATCACGCGGCAGGCTGGCCTCGCCTTCCAACACGCAGGTATCGAGGCTGGCCAGCAGGATGTCTTCCACCAGCGCGTCGATACGCCCCAGTTCGCGGTACATCAGCCCCAGCTCGGTGAGGCCGGGTAACTTGCCGCGCAGGAATTTCGCCGGTTCCGCCAATTGCTGCATCAGCAGGCGCTGCAAGGCGCGACGATGCTGGAATTCAGCCTCGGCAGCGGTGGAGAAACGGCCTTCCTTAACGGTGCCGTTTTCCTCCACCAGCGCCGGATACACCGTCATCGACAGCCCGGCGATCTTCTGTTGGGTCTTCTCGGCCACAGCGGCAAAGACCTTGGCTTCCACCGGCTGCTGGCTTTTCGCCGTTTGCGGCACGGCCAACGCGGCCTGGCTGGCTTCGGCAAAGCGGGCGGTCAGCTCGGCCAGGTCGCGGCCTTCGCCGAGGAACTTGCCTTGCCCGTCGACCACTTCGAGGTTCATCTTCAGGTGGTTTTCCACCTGCTGCGCCGCCTCGGCCCAGGCCTCATCGCTGACCCGCGCACCGGTCATGCGCAACAATTCGCGGCCCAACGCCTGGGGCAACGAACCTTGACCGAATTCGATGCGTTGCAGCGCCGCCTTGACGAAGTCCGGCACCGGTACGAAGTTCTTGCGCAGGGCCTTGGGCAGGTTGCGCACCAGAGCGATGCACTTGGCCTCGATCACCCCCGGCACCAGCCATTCCAGGCGCTCCGGCGGCAACGCAGGCAGCAGCGGCGCGGGTACGCGCAGGGTCACGCCATCACGCGGGTGGTTGGGTTCAAAGTGGTAACTCAGGGCCAGTTCCAGATCGCCCAGGTGCAGGGTGTCCGGGTAATGCGCGGCGGTGACTTCACTGGCCTCGCGGGCCAGCACATCTTCTTCGCGCATGATCAGCAGGTGCGGGTCTTTCTGGCTGTTGACCTTGTACCAACTGTCGAAGGTGGCGGTCTGGTGGATCTGCGCCGGCAAACGTGCGTCGTAGAAGGCGTACAGGGTTTCTTCGTCGGCCAGGATGTCGCGGCGGCGCGCCTTGGCTTCCAGTTCGTCGAGTTGCTCCAGCAGTTGCTGGTTGGCCGTGAGGCACTTGGCGCGGGACTGGATCTCACCGCGCACCAGGCCTTCGCGGATAAACAGCTCGCGGGACACCACCGGGTCAATCGGCCCGTAATGCACCGGCCGGCGCCCCACCACAATCAGCCCGAACAGGGTGATCTGCTCAAACGCTACTACCTGGCCGCGCTTCTTCTCCCAATGCGGTTCGAAGTGGTTTTTCTTGATCAGGTGCCCGGCCAGCGGTTCGATCCAGTCGGCATCGATCTTGGCCACCATGCGCGCATACAACTTGGTGGTTTCCACCAGTTCGGCGGTCATCAGCCATTGCGGACGCTTCTTGCCAATGCCCGACGAGGGGTGAATCCAGAAACGCCGCTGACGCGCACCGAGGTAATCGCCGTCTTCGGTCTTCTGGCCGATCTGGCTAAGCAGGCCGGACAACACCGCTTTGTGCAGTTTCGGGAAATCCGCGGGCTCTTTATTGATGGTCAGCTGCATGTCGCGGCAGATCAGGCTCAACTGGCGATGGGAATCACGCCACTCGCGCAGGCGCAGGTAGTTGAGGAAGTTCTTGCGGCACCAATTGCGCAGCGGGCTGGCGGTCAATTCCTGGCGCTGTTCTTCAAAGCCACGCCACAGATTGACCAGCCCGGCGAAGTCCGAGTCCGGGTCTTTCCATTGTGCGTGCGCCTGGTCGGCGGCCTGTTGGCGCTCGGGCGGACGCTCGCGCGGGTCCTGGATCGACATCGCGCTGGCAACGATCAGTACTTCCTGCAAGCTGCCGAGTTTGGCGGCTTCCAGCAGCATGCGGCCCATGCGCGGGTCCACCGGCAGGCGCGCCAGCTGGCGGCCCAATGGCGTCAGTTGACTGTTGCGGTCCACCGCCGAAAGCTCTTGCAGCAGGTTGAAACCGTCGCTGATCGCCTTGCCATCCGGCGGTTCGATAAACGGGAAGTCGGTGATTTCGCCCAGGCGCAGGTGCAGCATCTGCAGGATCACGGCGGCGAGGTTGGTGCGCAGGATCTCAGGGTCGGTGAATTCGGGGCGCCCGATAAAATCTTCTTCGCTGAACAGCCGGATACAGATGCCCGGCTCGACCCGGCCGCAACGGCCTTTACGCTGGTTGGCGCTGGCCTGGGAAATCGCCTCGATCGGCAGACGCTGCACCTTGGCGCGGTAGCTATAGCGGCTGATGCGAGCGGTACCGCTGTCGATCACATAACGAATGCCTGGCACGGTCAACGAGGTTTCGGCGACGTTGGTCGCCAGCACCACGCGCCGGCCGGGGTGGGACTGGAAAATCCGCTGCTGCTCGGCGGGTGACAAACGCGCGTACAGCGGCAGGATTTCCGTGTGCTTGAGCTGGGCCTTGCGCAGCATCTCGGCGGCGTCGCGAATCTCGCGCTCGCCTGGCAAAAACACCAGCACATCGCCGGGGCTGCGCCGTTCGCTGCGCTCGTAGGCGGCGATTTCATCGAGGGTGGCGAGGATCGCCTGGTCGACAGTCAGGTCGTCCTCGACGCGGTTGCCCTCTTCGTCTTGTTCCAAGGTCAGCGGGCGGTACCAGGTGTCCACCGGGAAGGTGCGGCCCGAGACCTCGACAATCGGCGCATCGTCGAAATGCTTGGAGAAGCGTTCCAGGTCGATGGTCGCCGAAGTGATGATGACCTTGAGGTCCGGGCGACGCGGCAGCAGGGTCTTCAGATAACCCAGCAGGAAGTCGATGTTCAGGCTGCGTTCATGGGCTTCGTCGACGATGATCGTGTCGTAACGTTCCAGGTAACGGTCGTTCTGGGTTTCCGCCAGCAGGATGCCGTCGGTCATCAGCTTGATCAGGGTGTTGGAATCGCTCTGGTCCTCAAAGCGCACCTGATAGCCGACCAGTGCACCCAGCGGCGTGGCCAATTCTTCGGCAACCCGACTGGCAACGCTGCGCGCGGCGATCCGGCGCGGTTGCGTGTGGCCGATCAAGCCGTATTGGCCGCGACCGATTTCCAGGCAGATCTTCGGCAACTGGGTGGTTTTGCCCGAGCCGGTTTCGCCGGCGATGATCAGCACCTGATGCTTGTTCAGCGCGGCCTTGATCTCATCGCGCTTGGCCGCAATCGGCAAGCTGTCGTCATAGCGAATCAGCGGCACGCTGGCACGCCGGGCCGTGACCTGGGCGCAGGACGCCTGCATACGTGTCACCCACTGCGCCAGCTTCTCCTCGTCGGGTTTCTTGCGCAGCTCGAGCAACTGGCGCCGCAAGCGGTGGCGGTCGGCGAGCATGGCGTGGTCGAGGTTTTTCAGCAGTTGGTCGAGAGCGGGCGCTTGGTCAGTCATCAGGTACGCAAAGGTCTTTTAGTGAGGCAGGTAAGCCTGCGGTGACGTAATCAGAGGTGGCAATTGTCGCAGATTTCCGCCCCGGTGAACGAGACAACCCTTTTCATCCCCGCAAACCACTGCATTCCCCGGCTGCAACTGGCTGTTTGAAAACGATTGCAATGCCTAACCCACAGGCCAGCCGCACTTTTTCATACGCGACTATCAGAAGCAACCGAATGGCCAGCCCCTGACCCGCCAAGCTCTACTGCACCGGCACGCCATGTTTAGCAGGCGCCCCACCGCTCATCCTGGAAAAACCTCATGCCAACAGCCGTTCCTGTAACGCCCCCTGCCTCCATGCTGCCACCGTACACGGAGCATCGCTGTAGCACTGCGCAGGACTACGCCAACACGCTAAACCTTTACGCCGAAGATACGCGTACGCATTCAGTCAGGCAGCTAGAGCAATACCGGCCCCAGTCGCTGCCACCCACCTATTGGCAAGCTATGGACAGAGCAAGCCCTCTGCCTGAGCACGCCGAAAACACCACGCCACGTCCGAGCTACGAAGAGGCCCTGGGTACCAGCAGGTGCAACGAGGAGGATGACTGGCGGCTTTTACAGATGCTTTCAGGCAGCGCTCGGGCACACGCGTTGAAGCACGTGAATCGCCTCGACAACGCACTCGATAAAGCCGAGCAATTAGGCCAGCTATTGGTAGAGCGTGAAACGCAGGGTGGAACATCTATTGATGAAGACGCCGTTGCCGATGTAGCCCTGAAGATAGATCAGCTAAGGACTCTCTGGCGTAATGGCGCATTTGCGGGAGATGACGGTGTCACCACTCCATCGTTCGCAGCATCCGCCCCCACCTATCGAAAAGACCGCGAGGCCGCCCTCAGCACTTCGATAGACGAACTCTGGAACGTTGCCAATACCGAATACCAGGAAAAATACCTGCCCGATTCCGCGAGCGCAGACCCGATCCTGGAAACGGTTTTCCACCTGGCCAAGGCCCTGAAAGACGCTGAAATTTGAAGTCGGCCAATTCTTCGTGGATTTATTCAAACAACACAGTTAGCCCAAAAACGAGACCCGCGGCCTATGCCAATAACACCTGCAACCCACCACCCGGTGTTCCCGATCGATACAGCTCCCAAACAAGAGCCACACGTAGCGCAGAGTGCGCCGACCATAAGGCTGCCCTTGCCCGTGCCGCTTCTTCCTCTGAACGAGGCACTCATGGGTATCGACCGTCAACTCGCCAGACTTCATATAGCAAGGGCTGACAACACCATTGATCTATACGACCAATTTTTCATAGAAAAACTCGACCGAAAGCTCGTCGACGTCTACGGAACAACTATTGAAAAAACAACAGAAAACACTTTATTGATCCAAGACGTTCAGAACTCGATCAAGCAACGTAATGACTTAGCCAACGCCAGGAATCTCTATGCCCAAGACGGAACCGGGCACCAAACAAACGCCGTCCATGGACCTGCTACTGAACGCGCGCAAAAACACATCGCGGCGCTCGACAATGCGGCATCAGCACTCGACGCTGATATGGCCGCCACCCTGCAGAAAGGCGCTGGACGAAAACCCACCGAAAAAATAGAAATTGACTACATCACGGCCCATAAGGCGCTGAGCGAAAACCGCAACGCCTGGCTCACTGGCAAACTGGATGAACGCTCAAAGACGAGCCTGCGGACTTTAGCCCTGACCGACCGCTTTAAGGGGAAAGTTGATACACCGCCCACTGCGCGCGCCCAGGAGCGTCAACTCAGAACACAGCTCGAGATGAATGTAGAGCGTACGAAGTTCGAGTTTGATCATGAGACAGAGGTGTTTAGCCGCACGACGTGTCGCGACCTTGAACCCTGGACCCCTCCCACATTCGACGAATTGGACAGTTCCCCCCCACCCATCGCAACAGGCACACAGCTCACGGTCACCCATGCCTCAATAGTCAGAAATAGTGATAGCGCGCAGAGAGCGCGTATTGAAGCCCAGGTTTTCGCGCTTGATAAAGACATCGAACAGATCGACCGACGACTGAAGAGGCTTTCCAACAGTCGCCCAGACCCCTTGAAACCGGAGCAACTGCTATTTATCCGCAACACTATCAGCGAACTGCGCAATAGCTGGGCACGCGGCCTACTGACGCAAAGTAACGACAGCAGCATTGGGCGGTTGCTGAAAAAGAATGACGACGACTTGCTTCGCAACACGCTTGAACAGAGAGTGACTCAAGCAAAAGCGCTTAACTTTGCCCCCACTCTTCCCGTTGCAATCAATCAAAAACTCAGTGGTTCAAACCTGGACATCGCTCAGAGCAACGTGAAACGGTGCGACGAAGCACTCACCGCATTCGATCGCGCCATCTATAAAGCACAAAACGCTGGAATAGAGCATGCAAGCATGTCAGGGAACGTCTTTTTCGCCCGTGAAGCCATGATGAAACTGCGCAACGCGTGGGCGATGGGTGAAATTTCAGAGCTACCGGATGGCATACGACGCCACACAGGTACCCCTGCCGGTAGGCGACACTCAGATCTTTTACTCCAAGTAGAAGTAGAGGCGGATATCCGGCTTCATGCAAACCTGAGCTCGCCAACGATGACCATGGATCCCGAGCCGACAGTGGAAAGGATTAATCGCGCCGCCAAAGCCTTACTAGTCTGGACTATCAACGAGGAACTGGAGGCTGCCTATATGAACACTGCGTACCCTGGTGTCCTTGACTATCCCAAGCAACGCGATAATCGGTTGCACCAGCCTATCAGCGCTTAAGCGCTATCTACCGATTTGCGCAGATAAGGGCCCCCTCAATGACCTTACCGGCGCAAATTGCCTCCTGCCGGCTCTTTCGGTAGCCCCCGCGCAAACCACTGCAATACCACCGCCCCAAAGGAGCAACGATGATCAAACTCAACCCGTTTTCTACCCCTGAGCCCGGCACCGCCCTAGGCCGGCTGATGCAGCAGACCCATACCATCCAAGGAGCCGTAGTTAAAAGCCTGGTGGAACAAGGGCACAGACACGTCCTCGAGAATAGCCGAAGCCTGGAACAAGCGTTGTTTCGTCCTGTGCGCCAACGCCAGGAAAGTGCACCGCAGGAAAAGGGGCATCAACTTCAAGCCTGGATCCACATCTCAAGGCTTGACAATGATCTTGAAGTTTTCGATCAGGAAAGCCGCAACTTGTTTGCCTCACAACCGGATGCCCAGACCGGCCTGTAGAAAATCGCGCAACGCAATGAGCAACTGACGACTCGCGCCGAACAACGCAAAGCTCTGCTGAATCGTCGTGCGGAATGGACCGCGGCCACCCCTCCACGCTCCAGCGAGTTGGACCCGATAACCGAACCCATCCTATTGTCCGCGCCACTGAACCCAGTGCTGCTCAAGCAGGATCTGGAAAAAACCCTCAAACATGTCAACGCGCTGGACGAAGAGATTGCGTCTTTGGATAGCGTTATCAAAAAACAGCCGCAGCCTTTGTCTCGCGTAGAGGAAGACATTTTTATCCGGCGACGTAACGCAATGACTGAATACCGCAACGCGTGGGCAACAGGGCGGCTCAAAAGCAGCAGCCAGCTCAAAGCCTCACTGGGCCTCAGCCCTATGCGTAAAAGCTTGGAGCAAGGTCTTGAGCGCAGCAAGCAATTGGCGCTGCTGGATCTGACACTCCACCGACAGGACCGCCTGGTCGAAACCGCACACCTCAAGGGCCTGGACGACAGATTTTCACCGGGTGCTGTCAAGGCTGCGCGTGAGGCCATCGTCAACCTGCGCGATGCGTGGAAAAACGGAAGTCTTGATGGCACTTCCTTCGAGGGCATAAATACTGTGATGTTTATAAGCAAGGCAAATAATCAGCGAAAAAAGCTGGAGTTGGCAGCGATCAACAATGGCTACGTACGGCTGAATACCGTCCCTCGCACCCAGCAAGCGGGCAGCAGCCAACAGCCCGAGCCTGTGAACAAGTTGGCTCACCCCGATAGCGACATGCATGCCCTAAATGTCGCCACCCGTCAGAAAATAGAAGACGATGATATCCGGCATCTGCTCGCAGACCTGGAGGTGGGTTTTCTCGAGAACTACACCAACTTATTAAACAACTTGGTCCTTTATACCCGACGTACCGAAGCGCACGGGTATTAACGCCCACTGTTCGACCTTTCCTACTCGCCCTCCCCCCACCTGCGCCGATAAGGGAACACATCAATGACCTTACCGGCGCGGATTGCCTCTTGCAGCCCCTTCCAGTAGTCCGCGTTATAGAGCTCACCGTGCAGTTGATCGAACAACTTGCGCTGACCGGCGTCGGCAAACAGGAACGGCGGGAACTCTTCAGGGAAGACATCCAACGGGCCGATGGAGTACCAGGGCTCGGAGGCCATTTCATCCTCGGGAGTACGGGGCTCGGGGATATGGCGGAAGTTGGCCTCGGTGAGAAAACAGATTTCGTCGTAGTCGTAGAACACCACGCGGCCGTGGCGGGTGACGCCGAAGTTTTTCAGCAGCATGTCGCCGGGAAAGATATTCGCCGCCGCCAGTTGTTTGATCGCCAGTCCATAGTCTTCCAAAGCTTCACGCACCTGGGCCGGGTTGGCGTTTTCCAGGTAGAGGTTGAGCGGGGTCATGCGCCGTTCGGTCCAGCAGTGGCGAATGAGCACCGTGTCGCCTTCCACTTCGACCGTGCCGGCGGCCACTTCCAGTAACTCGGCCAGGCACTCGGGCTCGAACTTGCTCAAGGGGAAGCGGAAGTCGGCGAACTCCTGGGTATCGGCCATGCGCCCGACGCGGTCGACGCTTTTAACCAGGCGGTACTTCTCGATCACCGTGGCACGGTTGACGTTTTTCGACGGCGAGAAGCGGTCCTTGATGATCTTGAACACAGTGTTGAAGCCCGGCAGGGTAAACACGCTCATGACCATGCCGCGCACGCCGGGGGCCATGATGAACTGGTCATCGGTGGTCGCCAGGTGGTTGATCAGCGCACGGTAGAACTCCGACTTGCCGTGCTTGTAGAAGCCGATGGAGGTGTATAGCTCGGCGATATGCTTGCCCGGCAGGATGCGCTTGAGAAAACCGATGAATTCCGCAGGCACCGGCACGTCGACCATGAAGTAGGAACGGGTAAACGAAAAGATGATCGACACATCGGCTTCGTCGGTGATCAACGCATCAATCTGAATGCCCTGCCCTTCGCGGTGCAGCAGCGGAATCACCAGGGGCCATTGTTCGTCATGGGTATAGATACGTCCTACCAGATAGGCGCCTTTGTTGCGGTAGAGCACCGAGGAAAACAGCTCGACCTTGAGGTCCGGGTCCTTGCAGACCCAGTCGGGCAGGTTTTCCCGCAGTTGCGCTTCGAGGCGCTGCAGGTCGGCGTTCAGGTCGGCATAGGGTTCGCTGAAACGGTAGTCGGCAAACATCTGCGCGAGCATCTCACCGATGTTGCCGGCGGGCAGGTAGGTGCGGGTCTGCGCGGCCCGCGCCTTGCGCAGGCTAGGCCGGGTGGTGTGGATAAACATGCAGCCGTCGCTGATCAAGTCGTGGCTGAACAGGCCGCAGAAGATCGAGTTGTACCAGGTCTCGGACAGCTCATCGTCGAAACGCAGGTCGATCAGGCTGATGTAGGCGCTTTTCACCAAAGGCCACAGGTCGATATCCATTAAGTCCACGTCATCGAAGCGGGCGTGCAGGCCCGTGATCACCTCAAACACCTTCTCTTCATAGAGGTTGATCCGCGCCGCCGAGGCGGCCTGGCCCTGTTGCCATTGGGCCTTCTCGAACCGCTCACGGGCGCCATCGGTGATCTGGCGAAAGTGCTCACGGTAATCGTCGAAGCCGTCGAGGATCGTGCGGGCAATCGCGAGGGCGGGCGTGGGTTGCGACATGCGGGAAACCTCGAGCGGGCATCGGGAAGCCTTGAGCTTAGCCAGTGTACGTAAGCAGGAGAAGGGTGAATTTTTGCGTAGCGTTGTACCCCTTCGCTGACTTTGTACATTTGTTTTCAAATTATTTAATTCGACCATACGGTCAATAAAAACACCGTATTGTCGCCTTGCGTTCGCCCAATAGCCTCTAACGGCGGGGCTTGGCACCCCGGCAGCAAAAATAGCAGGCCCGATTCCAATCCTGATTCCGCCCCAAGGATTGGATCCAACTAAGGGAAACCCCGATTACCACAATGATGGCACTTTGATATACAGCGCGCCCTCTCCCACCCTAACAAGGTCAAAAGACCGATCCGGGAGCAGGTTCTAATTGCCCAAGGAGCATTGAGATGTCATTGAGGAATATGAGGATCGGTCTGCGTGCCAGTCTGAGTTTTGGGGTGTTGGCCAGCTTGCTGGTGATTGTGGGCCTGTTCGGCCTGGGGCAGATGGCCAAGCTGCGCGAAAGCGCGCTGGTCATCGAACAGTCGTGGATGCCGAGCATCGAGAATATCCACGACAGCGCGGCCTTCGCGGCGAGCATCCGTCTGGAGGCCTTGCGTCTGGTGACCACCGATGAGTCTCGGGTGCGTGACAACAGCAGGAACCTGATCACCCGCCATCGCAGCGAGCTGCAAACCCTGTTGGACCACCATGAAACCCTGCTGACCAATGAAGAAGAGCGCGAGATGCTCACGCAGGTGAAAACCGACGTGGCCGGCTACCTGGCGATCGTCAGCCAGATGGTGGAATTGATCGATAAGGATCAGCAACAAGACGCTATCGACCTGCTCAACAACCGTCTCGCCCCTCAAGGCACACGCCTCACCCAGAGTTTGGAAAAGCTGATCGTCTTCAACCAGAACGGCGTCGAAGCTGCAGCGGATAGCGCCGCACAGATGTATTCGAGCGCGCTATGGGTGGTCGGCCTGATCATCGTTATTGCGCTGATCGCCACTTTGCTGCTGGCGTGGCTGCTGACCCGCAGCATCACCGCGCCGCTCAGCCAGGCGCTGACCGTGGCACGCACCATCGCCGCCGGCGACTTGAGCCAGCCGATTGTCGTGAGCGGCCATGACGAACCGGCCCAACTGCTCAGCGCCCTGGCCACCATGCAGGCACAGTTGCAGGGCACTATCCGCGGCATCAGCGAGTCGGCGCAGCAATTGGCGTCGGCCGCCGAAGAGATGAGCTCGGTGATGGAGCAAAGCACCCGTGGCCTGCAGGCGCAAAATGATGAAATCGAACAAGCCGCCACCGCTGTCACCGAGATGAGCGCGGCTGTGGACGAAGTGGCGGGCAATGCGGTGTCCAGCGCAGAAGCGTCCCAGGCCTCGGATGAAGACAGCAAGCACGGCCACTACCAGATCAGCGAGACCATCAGCTCGATCCAGAACCTGGTGGATGAAGTACTCGGCGCCTCGAACAAGGCCGAAGGCCTGGCGGTGCAAGCCCAGGACATCAGCAAGGTGCTGGAAGTGATCCGCGGCATCGCCGGGCAGACCAACCTGCTGGCACTCAATGCGGCGATTGAAGCGGCGCGCGCGGGTGAAGCCGGGCGTGGTTTTGCGGTGGTCGCTGACGAGGTGCGTTCCCTCGCGCAGCGCACACAGGATTCCACCGAAGAAATCGAGCAGATGATCAGCGGTATCCAGCAAGGCACGCAGGACACCGTCGAAGCGTTGAACAGCAGCGCCGAGCACGCCGGCCAGACCCTGCAACGGGCCAACAGCGCCGGCAGCGCTCTGGAAAAAATCACCGCCGCCATCTCGCAGATCAGCCAGCGCAACCTGGTGATCGCCAGCGCCGCCGAGCAGCAGGCCCTGGTCGCCCGCGAAGTGGACCGCAGCCTGGTGAACATCCGCGACCTGTCGACCCAGACCGCCGCTGGCGCCACCCAGACCTCGGCCGCCAGCCAGGAACTGTCGCGCTTGGCGGTGGACCTCAACGGTTTGGTGACGCGGTTTGTCGTTTAAACAGTGATTGTGTCGGGCAGGTGACTGGGCAACACTCGCGGCCTTATTGATGTAGGAATATTCCGTGAGACCTGTCGACACTCTTTACCTGTTGGGGCTGGCTGCCATCTGGGGCGCGAGCTTTTTGTTCATGCGCATTATCGCGCCGGAGATCGGCAGCGTGCCGACCGCGTTTTTCCGCGTGTCGATTGCCGCCGCCGGCTTGCTGGTGATGCTGGCGGTGATGCGGGTGCGCTGGGATTTCCAGGGCAAGTTCAAGACCGTCCTGCTGCTCGGTGTGATCAACTCCGGGATCCCCGCAACCCTGTACTCCGTGGCAGCCCAAGTGCTGCCGGCCGGTTACTCGGCGATCTTCAATGCCACCACGCCGTTGATGGGGGTGTTGATTGGCGGGTTGTTCTTCAGTGAACGCCTGACCCCGTCGAAAATCGCCGGGGTCAGCCTGGGGCTGTTTGGCGTCGGTGTACTGACCCGCGCCGGGCCGGTGGCGTTTGACCTGCAATTGTTGACCGGCGCTGTGGCCTGCCTGCTGGCCACCACCTGTTATGGCTTCGCCGGCTTCCTCGCACGGCGCTGGCTGGACCAACGTGGCGGGCTGGACAGTCGACTGTCGGCCTTGGGCAGCATGCTCGGTGCAACGTTGTTTCTGTTGCCGCTGTTTGCCTACAGCGCAATCAGCCAACCGCCGGCGAGTTGGGGGGGCTGGCACGTATGGTTGTCGCTGCTCGGGTTGGGGCTGATCTGTACCGCGTTTGCCTACGTCCTGTATTTCCGCCTGCTCAGCGCCATCGGGCCGGTGAGGTCAATGACCACTACCTTCCTGATCCCACCGTTCGGCGTGCTCTGGGGCGCATTGCTGCTGGATGAGCCGCTGTCCATGGCGCATCTGTGGGGCGGGGTGTTGATTGGCGCGGCGTTGTGGCTGGTGTTGCGGCCGGGGAAGCTGGCCAAGGCGTTGTAGTCAGGTTTCATGCGGGCCGAGAAGGACGCTCGCTATAATCGCGCGCTGATTTTTTTAGGACTACCCATGATCGCACTGCCCTGGCTGTACCTGGCGCTTCTTTCCATTGGCTACGGACTGGCCCTGGCCTACGGGCAACTGGGGGTACTGGCGGCTGTGTCCGTCACCCTGCTGCTGGTCGCGGGGTACGCCGTGCGCCAGCAACGCACGTCGTGGGCGCGCTACCTGGGGCACGGGTTGTTTATCGTGCTGGCCCTTAGCCTGGCAATGCACTGGCTCCCAGGTTTCTACAACGCACGCGGCATTGACCCGCAGCGCTTCACCCCCGATTCTGTGCCCTTGTCGATGTACCTGAACCAGGACAAGCCGTTGATTGGCTTCTGGTTGTTGCTGGCCTGCCCCTGGATCGTGGCGCGACGCTCGTGGCGCCTATCTATCTGTGTCACCGCCCTGGCGTTGACCCTTACCGCCATCGCAGCCCTAGGGGGCGCAGCCTTGCTGGGAATGATCAGTTGGGCACCGAAATGGCCCGACCAGGCCTGGCTGTGGGTGCTCAATAACCTGCTGCTGGTGACACTGGTGGAAGAGGCGCTGTTCCGTGGATACATTCAAGGCGGTTTGAGCCAGCGCCTCAAACACTTGCCCTATGGCGACAACCTCGCGCTGCTGCTGGCGTCGCTGCTGTTCGGCGTGGTGCACGTGGGCGCAGGCTGGCACTGGGTACTGCTGGCGAGCATCGCCGGCGTCGGGTATGGCTTGGCGTATCGCTTTGGCGGGCTGGGTGCGGCGATTGCTACGCACTTTGGCTTGAACCTGCTGCACTTCGGGTTATTTACCTATCCCATGCTGGCCGGCTGATTGTTGCAAGAAATAAGTTAAATAAACTCCTCTCCCGGCCGATACCCCCTGAAAGCCTTGCGGATTGAACAACCATGCGTAATAACCAACCCGTTACCCAGCGCGAACGTAGCTTCCCCGCTCAGCAACGGTTGATCTCAACCACAGATGCCAAAGGCGTGATCACTTACTGCAACGACGCTTTCGTCGAGATCAGTGGGTTCACCCGCGAAGAACTGCTACGCGCCCCGCACAACCTGGTGCGTCACCCGGATGTTCCGGCGGCGGTGTTCGGGCATATGTGGGCCACGCTCAAACAAGGCTTGCCATGGATGGGCATCGTTAAGAACCGCTGCAAGACGGGCGATCACTACTGGGTCAACGCCTATGTGACGCCGGTCTTCGAAGGCAATCAGGTGGTCGGCTACGAATCGGTGCGCATCAAGCCCACCGCCGAGCAGATCCGCCGGGCCGAAGCGCTTTACCAACGCATCAATCAGGGCAAGTCGGCCGTTCCCCAGCGGGACAAGTGGCTACCGGTATTGCAGGACTGGGTGCCGTTTATTCTGGTCAGCCAGCTCAGCTTCATGATCGGTGCGTCACTCAACTCCCATTGGGGCTTTGCCCTGGCGGCGGGCTTGTCGGTGCCGTTGGGCCTGCTGGGCCTGAGCTGGCAGCAGCGCGGCCTCAAGCGCCTCCTGCGTTTGGCCGAGCAGACCACGTCCGACCCGTTGATCGCGCAGATGTACACCGACAGCCGTGGCGCCCAGGCGCGCCTGGAAATGTCGATCCTCAGCCAGGAGGCGCGTCTGAAGACGTGTCTGACGCGGTTGCAGGACACTGCTGAACACCTGAACGACCAGGCGGCGCAGTCCAATACTCTGGCGCATAACAGCTCCAGCGGTCTGGAGCGCCAGCGCGTGGAAACCGAACAGGTGGCCACGGCGGTCAACCAGATGGCGGCGACCACCCAGGAAGTCGCCAGCCATGTGCAGCGCACGGCTGACGCGACTCAGGAAGCCAATCGCCTGACCGGTCGCGGCCGCGACATCGCCGGGGAAACCCGCGAGGCGATTCAGCGTCTGTCGGTGGCTGTGGGTGAGACCGGCGTGACCGTGACCCAACTGGCCAAGGACAGCGATGAGATCGGCGGCGTTGTCGACGTGATCAAGGGCATTGCCGACCAGACCAACCTGCTGGCGTTGAACGCTGCCATTGAAGCAGCGCGGGCCGGTGAGATGGGCCGAGGCTTTGCGGTCGTGGCCGACGAAGTTCGCCAACTGGCGCAGCGTACAGCCGAGTCGACCGGGCAGATCCATGCCCTGATCGCCAAGCTGCAACACACTGCGGCCGCCGCCGTGCAAACCATGGACGCCGGGCATCGCCAGGCCGAAGAAGGCGTGGCGCGGGTGATGGAAGCGGATCAGGCGCTGGTGGGGATCAGTGAGGCGGTGGCGCATATCACCGACATGACCACGCAGATTGCGGCGGCGACTGAAGAGCAAAGCTCGGTGGCTGAAGAGATCAGCCGTAATATCAGTACGATTGCGTTGTTGGCGGATCAGACCTCGGAGCAGGCGCTGAACTCAGCGCAGTTGAGTGAGGAGCTGACGCATACCGCCAATACCCAATATTCACTGGTAGAGCGTTTTAACCGGTAGACCGCTATCGGGGGCTTGCCCCCGATAAGGCCCTAACAGCCGCCGAGAAACCCGGCAACTTGCACCGCAGCAGCCTCCAGATGCTGCTCATGGCTGAACCCCGAGGCCTTCAACGGCTTCAAATCATGATCCCCCGCCACCAACCACATCACCTCGATGCTCGGTGACAACGCATACCCCTCCACCGCCGCCCGATTGCCCAACGCATCGCGCTCGCCCTGCACAATCAACGTCGGCGTCTTCAACCGCGCCAAGTGCTCGACCCGTGGCTTTTCCGGCTTGCCCACCGCGTAGAACGGATAGCCTAGGCACACCAACCCGTCCGCGCCCAACTCATCGGCCAACAAACTGGCCATGCGACCGCCCATGGACTTGCCGCCAACCGCCAATGCCCCAGTGACATGACGTCGCACCTGGGCATGCACCTCGCGCCAGGCTTCCAGCAGTTTGGGCGCCGGGTTCGGCGGGCGTTTGCCGCCGTCCAACCGGCGCTGGGCCATGTAGGGAAACTCGAAGCGCAACACGTTGACGCCATGCCCGGCAAGGCGTGCAGCCATGTCGCTCATGAAGGATGAGTCCATCGGTGCGCCGGCGCCGTGGGCCAGGATCAGCGTCACCGGCGTACGCGCGATAGACCCTTTCGCCCCATCCCACAACCAGCCGCGTTCCCGCACACACTGCGCCCATTGATCCCCGTCAATACTGGCCTTGTGCTCTTTGCCCATGCTTGCCTCGCTATTTAGTCTGCCTATAACTCCAGCCCAAGTGCCGCACTTGCTTGGGTTGAACCGTGGATGGGGAACCATGAACACTACTTTAAGTACCGCCTATAACTACAAGGTGGTCCGCCAATTCGCCATTATGACGGTGGTGTGGGGCATCGTCGGCATGGGGCTCGGGGTTTTTCTCGCCGCCCAATTGGTTTGGCCCGCGCTCAACTTCGATTTGCCCTGGACCAGCTTTGGCCGTTTGCGCCCACTGCACACCAACGCGGTGATCTTCGCCTTCGGCGGCTGCGCGCTGTTTGCCAGTTCGTTCTACTCGGTGCAACGCACCTGCCAAACCCAGCTGTTCGCGCCGAAAATCGCTGCGTTCTGCTTCTGGGGCTGGCAACTTGTCATCCTCTTGGCCGCGATCACCTTGCCGCTGGGCTACACCAGTTCCAAGGAATACGCCGAGCTGGAATGGCCGATCGACATTCTGATCACCATCGTCTGGGTGGCCTACGCCATCGTGTTCTTCGGCACGGTGATGAAGCGCAACACCAAGCACATCTACGTTGGTAACTGGTTCTTCGGTGCGTTCATCATCACCGTGGCGATCCTGCATATCGTCAACAACCTGGAAATCCCGGTCAGCCTGACCAAGTCCTACAGCCTTTACGGCGGTGCGACGGATGCCATGGTGCAATGGTGGTATGGGCACAACGCGGTAGGCTTTTTCCTCACCGCTGGCTTCTTGGGGATGATGTACTACTTCGTGCCCAAGCAGGCCGAGCGTCCGGTGTATTCCTACCGCTTGTCCATCGTGCACTTCTGGGCACTGATCACCCTGTACATCTGGGCCGGTCCGCACCATTTGCACTACACCGCGCTGCCGGACTGGGCACAGTCCCTGGGCATGGTGATGTCGCTGGTGCTGCTGGCACCGAGCTGGGGCGGCATGATCAACGGCATGATGACCCTGTCGGGCGCCTGGCATAAGTTGCGCAGCGACCCGATCCTGCGCTTCCTCGTGGTCTCCCTGGCGTTCTACGGCATGTCGACCTTCGAAGGCCCGATGATGGCGATCAAGACCGTCAACGCCCTCTCCCACTACACCGACTGGACCATCGGCCACGTACACGCCGGGGCTCTGGGCTGGGTGGCGATGATTTCCATCGGCGCGCTGTACCACATGATCCCGAAAATCTTCGGTCGCGAGCAGATGTACAGCCTCGGCCTGATCAACGCGCACTTCTGGCTGGCCACCATCGGCACCGTGCTCTACATCGCCTCGATGTGGGTCAACGGCATCGCCCAGGGCCTGATGTGGCGTGCGATCAATGAAGACGGCACTTTGACCTACTCCTTCGTCGAAACCCTGGTGGCCAGCCACCCAGGCTTCATCGTGCGACTGGTGGGCGGTGCAGTGTTCCTCAGCGGTATGTTCCTGATGGCTTACAACACCTGGCGCACCGTGCGTTCGCCGCAGCCAGTCGACGCCACTACCACTGCGCAGCTGGCCTGAGGAGTCTGTGATGAAACACGAAACGATTGAAAAGAACGTCGGCCTGCTGATGCTGCTGATGGTGCTCGCCGTGAGCATCGGCGGCCTGACCCAGATCGTCCCGCTGTTCTTCCAGGACGTGACCAACAAGCCGGTCGAAGGCATGAAGCCCTACACCGCGCTGCAGCTGGAAGGCCGTGACATCTACATCCGCGAAGGCTGCGTACAGTGCCACTCGCAGATGATCCGCCCGTTCCGCGCCGAAACCGAACGCTACGGCCACTACTCGGTGGCGGGCGAGAGCGTGTGGGACCACCCGTTCCTGTGGGGCTCCAAGCGCACCGGCCCAGACCTGGCCCGCGTCGGCGCCCGCTACTCGGACGATTGGCACCGCGCGCACTTGTACAACCCGCGCAACGTGGTGCCCGAGTCGAAAATGCCGGCCTACCCGTGGCTCGTCACGGCCCAGGTCGACAGCAGCCACACCGAAACCAAGTTAAAGGTGATGCGCACCCTCGGCGTGCCGTACACCGACGACGACATCACTGCCGCTGTCGCCAGCCTCAAGGGCAAGACCGAGATGGACGCGCTGGTTTCATACCTGCAAGTGCTCGGCACTGCCATCAAGAGCAAGAGGTGAGCCATGGGATTTGAATTCGATGCGGGCACCATCCGCGGCCTTGGCACGCTGGTCGTCGCCATCGCCTTTATCGGCCTGTCGCTGTGGGTGTTCAACAACCGGCGCAATGCGGAATTCGAGCAGGCACGCCTGCTGCCGTTCGCCGATGAACCTTCTCCATCCGACGCTCAAGAAGAGCCTGCAACAAGGAGCAACCGGCCATGACCCTATTCTGGAGTACATGGATCTGCGTACTGACCCTCGGCAGCCTGATCGGCCTGACGTGGCTGTTGATCGGCACCCGCAAGGGCGAGACCAAGGGCAGCGTCGACCAGACCATGGGCCACGCCTTCGACGGTATCGAGGAATACGACAACCCGCTGCCCCAATGGTGGTTCATGCTGTTCGCCGGCACCCTGGTGTTTGCGGTCGGCTACCTGGTGCTCTACCCAGGCCTGGGCAATTGGAAAGGCGTACTGCCGGGCTATGAAGACGGCTGGACCTCGACCAAGGAATGGGACAAGGAAATGGCCAAGGCCGACACCAAGTTCGGGCCGATCTTCGCCAAATTCTCGGCCATGCCCGTGGAAGAAGTCGCCAAAGACCCGCAAGCGCTGAAGATGGGCGGTCGCCTGTTCGCCTCCAACTGCGCGGTGTGCCACGGCTCGGATGCCAAGGGCGCGTTCGGCTTCCCCAACCTGGCGGACAACATCTGGCGCTGGGGCGGTTCGGCTGAGGCGATCAAGACCACCATCCTGAACGGTCGCCACGCGGCGATGCCGGCCTGGGGTGAAATGCTGGGCGATGAAGGGGTGAAGAACGTCGCCGCCTATGTCCGTCACGATCTGGCCAAGTTGCCACTGCCGGCCGACAGCACCGCCGACCTGGATGCGGGCAAAGCCGCATTCAACACCACCTGCGTGGCGTGCCACGGGCCGGAAGGCCACGGTATGGAAATCATGGGGGCGCCGAACCTGACGCTGCCAGGCGGCTATATCTACGGCACCAGCCTGGCGCAGTTGCAGCAGACCATTCGCCATGGCCGCCAAGGTCAAATGCCGGCGCAGGAAGTGCTGCAAGGCAACGACAAAGTGCATCTGCTGGCCGCCTACGTGTATAGCCTGTCCCATAACGCTGATGGCGCAACGCCAGAAAGCCCCGCTCAGTAACCTTCGACTGCCGCCCCGCTCCGGGGCGGCAGCGCCCTCGCCACAGTGACAAAGCGTCGCACCCCTTCCAAAGCACAACTTTCCCCCCTCGCCATTCGGGTCTACGCTTGCCCCACAGCGGACCGATTCCGGCGTACGCAACGGCTGTCGTTGCGACCCCGCAAATTTCCTGTCCACTCGATCAGCTTTCGATTTCCGATTTTGTCCTTACACCAAACATGGAAAGGGCGCAGAATCTGGCGTGGAACGCATTGATCCAGGTCAGCCATTGCGTTGCAATGGCCCCTCGCTTTCTACATACTTGCGGCCGATTTTACCTATAAAAAAACCTAAACCGTGGAACCTTAGAATGAGCACAGCAATCAGTCCGACTGCTTATAACTATAAGGTAGTCCGCCAGTTCGCCATCATGACGGTGGTCTGGGGGATCCTTGGCATGGGGCTCGGGGTGTTCATCGCCTCGCAACTGGTCTGGCCGGAATTGAATTTCGACTTGCCCTGGACGACCTTCGGTCGCCTGCGCCCGCTGCACACGAACCTTGTGATTTTCGCCTTCGGCGGATGTGCATTGTTTGCCACCTCCTACTATGTCGTGCAGCGCACCTGCCAGACACGACTGATCTCCGACGGCCTCGCCGCCTTTACCTTCTGGGGTTGGCAAGCAGTCATCGTCGGCGCCATCGTCAGCCTGCCGCTGGGCTACACCACCACCAAGGAATACGCCGAGCTGGAATGGCCGATCGCCATTTTGCTGGCGATTGTGTGGGTGACCTACGGCGCGGTGTTCTTCGGCACCATCGTCAAGCGCAAGACCAAGCACATCTACGTGGGCAACTGGTTCTATGGTGCGTTCATCGTGGTCACGGCGATGCTGCACATCGTCAACCACGCGTCGTTGCCGGTGAGCCTGTTCAAGTCCTACTCGGCCTATGCCGGTGCGACGGACGCGATGATCCAGTGGTGGTACGGGCACAATGCCGTAGGTTTTTTCCTGACCACCGGTTTCCTGGGGATGATGTACTACTTCGTGCCGAAACAGGCCGAACGTCCTATTTACTCCTACCGCTTGTCCATCGTGCACTTCTGGGCACTGATCACCCTGTACATCTGGGCCGGCCCGCACCACTTGCACTACACCGCGCTGCCGGATTGGGCGCAGTCCCTGGGCATGGCGATGTCGATCATCCTGCTGGCCCCGAGCTGGGGCGGCATGATCAACGGCATGATGACCCTGTCGGGCGCCTGGCATAAATTGCGCACCGACCCGATCCTGCGTTTCCTCGTGGTCTCCCTGGCGTTCTACGGCATGTCGACCTTCGAAGGGCCGATGATGGCGATCAAGACCGTCAACTCGCTGTCCCACTACACCGACTGGACCATCGGCCATGTACACGCCGGTGCCCTCGGCTGGGTGGCGATGATCTCCATCGGCGCGCTGTACCACATGATCCCCAAACTGTTCGGCCGTGCGCAGATGCACAGCGTCGGGCTGATCAACACGCACTTCTGGCTGGCCACCATCGGCACCGTGCTCTACATCGCCTCGATGTGGGTCAACGGCATCACCCAAGGCCTGATGTGGCGTGCGATCAACGATGACGGCACCCTCACCTACTCCTTCGTCGAAGCGCTGCAAGCCAGCCATCCGGGCTACATCGTCCGCGCCTTGGGCGGTGCGTTCTTTGCCGCCGGCATGCTGTTCATGGCCTACAACGTCTGGCGCACCGTACGTGCCTCGGACCCGGCGCAAGCCGAAGCCGCCGCCCAGATCGCCGTTGTGGGAGCCCACTGATGAAGCATGAAGTAGTCGAGAAGAATATCGGCCTGCTGGCCTTCTTCATGGTCATCGCCGTGAGTATCGGCGGCCTGACCCAGATCGTTCCGCTGTTTTTCCAGGACGTGACCAACAAGCCGGTCGAAGGCATGAAGCCGCGCACCGCCCTTGAACTGGAAGGCCGCGACGTCTACATCGCCAACGGTTGTGTCGGCTGCCACTCGCAGATGATCCGCCCGTTCCGCGCCGAAACCGAACGCTACGGCCACTACTCGGTCGCCGGTGAAAGTGTGTGGGACCACCCGTTCCTGTGGGGTTCCAAACGTACCGGCCCGGACCTCGCCCGTGTGGGCGGGCGTTACTCTGATGACTGGCAGCGTGCGCACTTGTACAACCCGCGCAACGTGGTGCCTGAGTCGAAAATGCCGGCGTACCCGTTCCTCGTGGAAAACAAGCTCGACGGCAAGGACACCGCGAAGAAGATGGAAGTCTTGCGCACCCTGGGCGTGCCCTACACCGACGAAGACATCGCCGGTGCAGCCGCAGCCGTCAAGGGCAAGACCGAAATGGACGCATTGGTGGCCTACCTGCAAGGCCTGGGCACCATCATCAAAAGCAAACGGTGATTCTTCATGGATATCGGGATGATTCGTGGCCTGGGCACCGTTGTGGTGATGGTGGCCTTTATCGGCCTGGCGTTGTGGGTGTTCAGCCCCAAGCGCAAGTCGGAGTTTGAAGACGCGACCTTGCTGCCCTTTGCGGATGATCCCGAAGCCATCAAGCACGTCGAGCAAGCTTCTAGGAGTAACAAAGAATGACTACGTTCTGGAGTCTGTACGTCACAGTCCTCAGTCTGGGTACCATCTTCGCCCTGACCTGGCTGCTGCTGTCGACCCGCAAGGGCCAGCGCGCCGAGCAAACCGACGAAACCGTCGGCCACTCGTTCGATGGCATCGAGGAGTACGACAACCCACTGCCCAAATGGTGGTTCATGCTGTTCGTCGGCACCATCATCTTTGCCCTCGGTTACTTGGTGCTGTACCCCGGCCTGGGCAACTGGAAAGGCCTGCTGCCGGGCTACAACTACCTCGACAACGACAAGCAAACCCCGTTTGCCAACGGCCAGACCGGTTGGACCGGCGTGCACGAATGGGAAAAGGAAATGGCCCGGTCGGACGCCAAGTTCGGGCCGATCTTCGCCAAGTTCGCGTCGATGCCAATTGAAGAAGTCGCCAAGGACCCGCAAGCCCTGAAGATGGGTGGCCGCCTGTTCGCCTCCAACTGCTCGGTGTGCCACGGCTCCGACGCCAAGGGCGCCTACGGCTTCCCCAACCTGACCGACGCCGATTGGCGCTGGGGGGGCGAGCCGGCCACCATCAAGGAAACCATCATGAAGGGCCGTCATGCCGTCATGCCTGGCTGGCTGCCGGTCATTCATGAAGAGGGTGTCAGCGACGTGGCCGCCTACGTGGTCACCCAACTCGACGGCCGTAAACTGCCAGAGGGCGTCAAGGCTGACGTGGCCAACGGCGAAAAACTCTTCGCCGCCAACTGCGTGGCCTGCCACGGCCCGACCGGTAAAGGCACCCCCGCAATGGGCGCGCCTGACCTGACCCACCCCGGCGCGTTCATCTACGGATCGAGCTTCGCCCAACTGCAGCAGACCATCCGATTCGGCCGTCAGGGCCAGATGCCAGCGCAAGAGCAGTTGCAAGGGAATGACAAGGTGCACTTGCTCGCGGCGTATGTTTACAGCTTGTCCCATGGGGACAAGAAGGCTGAGGAGCAGTAAGGCTGCCCCTTATCCAGAAACACCACAAAACCAATGTGGGAGGGGGCTTGCTCCCGATGGCGGTGGATCAGTACCCGTTACTCTGACTGACACACCGCTATCGGGAGCAAGCCCTCTCCCACATTGAATCTTCGGTTTTTTGAGGGTTTAGCCCGCAAAAACCGACCATACTTCCAAAGTCAATTGATCCAGGTCACTTACACCATCAATTGATTCCCCCCAACGCGACCAAAGGTCGCACCCTTTGCACGCTATCGGGGGCGTATCATTACGCCACTGCAAGACCCCTAATTTGACCCCGGTTGGCACGTACTGGCCGAGGCAAATCTCCACCGCCGTGGGATGCAATGATGAGTAAGCAAATACCGGTACATGACGTTACCCCGCCTGCCAAACACTCGACCACCACCGTCGACCTCTACGCCCCGCGCGAGAAAATCTACACCCGCGCCTTCACCGGCCTGTTCCGCAACTTGCGCATGCTCGGCGGTGCTGCGTTGTTCCTGCTCTACTTCGGCACGGTGTGGCTGAACTGGGGTGGCCACCAGGCTGTGTGGTGGAACCTGCCGGAGCGTAAGTTCTTCATTTTTGGCGCGACCTTCTGGCCCCAGGACTTCATCCTGCTCTCGGGCATACTGATCGTTGCGGCGTTCGGCCTGTTCTTCATCACGGTGTACGCCGGCCGCGTGTGGTGCGGTTATACCTGCCCGCAAAGCGTGTGGACGTGGATCTTCATGTGGTGCGAAAAAGTCACCGAAGGCGACCGTAACCAACGCATCAAGCTGGACAAAGCGCCGATGGGCGCCAACAAATTCCTGCGTAAATTCAGCAAGCACACGCTGTGGCTGCTGATCGGTTTTGTCACCGGCATGACCTTTGTCGGCTACTTCTCGCCGATCCGCGAGTTGGTGTTCGACTTCTTCACCGGCCAGGCAGATGGCTGGTCGTATTTCTGGGTGGGTTTCTTCACCCTCGCCACCTACGGCAATGCCGGTTGGCTGCGCGAACAGGTGTGCATCTACATGTGCCCGTACGCACGTTTCCAGAGCGTGATGTTCGACAAGGACACCCTGATCGTCTCTTACGACCCGCGCCGTGGCGAACTGCGTGGCCCACGTAAAAAAGGCGTCGACTACAAGGCCCAGGGCCTGGGTGATTGCATCGACTGCACGATGTGCGTGCAGGTGTGCCCCACCGGGATCGACATCCGCGACGGCCTGCAAATCGAGTGCATTGGCTGCGCCGCCTGCATCGACGCCTGCGACAACATCATGGACAAGATGGACTACCCGCGCGGCCTGATCAGCTACACCACCGAACACAACCTGTCCGGGCAAAAAACCCATAAGCTGCGCCCTCGCTTGATCGGTTACGCCCTGGTGTTGCTGGCGATGATCAGCCTGTTGGCCGCTGCGTTTTTCATGCGCTCGCTGGTGGGGTTCGACGTGAGCAAGGACCGCGTGCTGTATCGCGAAAACGCCGAAGGCCGCATCGAAAACGTCTACAGCCTGAAGATCATGAACAAAGACCAGCGCGACCACACCTACGTGCTCGACGCCACTGGCCTGCCAGACCTCAAACTGCAAGGCCGCCGCGAAATCAAGGTGGCCGCCGGCGATATCGTCAGCATGCCAGTGGAACTGTCGAGTGCGCCGGAACAACTGCCGTCGAGTACCAACGAGGTGACGTTCATCCTCAACGATGCCGATGACGCCAGCGTCCACATTGAAGCCAAGAGCCGATTCATCGGCCCACAAGTTCGATAAAGAGAGAACGGAACAATGCCCCTAGCCACTGCCCCAAGCCCTTGGTACAAGCACCTCTGGCCCTGGATCATCATCGGGATCCTCGCCTGCTCGGTGACGTTGACCTTGTCCATGGTGACCATCGCGGTGAACAACCCGGACAACCTGGTCAACGACAACTACTACGAGGCCGGCAAGGGCATCAACCGCTCCTTGGACCGCGAGCGCCTGGCCCAGACCCTGCAACTGCGCGCCAAGCTGCACCTGGATGAACTGACCGGTGAAGTCGAACTGAACCTCAGCGGCTACAGCAACCCGAACACCCTGGAACTGAACCTGATTTCGCCAACCCAGCCGGAGAAGGATCGCAAGATCAACCTGGCCCGCAGCGACAGCGAGCCCGGCCGCTACATCGGCCAAGTCACCGACAAAGTCGAAGGCCGTCGCTTCGTGGAACTGCTGGGTGTGGAAGGCGACAAGACCTGGCGCCTGTTCGAAGAAGAGGAGGTCAGCCACGACAAGGACTTATTGCTGGGTGATGAACCGTTGCAGGGCGCCGAAGACCTGAAAAAGTAAAAGCCGCGCTTCGCGCCAACCAAGATCCATAACCATGACCACCCCAACCCCCTGCTACCACTGCGCCCTGCCCGTCCCGCCGGGCAGCCGCTTTACCGCCGTGATCCTCGGCGAGCGCCGCGAGCTGTGCTGCCCGGGTTGCCAGGCGGTGGCCGAAGCCATCGTGGCCGGGGGCCTGGAAAGCTACTACCAACACCGCAGCGAAGCCTCGGCCAACCCCGAGACGTTGCCGGTGCAACTGCTGGACGAACTGGCACTGTACGACCGTGCCGACGTGCAAAAACCCTTCGTGCACCACCAAGGCGAGCTGGCCGAAACCACGCTGCTGATGGAAGGCATCAGCTGCGCCGCCTGCGGTTGGCTGATCGAAAAACACCTGTGCAGCCTGCCCGCCGTGGCCGAGGCGCGCTTGAACCTGTCCAACCACCGCCTGCAGGTGCGCTGGGCCGACGGGCAACTGCCGCTGAGCCAACTGCTCAGCGAGCTGCGCCATATCGGCTACGCCGCCCACCCTTACCAAGCCGACCGCGCCGCCGAGCAACTGGCCAGCGAAAACCGCCTGGCCCTACGCCAACTGGGCGTGGCCGGGCTGCTGTGGTTCCAGGCGATGATGGCAACTATGGCCACCTGGCCGGAATTCAATATCGACCTTAGCCCGCAGTTGCATGAAATCCTGCGCTGGGTGGCGATGTTTCTGACAACCCCGATCGTGTTCTACAGCTGTGCGCCGTTCTTCAAGGGTGCCATGCGCGACCTGCGCACGCGCCACCTGACCATGGACGTGTCGGTCTCCCTGGCCATTGGCGGGGCTTATCTGGCGGGGATCTGGACCGCGATCACCGGTGTCGGCGAGCTGTACTTCGATGCGGTGGGCATGTTTGCGCTGTTCCTGCTCGCCGGGCGCTACCTGGAGCGGCGCGCCCGCGAACGCACCGCTGCCGCCACGGCACAACTGGTCAACCTGCTGCCCGCTTCGTGCCTGCGTTTAAAGGCCGACGGTCAAAGCGAGCGCATCCTGCTCAGCGAACTGGCGCTGGGCGACCGCGTGCTGGTGCATCCGGGCGCAGTGCTGCCGGCGGACGGCGTGATCCTTGATGGCCAGTCCAGCATCGATGAATCGCTGCTCACCGGCGAATACCTGCCGCAACCTCGTCAGACCGGGGATACGGTCACGGCCGGCACCCTGAACGTCGAGGGCGCGCTGACCGTCGAAGTGCGCGCCTTGGGCCACGAGACACGCCTGTCTGCCATCGTGCGCCTGCTCGAACGGGCACAGGCCGAAAAGCCGCGCCTGGCGCAAATCGCCGACCGCGCAGCGCAATGGTTCCTGCTGTGTTCGTTGATCGCAGCGGCAGTGATCGGCCTGCTGTGGTGGCAACTGGATTCATCGCGAGCGTTCTGGATCGTGCTGGCCATGTTGGTCGCTACCTGCCCGTGTGCCTTGTCGCTGGCCACGCCGACCGCCCTCACCGCCGCCACCGGCACCCTGCACAAACTCGGGCTGCTGCTGACCCGTGGCCATGTGCTGGAGGGCCTGAACCAGATCGACACGGTAATTTTCGACAAGACCGGCACCCTCACCGAGGGCCGTTTGGCCCTGCGCGCGATCCGCCCCTTGGGCGATCTGGGCAGCGACCAGTGCCTGGGCCTCGCCGCCGCCCTCGAAAACCGCTCCGAACACCCGATTGCCCGCGCCTTTGGCCGTGCGCCATTGGCCGCTGACGAAGTGCTGAGTACGCCCGGTCTCGGTCTGGAAGGCCGAGTGGGCGAGCGTCTGCTGCGCATCGGCCAGCCGGGGTTTGTCTGCGAACTCAGTGGCTGCCCCATCCCCGCCTCGCCAGACGACAGCGGGCAATGGCTGCTGCTGGGCGACCGCGAAGGCGCCCTCGCCTGGTTCGTGCTGGATGACCGCCTGCGCAGCGACGCGCCGGCGCTGCTTGCCGCCTGCAAGGCGCGTGGCTGGCGCACATTGCTGCTGTCGGGAGACAGCTCGCCGATGGTCGCCAGCGTCGCCGCGGAACTGGGCATAGACGAAGCCCGCGGCGGCCTGCGCCCCGACGACAAGCTGCACGTGCTGCGACAGTTGCACAAGGAAGGCCGCAAGGTGCTGATGCTCGGCGATGGCGTCAACGATGTGCCCGTCCTCGCCGCCGCCGACATCAGCGTGGCCATGGGCTCGGCCACCGACCTGGCCAAGACCAGCGCCGATGCGGTGCTGCTGTCCAACCGTCTGGACGCGCTGGTGCAGGCCTTCAGCCTGGCGCGACGCACCCGACGGGTGATTATTGAAAACCTGCTGTGGGCAGGCCTATACAATGGCCTGATGTTGCCGTTTGCGGCCTTGGGCTGGATCACACCCATCTGGGCCGCAGTCGGCATGTCCATCAGTTCGTTGACCGTGGTGCTCAACGCCCTGCGCCTGACTCGCCTGCCGAGCGCGCAGGCCAACAGCACCCCCACAATCACCCGCCCGCTGCCCGCGTGAACATGGAGTGCAGATGCCAGCTTTATACGTGATGATTCCGGCGGCGCTGCTGATTGTGGCCATCGCCATTTACATCTTCTTCTGGGCCGTGGACAGCGGCCAGTACGACGACCTGGACGGTCCGGCCCACAGCGTGCTGTTCGACGACCAGGACCCGAACCACTTGGCCGCCATCGACGAAGCCAACGGTGCGGAGCAACCGCCCAAAGACCCACCGCATGCTTGAGTTGGCGCCGCTGCTGGTCTCCGCGCTGATCCTGGGCCTGCTGGGCGGCGGCCATTGCCTGGGCATGTGCGGCGGGCTGATGGGCGCGCTGACCCTGGCGATTCCCAAGGAACAGCGCAGCCGCAGGTTTCGCCTGCTGCTGGCCTACAACTTGGGGCGCATCCTCAGTTACGCCACCGCCGGGCTGCTGATCGGCCTGGCCGGCTGGGCCGTGGCCAATAGCCCGGCGGCGATGTTCATGCGGGTGCTCGCGGGCCTGCTGCTGATCTGCATGGGGTTGTACCTGGCGGGTTGGTGGAGCGGCCTCACCCGCATCGAAAGCCTCGGACGCGGCCTGTGGCGGCACATCCAGCCCGTTGCGAGCCGTTTGCTGCCGGTGTCCAGCCTGCCCCGCGCCTTGCTGCTGGGCGCGCTGTGGGGCTGGCTGCCGTGCGGGTTGGTCTACAGCACCCTGCTGTGGGCCGCCAGCCAGGGCAATGCGTTGAACAGCGCGCTGCTGATGCTCGCGTTCGGCCTGGGTACCTGGCCGGTGCTGCTGGCCACCGGGCTGGCCGCCGACCGCGTCACCGCGTTGTTGCGCAAACGCAGCGTGCGCATGGCCGGCGGTGTGCTGGTGATCGTGTTCGGGATTTGGACCTTGCCCGGGCCGCACCAGCACTGGCTAATGGGCCATTAAATCGCCATGTGGCATAGCGCCGCTCCCCGTTGATGCAAATCAAGATGCCCTCCCCGCCGCGCCCCTAGACTCGGCCCACTAGCCTATCCGGGGGACGCCCGCATGCTCGACGCCATTCGTTGGGACACCGATCTGATTCATCGCTACGACCTGGCGGGACCGCGCTATACGTCCTACCCCACCGCCGTACAATTCGACAGCCAGGTCGGCACCTTCGACCTGCTCCACGCCCTGCGCGACAGTCGCAAGGCGGTGCGCCCGTTGTCGCTGTATGTGCACGTGCCGTTCTGCGCCAACATCTGCTATTACTGCGCCTGCAACAAGGTCATCACCAAGGACCGTGGCCGCGCCCAGGCCTACCTGCAACGCCTGGAGCAGGAGATCCAACTGGTGGCCTGCCACCTGGACCCCAAGCAACCGGTGGAACAGCTGCATTTCGGCGGCGGCACGCCGACATTCCTCAGCCACGACGAACTGCGCCAAGTCATGGCCCGCCTGCGCCAACACTTCAATCTGCTCGATGACGATTCCGGCGACTACGGCATCGAGATCGACCCGCGTGAAGCCGACTGGGCCACTATGGGCCTGCTGCGCGAGCTGGGCTTCAACCGGGTCAGCGTCGGCCTGCAAGACCTCGACCCCGAGGTACAACGGGCGGTCAACCGCCTGCAAAGCCTGGAAGAGACTCGTGCGGTGATCGATGCCGCACGTACCCTGCAGTTTCGCTCGATCAATATCGACCTGATCTACGGCTTGCCCAAGCAAACGCCGATCAATTTTGCGCGCACCGTGGAAGAAGTGATCAAGCTGCAACCGGACCGCCTGTCAGTGTTCAATTACGCGCACCTGCCGGAACGTTTCATGCCCCAGCGGCGGATCAACAGCGATGACCTGCCGGCGCCGGCGGAGAAACTGCTGATGCTGCAAACCACCATCGAGCAACTGACCCAGGCGGGTTATCGCTACATCGGCATGGACCACTTCGCCCTGCCAGATGACGAACTGGCGATCGCCCAGGAAGAAGGCACGCTGCAACGCAACTTCCAGGGCTACACCACCCACGGCCATTGCGACCTGATTGGCCTGGGCGTGTCGGCAATCAGCCAGATCGGCGACCTGTATTGCCAAAACAGCAGTGACCTCAACGGCTACCAGAACACCCTGGCCGGTGCGCAACTGGCCACCAGCCGTGGCCTGGTCTGCACCACGGACGATCGACTCAGGCGGGAAGTGATTCAGCAGTTGATCTGCAATTTCAACCTGGCATTCGAGCCCATCGAACAGGCCTTCAATATTGATTTTCGCGGGTACTTCGACCAAATCTGGCCGCAACTTGAGGGCATGGCCGAGGACGGCCTGATCGCGCTCGACGCCCGGGGCATTAGGGTACTGCCCGCCGGGCGGTTGCTGGTGCGTTCGGTGTGCATGGTGTTTGACGCATACCTGGAGCACCAGAACCGGCAGCGGTTTTCGCGGGTGATCTAGTTACATCGACAGCGAAGCAGCCTTGAGCGCTTGATCGGCACTCATGGTTTTCATGGCCTTGGCCAAGGAGATCTGGGCCGTCATCAAGCCAGCCTGCAAGGAGCTGATGGCACCTTGCACGTTGGCGGTCTTGGCCTGGGCCTGCTCTGGGGTCAGGCTTTTGTCCGCCGCAATGGCCTGAAGCTCGGCCATTTTTTCGGCGATCTGTTGCTTCAACTGACGGATCATTTTCAGGACCTGTTTAACGTTGTCGTCCAGACCGCTGTCGTCGATATCGGCGTTGGCACTTTTGACGGCACCCGCCGCCTTGAACCCATCCGGCGAAATGCTCACCTTCACGCCTTCCGTCGCGGCGGGCGCAGACGAGGATTCCTGTGCCTCAGGCAGCGCAGCGGGCTTGGCTGGCTCTGGGTTTGGCACACGGATGGCGGGGTTGTTGGCGGCGATAATCAACATGCACTGAGCTCCTGCTCATGGAGATACACACGTGTATCGGCACCGATACAAAAAGCTTTATACGGGTGCCGGTTTTTTGTACAGGCTGGCCTCACCACACCCCAGTGCGTTACCCTTACGTCTTATGTGTGTTTTCCCACAAGGATTTAAGAAATGTCCGAGCCAGTCAAACTGCGCGCTCACAGCCAGGCTCACTGCAAGGATTGCAGCCTGGCCCCCCTCTGCCTGCCACTTTCGCTGAATCTGGAAGACATGGATGCGCTGGACGACATCGTTAAACGCGGTCGCCCGCTGAAAAAAGGCGAGTTTCTGTTTCGCCAGGGCGACAAGTTCGATTCCGTCTATGCAGTACGTTCTGGGGCGTTGAAGACGTTCAGCCTGAGCGACAGCGGCGAAGAGCAGATCACCGGTTTCCATCTGCCCAGCGAGCTAGTTGGGCTGTCGGGCATGGACACCGAAATTCACCCCGTGTCGGCCCAAGCGCTGGAGACGACGTCGGTGTGCGAAATCCCCTTCGAGCGCCTCGACGAATTGGCCCTGCAACTGCCGCAACTGCGTCGCCAATTGATGCGCGTCATGAGCCGCGAGATTCGTGACGACCAACAAATGATGCTGCTGTTGTCGAAGAAAACCGCCGACGAGCGCATTGCGACGTTCCTGGTCAACCTGTCGGCGCGGTTCCGTGCCCGTGGCTTCTCGGCCAACCAGTTCCGCTTGAGCATGTCGCGCAATGAAATCGGCAACTACCTGGGCCTGGCGGTAGAAACCGTGTCCCGCGTGTTTACCCGTTTCCAGCAGAACCAATTGCTGGCTGCCGAAGGCAAGGAAGTGCACATCCTCGACCCGATCCAGCTGTGCGCACTGGCCGGTGGTTCTCTGGAAGGCTGATCCAGACACTTGTGGCCGCGCGAATCGGCGAGGCCGCAGGTATACTTCGGGTCCGTTTTCCTCCCAGGACTCTTCGACGATGACCTTTGATTCGTTCGACATCAAATCCCTGATCCGCCCCGTCATCGACTTCCCCAAGCCTGGGGTGATCTTTCGTGACATCACCCCGCTGTTCCAATCGCCCAAGGCCCTGCGCCTGGTGGCCGACACCTTTGCCCATCGTTATGTCGAAGCCGATTTCACCCATATCGGTGCGATGGACGCGCGTGGCTTCCTGATCGGCTCGATCATCGCCTACCAACTGAACAAGCCGCTGATCCTCTTCCGCAAACAGGGCAAGCTGCCGGCCGACGTGTTGGCCGAGGGGTACCAGACCGAATACGGCGAGGCCTTCCTGGAAGTGCACGCCGACAGCCTGTGCGAAGGCGACTCGGTGCTGATGTTCGATGACCTGATCGCCACGGGCGGCACGTTGATTGCTGCGGCGAACCTGGCGCGGCGCATGGGCGCAAAGATTTTTGAAGCGGCGGCGATTATTGATTTGCCGGAGCTGGGCGGGTCGCAGCGGTTGGAAGACATGGGGATTCCCACGTTTTGCCTGACGCAGTTTGCCCTGACTGAAAGGTAGTGGTTGCCTGGGCCGGCCTCATCGGGGGCATAGGTATCTACACAACTCTTAAAGGCTGACACATAACCCTGTGGTGAGCGGGCTTGTCGAATCGTCGCCCCTCCCACACTTTTAGTCCTGCGCGGATCGTCAGAGGGCGATCGGCTTGCGACCGGCGAAGGAGTGGGCCAGGGTGCCACCATCCACCAACTCCAACTCCCCCCCCAACGGCACGCCGTGGGCGATGCGCGAAGTGATCAGGCCTTTGTTGCTCAGCAGTTGGGCGATGTAATGGGCGGTGGCTTCACCTTCCACAGTCGGGTTGGTGGCGAGGATCACCTCGGTAAAGGTGCCCTGCTCTTCGATACGCGCCACCAGTTGCGGAATGCCAATGGCCTCCGGGCCCAGGCCGTCGAGCGGCGACAGGTGGCCCTTGAGCACAAAGTAGCGCCCGCGATAGCCGGTCTGTTCCACCGCATACACGTCCATCGGGCCTTCCACCACGCATAGCAACGTGTCGTCGCGGCGCGTGTCGGCGCATTGCGGGCAGAGGTCTTCTTCGGTGAGGGTGCGGCACTGGCGGCAGTGGCCGACGCCGGTCATGGCCTGGCTCAAGGCCTGGGCCAACCGGGTGCCGCCGCTGCGATCACGCTCCAGCAGTTGCAGCGCCATGCGCTGGGCGGTTTTCTGGCCAACGCCCGGCAATGTGCGCAGGGCGTCGATCAGTTGGCGAATCAGGGGGCTGAAGCTCATGGGGCAATGGTCCGACAAAACAACGAGACGCGGTTTATACCCGCGCCCCGGATTAGCGTCAAATCCTCAATCCTGCGCGACGCGCACCACCAACTTGCCGAAGTTGCGCCCTTCTAGCAGACCGATAAAGGCTTCGGGTGCCTGCTCCAGGCCATCGACCACGTCCTCGCGGAACTTGATCTTGCCGTCGCGGACCCACGGCGCCATGGCACTGAGGAACTCGGGCTGGCGATCACCGTAGTCATCGAACACGATAAAGCCCTGGATGCGCACTCGCTTGGTCAGCAAGGTGCGTTGCAGCGCCGGCAGACGATCAGGCCCGCTGGGAGCTTCATGGGCGTTGTAGCCGGCAATCAGCCCGCACAGGGGAATGCGGGCCTTGGGGTTGAGCAGCGGCACCACGGCGTCGAACACCTTGCCACCGACGTTTTCGAAGTAGATGTCCACGCCCTTGAAGCAGACCTGGGCCAACTCATCGGTAAATTCGGCACTCTTGTGGTCGATACAGGCGTCAAAACCCAGCTCGTCTACCACGTAGCGGCACTTGTCGGCGCCGCCCGCAATACCGACCACACGCAAGCCCTTGAGCTTGGCCACCTGGCCCACCACCGATCCCACGGCGCCGGACGCAGCAGCCACCACCAGGGTTTCCCCGGCCTTGGGCTGGCCAATGTCCATCAAGCCCATGTAGGCGGTCATGCCGGGCATGCCGAGCACACCAAGGGCCATGGACGGGCTCGCCAGCCCCTTGGGCACGGGGACCAGGTTGCGGCCGTCAGAAATGCTGTGACTCTGCCAACCGGTGGCGCCCACCACCAGGTCGCCCACCTCGAATTTTGGATTACGCGACTGCTCAATACGGCTGACAGCGCCGCCGGTCATCACTTCGTCGATTTCCACCGGCGCAGCGTAGGACGGTGCGTCGCTCATTCGCCCGCGCATGTAGGGATCGAGGGACAGGTACAACGTCTTGAGCAGCACCTGGCCGTCCGCCAGCTCCGGCAGGCTCACACGCTCCAGGCGGAAATTCTCCGGGGTGGGCGCGCCTTGGGGGCGCGAGACCAGCACGATGCGTTGGTTCAGGGTCAGTTCTTGAGGCATCAGGGGGCTCCTTATCGAATTGATCGGTATAGGGTGCAGACCATAGGTGCCATGCCAGGGTTCGATTGAACAGGCACAAACAAAAATGCCAGGCACTGGGCCTGGCATTGGAGTCTAGCTACAACTGAGGAATCAGAACGGCATCTTCATGCCCGGCGGCAGTTGCATGCCGGCGGTCGCAGCGCCCATTTTTTCCTGGCTGTTGGCTTCGATCTTGCGCACGGCGTCGTTGACGGCCGCGGCGAACAGCGCCTCGAGCATTTCCAGGTCATCTTCGCCCACGCCTGGCAGCACGCTTGGGTCGATGCTCACGCGCTTGATGTCGTGACGACCGGTCATCACCACGCTGACCATATCGCCACCGGCTTTACCGGTGACTTCGGCGTTGGCCAGTTCTTCCTGCATCTTGGCCATTTTTTCCTGCATCTGCTGCGCCTGCTTCATCAGGCCGGCCATGCCACCTTTCATCATGGGAATCACCTCAAAAGTACGTGGATCAAGTTAGTAGCCCGGTGTCATGACGCTTGGGGCACCGGGGCTTCGACAGGTTCAATTGTATCGTGACGGACGACCGCCCCGAACTGTTGCATCATTTGCTGGATGAGCGGGTCTGCGTGGATCGAATCCTCGGCCTCGCGCTGACGGTTGATACGCCGGCGGGTCGCGGCCTGGGCCGGGGTTTCCTGCTCGGGTTTGATCAGCTCGATGGCGATGGTCAGTGTGCGCTCATGGTACTGGTTGAGCGCATCGTTGAGTCGGCGCTGCTGGGTCGCGTTGAACAGGGCGCTGTGGGCCGGGTCCAGGTGCAGCAGCCAGTGGTCGCCTTCGATGGAGATCAGCGTGCAGTTGGCGGCGATGCTGCCGGTCATGCCGGAGATCGGCAGTTTCGGGAACAGTTCCAGCCATTGCAGCGCCAGGCCGGTGGCCGGCGCCGCAGCGGGCTCCACCTCGGGCTCCGGGGCCGGCTCGGCAGTGTGCTCGCTGGCCAGATCGTCCAGGTAGCTGTAGGCCGAATCCATGTCCGGCTCGATGTAGTCTTCGTCCAGCGGCGGCTCGTCGTCGAGGTCGATACCGGGTGTGGCAGCCTCCACCTGGGCAACCGTCGGCTCGGGGACCGGCGCGGACACCCACTCAGGCGCATCCGGCACCACGCTGTCCGGGGTCGGCGCTGGCATCGGCGTCAACTCGGGTTGCTCGCCAGTGGTTTCCAGTACGGGCTCCACGGCGGGCTGCTGCTCGACTTCGGGCTCGGGATCGGCGTCTACCGGGTCGTTCCACGGCAGGTCGACGACAGGCTCTGGCTCGATGACCGGTTCCGGCTTAACCACCGGCGCGGCCACAACGGGCTCAGGCTCGGGAGCCGGGGCAGGTGCAGCAACCACTGGCGCAACCACCGCCGCGCCAGCCACTGGTTTGGCGGAATCAACTGTGGCCTGGCTGATCCCCACTGGCTTTAGCGGCTGTCTCGGCGCATCGGCCGAATCGGCGGGCCGGAAGGCCAGCATCCGCAGCAGGACCATTTCAAAGCCGCCGCGCGGGTCCGGCGCCAAGGGCAGGTCCCGGCGACCGATCAGGCCCATCTGGTAGTAGAACTGCACATCTTCAGCCGGCAGCGCTTGCGCCAGGGCCAACACGCGGTCGCGGTCGCCATGACCGTTGTCGACCCCTTCAGGCAAGGCCTGGGCGATGGCAACGCGGTGCAGCACATTGAGGATTTCCGAGAGCACGCCGTTCCAGTCCGGGCCTTGCTCCGAGAGGTGGCGAACCGCTTCGAGCAACGCCTTGGCGTCGCCTTCGATCAGTGCGTGCAACACGTCGAACACTTGGCCGTGGTCGAGGGTACCGAGCATGGCGCGCACGTCCGCGGCCATGACCTTGCCTTCACCGAAGGCAATGGCCTGGTCGGTGAGGCTCATGGCGTCACGCATCGAACCATCGGCGGCGCGACCGAGCAGCCACAGCGCGTCGTCTTCGAACGGTACGTTCTCGACGCCCAGCACGTGGGTCAAATGCTCGACCACGCGCTCGGGGGTCATGTTTTTCAGGGAGAACTGCAGGCACCGCGACAGAATCGTTGCAGGAAGTTTCTGCGGGTCGGTGGTGGCCAGGATGAATTTGACGTAGGGCGGCGGCTCTTCCAGGGTTTTCAACAGCGCGTTGAAAGAGTGGCTGGACAGCATGTGTACTTCGTCGATCAGGTAGACCTTGAAGCGGCCGCGGCTAGGCGCGTATTGCACGTTGTCGAGCAGTTCGCGAGTGTCTTCGACCTTGGTGCGGCTCGCGGCGTCGATCTCGATCAGGTCGACAAAACGCCCTTCGTCGATTTCCCGGCACACCGAGCAGGTGCCGCAGGGTGTGGAAGTGATACCGGTTTCACAGTTCAGGCATTTGGCAATGATGCGCGCAATGGTGGTCTTGCCCACCCCGCGAGTACCGGTGAACAGGTAGGCGTGGTGCAGCCGTTGGCTGTCCAAGGCATTGATCAGAGCCTTGAGCACATGGGTCTGGCCGACCATTTCGCGGAACGAGCGCGGACGCCATTTACGTGCAAGAACCTGATAACTCATCGAAAACCGTCGCAACTGGGAAGCGGAAGCCGGTAATGCTAGCGGAGCAAGGGGGAAATTGCATCCGGCACGCTCGTCTAATCTGACTAAGCTGTCCTGACTGGCCCCTCAAAGGCCTGAAACCCGGAGAGTGTATGCGCGAAGTCCTGGGCGCTTTATGGATGATCACCACGGTTTGCCTGGCGGCGCCTGCACCGCTGCGTTTCTCGGTTTCCGACAGTTGGGCGATGCCCATGGTGCAACTGGAAAACGGCCAGCCCACCCAGGGCATTTTGTACGACCTGATGTCGAGCCTGGCCACCCAGGTCGGCCGCCCGGCGCAGTTCCACGTGCTGGCGCGGGCCCGTATCGCCGCCGCAATGGACCATGGCGACATTGATGTGCGCTGTTATGTCACCCAGGCGTGGGTCGATAACCTCTCCGGCGACTACACCTGGAGCTTGCCATTGATGGTGCAGCGCAACGTGCTGGTCAGCCCCCATGACCAGCCGGTAGCAGTCGCCGATCTGGTACAACAGCCCATCGGCACGGTACTCAACTACCGCTACGCGGCCCTTGAACCGCTGTTTGCCAGCGGCCGGCTGAGCCGCGACGACGCACGCAGCGAGGAACAGGTGCTGCATAAATTGGTGGCCGGGCGCTACAACTATGCAGTGAGCAATGAATGGATCGTCGACCGCTTCAACCAGAAAATGCCGATCAGCCGACGGCTGCACAAAGTGGCCACGATCGAGGAGCAAAGCTTGAGTTGTATCGTGCGCAACGATCCCGACGTACCGGCGCAACAGATTCTGCGCACGTTGCTGCGAATGAAGATGTCCGGTGAAATCGACGGCATTGTCAAGCTGTACACCGGCGAGAACCCGGTGCCGCTGCGTACGCCTGAAAAGAACTGACAAAGACACCCAGCGCCATCTGGCGCGGGATGCGTATGCCGGGCGGCTTCAAGACACGTTCGGCTGATAGATCAGCTCTTCGGTGCAGCCAAACGCGCGTACTGGTCCTGGCTGATCCAACCGGTGAATGAGCGGTCGTCGGCATTGATGAACTCAACCTGGGCCCAGCCGTCCCTGAACGCCAATACACCGACCACGTCGTTCTTGACGATATACGGGCGCTTGGCCGCCTTGGCGCCTGGGGTTTTCTGCAGGTAAGCCTTGTCAGCTCTCACCGTGAGAAGGCCGATCCACTGCTTATTGCCGGTCTGGGTCAGGTCCAGGCCGGTGGCAATCTCGGGCATCAGCACATTGAGGCAGCCGGGATGCTGGCGGCCTTCTTGCACGGTCAGGGTAACGCCGTCGGATGAAGGCGCCACGCTGCCAGGGTAGGCCTCGTCGAGCCAAGTGGTGAGCGCGCCGGGTGTGCCTTGCAGGTAAAACGCGCAGCGGCGAGTCACGCCCTCACCCATTGATTCGGCGTAGAAACCTTCAACCTGATGCTCCGGCGTTACCGCCAGCATCAGCCCTTCATACTTGCCCGAATGCAACGCGGCCGAACCGGCCAAGGCAGGCGCCACGGCGCACACCGACAACACACCTGCCACTAGAAAACGGATCATCTTATTTTTTCCCTTCAAGTTTTTCGTAGGCCTTTTGCATAAGAACGTCATAGTTGCCGTAATCCTCGCCGTTATAGTTGCGCGCCATGCCAGTAAAGTCCTTGGCTTTCATGGCTTTCATCAACGCAGGGCTCTTGCTACAAAAGCCAAGAAACGCTTTTAGATGGTTACCGGCATTCACTTTCAACGCCGCCGAAAACTCAAATACCGTCTTGTAACCGCACGACGAGAAGTTAAACCCCATGATCTGGAACATGCCCCAGGAGGCCGACATCAATGCCGCTTCCTGATCCAGGGCAAACGCGGTGGCCATGGTTTCCCAGGCCTTGGTCTGGTCCTTGTTGTTCGCTTGCCACTGTGGCCCGGCCTTTTTCTTGTAGGGGTACGACAACAGCGGGTGCGCCTGGTCGTAGATGTGCTTGGTGTACTTGCGAAACAGGTGCCCTTCAAAAGCGATCACCGGCAACTTTGCCGCCCCGAAACCGGAGCGACCGCCGGACTCCACAGTGGCGAAGGCCTTGATGATATTCACCGAAATACCGCCACCCAGCTGCGTCGCGGCGTTCTGGAAGTCCGTTTCGCTGAGGGTCATGCCCCCGTCGCACGTGGCCTGGAGCATCAATTGCCGATTACGCCGCTCGGCTTCGACCATCGCACGCATGCGGTCCAGGTACACATTCACCGTAGCCTGCACTGCATCGCCCTGGTTGTTGCCGAACACATTGAGAAAGGTGGGAATGCGCATGCTCGGGAAGGCTTTCACCGGCACCTTCACCGCTTCCTCTATCAAGCTGTTGAAGGTACGACCCGTAGGATCGATCACGCCATCGGGGTGGGCGTACTTCAGGTGACGGAACTGATACTGGCTGATGCACTGCACCAACTGGCCGTCGCACTTGCCGTTTTCGGCCAGCGGGAAACCCAGCTTGGGAATGATCAGATTGAATAAATACTGGACACACTGAACATCGGCGGGCAAGTTGCGGGCCTTACCGGGCGCACCTACCGAAGCACTGATTAGACGAGGCAACCCTTGCAGGCTTTTCATCACAGACATCCCTGTTAGTTAAAGAAGTGATAGCACTTCAATATCAAATCCGCACCCTTGTCACACTTTGAAACAAGTGGCCGGCGGAAACTAACAAGGTGGTTTTGGGTTGTCCATAGCAAGCAGTGAAAGTTGTGAAACAGCCGGATTAAATCAATCAGTAACCGTGGGATTCACGGGTTTTCTGATACGTGTGGAAATCAATCCACTCGACCACATCGTAAGGCAGGTACAGCTGCACCCGCGCCCGGGAAATGGCGATGTACACCGCGCAGAGTCGCTGGTCGAACGCATAGGCATCCTTGAATTTCACGTTGGTCAGCAACTCGGGGGTGAGCAACACCCGATCGAACTCCATGCCGCCCGCGTCTTCTGCCAGCATCAGCAGGCAGCGCTTGCCGGGAACGCCGCTCAGCCGGTTCAAACGCGTGATATCGGCGACGTTGAAGCCTTTTTCCAACTCACTCTCGACCCACAGGAACGCTTCATCGAACTGGCCGGCCTCACGCACCTGCCGCCAGTCGTCCATGTCGCGCAAATACGCATGCGGGCCGTTCTCGTCGTGCTCGTTGCTGTAGAACTGCGGCTTGAATAACGCGATGACACTGATCATGAAACGCTGAAGGTCCTGCTGCGCCGCATTGTCGGGAAACCCGAACGGGCAGTTGGCTTGCTGCAATTGAATTGCCCACTTCATGGTGTCCCAGTGGGATGCGGTCAACACCACGCAGCCTTGCGGCGGCACGAAACCCTGAGGGTAGTGTTCGATGCCGACGTCAGCATCCCGCGCACCCTCGAAAGGAGTCTTGCACTTTTGCGAGTGCACGCTGATCAACGGGTTGACCAGGCGCTCAACATTGCGCCCCGAGCGCACGGAATAGCTGATATCGCTGCGGCGGACTTCGCGCCGCCTATTGACCATCACACCACTGGTCAACTGGTACTCATCGCCAAGGGTGATCAGCACCTGGCGGCCACGCTCGACAATCTGCAACAACGAGGGCGCGATGTCCTGGCTTTCATCGATCAACACATGGGTGTAACGAGGCGGCACCACGCAACCTTCAAGGCTTGCGCGCTTGATCAGCAATAGCGTCGCAAAATCGGTCTGGCTGTCCCATTGCGGGTTGGCCACCAGGTAAGTCCACACGCGACTGGAATACTCCAGCAATACCTGGGCGTCCACATTGGACAATGCTTGTTTGAAATGCGGCAGATGCCTGGCCGACAGGCTGTGATGGGCGCAATGGCAATAGCTTTCAAGCACCTTGAGACAGATGTCGAGCGTTGCCTGGCCGTCGTGCCCACGCCAGCCATGAATCTCCAGGGCCTGTGACACCGCCAGTTTGCCGGGCAACCTGGCCGGCGTGCCTTTCGCGGGTGGCCGTGCGCCCTGCAACAGCGCCTTGGCGAAGGCGGCAAATGTCGAACCGACCTTGCTGTCGCGCGCCAGCCCCATGCGCTCGCGCAACGTCGCCAATTTTGCCCCGGTACGTGCCAGCACCAGGGTTTTTTCTGGCCGCAGGCACTCGACCAACGCACCCAGCAGGTGGCTCTTGCCAATGCCCGCATAACCTTGAACATGCAGGTCTTCGTTCAGGTTGGCGCGAAAGGTGCGCACCAGCTTGTCCTGGGCCGGGCTCAGCCAGCGTTCGTGGTGGCGGGGCGTAATCATCTGCTGGCTGAATGGGTCGTTGCTGCGCAGGTGGCGGACCTTGTAGCCGATATCCCATTTACCCGTAGGCAGTAAGTAATCACGCGCCGCAACTTCTTCCGCCGACAACAGCCGCAGGTTGACACTTTTCAGCACGTTGAAACCGAAGTACAACTTGCGTGGGTCGAACAACCGGCGGGCTTCGGACAGCAACGCTGCCGTACTGGACAGCGGCGCGTCTATCGCCCAGCCGATCAGCTTGTCCAGGATGCACTCGGCACCGGAGCTGGTCAGGTCTTTCTCGACGGCCTGGGCCAGATTCTGGATCACCAGCACCGCCGCCAGTTCCGGGTCTGTCAGTTGGGCCAGGGCCTTGGCACCGTCCTCGCCGAGCAAGACCGTGCAGGTTGCGGACGTGACCGGCAGGAATACGGGGCTGGATAAATCAAAATGTTCCGGTTGCATAGGTCCTCGCAGCCAGGGGCCGACGTGCGCCGCATGAATCAGGCAGCCTGCGCAAATCCTCTGCACGCTGTGCAGCCACATTGACGCCAGTGGTTGTTCAGGGCTCGATTGGATACGGTGCTTGATCGCCAGGCACTGGAGTATGCCGCCATGGGCTGCGCGATGGCAGATGGCAGGAACGCAATTTTTTGGATTGGGATTGAACGTGTACGGCAAGGAAGAGCGTTATGGAGGCAACCCCACCAGCCACACCCCGGCACACAATGTTCCCGCTGTGGCTGCTGCCTTCCGGCTCTGACCAGGTTCACGGGTAATCGTTGCGGGGGGACCGATGGGGTCACCATAACGACGCTGGCCTCTCGGCAAGCCGCGCCATTGTACCGATCTCATCGGAAGTTACAACCGTTGGTTCCGGATTAAAAATACGAGGAGGCTCAAGCACTTGCCACAGCCGTCAGCATCACGCCTATCACCTGTGGGAGGGGGCTTGCCCCCGATAGCGGCCTGCCGGCCAATAAATCAGGTAGCTGACCCGCCGTCATCGGGGCATGGGTATCTACACAACTCTTAACGCCCGCTCACCACAGAAGCCTAATTGCCATAGATTCAGCATCCACTGGAAGTTGTGTAGATACCCATGCTCATCGGGGGCAAGTCGAATCGTCGCACCGCCCCTCCCACATTAATTCGTCATTGTGCCTGCAGCACCTCGTCCGCCCGGCCGCCCTCTTCCTGGATCACCAGGTGAATGAAGTGCAGTTTGGCGATCACCGCCGGCGGCAGTACGAAGGGATAGAAATCCGGCTGGCCCATGCTGCGCGACAGTTCGTTGAGCATGCCGGCCAGTTCGATCCAGGCGTTGACGAACGACAGGAACGCCGGGCCGCCGGGGTGTTCGGGGTCGTAGAGCGTGCTGAGGGGGAATGGCTGGTAATCCAGGTCCATCTCGCGGGCGCTCATGCCAAACCCCAGGGCGGTGTCGACGGCGTCCATCATGTGCAGGTAATGGGCCCAGGTTTCGGCCCAGTCTTCCCAGGGGTGCATAGTGGCGTAGGCGCTGACGCAGGTCTGCTGCCAGTCCGGACGCGGGCCGTTCTGGTAGTGCTGGTCGAGCGCCTCGGCATAACTGGCGCGTTCGTCGCCGAACAGGTTGCGAAACGGCTGCTGCCAGTAGGTACCGTTGATCAGACGGTCCCAGTAGTAATGGCCGACCTCATGGCGAAAGTGTCCGAGCAAGGTGCGGTACGGCTCGCGCATCTGCACGCGGATTTGTTCGCGATGGGCGTCGTCGGCCTCCTTGATATCGAGGGTGATCAGGCCGTTTGAATGCCCGGTCATGGGCGCATTGCCTTCCAGGTCGATGCCGACAAAGTCGAAGGCCAGGCCGCGGTCTTCGTCCACACGCTTGGGCACGACGCGCAGGCCCAGACTGATTAATTGTGCGACCAGCCGACGCTTGGCAGTTTCGACTTTGCGCCAGCGTTCGTGGTTTTCCGGGATCGACAAGTCGGGAATGGTGCGGTTGAGGCTGCAGGCCACACACAGCGGCGCGGTGCTGTGGGCTGGGATCAGCCAGTTGCAGGCGGCCGGGGTGTCGAGGTTGGCGCAGCGGCGGAAGGCCCCTGCGTCGAGGTTGTCGTCTTGCAGCCAGGTGCCTTCGACGGGGCCGGGTTGTAGGGAGGACAGGCGACTCTGCTGGGGTTGGTAGCCCAACAGCGCCGAGCAGGCCAGGCATTGGCTGTTGCGAAAGAACAGCGACTGCCCGCACCGGCATTGCCAGACCTTGCTGTTACGCGAGGATTCGGCCATGAACGGTGCGGCGATGCGTGAACTGAGTTGCTCGAAGTAGCGGAACATGGCGATCTCTCCCTGGGTGACTGAGACTAGATCATTTAGGGCTTGGGATCGTTCCACTTTCCTACAGGGCTGCTGCGCAGCCCGGCGCGGGGCAAGCCCGCTCACTCCAGAAAACCATGCCGCGTCAGACGGTGATGTTGTGCTGGGCCAGGAAGGCGACGAACGCCTCTTCATCCAATACCTTAAGGCCCAACTCGCTGGCCTTGGCCAACTTGGAACCGGCACCCGGGCCTGCCACCACGCAGTGGGTTTTCGCCGAGACCGAACCGGCCACCTTGGCGCCGAGGCTTTCGAGTTTTTCCTTGGCCACGTCGCGGCTCATCAGCTCCAGGGAGCCGGTGAGGACCCAGGTATGCCCAGCTTCCGGCAAGCCTTCGACGACCTTTTTCTCGCTCTGCCAGTGCATGCCGAAGTCCTTGAGCTGCTGCTCGATGGCCAGTGCATGCCGGGCGTTTTCCGGGTTGTCGAAAAACTCGCGCACGGCCTTGGCTTGCTTTTCGGGCAGGGCCTGGCGCATGTCCAGCCAGTCGGCGTTGATCACGCCTTCGAGGGAGCCGAACTTGTCCGCCAGTTTCTGTGCGGCGCCCGGCCCTACGGACGGTACATGCAGCTTGTCGAGCAAGCCGCCCAGGGTGGTACTGGCGGCGAACTCTGCGCTCAGCTCGCCCTGATCCTGCAATTGCAGGCCACACTCGTCCGGCGACAGCAATGCGCCGATCACCTGCTGGTTATGGCTGTCTTCAAAGAAGCTGTGGATCTCGTGTGCCACTTCCAGGCCCACGTCGGGCAAGTACGTGAGCACTTGCGGCAAGGCCTGCTGCACGCGCTCCAGCGAGGCCAGGGAGCGCGCCAGCACCTTGGCGGTCTCCTCGCCCACATCCGGAATGCCCAGGGCATAGATAAAGCGCGCCAGGGTCGGCGACTTGCTGTTTTCGATGGCCGCGATCAGCTTCTTGCTGGAAATATCGGCAAAGCCTTCCAGGTCGATGATCTGCTCGTACTTGAGCGTGTAAAGGTCGGCCGGCGAGCCGATGAGTTTTTCATCCACCAACTGCTCGATGGTCTTGTCGCCCAGGCCGTCGATATCCATCGCCCGGCGCGAGACGAAATGGATAATCGCCTGCTTGAGCTGCGCCCCACAGGCCAGGCGCCCGACGCAGCGGTACACCGCGCCTTCGCTGACGGTTTCCTTGCCCTTGCTGCGTTTGACCAGCTGGGTGCGCTCTACGTGGGAACCGCACACCGGGCAGCGCTCGGGGATCGGCACCGCGCGAGCGTCGGGCGGGCGGCGCTCAAGCACCACCGACACCACTTGCGGGATCACATCACCGGCACGGCGGATGATCACCGTATCGCCAATCATGACGCCCAGGCGCGCCACTTCGTCCATGTTGTGCAGGGTGGCGTTGGACACGGTCACGCCCGCCACCTTGACGGGCTTCAAGCGTGCCACCGGGGTGACGGCGCCGGTGCGGCCGACCTGGAACTCCACGTCGAGCAACTCGGTGAGTTCTTCCAGGGCCGGGAATTTATGGGCGATGGCCCAGCGCGGTTCACGGGCGCGGAAGCCCAGTTCGCGCTGGGCGGCGATGCTGTTGACCTTGAAGACAACGCCGTCGATTTCATAGGGCAGACTGTTACGCCGCTCACCGATATCGCGGTAGTAGTCGAGGCAATCCTCGATACCCTTGGCCAGCTTCAACTCGTGGCTGATCGGCATGCCCCACTTTTGCAACTGTTGCAGATTGCCAATATGGGTGTCGCTGATGTCCGTGGTCACGCCATAGCAGCAGAATTCCAACGGGCGGCTGGCGGTGATCTTCGAGTCCAACTGACGCAGGCTGCCGGCGGCGGCGTTGCGCGGGTTGGCGAAGGTCTTGCCGCCGACCTCCAACTGCGAGGCGTTGAGCCGCTCGAAACCGGCCTTGGACATGAACACTTCGCCGCGCACCTCCAGGGTCGCTGGCCAGCCGCTGCCGTGCAATTTCAGCGGGATGTTGCGCACCGTGCGCACGTTGACGCTGATGTCCTCGCCCGTGGTGCCATCGCCACGGGTGGCGCCGCGTACCAGCTCGCCATCCTGATAAAGCAGGCTCACCGCCAGGCCATCGAGCTTGGGTTCGCAGCTGTACTCCACCGCTGCGCCGCCGCCAAACAGGTCGCCCACCGGCAAATCGAGCCCTTCGGTAACGCGACGATCAAACTCCAGCATGGTGGTTTCATCAAAGGCGTTGCCCAGGCTGAGCATCGGAATCTCGTGCTTGACCTGGGTAAACGCCGACAGCGCCGCACTGCCGACCCGCTGCGTCGGCGAATCACGCGTCACCCGCTCAGGATGCTCGGCCTCCAGGGCCTTGAGTTCGTGGAACAAGCGGTCGTACTCGGCGTCCGGGATGCTCGGCTCGTCGAGGACGTGGTAACGGTAGTTGTGCTGATCCAGTTCAGCGCGCAGTTCGAGGATGCGGGTGTGGGCGGCGGTCATGGGTGTTCTCTCATAAAGCAAAAGAGCAGCCGAAGCTGCTCAATATGTTAGTGCACGGATTCTACAGACAACGCTTAAGATCGAACCTCAGCGTTTCTGTGTCAGGGCGCGACGCTCGAACTCGACGATGCGCTGACGGTAGTGTTCGATGGTCTGGGCGGTCAGGACGCTACGCTGGTCGTCCTTGAGTTCGCCGTTGAGTTCCTGGGACAGCTTGCGGGCAGCAGCCACCATCACGTCGAATGCTTGTTTCGGGTGACGCGGGCCTGGCAGGCCGAGGAAGAAGCTGACGGCCGGGGTGCTGAACAGGTCGATATCGTCCAGGTCAAAGGTGCCCGGCTTGACCGCGTTGGCCATTGAGAACAGCACTTCGCCGTTGCCGGCCATGCTTTCGTGGCGATGGAAGATATCCATTTCGCCAAAGCGCAGGCCGCTTTCGAGGATGTTCTGCAAGAGTGCCGGGCCTTTGAAACCGGCGGCGTCGCGGCAGATCACGCTGATCACCAGCACTTCTTCAGCGGCCGGTTGATCGTTGACCGATTGGCGCGGTGCGCTGGACGTCTTGCCGACGTTTTCATCCGGGAAATCATCGTCGCGGCTGCTGAAGCTCGGGCCTTCGTCGACGTCGAGGTTCAGGTCGCCCTGGTGCGGCTCGGCCACCCCGGCGTTGGCACGCTTGCCACGTTTGGAAGAAGGCTCACGGGCTTCACGCAGCGGCGCGCTCATCGACGGCAAGTCGTGTTCGTCCAACTGCGGCTCTTTATGGGTATCCAGCACACGGGGCGGCCCCAGCAGCTCGGCGCTGCCGTCGTCGTCAGGCAAGTTGGACAGGTTGCGGTCCAGACGGAATTTGAGCTTGCCCTTGCCACCGCGCATGCGGCGCCAGCCATCAAAAAGAATACCGGCAATGACAATAATGCCGATGACGATCAGCCACTCGCGCAGACCGATTTCCATGTAATCCCGTGCCTCTAATAAAAAATGCTGAAAAATAAGGGGTTTAGCACCGTGCAAACCGCTTTAAAACGTGGCGCCAACTCTATGTTCTGACTGACGTTTTGCCCACGCACACGAAAAATTGACATTAAACTAGCACGACCAAAGATAACTTTACACAGTTGGCGCGAAATGTGTCGAATTGCCAGCTTTCAGGCATAGTGGGCAATCTCCTACAGCAGGCGCCAACTGTGAGCCACAAGCCCTGAGCTACAAGCTTCAAGCCAACTCACTTGCCACTTGAAGCTTGCCGCTAGGCGTCCACCATCGCCATCGCTTCTTCGACATCCACCGCGACCAAACGCGAACAGCCCGGCTCATGCATCGTCACCCCCATCAGTTGATCGGCCATTTCCATGGCGATCTTGTTGTGGGTGATATAGATGAACTGCACGGTCTGGGACATCTCTTTAACCAGTCGCGCATAACGTCCAACGTTAGCGTCATCCAATGGGGCGTCAACTTCGTCGAGCATGCAGAACGGCGCCGGGTTCAACTTGAAGATGGCAAATACCAAGGCCAATGCCGTCAGGGCTTTTTCGCCGCCGGACAACAAATGGATGGTGCTGTTCTTCTTGCCCGGAGGCCGCGCCATGATCGTTACCCCTGTATCGAGTAGATCTTCGCCCGTCAGTTCCAAGTAAGCGCTGCCACCGCCGAAAACTTTCGGGAATAACGCCTGTAAACCGCTATTAATCTGATCAAAGGTATCTTTGAAGCGGTTGCGGGTTTCCTTGTCGATCTTGCGGATCACGTTTTCCAGGGTGTCCAGGGCTTCGACCAGGTCGGAATCCTGTGCATCCAAGTAACGTTTACGCTCGGACTGCTGCTGGTACTCATCGATGGCCGCGAGGTTGATCGCGCCGAGACGTTGGATACGTGCAGCAATGCGCTCAAGTTCTTCTTCGGCGTCTTTCTCGTTGGCCTGGGCGGTCAAGGTGTTGAGCACGCCGTGCAGGTCGTAGCCGTCTTCCAGTAACTGGTCCTGCAGGGTTTTGCGGCGCACGGTCAGGGCTTGCCATTCCATGCGCTGCTGTTCGAGTTGGCCACGGATCAGTTGGGATTGTTGCTCGGCCTGGGTCCGGCGCTTTTCTGCCTCGCGCAGTTCGCGGTCGGCGTCTTCCAGGGCGATCTGCGCGGTCTTGAGTTCTTCGTCGACGGTCATGCGCTTGTCGAGCAATTCTTCGAGCTTGAGGCGCAGCTCTTCCAGCGGCGCTTCGCCCTCCTCCAGATTGAGGCTCAGTTGCTCGCGTTTTTCGGTGAGACGCTCGGACTGCATCTCCAGACGCTCGAGGGCCTGGCGCGTAGAGTCGTGTTGAGCGCGCAGCGAGCCGAGGCGCACCGCCAATTGATGCGCGTGATCCTTGTGCTGCCGCGCTTCCTGGCGCACGCGGTCAAGGCGTTCGCGCAGGCTGTCGCGCTGTGCCAGCAACAGTTCGCGTTGCTCGGTGTCCAGGGCCATGCTGTCGAGGGCTTCCTGCAAGTGCAGGCGCGCTTCGCCGATCTGTTCGTGCTCCAGGGCGCGCTGCTCGCCCATCTCCGCCACTTCGTCGTCGAGACGGGTGCGGCGCAGGGTCAATTGTTCGGCCTTGGCCTTGCTCGCCGACAGCTGCGCCTTCAGCTCGCCTTGCTGGCGCGCTTCGTCCTGCAACAGGCGGCGCAGGTGTTCGCGGCCGGTCTCCTGCTGGCGCTGGGTGGCGCGCAGGGTTTGCAGTTCGGTTTCGAGGCGTTCGAGGGTGGCTTCGCGTTCTTCGCGTTCGGCGATCAGGTTGACGATTTCCTGGCCACGGGCCAGAACGCCACTTTGCGCTTCACTGGCGCGGCGCACCCGCAAAAAGTGCCGGCCGACCCAGTAACCGTCGCGGCTGATCAGGCTTTCGCCGGCCGCCAACTGACCGCGCTGGGCCAGGGCCTGGTCCAGGGAGTCCACCGGTTTGACCTGGCCCAACCACGGCGACAGGTCAATAGCGGCCTCGACCTTATCCAGCAGGCTGCCCGGCACCCGCGCGCCATCGACGGCGGGGCTGAGCAGACGCAGATCGCCCTGGGCAAAACCGGCCAAGTCGAAATCGCCAAAGTCATCCACCAAAACGGCTTGCAGATCGGCACCGAGCACGGTCTCTACCGCCAGTTCCCAACCGGCTTCGACCTTCAGGCCTTCCGCCAGCCGTGGGCGCTCGGCCAACTGCTGGTCGCGCAGCCATTCGGCGGTGCCGGTGCCTGGGTCCAGCGCGGCTTGCTGCAAGGCCTCAAGGGACGCCAAACGCCCGTTCAAGCGCTGCAAGTCGCCCTGCGCCTGCTGCTGCGCCTGGGTTGCCTGTTGCAGTTGCTGACGCAATTGCTCCAGGCGTTCCACTTGCTGCTCTTCGCTGGCCTCCAACTCTTCGAGGGTCATCTCGCTTTCGGCGAGCTGCTCGCTGAGGTCCAATATTGCCGCGTCTTCCGGGTCGGCGGCGAGCAATACGCGCTCTTCCTGCAAGCGGCGCTGGCGCTCGGCCAGGCGTTCCATGCTGGTTTCCAGTTGCTGGATGCGCGACTGCTGCACCTCGGCCTGGCGACGTGGCTCGGCCGATTGCAGGTTGAAGGCGTCCCACTGCTCCTGCCAGCCGTGCATGCTGGTTTCGGATTCTTCCAGGGCGGCGGCGGCCTCTTCGGCGGCGGCGCTGGTGATTTCCTGCTCGGGGGTGAGCATGTCTAGCTCTTCGCCCAACGTCAGCAGCAAGGTACGGTCGTGGCCCAGGTGCGATTCGGTCTCCAGGCGCGCGCGTTCGGCTTCCTTGAGATCGTCCTGCAACTGGCGCAGGCGCTGCTGGCCGTGCTGGATGCTCTGCTCCACACGGGCAATATCGCCGCCCACGGAGTAGAAGCGGCCTTGCACCAGATTGAAGCGCTCGGACAAGTCATGGTGCCCATCGCGCAGGCGCTCGATGCTGGCATCGGCGTTGCGCTGTTCGGCCACCAGCGCTTCGAAACTGATTTCCTGGGTGCCGATGATCGCTTCGCGCTGGCCCACTTGCTCATTCAGCGCCTGCCAGCGCAGGGCCGACAGCTGCGCCTTGAGCTGGCGCTCTTCGCCTTTGTACTCTTGATATTTCTCGGCCGCCTGGGCCTGTCGGTGCAGGCGCTCCAACTGGCGCTCCAGCTCGTCGCGCAGGTCGGTGAGGCGGGCGAGGTTTTCATGGGTGCGGCGGATGCGGTTCTCGGTCTCGCGGCGGCGCTCCTTGTACTTGGAGATGCCGGCCGCTTCTTCGATGAAGTTGCGCAGGTCTTCGGGCTTGGCTTCGATCAGCTTGGAGATCATGCCCTGCTCGATGATCGAGTAGCTGCGCGGGCCCAGGCCGGTGCCGAGGAAAATATCGGTGATGTCGCGTCGACGGCACTTGGTGCCGTTGAGGAAGTAGCTGTTCTGGCTGTCGCGCGTGACTTTGCGGCGGATGGAGATTTCCGCGTAGGCCGCGTACTCGCCGATCAGGGTGCCGTCGGAGTTGTCGAACACCAGCTCGATACTCGCCTGGCTCACCGGCTTGCGGCTGGTGGAGCCGTTGAAGATGACGTCGGTCATCGACTCGCCACGCAGGTTTTTTGCCGAGCTCTCGCCCATCACCCAGCGGACGGCGTCGATGATGTTCGACTTGCCGCAACCATTGGGCCCGACCACCGCCGCCATGTTACTGGGGAAGTTCACCGTGGTCGGGTCGACGAAGGATTTGAACCCCGCCAGTTTGATGCACTTGAGCCGCACGCTTAGGCGTCCGCCAACGCTGCGATGACCAGCGAGCTGCTGCGCTGGCAGTAGGCCGACAACACTTGGCGAATCTGCGGCACGTCACGGGCCAGTACGGCGGCGAGCAGTTGCTCGAACAGCGCCAGGTATTCGCTCATGGACGCCTTGCGCTGATCCAGGGCCAGGTAATAGGCGCGGTTCATCGCCGGCTGCAGGTTTTCGACGGTTTCCTGCAAGTACGGGTTGTTGGCAAAGGGGTACGCGGCGCGCATCACGTTGAAGCATTCTTCGACGAAGGCGCGGATGTCCTCGCGCTCGAAATTGGTCACCAGGCGCTGCTGGATCTGCACGAACGGCGCCATGTCGGCCTGGGTCTGCCAGCCTTCGGCGACCGCATTGCCGAGCAGGATGTACAGCTCGCTCATCAGCGTGCACAGGCTCTGCACCTTGTGTGCGGTGAGCTCGGTGACGTGGGCGCCACGGCGCGGCAGGATCGCGATCAAGTGACGGCGTTCGAGGATCAGCAAGGCTTCGCGCACGGAACCACGGCTGACATTGAGTGCCAACGTGACTTTCTGTTCCTGGATCCGCTCCCCAGGCTTGAGATCGCCGCGAATGATGCGTTCGGCGAGGTGGTGAGCGATTTGCTCGGCGAGACTGTCCGGCGCCTTGAACGTCATGTTTTCCCTTCAAAATCTTCTATCGGTACAAGCGCGGCAGTGTAGCGCATTGGCTGGCTGATGGCGCTACGCCCACCGTGGCGAATTTGGCATGAAATAAGCAGCGGTTGAGCGACACAAACCAGCAAAAACGCCGGTTCCAGAAGACTGGACCATAATTGTAAGTGTTGCGATCGCAATTTCTTGACCCTTAGGTCAGAAATTCATTGACCGAAAAGTCAGACATGACTAGATTCGGCGCAAAGCGGTTAACAACAATAATGAGTCTGCGAGGCCTTCCGTGATCCAGTTTTTACTTAACCAGGAACTCCGTAGCGAGCACGCCCTGGACCCCAACCTGACTGTGCTCAACTACCTGCGCGAGCACCTGGGCAAATCCGGCACCAAGGAAGGCTGCGCCAGCGGCGATTGCGGTGCGTGCACCGTGGTGGTCGGCGAACTGCACACCGATGACCAGGGCGCCGAGCAAATTCGTTATCGCAGCCTCAACTCGTGCCTGACCTTTGTGTCGTCGCTGCACGGCAAGCAACTGATCAGCGTCGAAGACCTCAAGCACCAGGGCCAACTGCACAGCGTGCAACAGGCTATGGTCGAGTGCCACGGTTCGCAGTGCGGCTTTTGTACCCCAGGTTTCGTGATGTCGTTGTTCGCACTGCAAAAGAACAGCGATGCGCCCGACAGCGCCAAAGCCCATGAAGCCCTAGCCGGCAACCTGTGCCGTTGCACCGGTTATCGTCCGATCCTCGCCGCCGCCGAACAGGCTTGCTGCAACAAACCGCAGGATCAGTTCGACAGCCGCCAGGCGCAAACCATCGCGCGCCTCAAAGCCATCGCGCCGACGCAGACCGGCGAACTCAACAGCGGCGACAAACGCTGCCTGGTGCCACTGACCGTGGCCGACCTGGCCGACCTCTACGACGCCTACCCGCAAGCCCGCCTGCTGGCCGGCGGCACCGACCTGGCGCTGGAAGTCACCCAGTTCCACCGCACGCTGCCGGTGATGATCTACGTCGGCAACATTGAAGAAATGAAGCGCATCGAATCCTTCGACGATCGCCTGGAAATCGGCGCCGCCACCGCCCTCTCCGACTGCTACACCGCGCTGCACCACGAATACCCGGACTTCGGCGAGCTGCTGCACCGCTTCGCCTCCCTGCAAATCCGCAACCAGGGCACCTTGGGCGGCAATATCGGCAACGCCTCGCCGATTGGTGATTCGCCGCCGCTGCTGATCGCCCTCGGCGCGCAGATCGTGCTGTGCAAGGGCGACGTGCGCCGCACGCTGGCCTTGGAAGACTACTTCATCGACTACCGTGTGACCGCACGTCAGGACAGTGAATTCATCGAGAAAATCATCGTGCCGAAAGGCCACGCACTGTTTCGGGCGTACAAGGTGTCCAAGCGCCTGGACGATGATATTTCCGCCGTGTGCGCAGCTTTCAACCTGACGCTCGACAACGGTGTGATCGGCGAAGCACGCGTAGCGTTCGGCGGTATGGCCGCTACGCCAAAACGCGCCAAGAGCTGCGAAGCCGCATTGGTCGGCGCGACGTGGAACGCCGCCACCGTGGAGAAAGCCTGCGCCGCCCTGGCCCAGGATTTCACCCCGCTGTCAGACTTTCGCGCCAGCAAGGAATACCGCCTGCTCAGCGCACAGAACCTGCTGCGCAAATACTTCATCGAACTGCAAACGCCGCACATCGAGACTCGGGTGACCGCTTATGTCTAACCATCACGCCGTGGAAAAAACCCAGGCCGAACTCGCCGAGCTGTTCGCCCAGGACCTGACGTCCGGAGTCGGTCGCAGCGTCAAGCACGACAGCGCCGCCAAGCACGTCAGCGGTGAAGCGCAGTACATCGATGACCGTCTGGAATTCCCCAACCAGTTGCACCTGTATGCGCGCATGTCAGACCGCGCCCACGCTCGGATCATCAGCATCGACACCGCGCCCTGCTACGCCTTCGACGGCGTGCGCATCGCCATCACCCACGAAGACGTACCGGGCCTGAAAGACATCGGCCCACTGATGCCCGGCGACCCGTTGCTGGCCATCGACACCGTGCAGTTCGTCGGCCAAGTGGTGCTGGCCGTGGCCGCCCGCGACCTGGACACCGCACGCAAGGCCGCGATGGCCGCCGTGATCGAATACGAAGACCTGGAGCCGGTGCTGGATGTGGTCGAAGCGTACCGCAACAAACACTTCGTGCTCGACAGCCACACCCATCAACGCGGTGATTCGGCCGGCGCACTGGCGACGGCGCAACACCGCATCCAGGGCACCCTGCACATCGGCGGCCAGGAACACTTCTACCTGGAAACCCAGATTTCCTCAGTGATGCCTACCGAAGACGGCGGCATGATCGTCTACTGCTCCACGCAAAACCCCACCGAGGTGCAGAAACTGGTGGCCGAAGTGCTGGATGTGTCGATGAACAAAATCGTCGTCGACATGCGCCGCATGGGTGGCGGTTTCGGCGGCAAGGAAACCCAGGCCGCCAGCCCCGCATGCCTGTGTGCGGTGGTGGCGCGCCTCACAGGTCAGCCGACCAAAATGCGCCTGCCGCGGGTGGAAGACATGCTGATGACCGGCAAGCGCCACCCCTTCTATATCGAATACGACGTGGGCTTCGACGACAGCGGCCGCCTGCACGGGATCAACCTGGAGCTGGCGGGCAACTGCGGCTGCTCGCCGGACCTGTCCAACTCGATTGTCGACCGCGCCATGTTCCACTCTGACAACTCGTATTACCTGGGCGATGCCACGGTGAACGGCCATCGTTGCAAGACCAACACCGCGTCCAACACCGCTTACCGTGGTTTCGGCGGCCCGCAAGGCATGGTCGCCATCGAAGAAGTGATGGACGCCATCGCACGGCACTTGGCGCTGGATCCATTGGCGGTGCGCAAGGCTAACTACTACGGCAAGACCGAGCGCAACGTCACCCACTACTACCAGACCGTCGAGCACAACATGCTCGAAGAGATGACCGCCGAGCTGGAGGCCAGCAGCCAATACGCCGAGCGTCGCGAAGCGATTCGCCTGTACAACGCCCACAGCCCGATCCTGAAAAAGGGCCTGGCGCTGACGCCGGTCAAATTCGGCATCTCGTTCACCGCCAGCTTTCTCAACCAGGCCGGCGCGCTGATCCATATCTACACCGACGGCAGTATCCACCTGAACCACGGCGGCACCGAGATGGGCCAGGGGTTGAACATCAAGGTCGCGCAAGTCGTGGCCGAAGTGTTCCAGGTCGAAATCGACCGGGTGCAGATCACCGCCACCAACACCGACAAGGTGCCCAACACTTCACCTACAGCGGCGTCCAGCGGTGCCGACCTGAACGGCAAGGCCGCACAGAACGCCGCCGAAACCATCAAGAAACGCCTGGTGGAGTTTGCCGCACGCAAGTACGACGTCAGCGAAGCGGACGTGGAATTCCACAACGGCCATGTGCGCGTGCGTGACCAGATCCTGACCTTTGAGGCGTTGATCCAGCAGGCGTATTTCGCCCAAGTGTCGCTGTCGAGCACGGGCTTCTACAAGACCCCGAAAATCTTCTACGACCGCAGCCAGTCCCGTGGGCGGCCGTTCTATTACTTCGCGTTCGGCGCGGCGTGCTGCGAGGTGATCGTCGACACCCTGACCGGCGAATACAAGATGCTGCGCACCGACATCCTCCACGACGTCGGTGCCTCGCTGAACCCGGCCATCGATATCGGCCAGGTGGAAGGCGGCTTTATCCAGGGCATGGGCTGGCTGACCATGGAAGAGTTGGTGTGGAACAACAAGGGCAAGCTGATGACCAACGGCCCGGCCAGCTACAAGATCCCGGCGGTGGCGGACATGCCGCTGGACCTGCGGGTGAAGCTGGTGGAAAACCGCAAGAACCCGGAAGACACGGTGTTCCACTCCAAGGCCGTGGGTGAGCCGCCGTTCATGCTCGGGATTGCCTCGTGGTGCGCGATCAAGGATGCGGTGGCGAGCCTGGGCGACTATCGCCATCAGCCGAAGATCGATGCGCCAGCGACGCCGGAGCGGGTGTTGTGGGGGTGCGAGCAGATGCGGCAGTTGCAGGCGGTTGTGCCTGTTGAAACCGAAACCGAGATGGCTCAGCTATAGGCCCAGGCGCGGCCATCGGAGGCAAGCCTCCTCCCACATTTTGATCGGTGAATACCATCAAATGTGGGAGGGGCGGTGCGACGATTCGACTTGCTCCCGATAGCTGCCTGACAGACACCACAAGAGGTGACTATGAACAACTGGATCAGCGCCCTCGCCGACCTGCAAAACCAAGGCGAACCCTGCGTACTCGTCACCATCATCGAAGAGCTCGGCTCCACGCCGCGCAATGCCGGTTCGAAGATGGTGATCAGCGCCGCGCAGACCTACGACACCATCGGCGGTGGGCACCTGGAATACAAGGCGATGCAGATCGCCCGGGACATGCTCGTGCGGGGCCAGCAGAACACCCATCTGGAGCGCTTCAGCCTCGGCGCGAGCCTGGGCCAGTGCTGCGGTGGCGTGACCGTGTTGCTGTTCGAACCCATGGGCCAGGTACAGGCGCAGATTGCGGTGTTTGGCGCCGGCCACGTCGGCCGTGCACTGGTACCGTTGCTGGCAAGCCTGCCGTGTCGGGTACGCTGGATCGATTCGCGCGACCAGGAGTTTCCGGAACATATCCCACAAGGCGTGCGTAAAATCGTCAGCGAAGAGCCGGTCGACGAAATTGCCGACTTGCCGGTGGGCAGTTACTGCATCGTCATGACCCACAATCATGCACTGGACCTGGAACTCACAGCCGCCCTGCTCAAGCGCAACGACTTCGCCTACTTCGGCCTGATCGGCTCCAAGACCAAACGCGTCAAGTTCGAACACCGCCTGCGTGATCGCGGCTTCGATGCCGCGCAATTGCAACGCATGCGCTGCCCCATGGGCCTCACCGAGGTGAAGGGCAAGTTGCCGGTGGAGATCGCGATCTCCATCGCCGCAGAAATCATCGCCACCTATAACGCCCATTTCGGCCAGCACACCGCAGCCGCCGAACCCATCGCCAAACTGTTGCCGGTGTCACGCCGCAGCCAAGCCACGAATTGAGATAACCATGCCTTTGACTCGCAAAGCCTACCGTGCCGCCATTCTGCACAGCATCGCCGACCCTGCTGAAGTAGGCATCGAAGCGTCCTATGAATACTTCGAAGACGGCCTGCTGGTGATCGATAACGGCCAGATCAGTGCCATCGGCCATGCCGGCGACCTGTTGCCGACGCTGCCGGCCGACATCGAAGTCACCCATTACCAGGACGCGCTGATCACGCCCGGCCTGATCGACACCCATATCCACCTGCCGCAGACCGGCATGGTCGGCGCCTATGGCGAGCAGTTGCTGGACTGGCTCAATACCTACACCTTCCCGTGCGAAAGCCAGTTCGCTGACAAGGCCCACGCCGACGAAGTCGCGGACATTTTCATCAAGGAACTGCTGCGCAACGGCACCACGACGGCGCTGGTGTTCGGCAGCGTGCATCCACAGTCAGTGAACTCATTCTTCGAAGCGGCCGAGAAGCTCGACCTGCGCATGATCGCTGGCAAGGTGATGATGGACCGCAATGCGCCGGACTATCTGACCGACACGCCTGAATCCGGCTATCAGGACAGCAAGGCGCTGATCGAGCGCTGGCACGGCAAGGCCCGCCTGCACTATGCCGTCACGCCGCGCTTTGCGCCGACCAGCACGCCGGAGCAATTAGCGCTGGCCGGGCAACTGCTGGGGGAATACCCAGGCCTGTACATGCAGACTCACATCAGTGAGAACAAGCAGGAAGTGGAATGGGTTAAAGAGTTGTTCCCGGAGCGCAAAGGCTATCTGGATGTGTACGACCACTACAAACTGCTGGGCGAACGCTCGGTGTTTGCCCACGGCGTACACCTGTGTGATGACGAGTGCGCACGGCTGGCGGAAACCGGTTCGGCCGTGGCGTTCTGCCCGACGTCGAACTTCTTCCTCGGCAGTGGCCTGTTTAACCTGCCGATGGCCGAGAAGCACAAGCTGAATGTGGGCCTGGGTACGGACGTGGGCGGCGGCACCAGCTTCTCGCTGCTGCAAACGCTGAACGAAGCGTACAAGGTCATGCAGTTGCAAGGCGCGCGGCTGAGCCCGTTCAAGTCGCTGTACCTGGCAACCCTGGGCGGTGCGCGGGCGCTGCGGTTGGAAGACAAGATCGGCACGCTGCAACCTGGGACGGATGCGGACTTTTTGGTGCTGGACTACAACGCCACGCCGCTGCTGAGTTATCGCTTGAAACAGGCCAATAACATTGCCGAAACCCTGTTTGTGTTGATGACGCTGGGGGATGATCGCACGGTGATGCAGACCTACGCAGCGGGCCAGCTCGTGCACCAACGCTGATCTGCGCCACGACACAAAACAAATGTGGGAGGGGGGCAAGCCCCCTCCCACATGTTGTCCCGGGTGAGCCAGGGAAATTACAGCTTGACCGAAGAGCGCCCAGGCTTCTTGGTCTGCAGCAAATGCGAGAACACCGCATGCAAATCATCCGACGCACTCTCTTCATCGAGGTTGAGCTTGCTGTCGATGTGATCCATGTGATGCATCATCAGATTCACCGCCAGTGTCGCGTCCCGCGCTTCAATCGCGTCGATCAACTGGGTGTGCTCATCATACGAACAGTGCGAGCGGTTGCCGCTTTCGTACTGGGCGATGATCAACGAGGTCTGGGACACCAGGCTGCGCTGGAAGCTGATCAGCGGCGCGTTCTTCGCCGCCTCGGCCAGCTTGAGGTGGAATTCGCCAGAGAGGCGGATACCCGCACCGCGATCACCACGGGAAAAACTGTCGCGCTCGTCGTTGACCATCTGGCGCAGCTCGGCCAACTGCTCAGCCGTGGCGTGCTGCACTGCCAGTTCAGTGATCGCCCGCTCCACCAGGCGCCGGGCCAGGAATACCTGACGCGCTTCCTCGACGCTTGGGCTAGCCACGACCGCACCGCGATTGGGCCGCAGCAGCACCACGCCCTCATGGGCCAGGCGCGACAGGGCGCGACGAATGATGGTGCGGCTCACGCCGAAGATTTCGCCCAGTGCCTCTTCGCTCAATTTGGTGCCGGGCGCCAGGCGTTGTTCGAGGATGGCCTCGAAGATATGCGCGTAGACGATATCGTCCTGGGTTCCGCTGCGACCGGCCTTGCCAGCTCGCGGTTGTTTCTTGAGAGGTTGCAACTGTTCGTTCATGGGCACTCGGGTTTGGAGAACGGCGGCGAATTAACGGTAATACGGCAACAGCGTGTCGCTGGCAAGTATCGCCTAAAAACAGGGCACATTGTACACAACCCAGTGCGCCAACACACTGTACGGCTGATTGCGCCGGCGGCTGTATTGCAATGAGTCGTTACGTTTGAGTTTAGGCTTGAATCTGCGCCTTCACCGGCAAACACCCAGGTAAAAGGAACACCTCTCCATGACCGACGCCACCCAAGCGCCTTTGCGCCCGCTGGCCGACACTTCTGCATCGGCCATCGTCGCGGGTTTTATCGCGATGATGACCGGCTACACCAGCTCTCTGGTGCTAATGTTCCAGGCCGGCCAGGCCGCGGGCTTGACCACCGCGCAGATTTCTTCGTGGATCTGGGCGATTTCCATCGGCATGGCGGTGTGCAGCATCGGCCTGTCCTTGCGCTATCGCACGCCGATTACCATCGCCTGGTCCACGCCGGGCGCGGCGCTGTTGATCACCAGCCTGGGCGGCGTGAGCTACGGCGAGGCCATCGGTGCCTACATCACCTGTGCGGTGCTGGTGACGCTCTGCGGGCTGACCGGCAGCTTTGAAAAACTGGTCAAGCGCATTCCGGCCTCACTGGCGGCGGCCTTGTTGGCGGGGATCTTGTTCAAGATCGGCAGCGAGATTTTCGTCGCGGCGCAACATCGCACCGGCCTGGTGCTGGGGATGTTCTTCACCTACCTGATCATCAAGCGCCTGTCGCCACGTTATGCAGTGCTGGCCGCGCTGCTGATCGGCACCGCGCTGTCGGGGCTGATGGGCTTGCTGGATTTCAGCGGTTTTCACCTGGAAGTGGCAACGCCGGTCTGGACCACACCGCACTTTTCGCTGGCAGCGACGATCAGCATCGGCATTCCGCTATTTGTAGTGGCGATGACCTCGCAGAACATGCCGGGCGTCGCGGTGCTGCGGGCCGATGGCTATAACGTGCCCGCCTCGACGCTGATCACCGCCACTGGCCTGGCCTCCCTGGTGCTGGCGCCGTTCGGTTCCCACGGCATCAACCTGGCAGCGATCAGCGCGGCCATCTGCACCGGGCCACATGCCCATGAAGACCGCAATAAGCGCTATACCGCCGCCGTGTGGTGCGGGGTGTTCTACGGGATTGCCGGCGTGTTCGGCGCCACGTTGGCGGCACTGTTCGCAGCCCTGCCCAAGGAACTGGTGCTGTCGATTGCGGCACTGGCATTGTTTGGCTCGATCATCAATGGCTTGAGCATCGCCATGAATGAGCCGAAGGAACGGGAAGCGGCGCTGATCACCTTTATGGTCACCGCGTCTGGCTTGACGTTGTTTTCCATCGGGTCGGCGTTCTGGGGGATTGTGGCGGGGGTGTTGACGCTGCTGATTCTGAACTGGCGCAAGGCATAAAAAAACGGCGACCCTCAGGTCGCCGTTTTTTTCAGTATCACTTAGCCGCGTTGATCGGCTTTTCCGGATACCACACGTCCAGCAACGGGCTGACTTCAGCCTTGGTCAGCTCGGAACGGGTTTTCAACCAGGCTTCAACGGCAGCACGCTGCTCTTCGGAGACCGAGCCACGCTTCTGCAGGCAAACCAGACCGAAGTCATCGCCGCCGACATAGCCCAGACCGTTGGCTTCCATGGCTTCTTTGATGAATGCTTCGAGGAAAGCGTCGATAGCTTCTTCACTCAGGCCTTCGTTGAAGTCCAGGTTCAGTTCGAAACCCAGCTCTTGAAATTCATCAACGCACAGTTTTTTGCGCAGACGCTGGGAACGGTTAGTCGCCATTGGAACAATCCTCATAAGTAATAACGGGCGGCACTTTAGCAGTTTAAGGCGGCGATTGCCCGACTCTCTGGGACAGGCGGCACTTTGCCGGTAAAAAAACGCCGATTTCCAGCTATGGTTCAGCTACAAGTGCGCCCACCTTGGGGCATAATGCCGACACTTTCATGACCAATGAGGGATTTTTCCTATTTACCCCTCGCCTTTTTCACCCTCCTCAGCAGTAGGGTTTTACTTCTTATGATCAAATCTTTGCGCGCCCATTCTCTACGCTCCGTGCTACTCGCCAGTTTTCTCCTGCCTCTGGCCTTTTCGACCTCCGCTGCCCCGATCAACAACACCCTGCCGCCGAACGTTCAGCAAGCGCTGGCCAAAGCCAAGCTGCAAAACACCGCGCTGTCCCTGGTGATGATCCCCCTGAACGGCCCTGGCACCCCGACCGTGTTCAACGCTGACGTGTCGGTGAACCCGGCGTCCACCATGAAACTGGTCACCACCTACGCGGCCCTGGAAATGCTCGGCCCCAACCACCAGTGGAAAACCGAGTTCTACACCGACGGCACCCTCAGCGGCGGCGTGTTGCACGGCAACCTGTACCTCAAGGGCGGCGGTGACCCCAAGCTGAACATGGAAAAACTCTGGCTGCTGATGCGTGACCTGCGCGCCAATGGCGTACAGCAAGTCACCGGCGACCTGGTACTGGACCGTGGCTTCTTTATCCAGCCGCAACTGCCGGAATTCAATGACGACGGCAATGACGAGAACAAGCCGTTCCTGGTCAAGCCCGATGCGCTGCTGGTCAACCTCAAGGCCCTGCGTTTTGTGACCCGCAATGATTCGGGGCGCGTGATCGTGTCGGTCGAGCCGCCGATTGCCAGTATTCGCATCGACAATCAGGTCAAGGTTTCCAACGCCAAGCAATGCACCGGCGATGTGCGCTACAACCCGGTGACTGGCGCCGATGGCAGCGTGACGGTGACCGTGAGTGGCCAATTGGGCGACGGCTGCAGTTCGCAGACCTACCTGTCGCTGCTGGACCACGCCACCTACACCGCCGGCGCGGTGCGGGCGATCTGGCAGGAGTTGGGTGGCAGCATCCAGGGCCGTGATATCCAGGCCCCGGTGCCCAAGGATGCCAAGGTGCTGGCTCGCGCATTCTCGCCTGACCTGGCGGAAATCATCCGCGACATCAACAAATACAGTAACAACACCATGGCCCAGCAGTTGTTCCTGAGCCTGGGCGCGCAATTTCGCAACGATGCCGACGGCGATGATGCCAAGGCCGCGCAACGTGTAGTACGCCAATGGCTGGCGAAAAAAGGCATCACTGCACCGCATCTGGTGATGGAAAACGGCTCCGGCCTGTCGCGTGCCGAACGGGTCAGCGCCCGCGAGATGGCCGCGATGCTGCAAGCCGCCTGGAAGAGCCCATACGCGGCGGAATACATCAGTTCGATGCCGATCGCCGGCACCGACGGCACCATGCGCAAACGCCTGAAGACCACCGCCATGCGCGGCGAAGCCCACGTCAAGACCGGCACCTTGAACACCGTGCGCGCCATTGCCGGGTTCAGCCGCGACAACAATGGCAATACCTGGGCGGTGGTGGCGATTCTCAACGATCCGAAGCCGTGGGGCGCTTCGTCGGTGCTGGATCAGGTGCTGCTGGACCTGTATCGCCAGCCTAAATTGGCGGCAGCTGCGCCGGTACTCTGACGCGCAATTGAGTCTTGTGGTGAGCGGGCTAGCCCGCTCACCACAAAACGCGACTCAGCACACCAGGGGCGCCTCAACTCGGTCCCTGCCCGCCTGCTTGGCCGCGTACACCGCCGAGTCGGCACGCAGCAGCAAGCCATCAACGCCCTCATCGACCCGCCAACTGGCCACGCCAAAGCTGGCGGTGACGATGCCCACCGGCTCCATCGGCTCATTGCGCAGCGACTGCCACAACTCCATCGCCAGGCTGTAGGCCTGCTCGCCATCGGTGTTGGGGCACAGCACCATGAATTCCTCGCCACCCAAGCGGCAGAACACATCCGTGCGGCGCAAGCGCTGGCTGATGCGTTTGCACAACTCCTGCAACACCCCATCGCCCACGGCATGTCCATGCTTGTCGTTGATACGCTTGAAATGATCGATATCGAGCATGATCACCGCCAATGCCCCGGACGTGCGGTTGAGCCGGACCATCTCGGCCTTGAGCCGGTCCTGAAAATAGCGACGGTTGTGGATCCCGGTCAGCGAGTCGGTGATCGACAGCGCACGCAGCTCTTCCTCTACCCGCTTGAGATCGGAAATATCCGACACATAGCCATGCCACAGCGTACCGCCCCCCGGCAGCTCTTCCGGGGTGGCTTCCCCACGAATCCAGCGCAGGCCCCGTTGTGGCAACAGTACCCGGTACTCTTCACGCCAATGACTCAACTGCAACGCCGACAACCGAATCGAGGCTCGCACTCGCTCTACATCCAACGGGTGGATACGTTCGAAGACCTTCTTCGCATCCTGCTGCAACATGCCCGTTTCGATTTCATAGATATCGCGCATGCCATCGCTGGCGTAGATAAACCGCCAGTTATCCTGGGGTTCCAGGGTGAATTGGAAGATGCCTCCGGGCACGTGGGCGCTGAGTTTCTTAAGCAGGCGGTCGCGGGCGGCCAACGCCTCGTAGGCACGCTTCTGTTCGGTGACGTCCAAGTAAATCGCCAGGTGCCCGATCCACAAGCCGTGATCATCCAACAGCACGGTGGCCAGCATATTCACGGTCAGCTGGCTGCCGTCCTGGCGTACCAGGGTCCATTCGTGGGCCTCGTGCAGGTTGTCAGGGCTTTCGACCAACATCGCCTGGCTGGCGGGAATGCGCTTGCCCAGCGCCATACTCAAGCTGACGGCATGCGCCTCCAACTCCGACGCCAGGTGCAGGCTCTCCAAGGTCAACTTGCCCACCACCTGCGCGCCCTTGAAGCCGAGCATCTGTTCAGCGCCAGCATTGAAGGTATTGATGACACCGCGCAGGTCAGTGGCAATGATCGCGACCTGGGTGGCGGCGTTCAACACACTGCGCAATTGGCCGTGGGCGCCGCGCAATTCCTGCTCGCGCAGGCGCAACTGCACAGTGCGCTGCTCCACCAGCTTCAAGGCGCGCTGGCGCTGGCTGACCAACACATAGAGCAAGGCGCTGAGCAACAGGCTGAGCAACCCGCCCATCGTCAGGATGGTGGCCTGCGAGGAATGGTTGGCCTGATCGAATACCTGGCTTGGACGCAACGTCAGGGCGTAGACGTGGTCACCCAGGGTGAGGCGGCGTGCGCCTGCGAGGTCTCCGGCGCCCGGCGTGTTGCTGGACGCGTACAGCACCCGCTGTTGCACGTCGGACGTATCGACAATCTGCATCACCAGGTTGTCCCGCGCAGGCTTAGGCAAGCCATCGGCCACCAACTGGCGCATGCTGATCACGGCCATCACGTAGCCTCGAAGCTGTGCAGGTGACTGCTCGGAGGTAACCGGTGCCACCAGCAACACCCCAGTGGCGTAGGCCGGCTCTACGCCGACCAGTTGCATCGGCTGGGACACCGCCAATTTGCCGCTTTTTTGTGCACGCTCAAGCGCCGAGCGCCGCAGGGGCTGTGCCAGCAGGTCAAACCCCATTGGCGAACCGAGCAGGCTCTGTGTCTGGCTGTAGAGCACCGGCACGTATTCATCGCGCTCGGGCGCTGGGGCCAACTCACCGGCCTCGTTCAGCTCACGAATCACAAAGGCAGCCCCCAGCAGGCGGGACTCCTCTTGCTCAAACTGGCTGCGCTGATCGCGAAACACACGGGGCGCCCAGGAGTAGGCACGGGCGCGCAACAATAAGGGTTGGGCGAAACCATCGAATTCTTCGCGGGATACATCGCTGGAGTTGACGAAGAACCGCCGCAGGCTGTTCAGCCGTTGCTCTTGGTCTTCAAAGCGTTCCTGCAGGCGGGTATAGCGCTCATTCACCAGCAACTGAAAGCGCTGGCGCACCTGTTGCTGATAGAGGTCGGACGCCGCCCACGCGACGATGAGCGTCAGGGCACACCCGGCCAAAAACACCACCAATGCCACCAGCCAAGCCGACGCCTGTTCACTGATAAAGCCTAGGATTTTCGGGCGAACAGCTTGCAACGGCATAGGCAACACTCACAACGCCAGCGTGCGGGGGGGTGTCACTTTGGCTAGGCCTTAGTTATAGCCATCGGTCCAGGGTTTGACCAGCGCAAAACCACTGTAGGAGCGAGCTTGCCCGCGAAAAACCTGAGAGCGCCGCGTTTATCCAGAATAAACGTGGCGCCTTTGGTTTTTTCGCGAGCAGGCTCGCTCCTACAAGAAGGGATCAAGCTCAGCGGGCGGTGATTTTCCAGGCCCGGTGGATCTTGGCGTTACGCGCAAAATCCGGGTCGATGGTCTTGTCGCTGATTTCCTCGACCGCGTAGCGTTCAGTGAGGTTGTCTTCAAGCGCGAACTTGCGAAAGTTGTTCGAGAAGTACAGCACGCCGCCCGGTGCCAGACGGGCCATAGCCAAGTCGAGCAACTGCACGTGGTCACGCTGCACGTCGAAGATGCCTTCCATGCGCTTGGAGTTGGAGAAGGTCGGCGGGTCGATGAAGATCAGGTCGAACTCATCGCGGCTGGCCTCCAGCCACGCCATCACATCACCCTGCTCCAGGCGGTTCTTGTCAGAGAAACCGTTGAGTGAAAAGTTGCGGCGAGCCCAGTCCAGGTAAGTCTTGGACAGGTCGACACTGGTGGTGCTGCGCGCGCCGCCCTTGGCCGCGTGCACACTGGCCGTGGCGGTGTAGCAATACAGGTTGAGGAAACGCTTGCCGGCCGCTTCCTTCTGAATGCGCATGCGCATCGGACGGTGGTCGAGGAACAGGCCGGTGTCCAGGTAGTCGGTGAGGTTGACCAGCAGCTTCACGCCGCCTTCGCTGACCTCGGTGAACTTGCCCTGGGCGCTCTGGCGCTCGTACTGCTTGGTGCCGCTCTGACGCTCACGACGCTTGACCACCACGCGGCTCTTGTCGATGTTCAGCGCCTGGGGAATGGCGGCCAGGGCATCGAACATGCGGGCGGAGGCTTTTTCCGGGTCGATGGACTTCGGCGCGGCGTATTCCTGCACATGCACCCAATCGTGGTACAGGTCGATGGCCATCGAGTATTCCGGCATATCGGCGTCGTACACACGGTAGCAATCCACGCCTTCGCGCTTGGCCCACTTGCCCAGCAGCTTGAGGTTCTTCTGCAGGCGGTTGGCGAACATCTGCCCGCCTTCGCTCAAGCGCGCTTGCTCGACCACGGGGGCCGGTGCGGGCTTGATCGGATTGCCGTTCTTGTTGTACTGGCGCTCTTGTGGCTCGACCGGGGCCTGATCGTAAGCCGCCTGCTCGCGCTCTGCCTGGCGTTGCTCCGGGGTGCGACGCTCGCCAGTGACGAACTGGTCCGGGTTGACCTTGATCAGCAGCAGCTTGCACGGCAACGCGCCGTTCCAGAACGAATACTGCTTGTGGCTGCGGATGCCCATGCGCTTGCCCAGGTCCGGCGCGCCGGTGAATACAGCGGCTTCCCAGCCCATGCACGCCTGGCGCAGGCGCTCGCCGAGGTTCTGGTAGAGGTACAACAGGCTGGCTTCGTCACCCAGGCGCTCGCCGTAAGGTGGGTTGCAGATCACCAGGCCTTTCTGGTTCTGGTCCGGGCGCGGCTCAAAGGTGCCGACTTCGCCCTGGTACACCTTGATCCAGTGGCTCAGGCCTGCGCGCTCGATGTTGTTGCGCGCGGGCTGGATCAGCCGTGGATCCGCTTCGTAGCCACGCACCCACAACGGGGTTTTGTTCATGCCGATGGCGGCACGTTCGGTGGCCTCGGTGTGCAGTTTCTTCCACAACGCCGGAACGTGGCCGAGCCAGGTGGTGAAACCCCAGAGTTCGCGATTGAGGTTGGGCGCCATGTCGGCGGCAATCATCGCGCCTTCGACCAGGAAAGTACCCACACCGCACATCGGGTCGGTCAGCGCGCCGCCTTCGGCCGCAATACGCGGCCAGCCAGCACGGATCAGGATCGCGGCCGCCAGGTTTTCCTTAAGCGGCGCCGCACCCTGCTGCAGGCGGTAACCGCGCTGGTGCAGGCTATGGCCGGAAAGGTCGAGGGACAGGATGGCTTCGCCACGGTCCAAGCGCAGGTGAATGCGCAGGTCGGGGTTGATCTTGTCGATGGATGGCCGTTCGCCGGTCGGGGTGCGCAGTTTGTCGACGATTGCGTCCTTGACCTTCAGCGCGCCGAAGTGGGTGTTGTCGATGCCCGAGCCATGACCGCTGAACTCTACGGCCAGGGTGCCGTCGCTGACCATGTGGTCGGCCCATTCGATATCCAGCACGCCGTGGTAGAGGTCTTCGGCGTCCTTCATCGGGAAGCGCTTGAGCACCAGCAACACGCGGTTGGCCAGGCGCGACCAGAGGCACAGGCGATAGGCGGTTTCCATGTCGGCCATGCCGCGCACGGCCGAGGTGTGCTCGCGGGCTTCCTCAAGGCCAAGCCCGACGGCTTCCTCGATCAGCAGGCCTTCGAGGCCCTTGGGGCAAGTGAGGAAGAGTTCAAAACGGTCCGACATGGGGCATTCCAGGCTTTTCAGCAATAAATGAACGGGCGACGCATCGCCGGCTCGGTTTTCAATCAAGCACTTTTCTTGAAGAGTGCCCGCGTGGCACGAATGTGCCGTCCCACCCCGTCTGACGGGCTCTTGAGCCTTTATCGACGGGGCAGAGTGAATTTTTTAAGCAACAAAAAGAAATATTCCGACCCTTCGTCGAATAATAACCGACTGCATCGGGCGGGCATTCTCACTAAAGGATTAAACCCGCTCTCTTTGCAGGGTGCATCATAGCTGGCTTTGCCACACAAATGGGGCGAAAAGCCATCCCAGCTTATGGCTATAGCATCGTTATCGTTACGTGCTTATGACAAAACGATCATTGAATCCATGTGACCTATTGGTTAGAACTCAACACAGGTTGGCGCCGTAACGACGCCGACACCTAGGCTCGCCACGCCGGCAGCGAGCCCACCAACGGCAGAAAAACTCTGCCCGGCCTCAGACGAGGCCGAAGGATATCAAGACAGTCAACAAGTGAGGGAAACACCCTATGAGAAGACTTAAGCGTGATCCGTTGGAAAGAGCATTTTTACGCGGATATCAATATGGCGTTCATGGCAAATCCCGTGAGCTTTGCCCATTTACTCTACCGTCAGTACGCCAAGCCTGGATCAACGGCTGGCGAGAAGGACGCGGCGACAACTGGGACGGTATGACTGGCACTGCGGGAATCCACAGACTCAACGAACTTCACGCCGTCGGCTAATCAAGGGCATCTAATTCCGACACCACCACGAATAGGTAACGACTTAACCACGCACGCCCTATCCAGGCGGCGGGCTTCGGCCCAGGGGCTCCTCTTAAGGAGCCCTTTTTATTGCGTTGAGAAAAATGAGGACTGCTGCAGGAGCAAACTCGCTGCTACACGCGCAACGCAGCGATGGCATCCACCGATTGGCGAATCAGCGCCGGGCCTTTGTAAATAAAGCCAGAGTACAACTGCACCAAACTGGCGCCCGCCGCGATCTTCTCGGCCGCGTGCTTGCCATCGGTGATGCCGCCCACCGCAATGATCGGCAAGCGCCCAGCCAGTTCAGCCGCCAGCACCTTGACGATATGGGTGCTCTGGTCCCGCACCGGTGCGCCCGACAGGCCGCCCGACTCATCGCCATAGGCCAGGCCTTCGACGCCGACACGGCTTAACGTGGTGTTGGTCGCGATGACCGCGTCCATACCCGAATCCACCAAGGCCTGGGCCACCAGCACGGTTTCCTCGTCGCTCATGTCCGGGGCAATCTTGATTGCCAGGGGCACACGCTTGCCGTGGCGCACGGCCAGGTCTTCCTGGCGCTGGCGCAAGGCTTCGAGCAATTGCTTGAGGGAGTCGCCAAACTGCAGGCTGCGCAGGCCGGGGGTATTGGGCGAACTGACGTTGACGGTGATATAGCTGGCATGGGCGTAGACCTTGTCCAGGCAGATCAGGTAATCGTCCACCGCACGCTCAACCGGGGTGTCGAAGTTCTTGCCGATATTAATCCCCAGGATGCCCGTGTACTTTGCCGCCTGAACCCGCCCTAGCAGGTGATCGACACCCAGGTTGTTGAACCCCATGCGGTTGATGATCGCCTCCGCTTCCGGCAGGCGAAAGATCCGCGGCTTGGGGTTGCCCGGTTGTGGCCTTGGTGTCACGGTGCCGATCTCGACAAAGCCGAAGCCCAGTTGCGCAAAGCCATCGATGGCCGCGCCGTTCTTGTCCAGGCCGGCAGCCAGCCCGACCGGGTTGGGGAAGTCGAGCCCCATCACCGTCACGGGCATCTTTGCGGGTGCCTTGCATACCAGGCCATTGAGCCCCAGGCGGCCACCGGCGCCGATCAGGTCCAGGGACAGATCGTGGGAAGTTTCCGGGGAGAGTTTGAACAACAGCTGGCGGGCCAGGGTATACATGGGCGGGCTAGACTCGGATGGCGGCGGAAAGTGGCAGCGATTATAGCCGGGGTGAAGGGTTGCACGCGAGGCGTGCAGCCCAAAGGCCATTAGCGCTGCAGTACCAAGGCCTCGTAATGCGCCCAGATTTTTTCTGGAGACTGTCAGAAATTTTGTGTTCGGGCATAACATGTAGCTAGAGGTGCATCTATGCCGACCAAAAAGAAGCCCGCCCATGCAGCAGCGAGGGAGTTACCCTCGATTCCCCAAGAGCTGATCGAGCAGTTTGTTAAAGGCCCGATGAGCGCCGAAGCCATTCAAGACGCGTCCATGGCGTTCAAGAAGGCTCTGATCGAGCGCGCGCTAGGTGCCGAGCTGGGTCACCACCTTGGTTATCCTCAGGGCGCGGAGCGCCCTGAGGAGTCGACCAATCAGCGCAATGGCAAGAGTGGCAAAACGGTTCTTACCGACGATGGGCCGCTTCGCCTGGATATCCCCAGAGACCGCGATGGTAGCTTCGCCCCGATCCTGATTCCCAAGCACGAACGCCGTTTTACAGGCTTCGACGACAAGATAATTGCCATGTACGCCCGGGGTATGACGGTGCGTGAGATCCGCGCTTTTCTGTCTGAGCAGTATGGAACTGACGTGTCCCATGACTTCATCAGCTCAGTCACCGATGCCGTAATGGAAGAAGTCGGCTCTTGGCAGCAGCGCCCCCTGGAGCCTATGTACCCGGTCATCTTCTTTGATGCGCTACGGGTCAAAATCCGGGACGAGGGGTTAGTGCGCAACAAGGCCATTTATCTGGCGCTGGGCGTATTACCCGATGGCACACGTGACATTCTGGGGATCTGGATTGAGAGCACCGAGGGCGCCAAGTTTTGGATGAAGGTCTTCAACGACCTCAAAACGCGTGGGGTAGAAGATGTTCTAATCGCCGTCACGGATGGCCTTAAAGGGATACCGGAGGCTTTGGGAGCGGTTTTTCCTGCCACGACGCTGCAAACCTGCATCGTGCATCTGATCCGCAACAGCTTGGACTATGCCGCTTGGGATAAACGTCGGGCATTGGCCAAAGCCCTCAAGCCGATCTACCAGGCGATCAATGCCGACGTGGCCGAGCAAGAGCTCAACGCCTTTGAAGCGGGGCCTTGGGGTAAGCAGTATCCGACTGTAGTTGCTGCATGGCGTCGCGCCTGGGATCGGGTTATACCGTTTTTTGTATTCCCGGCGGGTATCCGAAAAGTGGTCTATACGACCAATGCCATCGAAAGCATCAACGCTCAGCTACGAAAGATTATTAAAACCCGTGGGCACTTCCCGACCGACGATGCGGCAACGAAGCTGATCTGGCTGGGACTACGAAATATCACGGCTAACTGGGGGCACCCGGCGCATGATTGGAAAGTGGCAATGAATCAGTTTGCGATTCTTTACGGAGACCGATTTACCAGACCGAGCTGGTAAAACAACGGCCTGCCTGACGGCAGGCCCTAACCAGCCCGAACACAAAAAAACTGATACTCCCTTTTTCTGCATAGCGCATGCGCAACGCCTCGCGCTCCGGCCCAGCCCCCGGCCCCACTTTGTAAGAGCCTACTGCCTTCCAGTTGTAGCCAAAACGCTGGATGAACCCGGCAAGTATCGATGCCCCGACCTCCACAGAGAGGCAGGGCTCACTCAACAGCCGCTCCTCGGTAATGCCCTGCTTGAAAAGGCGCGGTAAGTGGACGCTGTTGATCTGCATCAGGCCGATATCGCGGGTGCCATTACGGTTATCGTAGTTCATCACCTCTGCCCGATGACCCGACTCAACCGCGGCGATGGCCTGCAGCAGTTCCGGTTCAATATCGTAGCGACGGGCGGTTTCCTCCCAACAATAAGCCAATGCCTGATTCCCGCTCATCAGCACACAAAACAACAGCAGCCGGTGCCACCCCTTACCCATGACGGACTTGGCCACAAGCGTGACACACATGTTCCAGCAGCCCGAAAGGCCCCGAAGCTTGCCGCTCCACACTTACCGGGCATATAAAGCGATAACCCCGCCCGTAGATCGTCTTGATAAACCCCTTGTCGACGCCAAGGTGCTTGCGCAGCGAGTAGATGCAACGTGTCAGCGACTCTTCGGCGACCTCGCCATGGGGCCAGGCCAACTCCAGCAAACGGTCCTTGGTCATCAGTACACCGCCAGAGACCAGCAGCAGTCGCAAGACATGCCACTCCTTGGGCTGCAACTGAATATCCGGCCCTACGCCGGTCAAACGGCCATCACCCTGCAGCACCCAACGAGCAAAGACCAAAGCGATCGTCGTCGATCCATCATTAGCGACGCCCATGTCCACCTCGATATCCAACTACTGACATTGAAGTCCTTATTTCAATTACTGGCTTTTATGCCCCGGCCACGACTATAAAAACCTGCCTGACTGCCCACGCTAGGAAAAAACCGATACATCCATCGTTTTTCAGAAAAGTCTTGTAAGACGCTTCTCCACACCCAGCGGCCTGGCATTTGCGGCGATAACGGTGTTCCCGCAGAAAATGCCCAGGCTCAGGAATCAACCCGTTTTTACGGGGAAAGATTTCCCTCTGGCCGCACAAACGCACGTTGCACACGTTCGTACTGCCGGGCAGTCAGCGGTGGTGGCCTGAAGCCTGGCGCTTGGCCCTTCAATTCGCCACCGATGGCCCCGGCCTGAACCACAAACAAGCGAACGCCTGCCGAGCGACCGCGCACCGAGCTACGCCCAGGCTCCTGTGCATCACGCCTGAACGCCCCCAGCCACAGGCGTTTACCCTGCGCTACCCTCACCACGCTGTTGATGCCAACACGCCCTACCGCTGTCGGTTTGTTACGTCGCCGCGCCTCACTCACCTGGCGGCCATCCTCGATGTCGAGAAGCATCTCGACCTGATTCCCCTCGGTAAAACGCGGTAGCACACTGACCTGAGTGCCATAGCGCACAGGCTTCCAGTCGGCGAGATCATCTCCAGCGCCTGGTAGATAAAATGTACGGCTGTCCTTGAACACGGCCGGTACATGCTCTTGGGTCAGGATTACCGGTAACGTCACCACACTCGCTTTCCTGCGGCGCTCCAGCGTGACGATCTGCTCCATCAAGCGGTTGTCGTCCAATGGTTCCAGGACTCGTGTGATCGGGGCCTTGGCCTCCTTGTCCCAGGCCAGGTCGAGTTTCTCAAGCTCGTCACGGTCGATGTCCACCAGCCAAAGCGAGACCTCGATAGGCCGCTTGGGGATATCCAACTCCGCCGCCAGTTGCTCGATGAAACTCACCTGCGCGGGCTCACCCTTGATCAGCAAGCTGTTGCTATCCGGGTAGGCAATCACCGCCAGGGACTTGTCGGCCAGCAGGCCCTCCTGTTCGCTGGCCAGCAGGGTTTCGATCATCGACGCCATCCCTGGCACCGTGACCTTGTCTTTACCCATCTCGTATTCGCGGTCCGCCACGTGGGTATTGAGGACATGGACCACACCAAAGGCCTGGTTGCCCAGGCGCAACTCAGCGCGCTGGCGGTCCAGCAATTGGGCCAGGCGCAGCACCTGGTCGACATAGTTGGGGGGGCCGGACACATAGAACATCCGCTCGCCACTCGCCCGCAGCGGATAACGCGATTCATCGAGCCCCGAGCGACGCATCAGGCTACGAAACCTGTCGACAGAGATATGTTGCAATGCCACCGCCGAGCTTTTGGCCTCGCCAGCGTCATAGAGATAAAGCACTTGCCCGTCGCTGTACCAGATCAAGCCGTGTTGCAGCGCCAATGCCTCCAACGCCTCTTGCGGCGCGTCCAGGTCAAGCGCCCCACTGAACCGCGTGCGCGCCACGTCCCGACTCACCACGACGGGCAAGCCCAAGGGCAACGACAAGACGGTAAACACGGTATGCAGGCTCTCGTCCTGCGCCTGATAGGTTTCACCCCTGGCCACCGCATGCCCCAACACCAGCAATACACAAAGCACCGCCCGGAAAAACCAGGGGCGGATCATCAATGCGGGCAAGTCAGCGTTCACCGTGGGTTTCCTGGGCGGCCTGGCGGTAAGAGGCGGCCATACTGAGAGGCCGCCCACTTTCAATCTTGATGGAAAATTGACGACGGGCCGCGCTTGCCAGCCCGTGGCATGTGCCTTGCTATGCACTGTGTATAGAAGCACGCGCCAACGGCGGAGCGGGCTTACGGACAAAGGCGTCGTTACCCGCAATGGCCTTCTAGCGCCATCTGAGGGAACGACGTTTTTTTTGAAAAAGGTAGGTGTCAATGAACGACTCGGGTGGCAACAGCCCCACAAACGATCCGCTGGCCTGGGTCAACGGCAGTGATGCCCCGGAGAAAAGCAGCCTTGACTTGGGCTTCATGGCCTTGAGCGACTGCGCATCCCTGGTGGTGGCGGCGACGCAAGGTTTCGCCCAACCCTATGGCCTGACCCTGAACCTCAAGCGCCAATCGTCATGGGCCAACCTGCGGGACAAACTGGTCAGCGGCGAGCTGGACGCCGCTCACAGCCTGTACGGGCTGATCTATGCCGTGCACCTGGGCATCGGAGGCGTCGCCCCCACCGATATGGCGGTCTTGATGGGGCTGAACCAAAACGGCCAGAGCATCAACCTGTCCCACGGTCTGCAACAGCAGGGCGTGATCACTCCTGAGGCACTGGAGCGCCACGTGCACCAAAGCCGAACAAAACTGACCTTCGCCCAGACCTTCCCCACCGGCACCCACGCCATGTGGTTGTATTACTGGCTGGCGAGCCAGGGCATTCATCCATTGCAGGACGTGGAAAGTGTCGTGGTGCCGCCCCCGCAAATGGTCGCGCACCTGCAAGCCGGGCGTATCGATGGCTTTTGCGTGGGCGAGCCCTGGAGTGCCAGTGCAGTCGCGCAAAACCAGGGTTTTACCCTGGCAACCTCCCAGGCGATCTGGCCAAACCACCCGGAAAAGGTACTCGGCTGCACCCAAGCCTTCGTCGACCAATACCCCAACACCGCTCGCGTACTGGTAATGGCCATCCTGCAAGCCAGCCGTTTTATTGAAGAAAGCACCGAAAACCGCCGCTCCACCGCACAATTGCTCAGCGGCCGAGATTACCTCGACGCCCCGCTCGACTGCATCGAACCGCGCCTGCTGGGCACGTATGACGACGGCCTGGGCAACCACTGGCAGGACCCCCACGCCCTGCGCTTTTTTGCCGCAGGCGAAGTGAATCTGCCGTACCTTTGCGATGGCATGTGGTTCATGACCCAGTTTCGACGTTGGGGACTGCTGCGTGAAGATCCTGACTACCTGGGCGTTGCCCGCCAGGTCCAGCAACTGGCGCTGTATCGCCAGGCGGCCGATGCACTGGGTATCTGCGCCGCGCCTCAAGACATGCGCAGCAGCCAGTTGATCGACGGCAAGATCTGGGACGGCTCGGACCCCATCGGTTACGCCCACAGCTTCCGCCTGCATGCACTGGCCAACCCCGCCAGCCGCCAAGCCTTGCGCTGACAGGAGCACTTCTATGCTGCGAATCCTGTTGATCAACGACACCCCGCGCAAAGTCGGGCGCCTCAAAACAGCATTGATCGAGGCCGGTTTTGAGGTGATCGATGAGTCCGGCCTGACCATCGACCTGCCGTCGCGCGTCGAAACAGTGCGCCCAGACGTGATCCTGATCGATACCGAGTCACCCGGTCGCGATGTGATGGAGCAAGTGGTGCTCGTCAGCCGCGACCAGCCACGGCCGATCGTCATGTTTACCGACGAGCACGACCCGAACGTGATGCGCCAGGCGATCAAATCCGGCGTCAGCGCCTACATCGTTGAAGGCATCCAGGCCCAGCGCCTGCAACCGATCCTCGACGTGGCCATGGCCCGTTTCGAAAGCGACCAGGCCTTGCGCGCCCAGCTCCAGGCCCGAGACCAGCAGTTGGCCGAGCGCAAGCGCATCGAACTGGCCAAGGGCATGCTGATGAAAATGAAGGACTGCAACGAAGAAGAGGCCTACACGTTGATGCGTCGTCAGGCCATGAGCCGCCAACAGAAACTGATCCAAGTGGCGGAACAGATTATCGCCATGAGTGAGCTGCTCGGCTGATGTGGCGCGGGACTTGCTAAACAATCATCACAGGTAACCAACGGCGGTTGCCCCTTCACGACAAAGACGTCGCACACCCGGTTTGCACTCGCGAACCCGGTGGCGGCGTTTTTTTGTTTTGGCCCCTGTAACACGGGGCCGATGGGGCGGCCTCAGTCGGCGGCTCCATCACCAGGCCTTCTTACAAGACTCCCAACCGTTGAGGTGCGTGATGAAATCAAGCTTCTGGAAATCCGGGCACACCCCGACCCTGTTTGCCGCGTTCCTGTATTTCGACCTGAGCTTCATGGTCTGGTATTTGTTGGGGCCGCTGGCGGTGCAGATTGCCGCCGACTTGCAGCTCACCACCCAGCAGCGCGGTCTGATGGTGGCAACGCCGATCCTGGCGGGGGCGATATTGCGCTTTCTGATGGGCATGCTGGCGGACAAGCTGTCACCCAAGACGGCCGGGCTGATTGGCCAGGTGATCGTGATCGTCGCGTTGTTCGGCGCGTGGAAACTGGGGGTCCACAGCTACGAGCAAGCGTTGTTGCTGGGGCTGTTCCTTGGCATGGCCGGGGCGTCCTTTGCAGTGGCGCTTCCGCTGGCGTCCCAGTGGTACCCGGCGGAGCACCAGGGCAAGGCCATGGGCATCGCTGGCGCAGGCAACTCCGGCACTGTATTCGCCGCCTTGCTGGCGCCGGTACTGGCGGCGGCGTTTGGCTGGAGCAACGTGTTCGGCTTTGCGCTGATTCCGCTGATCCTGACCCTGATCGTGTTCGCCTGGCTCGCGCAAAATGCGCCCGAGCGCCCTAAAGCCAAATCCATGACAGACTACTTCAAGGCCCTGGGCGACCGTGACAGCTGGTGGTTCATGTTTTTCTACAGCGTGACCTTCGGCGGTTTTATCGGCCTGGCCAGCGCCCTGCCCGGCTACTTCAACGACCAGTACGGCCTGAGCCCCGTGACCGCTGGCTACTACACCGCCGCCTGCGTGTTCGGTGGCAGCCTGATGCGCCCACTGGGCGGCGCACTGGCCGATCGCTTTGGCGGGATCCGCACCTTGCTCGGCATGTACAGCGTGGCGGCAATCTGCATTGCGGCAGTGGGCTTCAACCTGCCAAGTTCCTATGCGGCGCTGGCACTGTTCGTGTGCACCATGCTGGGCCTGGGCGCAGGCAACGGCGCGGTATTCCAGTTGGTGCCACAGCGTTTCCGGCGTGAGATCGGTGTGATGACCGGCCTGATCGGTATGGCCGGCGGCATCGGCGGCTTCGCCCTGGCGGCCGGCATGGGTGCCATCAAGCAAAGCACCGGCAGCTATCAGTTGGCCTTGTGGTTGTTCGCCAGCCTGGGCGTGTTGGCGTGGTTCGGCCTGCACGGCGTCAAGCGTCGCTGGAGAACCACTTGGGGCTCGGCCGCCGTGACTGCTGCGCGCGTCTGATGAGCCTGCAACTGAGCGTCGCCCACGCCAGCGCCATCGGCCCACGGGAGGAAAACCAGGATGCGCTGCGGGTGGTCACGCCCGTGGCGGAACTGGCGGCGAGCAAAGGCTACCTGTGCGCCATGGCCGACGGCGTGAGCCAGTGTGCCGACGGCGGCCTGGCCGCACGTTCGACCTTGCAGGCCCTGGCACTGGATTATTACGCCACACCGCAAACCTGGGGCGTGGCCCAGGCCCTGGAGCGCCTGCTGCTGGCGCAGAATCGCTGGCTGCAGGCCAACGGTGGTGGCCAGCCGCTGCTGACCACCCTCAGCGCCCTGGTGTTTCGCGGCCAGCGCTTCACCCTGGCTCACGTTGGCGATTGCCGGGCGTATCGCTGGCTGGACGGCGAGTTGCAACGCATCAGCGAAGACCATGTGTGGGAGCAGCCGGGCATGCAACATGTGCTCAAACGGGCGCTGGGCCTGGATCAACACTTGGTGCTGGATTTTCTCGACGGCCAGTTGCGCGAGGGCGAGTGCTTCCTGCTGCTCAGCGATGGCGTTTGGGCGACCCTGGGCGATCACAGCATCCGGGCGATCCTGCGCGAGCAGACCGACCTGGACCTGGCCGTAAACACCTTGGTCAACGCCGCACACCTGGCGGGTAGCCAGGACAATGCCAGTGCCTTGCTGGTGCGCGTCGACACCCTTGGCGCAGTCACCCTCGGGGACGCCTTGGTGCAACTGCAGCAATGGCCCCTGCCACCGCTGCTGAAAGCCGGGCAACACTTTGAGGGCTGGCACGTGAACGCCGTCCTGGCGCAAAGCCGACAGTCGTTGCTGTACCGGGTACACGATGCCCAAGAACAACCCTGGCTGCTCAAGACCCTGCCTCTGAGCCGTGACGATGACAGCGACGCCGGACAAGCATTGCTGTCGGAAGAGTGGTTCCTGCGACGGATGGCCGGGCGCGCATTTCCTGAAGTGCATGCCGCCAACGGGCGCCAGCATTTGTATTACGTCATGCGCGAATACCCAGGGAAAACCTTGGCCGAGCTATTCCATCAGCAGGGCCCCTTGCCCTTGGCCCAATGGCAGTCCTTGGCCGAGCGCTTGCTAAGGGCCGTGGGCATGTTGCATCGACGGCAGATCCTGCACCGCGATATCAAGCCCGAAAACCTGCTGCTGGGCGACGACGGTGAACTGCGCGTGCTGGATTTCGGCCTGGCCTACTGCCCCGGCCTCTCGCAGGACCGTGCGCATGCACTGCCCGGAACGCCAAGCTTTATCGCACCAGAGGCCTTCAATGGCGACCGTCCTACGGCCCAGCAGGATTTATACAGCGTCGGCGTCACCCTCTATTACCTGTTGACCGGGCATTACCCCTACGGGGAAATCGAAGCCTTCCAACGCCCCAGGTTCACCCAGCCGGTCAGCGCCAGCCGCTATCGCCCCGATCTGCCGGATTGGCTGCCACTGAGCCTGGAACGGGCGATCACCGCTCAACCGGAACACCGTTACGAAACCGCCGAAGAATGGTTGCTGGCGCTCGAGCACGGGGATCGACGAGAGCTGAGCGTTCAGCCCAGGCCTCTGTTGGAGCGCGAACCGTTGAAAGTCTGGCGGACCCTGGCGCTGCTGTCGCTACTGATCAATCTGGTGTTGCTGTATTCACTCTTTCATAGCTGAAGTCATCTCTACACGAGGGAAAACCCATGAATGCAAAAGTCTGGCTGGTGGGCGCAGGCCCCGGCGACCCTGAGCTGTTGACCCTCAAGGCCGTACGGGCAATGAACGAGGCCGATGTGGTGTTGATCGATGACTTGGTCAACCCAGCCGTGCTGGAGCACTGCGCCAAGGCTCGCGTGATTACGGTGGGCAAGCGCGGCGGCTGCCGTTCCACCCCCCAGGACTTTATCCACCGACTGATGTTGCGCTACTCACGCCAAGGCAAATGCGTGGTGCGGCTCAAGGGCGGCGATCCGTGCATTTTCGGGCGCGGGGGCGAAGAGGCCCTGTGGCTGCGCGAACGCGGTGTCGAGGTGGGGCTGGTCAATGGGATTACCGCAGGGCTGGCGGGCGCGACGAATTGTGCGATTCCACTGACGTTGCGTGGTGTCAGCCGCGGTGTGACCCTGGTCACCGCGCATACCCAGGACGACAGCAGCCTTAATTGGCGGGCGCTGGCGGAAGGTGGCACGACGCTGGTGGTGTACATGGGCGTGGCCAAACTGGAAGAGATCCGCCAGCAGTTGCTCGAAGGCGGGATGCCAGAGGATATGCCGGTGGCGATGATCGAAAATGCTTCGCTGCCCCAACAGCGCGAATGCCGCAGCGAATTGTCGCGCATGCATGAGGACGCGCAGGCATTTGCGTTGAAGAGCCCGGCGATCCTGGTGATCGGCCGTGTGGCCGCTGCCGAGCAAGCGGCGTATGTCGCTACCGCCGTCAGCGCCTGAGACAAATTTGAGGCGAAAAAAAGCCCGGCCTGAGCCGGGCTTTTTCTACTCAGTAATTACTGAGCTTGAGCTTCAACCGACGCTTCTACGCGACGGTTAACAGCACGACCAGCTTCAGTTGCGTTGTCAGCAACTGGGCGGGATTCGCCGTAACCAACAGCAGTTACACGGCTAGGAGCAACGCCGTCTTTAACCAGGACTTGCTTAACAGCGTCAGCACGACGCTGGGACAGCTTCTGGTTGTAAGCGTCTGGACCTACGGAGTCAGTGTGACCAGCAACTTCTACGTTGGTAGCTGGGTACTGAGCCATGAAGTCGGCCAGGTTTTTCACGTCGCCGTAGCTGTTAGGCTTAACAACGGATTTGTCGAAGTCGAACTTAACGTCCAGCTCAACACGAACAACCTGAGCAACTGGAGCTTCTGGCTCTGGAGTTGGCTCTGGAGCTGGTGCTGGGGTAGGAGCTGGAGCAGCTGCGCCAGCGTTACCGCCGAAGTTCACGCCCAGGCCGACCAGTGCGGAGTAGTCCCACTTGCCGTTGTCCAGACCGTAGTCAGCTTCAACACCGGCACGAGCGTACAGGTTGTTGGTGAAGTAGTACTTCACGCCAGTACCAACGGTAGCGAAGGTAGTCTGATCGCGACCGCTGTGGCCGTCAGCTTTAACGTTGCCACGGCTCTGGTGGCCGAAACCGCCTTCTACGTATGGACGCAGGCTGTCAACGCCAGCTTGACCGAAGTGATACTGAGCAACCAGGCTGCCGGTATCGCCTTTGATCTTCTGGTTACCAGTACCGTCGTTCGAACGGGTGTGGTTGGTTTTGTCGTAGGACAGGTTCAAGGACAGGTCGTCGGTCAGGAAGTAACCGATGCGAGCGCCAGGATTGAAGCCGTCTTCGATGTGCTTGACGCTATCGTTGTACTGCTTCTTGTAGAACAGCTCGCCTTCAACTGCGCCTTGGCCTTGTGCCAGAACGCCGAAAGAAGTAGCGGCAATAAGAGAACCAATGGCCAAGCCCAAGGTGTTTTTCAGTTTCATCCGTTAAATCCCCATCTGGTGATTGTAAAGCAGTCCCACAAACCGGGGGACAACTCGGCGACAAGTCTAACAGAACTTGCCTACACGTAAGAGATATTTGCCACGCACTAAGTTTCAGTCTCGCCCGCAAATTTCTCACGTAATTTATCTAGAGCACGTTTGTAACGCATTTTTGTAGCACTCAAACCCATGTGCATGATGTCAGCGATTTCCTGGAATTCCAGCTCTGCGACAAATCGCAGCACCAGGATCTCCCGGTCAATCGGGTTCACATACACCAACCAGCGATCAAGCCCGCCCTTCTCCTCGGGTGCCGGCGCCTTTTCTTCAGACGCCTCCTCAAGGGGGTCAAGGCTCAACGCGTCCATCAAGCGACGCTTTCGCCGTTCCTTGCGATACTGCGTGATGCACTCGTTGTACGTGATGCTGTAGAGCCATGTCTTGAACTTCGATTTGCCCTCGAAGTTCTTCAGGCCGTACAGCACCTTGAGCATCACTTCCTGACAGACATCGTCCGCATCTCTATCGTTCCCTAAATACCTTGAACAAACGTTGAACAGAGTGCGTTGATATCTGCGCATCAATTCTTCGTACGCGCGAGTTACGTGAAACAGCTCCGTGTGCGCGCGCGCGACCAACTCCTCATCAGAGAGCTCACGGGGGTCGTAGCGCGTGGACAGCGTTTGGGCTTTATTCAAAACAAGTCGTGCCGACAGTCAGGTCAATGTCCGCTACAACCCGGTCAGCCGGGTTTGCGGCGGCGTACATTAGCAGGGTTTGCCGGGTTAGCGGCTACTGACCTGCTGCTCCAGGAGAATCCGATTGGACAACGACACCAGGTCGCCGTCATCGGTCAGTACCGTCGTCTTGACGGTGCCGATCTCCTCGATTTGCCCTTCGACCTCGCCTACACGCACCTGTTGCCCAACCTGATACAACTCACGCACATAGATTCCCGCAAGAATCTGGCCGGCAATTTCCCGGCTTCCCAAGCCCATGGCCAGCGCAACGGCCAGACCAACGGTAATCAAAACGATCACAATCACATGGTTGAGCAGGTCAGTCTTGACCTCCAACTGGCTGATCGCGACCGAAATACTGATGATGATCACGAGCCCCTGGGCAATTCGCCCCAGGCCAGCGGCATAGTCCAGCCCCACGCCTTCGGCAGCGCCGCGCACCAGCCCATTGGCCAGTTGCGCCAGCAGAACACCTACCAGCAGTACCAGCGCACCGCCGAAAACCTTTGGTAAGTACAGCGCCAGCATGTCGAGCGTAGCTGAAACTCGCTCAAGTCCAAGGGATTGAGCCGCAGAAACCAGAAAAATCAGCAAAACGAACCAATAGACGATCTTGCCGATCAACGTGGAGATCGGCACTTGCAGCCCGGCGCGGCCCAGCAGTTTGGTCAAGCCGGTGCCTGCCATCAGGCGGTCGAGGCCGAGTTTTGCGAGTAATTTCGACAACAACGTGTCAAGCAGCTTGGCGACAACAAAGCCCAGCAATACCAGGACCAGGGCACCAAACAGGTTGGGAATGAAATTCGCCACCTTGGTCCACAATGCGGTCATCGCGGTGACCAGGCTCTGGGTCCAGAGATCAAGTTCCATATTCAATCAGCCTTATCAGCAGTGCGAGCAAGAGATTTACGACGAGAAACCGGCGATACGTGGGCCGAACCATTGTTCAGGGCCATCATCAACGCTGGCACCCAGCGACCGAGCAGACCGAACAGGTCACCTGCGCCCACCTGGCGGTTAGCGGTTTTCAACACGCGGCCCAGGCAGGCATCGTCGTCGCGGTTGGACGGCGAGGCATTGAGCATGTCACGCAAAGACTGTTCGAACGGATCGTGCATAAAGACCTCTCGCAAGTGTTTTAAAAGACGAGGGTAAAATTCCTTGGGTCACATAGGACCCTTCCTACGTTCAGCTGGTATTCAGCTCAAACCCAGCGCAATCGTCGAAATAGCCACCATTGTCCGAGCGCCACCGACACCATCAACAGGCATGCAACCATGAACCCGTAGGGGCTCTCGGAGAACGGTATGCCGCCCACATTTATACCCAGCAAACCGGTCAAAAAGCTCATCGGCAAGAAGATCCCGGTAATGATGCCGAAACGGTACATGGTGCGGTTCATGCGCACGCTCAAGCGTCGGTCTTCTGCCTCAAGCACAAGGCCCACGCGCTCGCGGGTCAATTCGAGTTCTTCCAGGTACCGGGTCAGGCTGTTGTTCAATTCATTCCAATAATCGGCATCGTCGTCGCAGAACCACGGTAATTTGATGCGCGTGAGCTGGGCAAAAATATCCCGCTGCGGCGCCAGGAATCGCTTGAGTCCGGCCGCTCGCCGGCGGATCTGCAGGAGGCTGCCGTGCTCCGGGGTATACCGTTCGTCGGTATCAAGTTTTTCTTCCTCGGCATCGACCACTTCCGACAAGTCAGTGACCAGATCCTGCACTTTATTGGTCAGGTACTGCGCCATATAAAGGATGAGTTCAGAAGCGGTTTTCGGCCCTTTGCCGTCCGCCAGTTGCACCAGCAGTTCATCGGTGGCACGCAGCGGGCGCAGGCGCAAGGAAATGACGCGGCTGGCAGCGGCGAAAATCCGCACCGAGACCATGTCTTCAGGCTCGGCACCTGGGTTGAGGTTAACCCCGCGCAAGAACAGCAGCAGCTCGGCGTCCGGCAACGGCAACAGGCGCGGACGGGTGTTCTCCTCCAGCAGCAGGTCACAGGCGAATTCGCTCAAACCACTGGATTTGCGCAGCCAGGTCTGCGTTTGCGGATGACTGCGATCCCAGTGCAGCCACAGGCTTTCCTGGGGCTGCAGTTGCAGGTCATCGAGGTCAGTCCGGGCAATCGAACGCGCACCGCCTTTACCATCCAGCACCAGGGCATGTACCAGCCCCCATTGCGCGTTTTCTTCCTCGAACATCCTCACCCCGTCGATTATTGCGGTTTATTCAGGCATTTTCAGCGGACTTGGCGACACGATCACGCCATTATTGTCTGCGTAGATGTACTCACCCGGGCGGAACGTCACGCCCGCAAACGTGACCACCACGTTCAGGTCGCCAATGCCGCGTTTGTCAGTTTTCATGGGGTGGCTGGCCAGGGCCTGCACGCCCAGATCGGTCTGGGCGATGACATCGACATCACGGATGCAACCGTAGATCACCAGCCCTTCCCAACCGTTTTTCGCGGCTTTTTCGGCAATCATGTCGCCCAGCAACGCGCGGCGCAGGGAACCGCCTCCGTCGACCACCAGCACCTTGCCGGCGCCCGGTTGGTCGGCTTGTTCCTTGACCAACGAGTTATCTTCGAAGCACTTGATGGTGACAATCTCGCCGCCGAAGGAGTCTCGGCCGCCGAAGTTGCTGAACATCGGCTCGACTACCTGCACCAACTCGGGGTAGGCGTCGCACAGGTCGGGGGTCACGTAATGGTTCATCGAAAAATTCCTTTCTGCCAAAGAAGTGTCTTTCAAGGAAGTACCGGTCGAAGCGGACGGGGAACATCCCATTCGCTTGGCCGCAACGCAAGCGCCACTGCGCGACTGAATATGACCAGAAGCGTTCAGCGCGTCATATCTTAGCCGCAACCTTGCACGAGCGAAACGCCCATGGCAGAACGCTGCGTCAAACCATCGCCAACGCCTCGGCCGGCGCGCCGAACAATGGTGTTAACGGGTCTTTCAACCACTGCGCCACCAATGGCCACACTTCGGCCTGGGCGGCTTTGCTCACGAGCATTTCAACATGCCCGAAATCCTCGGTAAAACCCTGCTGGCGACCCAGGCACAGGTACTGGCGATGCTCAGAACCGACTTGCTCGAACAACTTGCGACACGCCCAGTCGGGGTCCTGGTGATCACCGGCAGCGCTGACGGCCAATAGCGGCACATCGACGTTTGCCAGGCCTTTCCACCAGTCGTGCTTACCCTCGCCAAAGCGGCCAAACAGGCCATTCCAACGCATGGCTTCGATCAATACACCTGCGGGCTCATCCTCTGGGCCACGCTTGAAGCGTGAGCCGGACAATTCCCCGAAGCGTTTGAGCAGCAATCGACCAGTCCACTCCACCGGAGGCAGTTTCAACGGCCAGTGCGTACGGCTGACCTGGCAACCAAACAAGGCCACTGAAGCCACTGCAGGCGCACCAAGGTGCTGGCCACCCAGAGCCGCCACCAAGGCTGTGCCGCCTAAGGAGTGGCCGATCCAGTGGGGGATTTGCGCGCTTTGCTCGCGCACAAACGCACCGATGGCCGGCAAATCATAGCGTGCGTAGTCGGCGACCCGATTTTTGGCGTAGTCATGATTGCGCTTGGACAAACCATGGCCGCGCATTTCCGGGATCCACACATCAAACCCCTGGCGTGCCAGGTAGGCACCCAGGCCGATGCCTTTGGGCGAATACCAAAAACGCCGGTTGGAAAAACTGCCGTGCAACAAAATAACCGGGATGCCCCGGTTTTCCTGGACATCGGCCAGGCCCAAGCGGGTAACTGCCAGCTCGACGGTGCCGTCGGGGCTGTTACCGGGCTTGAGGCGATACACGTCTTCACTCAGGTCGCCACGACGTTCAGCGCTGATCAGGGCGACGGGAAACAGGTTGCTGCTGCTTTGCATAATGCTCTTGCACAAAAAAGGGCGGCGTCCGCAAGGATTCCCGCCCTGTACAGATAAGAATGCCGGTCACCCACAACGGGTGACCGGCACTTTTGACGTAACGAGCTTAGGCGGACGCTTGGCCTTCCGCCAGGAAGAACCAGGTTTCCAGCACCGAGTCGGGGTTCAGCGAGACGCTCTCGATACCCTGTTCCATCAGCCATTTGGCCAGGTCCGGGTGGTCGGAAGGGCCTTGGCCGCAGATGCCGATGTACTTGCCGGCCTTGTTACAGGCCTGGATGGCGTTGGCCAGCAGCTTTTTGACGGCCGGGTTACGCTCATCGAACAAGTGGGCGATGATCCCCGAATCGCGGTCCAGGCCCAGGGTCAACTGGGTCAGGTCGTTGGAACCGATGGAGAAACCGTCGAAGAATTCCAGGAACTCCTCGGCCAGAATGGCGTTGGACGGCAGTTCGCACATCATGATCACGCGCAAGCCGTTTTCGCCACGGGACAGGCCGTTTTCGGCCAGCAGGTCCACCACTTGGCTCGCTTCGCCCAAGGTGCGTACGAACGGCACCATGATCTCGACGTTGGTCAGGCCCATCTCGTTGCGCACACGTTTCAGCGCACGGCATTCGAGCTCGAAGCAATCACGGAACGCTTCGCTGATGTAACGCGAGGCGCCACGGAAACCCAGCATCGGGTTTTCTTCTTCCGGCTCGTACAGCTTGCCGCCGATCAGGTTGGCGTATTCGTTGGACTTGAAGTCCGACAGGCGCACGATCACCTTTTTCGGGTAGAACGCCGCAGCCAGGGTGCTGATGCCTTCCACCAGCTTCTCGACGTAGAAGCCCACCGGGTCGTTGTAGCCGGCGATGCGCTTGTCGACGCTTTCCTTGATGTCCAGCGGCAGGCCGTCGTAGTTCAACAGGGCCTTGGGGTGCACGCCGATCATGCGGTTGATGATGAACTCCAGGCGGGCCAGGCCCACACCGGCGTTCGGCAACTGCGCGAAGTCGAAGGCACGGTCCGGGTTGCCGACGTTCATCATGATCTTGAACGGCAGGTCGGGCATGGCGTCGATGGAGTTTTGCTTGATGTCGAAGCCCAGTTCACCTTCGAAGATGAAACCGGTGTCGCCCTCGGCGCAGGACACGGTCACGCCCTGGCCATCCTTGAGCAGTTGGGTGGCGTTACCGCAACCGACAACCGCAGGAATCCCCAATTCACGGGCAATGATCGCCGCGTGGCAGGTACGCCCGCCACGGTTGGTGACAATGGCGCTGGCGCGCTTCATCACCGGTTCCCAGTCCGGGTCGGTCATATCGGAGACCAGCACGTCGCCTGGCTGGACCTTGTCCATCTCGGACACGTCCTTGATGATCCGCACCTTGCCGGCGCCGATGCGTTGGCCGATGGCACGGCCTTCCACCAGCACGGTGCCGGTTTCTTTCAACAGGTAACGTTCCATGACGTTGGCCGAAGTGCGGCTCTTCACGGTTTCCGGACGGGCCTGCACGATGTACAGCTTGCCGTCGTCACCGTCCTTGGCCCACTCGATGTCCATCGGGCACTTGTAGTGCTTTTCGATGATCATCGCTTGTTTGGCCAGCTCGCTGACCTCCGCGTCGGTCAGGCAGAAACGCGCACGCTCGGCCTTGTCCACATCAACGGTTTTCACCGAACGACCGGCCTTGGCCTCGTCGCCGTAGATCATCTTGATGGCCTTGCTGCCCAGGTTGCGGCGCAGGATGGCCGGGCGGCCGGCTTCAAGGGTGTGCTTGTGGACGTAGAACTCGTCCGGGTTGACCGCGCCTTGTACGACGGTTTCGCCCAGGCCGTAGGCGCCGGTGATAAACACCACGTCACGGAAACCCGACTCGGTATCGAGGGTGAACATCACGCCGGCGGTGCCGGTTTCCGAACGCACCATGCGCTGCACACCGGCAGACAAAGCCACCAGCTTGTGGTCGAAACCCTGGTGTACACGGTAGGAAATGGCGCGGTCGTTAAAGAGGGAGGCAAACACTTCCTTGGCCGCGCGGATCACGTTTTCCACGCCGCGAATGTTAAGGAAGGTCTCTTGTTGACCAGCAAAGGAGGCATCCGGCAAGTCTTCGGCGGTGGCCGAGGAACGCACGGCAACGGCCATGTCCGGGTTGCCGGCCGAGAGTGCGGCGAAGGCGGTGCGGATCTCTTCGTTGAGCTTCTCGGGGAATTCGGCGTCCATGATCCACTGGCGGATCTGGCTGCCGGTCTTGGCCAGGGCGTTGACGTCATCGACGTCCAGGGCGTCCAGCGCGGCATGGATCTGAGCATTGAGGCCGCTCAGTTCGAGGAAATCACGGTAAGCCTGGGCCGTGGTGGCGAAACCACCGGGCACCGACACACCAGCGCCTGCAAGATTACTGATCATCTCGCCGAGGGATGCGTTCTTGCCCCCCACATGCTCTACATCATGGACGCCGAGCTTATCGAGGGAAACTACGTACTCTACCAAGGTGATCTCTCCACTAACTGTGTTGGAAAAGCTCAGGACGCCGGCTGCTCGTAGGAGCGATTACCCGCGTTTGTGGCCTGGACCTGGAAAATAAGTGAGAATGCGGCCCACTGCGGGACGGCAAAATCGCGCCTATCATATCCAAGATTCGTCATCAGCTTAAGGCCCAGGGCTCAAATGAAACGATCTGCTTTCTTTATCTCCGACGGCACCGGCATCACAGCCGAAACATTGGGTCAAAGCCTGCTCGCGCAGTTCGAAAACATTACCTTCGCCAAATTCACGCGGCCCTATATCGACAGCGTGGATAAAGCGCGGGCCATGGTACAACAAATCAATCTGGCGGCTGAGAAAGACGGCTTTCGGCCGATCATTTTCGACACCATCGTCAATCAAGACATTCGTGAGATTCTCGCAACGTCGAATGGTTTCATGATCGATATCTTCTCGACCTTCCTGGCGCCGCTGGAGCAAGAGTTGAGTGAACATTCGTCATACTCCGTCGGAAAGTCCCATTCCATTGGGCACAACTCCAACTATATGGAGCGTATCGAGGCGGTGAACTTTGCCCTCGACAACGACGACGGCGCCCGCACGCACTACTACGACAAGGCCGACCTGATCCTGGTGGGCGTGTCGCGCTGCGGCAAAACGCCCACCTGTCTGTACATGGCCATGCAATTCGGCATCCGCGCGGCCAACTACCCGCTGACCGAAGACGACATGGAGCATTTGACGCTGCCGGCCGCCTTGCGCGCTCACTCCCACAAGCTGTTCGGCCTGACCATCGACCCGGACCGCCTCACCGCCATCCGCAATGAACGCAAGCCCAACAGCCGATACTCCAGCTATGCCCAGTGCGAGTTCGAAGTGCGCGAAGTAGAAAATCTGTTCCGTCGCGAGAATATTGCGCACATCAATTCCACGCATTTTTCGGTGGAAGAGATTTCGGCGAAGATTCTGGTGGAGAAAGGTGTGGAGCGCAGGTTCAAGTGAAGCAGTCGGAAGCCTCAAGCTATAAGCCGCAAGGAAAAGCCACTCGGCTCTTGTCTTGCAGCTTGTGGCTTGACGCTTACAGCTGAAACCGGCCCCCGCCCTGCCCCAGCGCCGTCGCCAACGCATCAAACCCCTCGCGCAACAGCTGATCATCCCCCGACGTATTGCAGATGCTCGCCCGAATAAACTGCGGCACCGCCGTCTGGCCCACGGCAAACGCCTCGGCGGTGGCGATCAGGTAGTTGTTCTGCTTGAGTTCCGCCTCGATTTCCGACGCACGCCACGGCTCCGGCACTTCGATCCAGAAGTGCGGGCTGTTGAGGTGAGTGCGGTATTGCAGGCCTTCCAGCAGGTCGCGTACCAGGGCTTTACGCCGGCTGATCTCGTTGATCTGCTGGCGCAGCAGGTACTCTGCCGTGCCGTTTTCGATCCATTGGGTGGCCAGTTCCAGGGTCACTGGCGTGGCCATCCAGCAAGTTGAGCGCAGGGCCGCTGATATCCGGCTGACCAGCGCCGGCGGCGCGTGCACATACCCCACCCGCAATCCAGCGGACACCGCTTTGCTGAGGCTGCTGATCAAAATCGTACGCTCGGGGGCGAAATGGCTGAGGGGTGGCGGACGGTCCTCTACCAATACGCCGTGAGCTTCATCCTCAAGGATCAACAGGTTGTGTTCGCGGCACACCTTGACCAGTGCTTCGCGGCGCGCCACCGACAACACCGCGGTGGTGGGATTCTGGATCGTCGGCGTGCAGTACAACGCCGAAACCCGGTGATTACGACAGACTTCATCCAGCGCATTCGGCAACACGCCTTCTTCATCCATCTCCAAGCCGATCAGGCGGATGCCGAGCATCCGGGCTGCCGTGATCAGCCCAGGGTAAGTCAGCTGCTCGGTCACCACCGTATCGCCGGCCCGTAGCAGGGCCATCATCGCGCACAGCAAGCCGTGCTGGCCGCCATTGACGCAAATGACCTGCTCGGGGATCGGATGAAAATCGCGCTGCACCAGCCATTGCGCGCCGGCCTCGCGGTAACGCGGCAGGCCGGCATCCGGGGTGTAGGCACTAATGTCCTGGAGGAACTTGGCGTTGGTCGACAGGGTTTGGAAGCTCTGGGCCAGGAAGGCGGTCTCCTGCCCGGGAATATGCATGTTGCGGCTCATGTCGAAGTATTGGCGCGGTTCCTCGCTGACGTTGCGAAAGCCTTCATCGCGCTGGCGCTCCATCCCACGCTTGCGCACGAATGTTCCGTCACCGACGCGCGCCACCACCAACCCGAGGCGCTCCAGTTCGCCGTAGGCGCGACTGATGGTGCCGATGGTCACACCCAAGTTGTCGGAAAGCACCCGATGGGGCGGCAGTTTTCGTCCCGGTTCAATCAAGCCTTCGAGGATGCCCCGTTCCATGACATCGGACAGGCGCTTGTACTTCACGCCCTGACCGTTGGACAAGCCCTCACGCATAATTGACACCATGTCAATATTTGTTTTGACAGCCATCTTTCGCCCTAATAGTGTGCTTTTACGGGTTCAATCGCCGAATTTTATAACTCATTACAAGTTCAATATAGAGTTCAATTCCGGCTCAGGGAAGCAATAAACGATGCCAATGTCCGCCGTTATCGAAAACACCGCCAAAACCAAAACCCAAAAACAGTGGCTGGCCGGGCTGGTCACCAGTGTGATGTTCCTGATCGTGTGCCTGAGTTGGGGCACCACCTGGCTGGGCATCAAGATTGCCGTGGAAAGCGTGCCACCCCTCACCTCTGCGGGCCTGCGCTTCCTGATCGCCTTCCCATTGTTCCTGTGTTTTGCCCTGGTGCGCCGCGAACCGATCCTTTTCCCCCGCGAAAGCCGCTGGTTCTTCGTGTTCGTGACCCTGTCGTACTTCAGCGTTCCCTACTACCTGCTCAACTACGGCGAGATGCATGTCTCGTCCGGCCTCACCGCGCTGCTGTTCAGTTGCATGCCGGTGTTTATCCTGATTTTCTCGGCGCTGTTCCTGCGTGAGCGCATCTACTTTTCCCAGGTGGTCGGCATTGGTATCGGTTTCGGCAGCCTGTACATGATCATCAAGAGCCAGGGCCTGCACCTGGACCACGCCGAGTTCTTCGGGGTACTGGCGATTCTGACCGCCGCGATCATGCACGCGTTGTGCTACGTCATTACCAAGCAAAAAGGCAGCGCCATCAGCGTGATCACCTACAACACCCTGCCCATCGGCATTGCCGGGCTGATGCTGTTCGTTGCCGGGCTGTGGTTTGAAACGCCGACATTTGAAGACATCACCCTGCGCTCCTGGAGCGCCCTGTTCTATCTGGGGCTCGTGGCTTCGGTGGGCGGGTTCATCGTGTACTTCATGCTGCTCAAGCGCTTGAGCCCGATCATCTTGTCGTTCGTGTTCATCATCTTTCCGGTGTTCGCGGTGATCATCGGCGCCTGGTACGAAGGCCTGGCGATTTCCCGCGACCTGATGCTGTACTCGGCCATCTTGCTGGCTGGTTTCGCAATTACCAAGTTGCCTGTTGAAAAACTCCTGGCCAAGAAAAATTGACCCTCCATCAACGCGAGAGAAACATGGACGTCCTCCGCCCAAAAGCCCTGGAACAAATCTACGCCCACGCCAGCCGCAGCTACCCCGAGGAGTGCTGTGGCTACGTCTTCGCCGACGGCAGCGTGTACCTGGGCAGCAATATCCAGAATGAACTGCACCGCAAGAACCCTGGGATGTACCCGCGCAGCGCGGCCAACGGCTACACCTTCTCAGTGGCCGACACCCTGCTGCTGAACAAGGCTTTTCGCAGCGATAACCCGGTGGTGGTGATCTACCACTCCCACCCGGACGTCGGCGCCTACTTCAGCGACGAAGACCAGGACAAGGCACTGTTCCTGGGCGAACCGATCCACCCCGTCAGCTACCTGGTGGTCGACGTTCGCCAAGGCCAGGCCCTGGGTTCCAAGCTGTTTGCCTGGGATGGCAAGCATTTCGCCCTTCAACCCTTCAACGACCTGCACACGGAGTTGTCCATGAACGCTGTCTCTTTCCCCGATATCCTGGTTCGCGTGGCCAAGCTGCCGGAATCGACCCTTGAGAGCACCGGATCGACATTGCGCGAAGTCATTGAAAACCTCTGCAACAACCACCCGCAATTGCGTCCGCATCTGTTTCACGAGAAGAACAACCAGCTCAAGGAACACTTCCTGTTTACCGCCGAGGAGGAACTGATCGAGGCCGACGAACTATTGCCGGAAAAAGCCCGGATCGAAGTGTTGCTCGCCACCTCGGGCGGCATTGACGTCGACACCCTGAGCAACGAAGAAGTACAGCGCTATGTGCGCCACATCACCTTGCCCGGCGTGGGCCGCGAAGGGCAATTGAACCTCAAGAAAGCCAAAGTGCTGATCATCGGCACCGGTGGCCTGGGCTCGCCCATCAGCCTGTACCTGGCGGCAGCCGGTGTCGGCACCCTGGGCCTGGTGGATTTCGACGTGGTGGAAAGCAGCAACCTGCAACGCCAGATCGTCCACGGCAACAGCACCTTGGGCATGCCCAAGGTCGAATCCGCCAAACAACGGCTGCAAGACCTCAACCGCCATATCCAGATCAACGCCCACGACACCGCCCTGAATACCGATAACGCCCTGGAACTGGTGGGCGCCTATGACCTGGTGATCGACGGCACCGACAATTTCGACACCCGCTACCTGGTCAACGATGCCTGCGTACAGCTTGGAAAGCCGTTGGTGTATGGCGCGATCTACCGCTTCGACGGGCAGATCAGCGTGCTCAACTACAAGGGCGGGCCGTGCTATCGCTGCCTGTTCCCCAGCGCACCGCCCGCAGAGCTGGCGCCCAATTGCAGTGCCGGTGGCGTGATCGGCGTGTTGCCCGGCGTAGTCGGGATGATCCAGGCCACCGAGGCGATCAAGCTGCTGATCGGCATTGGCGAGCCTTTGTCCGGGCGCCTGATGCGCTTCGACGCGTTGGCGATGAAGTTCAGCGAGATCCGCTTCAAGCGGCGCGCCGACTGCCCGTGCTGCTCGGAACTACGCCACAGCGAAAACGTCGCGCCAGCCGTGTGTGCCGACGCCATGCCCAGCACACCGTCACTGGCCGAAGAGCGCTACATCAAGCCACGAGTGCTCAAGCAATTGCTCGACCACCCGCGCAGCGCCGACGTGCTGCTGGACGTGCGCGACGCCAGCGAACTGGAGGTGTGCAAGTTACCGGGCGTGGTGCACATCCCCCTGGCCGAGCTGGATGGCCAACTTGACCGCCTCAGCCGCGACAACACCCATTACCTGATCTGCTATGCCGGCACCCGCGCCGAGCAAGCGGCCAGTACGCTGCTGGCGGCCGGCTTTGCCAACACCAAGGTACTGCAAGGCGGCATGAAACACTGGGTTCGCGACGTCGAACCCGACATGCCGTTGTACTGATCGGAGGGCTGACTGATGCTGCATAACTCAATCCTCGACGCCATCGGCCACACACCTATCGTGCGCCTGGCACAGTTCTCCGAAGACCTCGGCATCGAGGTCTACGCCAAGCTTGAATCCCTCAACCCCGGTGGCAGCCACAAGGCGCGCATCGCCTTGGGCATGATCCTCGACGCCGAACGGCGGGGCGTGCTGATGCGCGATTGCGGGCAAACCATCATCGAGCCCAGCGGCGGCAATACCGGCATCGGCCTGGTGATGGCGGGCAATGTGCTGGGCTACAAGGTAGTGCTGGTGATTCCCGACAACTACAGCCCCGAAAAACAGAAGCTGCTGCGCCTGTACGGCGCCAAGGTGGTGCTCTCGGACAGCCGCCTGGGCAACAATTCCCATGGCGAAAAGTGCATGGAGCTGCAGCTGGAAAACCCCAGCTACGTGATGCTCAACCAGCAACGCAACGGCGCCAATCCGCAGACCCACCGCGACACCACCGCACCGGAAATCCTGCGCGCCTTTGGTGAGCGCCGCGTGGACTACTTCGTCAGCGGCATCGGCACCGGTGGCCACATCACCGGCATCGGCGAAACCCTCAAAGCCGCCTGGCCGGCCATCCGCGTCATGGGTGTGGAACCGGAAGAATGCGACCTGCTGAAAAACCAGCATGCGCCACACCACATCCAAGGCCTGTCGATTGGCCTGATTCCGAGCATCCTCAATCTCGATGTGATCGACGGCATGCTCAAGGTCTCGCGCCAGGACTGCATCGACATGATGAAACGCATCATGCGCACCGATGCCATCAGCCTGGGTCTGTCCTCCGCTGCCAATATGGTGGCCGTCGCCCAACTGGCCCCCGAACTACCGCCCGAAACGGTGGTGTTGACCATGGTCTATGACAATGCCGACAGCTACCTGCCCAGTTTCGAATAACCGGTTTTCCAACCAGCCAGAATGCGGGGGTGCCTCAATGGGCGGCTTTATCGACATGCAACAGTTGCACGATGAGTTGCTCACCCACCTCATCAAGACCCTCACGCCCGCACAGATGAAAAAACTGGAGCCGCACCTGGCGCCACTGATCCAGCAGACCGCCCAGGCGGTAGCCGAGGACCTGATTGCCTACGCCTATCGCGACCCGGCGTCCCGTGGGCGCGGCGAGCTGATCCTGGAGTCCTATGCCTCGTTCAAGGCGGTGTTGTATTACCGGTTGGCGCACCGCGTGTGGAACTTCCCTGACCAGACCAACGGCGTGTTCTCACGGATTGCCCTCAAGCTCAGCAACCAGGGCAAAGTCCTTTCCGGCGCCGAGATCCACCCGGCGGCGCGCATTGGTCGGCGCTTCGTGCTGGACCACGGCTACGGCACGGTGATCGGTGAAACCTGCGAGATCGGCAACGACTGCTACATCCTCTGCGGTGTGACCCTCGGCGCCCGGGGCATTGCCAACAACCCCGACGGCAAGCGCCACCCTCGGCTGGGCAACAACGTCGAAATCGGCTCCGGCGCACGGGTGCTGGGGTATGTGTTGATTGGCGATAACGTGTTTATCAGCCCGTCCTGCGTGATCACCCAGGACGTGCCCGCCGGCACCAAGGTCAAGGTGGTGAACCAGATCCAACTGCAAAAAAACGATGAGTCGGACCACAGCAACTACCTCGGCGCCTTCGCCCTGGATGAACGCCTGCACGTGGTCGGAGAGGTCAACGCCAGCCACAAGGTCACGGTGCTGGACGCCGACTTCCACCCCTTGCCGGGGCTGATGCTGGAGCCGACCGTGAAGGAGCGTCACCACCTGCAATTTCGCCTGCACCGCGTCGAAGCCAGCAACCAACTGCCGCGCCTGCCGCTGAACCTGAAAATCTGCGGCCCGGAGTTTGAAATCACCCTGCTGTCCCCCCCTGGCTTGAGTGCAATGGTGCGTCACCTGCTGCAAGCCAGCCCACTGATCGTCGGAGGTTGAACATGTCCGTGCACACCATGGAAACCCTGGCGCTGTTCGACAGCGCGCCCTACCAGAACGCATTCAGCGCCCGGGTGATTGCCGTCAGCGAACAGGGCATCGCCCTGGAACACACGCTGTTCTATCCCACCGGCGGCGGACAGCCGGGCGACACCGGCCACTTGACCTTGCCCGATGGTACGCAGGTGACGGTGAGCGGCACCGTACGCGATCCCGTATTGCGCTCGATCATCTGGCACCAGGTAGAACACTGCCCCGCGCAGTTGACCGCCGGGGTCCTGGTCGATGCATCCCTGGATTGGGAACGGCGCTACCAGCACATGAAAATGCACACCTGCCTGCACCTGTTGTGTTCGCTCATCGATGCGCCTGTCACGGGCTGCAGCATCAGTGCCGACAAAGGCCGCCTGGATTTCGACCTGCCGGAAATGACCCTCGACAAGGACAGCATCACCCGTGACCTCAATGCGCTGATCGAACAGGCTCACCCGGTAAGAACCCTGTCGATGGCCGCCACGGAATACTCCACCCTGTTGCAAATCACCCGCACCCAGGCGGTTGCGCCGCCGGTGGTCCAAGGCGCGGTCCAGGTGATCGAAATCGCCGGGGTCGACATCCAGCCCTGCGGCGGCACCCATGTGATCAACACCGAAGAAATCGGCCGGGTGTTCTGCGAGAAAATCGAGAAAAAGAGCAAGCACAACCGGAGGGTGATCCTTAGGTTTGAGTGAACTCGGTTCAAAATGTGGGAGGGGGCTTGCCCCCTCCCACACTTTTTGTACCCAGTTGCTTTCTAGATCACGAACAGGTCCATGAAGCGGTTCACCGCTGTGGCCTCAAGCTTCGCCTGGTCTTTGCACAAGGCAAAAATCTCGGCACTGCGCTGCGCCGTGAACCGCGTCGCCAGGTTGGCCTTGAACTTGTCTTCCAGCAACGCAATGCCCTCCACCCGACGCCGACGATGACCGATGGGGTATTGCACCGCCACCTGCTCAGTGCTGGAGCCATCCTTGAAAAACACCTGCACCGCATTGGCGATGGAACGCTTGTCGGCCTCCAGGTATTCGCGGCTGTAGCGCGGGTCTTCGATGATGACCATCTTGTCGCGCAACTGATCGATGATCGGGTGGGCGGCGTGAAACGTGTCCTCGTACTGCTCGGCCACCAGATTGCCAAACGCCAGGGGCACGGCGGTCATGTATTGCAGGCAGTGGTCGCGGTCGGCGGCGTTGGCCAACTGGCCGACCTTGGAAATGATGCGAATCGCCGACTCATGGGTGGTGATCACGATGCGTTCGATTTCATGCAGGCGCCCCCTCACCAACGGGTGCAGTGTCACTGCCGCTTCACAGGCCGTTTGCGCATGAAATTCAGCGGGGAAGCTGATCTTGAACAGCACGTTTTCCATCACATAAGTGCCGTATGCCTGGGACAGGCTGAACGCACGTTTGTCCTCGGGCTTGAGCGCCAGGTCCTTGTTGGTGTGGCTGAACAACACGTCGTAAAAGCCCCACTGCGGCGCGCTCAACACACCGGGGATGCCCATCTCGCCACGCAGCGCGATATCCGCCAGGCGCACGCCACGACTCGACGCATCACCGGCAGCCCAGGATTTGCGCGAGCCCGCATTCGGCGCATGGCGGTAAGTGCGCAGCGCCTGTCCGTCCACAAACGCATGGGACAAGGCCGACAGCAGTTGCTCACGGTTGGCGCCCATCAGCTTGGCAGTGACTGCCGTCGAGGCGACTTTCACCAGCAGCACATGGTCGAGGCCGACGCGATTAAAGGAGTTTTCCAACGCGATCACGCCCTGGATTTCGTGGGCCATGATCATGGCTTCCAACACGGTTCGCACAGTCAGGGGCGCATCACCATTGGCCACACGTTTTTGCGACAGGTGATCAGCCACGGCAAGAATGCCGCCGAGGTTATCCGAGGGGTGGCCCCATTCGGCGGCGAGCCAGGTGTCGTTGTAGTCGAGCCAGCGCACGATGCAGCCGATATCCCAAGCAGCCTTGACCGGGTCCAACCGAAAGGACGTACCCGGTACGCGCGCGCCGAATGGCACAACCGTACCCTCCACAATCGGCCCCAGGTGCTTGGTGCACTCGGGAAAACGCAGGGCCAGCAGGCCGCAACCGAGGGTGTCCATCAGGCAGTTGCGGGCCGTGTCGAGGGCGGCCTGGGAATCGATGCGGTAATTGAGGACGTAGTCGGCGATGTCCTGCAAAACCTGGTCGTAATCGGGGCGGTTGTTCTGGTCGACGTTGGTGCTCATGGCAGATCTCCAAAGTGAGTTAGGGTTGTTGCATCCTCAGGGTCAGGGTTGATCGTTTCGCAGGTCTGAATGCCTGTTTATGACTGTGGGAGCGGGCTTGCCCCTCCCACATTGGATGTGTGCAGGGTTTTAGAAGGCGTCGCCGGGGACGCGGACGAAACCTTCCATCAGCACCCGTGCACTGCGGCTCATGATGGCTTTCTTCACCACCCATTCACCGTTCACCTGGGTGGCTTCGGCCCCCACGCGCAACGTGCCGGACGGATGCCCGAAGCGCACCGCATTACGTTCAATGCCGCCCGCGGCGAGGTTGACCAGCGTGCCGCAAATCGCCGCCGCCGTGCCAATCGCCACCGCAGCGGTGCCCATCATGGCGTGGTGCAACTTGCCCATGGACAGTGCGCGCACCAGCAAATCCACATCGCCGGCCTTGATCGCCTTGCCGCTGGATGCCACGTAATCTGCAGGCTTGGCGACAAACGCGACCTTCGGCGTGTGCTGGCGCTGGGCGGCTTCGTCCAGATGCTTGATCAAACCCATGCGCAGTGCGCCGTAGGCCCGCACGGTCTCGAACATGGCCAGGGCCTTGGGGTCGCTGTTGATTGCGCCTTGCAGCTCGGTGCCGGTGTAGCCGAGGTCTTCGGCGTTGATGAAAATCGTCGGGATACCGGCATTGATCAACGTGGCTTTGAACGTGCCGACGCCGGGCACTTCCAGGTCGTCGATCAGGTTGCCGGTGGGGAACATCGAACCACCGCCGCCCTCTTCTTCCGCCGCCGGGTCCATGAACTCCAGTTGCACTTCGGCCGCAGGGAAGGTCACGCCGTCCAGTTCGAAGTCACCGGTTTCCTGCACCGCGCCGTTGGTAATCGGCACGTGGGCGATGATGGTCTTGCCGATATTGGCCTGCCACACACGCACCACCGCCACGCCGTTGTGCGGGACGCGGGCCGGGTCGACCAGGCCGGCGCTGACGGCAAACGAACCCACCGCCGCCGACAGGTTGCCGCAGTTGCCGCTCCAGTCGACGAAGGGTTTGTCGATGGAGACCTGGCCAAACAGGTAGTCCACGTCGTGCCCGGCGCGGGTGCTTTTGGCCAGGATCACGCTTTTGCTGGTGCTGGACGTGGCGCCGCCCATGCCGTCGATTTGCTTGTCGTAGGGATCGGGGCTGCCGATCACGCGCAGCAGCAAGGCATCGCGGGCAGCACCCGGTACCTGCGCCGACACGGGCAGGTCCTTAACGCTGAAAAATACGCCCTTGCTGGTGCCGCCACGCATGTAGGTGGCGGGGATCTTGATTTGCGGTACGTGTGCCATGGTCGTCCTCTTAAGCGGTCGCCGCCGATTCCAGGAAGTCCTGGGCAAAACGTTGCAACACGCCGCCCGCCTCGTAGATCGACACTTCTTCGGCGGTGTCCAGGCGGCAAGTCACCGGCACCTCGACACGTTCGCCATTCTTGCGGTTGATCACCAGGGTCAACAGTGCACGCGGGGTGCGTTCGCCGACCACGTCATAGGTTTCGCTGCCGTCGATGTGCAAGGTGTGGCGGTCGGTGCCCGGCAAAAACTCCAGGGGCAACACGCCCATGCCCACCAGGTTGGTGCGGTGGATACGCTCGAAACCTTCGGCGGCAATCGCCTCCACGCCGGCCAGGCGCACGCCCTTGGCCGCCCAGTCGCGGGACGAGCCCTGGCCGTAGTCAGCGCCGGCGATGATGATCAGCGGTTGCTTGCGCTCCATGTAGGTTTCGATGGCTTCCCACATCCGCGTGACCTGGCCTTCGGGCTCGATGCGCGCCAGGGAACCCTGCTTGACCTTGCCGTTCTCCAGCACCATTTCGTTGAACAGTTTCGGGTTGGCGAACGTTGCGCGTTGCGCAGTCAAGTGGTCGCCGCGGTGGGTTGCGTAAGAATTGAAGTCGACTTCCGGCAGGCCCATCTTCGCCAGGTATTCGCCGGCGGCGCTGTCGAGCATGATCGCGTTGGACGGCGACAAATGGTCGGTGGTGATGTTGTCCGGCAGCACCGCCAGCGGGCGCATGCCCTTGAGCGGCCGCGCACCGGCCAATGCGCCTTCCCAATAAGGCGGGCGGCGGATATAGGTGCTTTGCGGGCGCCAGTCGTACAGCGGCGTGACTTTGGGGCCGGTGTCTTCGTGGATCGCGAACATCGGAATGTAGACCGCACGGAACTGCTCCGGCTTGACTGACGCCTTGACCACCGCGTCAATCTCTTCGTCGCTGGGCCAGATGTCTTGCAGGCGGATTTCCTTGCCGTCGGCGTCGAGGCCGAGTACGTCCTTTTCGATGTCGAAACGAATGGTGCCGGCAATTGCGTAAGCCACCACCAACGGCGGCGACGCGAGGAAGGCTTGCTTGGCGTACGGGTGAATGCGCCCATCGAAATTGCGGTTGCCCGAGAGCACGGCGGTGGCGTAGAGGTCGCGGTCGATGATCTCTTGCTGGATCACCGGGTCGAGCGCGCCGGACATGCCATTGCAGGTGGTGCAGGCAAACGCCACCACGCCAAAACCGAGCTGATCCAGCTCATGCCCCAGGCCGGCTTCTTCCAGGTACATGGCCACGGTTTTCGAACCCGGCGCCAGGGACGACTTGACCCACGGTTTGCGCTTGAGCCCCAGCTTGTTGGCATTGCGCGCCAACAGCCCAGCGGCGATCACATTGCGCGGGTTGCTGGTGTTGGTGCAACTGGTGATGGCGGCGATGATCACCGCGCCATCGGGCATTTGCCCCGGCACATCATCCCACTGGCCGCTGATGCCTTTGGCCGCCAGGTCGCGGGTGGCGACGCGGGCGTGCGGGTTGCTCGGGCCGGCCATGTTGCGCACCACGCTGGACAGGTCGAAGGTCAGGCCACGCTCGTACTGCGCGCCTTTGAGGTCATCCGCCCACAGGCCGGTGAGGCGGGCGTATTGCTCGACCAGGGCGACTTGCTCGTCTTCCCGGCCGGTGAGTTTCAGGTAAGCGATGGTCTGCTGATCGATGTAGAACATCGCCGCCGTCGCGCCATATTCCGGTGCCATGTTGGAGATGGTGGCGCGGTCGCCCAACGTGAGTGCCGAAGCCCCTTCACCGAAGAATTCCAGCCACGCGCCGACGACTTTCTGTTTACGCAGGAACTCGGTCAGCGCCAGCACCATGTCGGTGGCGGTGATGCCCGGCAGCAGCTTGCCGGTAAGTTCGACGCCGACACTTTCCGGCAGGCGCATCCATGAGGCGCGGCCGAGCATCACGCTCTCCGCTTCCAGGCCGCCGACGCCGATGGCGATCACGCCCAACGCATCCACGTGGGGCGTGTGGCTGTCGGTGCCGACACAGGTGTCGGGGAACGCCACGCCGTCACGTACCTGGATCACCGGGGACATTTTTTCCAGGTTGATCTGGTGCATGATGCCGTTGCCCGGTGGGATCACGTCGACGTTCTTGAAGGCCTTTTTGGTCCACTCGATAAAGTGGAAACGGTCTTCGTTGCGACGGTCTTCGATGGCGCGGTTCTTCTCAAACGCATCCGGGTCAAAACCACCGGCTTCAACGGCCAGGGAGTGATCGACGATCAATTGGGTCGGCACCACCGGGTTGACCTGCGCCGGGTCACCGCCTTGCAGGGCAATGGCATCGCGCAGGCCGGCGAGGTCGACCAGGGCGGTCTGGCCGAGGATGTCGTGGCACACCACCCGCGCCGGGAACCAGGGGAAGTCGAGGTCGCGTTTGCGCTCGATCAATTGGCTCAGGGATGCGTTGAGGGTGGCGGGGTCGCAACGGCGCACCAGGTTCTCGGCAAGCACACGAGAGGTGTAGGGCAAGGTGGCGTAGGCGCCGGGGGTGATGGCTTCGACTGCCGCACGGGCGTCGAAGAAATCCAGGCGGCTGCCGGGGAGCGGTTTGCGAAATGCTGTGTTCATCGTCAGGACTCGGTCACGGTGATTGCAAAAGGAAGACCTGGGCCGATCCGAGGCTGGAATGAGGTCAACATGTGGGAGAGGGCTTGCCCCCTCCCACATGTTGACCTCATTCCAGTCCTGGGATCGTCGGTCTTCAGCGACGTTCGATTGGCACGAACTTGCGCTGTTCGACGCCGGTGTACTCGGCGCTTGGACGGATGATGCGGTTGTTGGCGCGCTGCTCGAACACATGCGCGGCCCAGCCGGTGAGGCGTGAGCAGACGAAGATCGGCGTGAACAGTTTGGTCGGGATGCCCATGAAGTGGTACGCCGAGGCATGGTAGAAGTCGGCGTTGGGGAACAGTTTTTTCTGTTCCCACATGGTCTTGTCGATGGCTTCGGAGACCGGGAACAGCACCGTGTCGCCCACTTCATCAGCGAGTTTTTTCGCCCAGCCCTTGATCACTTCATTACGCGGGTCGTTGTCTTTGTAGATCGCATGGCCAAAGCCCATGATCTTGTCCTTGCGCGCCAGCATGCCGAGGGTGCCTTCGACGGCGTCTTCGGCCGACGCGAAGCGCTCGATCATTTCCATCGCCGCTTCGTTGGCGCCGCCGTGCAGCGGGCCACGCAGGGAGCCGATGGCGGCGGTGACGCAGGAATACAGGTCGGACAGGGTCGACGCGCACACCCGCGCGGTGAACGTCGAGGCGTTGAACTCGTGCTCGGCGTAGAGGATCAACGAGACGTTCATGACCTTGACGTGCAACTCGCTCGGCGACTTGCCGTGCAGCAGGTGCAGGAAATGGCCGCCGATGCTCGGTTCGTCGGTCACGCAGTCGATGCGCTTGCCGTCGTGGCTGAAGCGGTACCAGTAGCACATGATCGCCGGGAACGCGGCGAGCAGGCGGTCGGTGACATCGCGCTGCACGCTGAAGTCTTTCTCGGGTTCGATATTGCCCAGGAACGAGCAACCGGTGCGCATCACGTCCATCGGGTGGGCGTCGGCAGGGATGCGTTCCAGCACTTCTTTCAGTGCTTGGGGCAGGTCACGCAATGTGCTCAGTTTTTTGCTGTAGGCGGCCAGTTCGGCCTGGGTCGGCAGTTCGCCGTACAGCAGCAGGTAGGCGACCTCTTCGAACTGCGCGTCGGCGGCCAGTTCGCGCACGTCATAGCCGCGATAGGTCAGGCCGGCACCGGCCTGGCCGACGGTGGACAGTGCGGTCTGCCCGGCCACCTGGCCACGCAGGCCGGCGCCACTCAATACTTTTGCTTCAGCCATGGTTCTTCTCCAATTTTGTATTTATAGGGAGCCGCCTAGGGGAGCGGTTTTTTGTGGGAGCGGGCTTGCTCGCGAATGCAGTGTGTCAGTCAGCAGACGCCTATCTGACCCGCCGCTTTCGCGAGCAAGCCCGCTCCCACACAAGCACCTTCCTACAGGTTTATTTCTTGGCGGCGAACAGCGCGTCGAGCTTTTGCTCGAAGGTGTGGTAGTCGATGCGGTCGTAAAGCTCCATGCGGGTTTGCATGGTGTCGATCACGTTCTGTTGGGTGCCGTCGCGACGGATCGCGGTGTACACGTTCTCGGCGGCCTTGTTCATGGCGCGAAAGGCCGAGAGTGGGTACAGCACCAGGGAAACATCAGCAGATTTCAACTGTTCGGTGGTGAACAGCGGGGTTGCGCCGAATTCGGTGATGTTGGCCAGGATCGGCGCTTTCACCCGGGCGGCGAACAGTTTGTACATCTCAAGTTCGGTGATGGCTTCCGGGAACACCATGTCGGCGCCAGCCTCAATGCAAGCGGCGGCGCGTTCCAGGGCGGACTCCAGGCCTTCGACGGCCAGCGCATCGGTGCGCGCCATGATCACGAAGCTGTCGTCGGTGCGCGCATCCACGGCGGCCTTGATGCGGTCGACCATTTCCTGCTGGGACACGATTTCTTTGTTCGGGCGATGGCCGCAGCGCTTGGCGCCGACCTGGTCTTCGATATGAATGGCCGCGGCGCCGAACTTGATCATCGACTTGACGGTGCGCGCCACGTTGAACGCCGAGGAGCCGAAACCGGTGTCCACGTCTACCAGCAGTGGCAAGTCGCAGACATCGGTGATGCGGCGCACGTCAGTGAGCACGTCGTCCAGGCCGGTGATGCCCAGGTCCGGCACCCCCAGGGAGCCGGCAGCCACGCCGCCGCCCGACAGGTAAATCGCCTTGAAGCCCGCGCGCTTGGCCAGCAGCGCGTGGTTGGCGTTGATTGCGCCAACGACCTGCAAGGGCTGTTCGCTGGCGACTGCGTCACGGAAACGCTGGCCTGGGGTGTTCTTATTGTAGGAACTCATGACTCACCTCGTGATTGGGGCGCGCCGTCGGGGAAGTGACGGGCAATATTGCGTTTGGACGCGCCGATATGACGGCGCATCAGCAGTTCGGCCAGTTCACCATCGCGATCGGCAATCGCGTCAAGAATGCGGTGATGCTCGGCAAAGGCCTGGCGTGGACGATTGGGAGTGGCGGAGAACTGGATGCGGTACATCCGCACCAACTGATACAGCTCGCCGCAGAGCATTTGCGTGAGGGTGCGGTTGCCGGCGCCTTGAATTATCCGGTAATGGAAATCGAAGTCGCCTTCCTGCTGGTAATAGCCGACACCGGCCTGGAACGCGGCATCCCGTTCGTGGGTGTGCAGCACTTGGCGCAGTTCTTCGATTTCGACATCGGTCATGCGCTCGGCGGCCAGGCGACACGCCATGCCTTCCAGGGATTCGCGGATCTCATACAGTTCGACCAGCTCGGCATGGCTCAACGACACCACGCGTGCGCCCACATGGGGCACACGCACCAGCAGGCGCTGGCCTTCCAGGCGGTGGATCGCCTCACGCAAAGGGCCACGGCTGATGCCATAGGTGCGCGCCAGTTCCGGCTCGGAGATCTTGCTGCCGGGGGCGATCTCGCCCTTGACGATCGCGGCCTGGATACGCCGGAAGACGTTCTCCGACATTGTCTGGGAATCGTCCGAAGCGGCTACCAAAGATTCCGATTGAACCCGCATATTGTCGACACCTTTTAAATCAATGTGGCAAAAACTAGCCAATCGCCCACTGATAGTCAAAGAATAAATACACATTGTCGACAATCGTCTAATAACCCAAGCGCACTCGATACGGGCATGGCCGGCTGCCAGCGCTGGCGCCAAAAAAGCATCATGTTAGAATGCCCGTCGAATTTGCCTGACATCATTGGATGAAACGGCGCACGAGGGAGTTTGCGCAGCAATGCCAGTCGCCTTGAATTGAACATCGCACTGCACCGCCTCAGGATCTATGAGACTCAAGCCCTTCCCCCTGTTTTGCCTACTGTGCCTCCCGAGCCTTGGCGTTGCCGCCGAGAAGACTGTGTATGGCCTCAACGAATACGCCCAATTGGCCGGCATCGACCTGGAAGTGGCCGCCAAGCTGGACACCGGCGCCAAGACCGCTTCGCTCAGTGCCCGTGATATCAAGCGCTTCAAGCGCAACGGCGAATCCTGGGTGCGCTTCTACCTGGCCATCGACACCGCCCACTCCTACCCCATCGAACGCCCGCTGGCGCGCGTCAGCAAGATCAAGCGCCGCGCCGGCGACTACGACCCCGATGAAGACAAGAACTACACCGCCCGCCCGGTAATTGCCTTGGATATCTGCATGGGCCGCGCTTTACGCAGCATCGAAGTGAACTTGACTGACCGCAGCGCTTTCCAATATCCGCTGCTGATCGGCTCCGAAGCGCTCAAACGCTTTGATGCGCTGGTCGACCCCAGTCTTAAATATGCAGCAGGCAAACCTGCCTGCGCCGCCGACGCTCATACCGCCGAGTAAACCGAATGCGCTCTCTTACCCTGCACCTGAAAATCCTGATCGCCATCCTGGTGGTGCTGGGGATTTCGGTCACCGCCTACCAGATCTTCGTGCTGGGCATTCCTGTCACCGAGGACGCAACCGACGACTTGTGGAACATCGACGCCAAGGTCGAGTTCGTCGCCAACCCGAAAGACCCGGTGAAGATCCAGATGTTCGTGCCGCCCTTGAGCCGCGACTTCGTCAGCCTGAATGAGAGCTTTATCTCCAATAACTACGGGGTGAGCGTCAACCGCATCGACGGCAACCGCAAGGTCACTTGGTCGGCGCGCCGGGCCAAGGGCAACCAGACCCTGTATTACCGCCTGGTACTGACCAAGCGTTACAGCGGCGAGAAAACCAAGATCAAGGGCCCGACCTTCCGTGACAGCATCGCCGTGGAAGGCCCGGAAAAAATCGCCGCAGAAGCCCTGCTGGCGCCGATCCGCCAGCACTCGGCCGATGTCGAGACCTTCATCACCGAAGCCATCAAGCGCACCAACAACCTCAACGACGACAATGTGAAGCTGCTGCTGGCAGGCGACCCGTCCACGCCGCACAAGGCCAAGATCGTCGAACTGCTGCTGTCCATTGCCCATGTGCCGGTAGAAAAGGTCCACACCATTCGCCTGGTCGCCGACCAGCCGCAAACCCCGGAACTGTGGCTGCGCAGTTTCAATGGCAACGACTGGCTGTACTTCAACCCGGAAACCGGCGAACAGGGCCTGCCCACCGACCGCCTGCTGTGGTGGACCGGCGATGAAAACCTGATCACCGTCGATGGCGGCAAGAAAGCCATGGTCACGTTCAGCCTCAACAACAGCGAAATGAACGCCATTCGCCTGGCCAAGCTGACCGACGAGAACACCGACGCCAACTTCCTCGAATACTCGCTGTACGGCCTGCCGCTGCAAACCCAGCAGACCTTCATGATCATGGTGATGATCCCGATCGGCGTGCTGGTGATCCTGATCCTGCGCAACCTGATCGGCCTGCAGACCCTGGGTACCTTTACCCCGGTGCTGATCGCGCTGGCCTTTCGCGAGACCCAACTGGGCTTCGGGATTGTGCTGTTTACGATCATCACGGCGCTGGGGTTGTCACTCCGGTCGTACCTTGAACACTTGAAACTGCAGATGCTGCCAAGGCTCTCGGTGGTGCTGACGTTCGTGGTGGTGCTGATCGCGGCCATCAGCCTGTTCAGCCATAAGCTTGGCCTTGAACGCGGGCTGTCGGTGGCACTGTTCCCGATGGTGATCCTGACCATGACCATCGAACGCCTGTCCATCACCTGGGAAGAGCGCGGCGGCGGCCATGCCATGAAGGTGGCGATTGGTACCCTGTTTGCCGCCTCCCTGGCCCACATCATCATGAGCGTGCCGGAGTTGATCTACTTCGTGTTCACCTTCCCGGCGATCCTGCTGATCCTGGTGGGCTTCATGCTGGCCATGGGTCGTTATCGCGGCTACCGCCTGACCGAACTGGTGCGTTTCAAGGCCTTCCTGAAGGCTGACTCGTAATGTTCGGCTTCTGGAAGACCTGGAAGGCCCTCGAAGCGCGGGGCATCATGGGCATCAACCGGCGCAACGCCGACTACGTGCTCAAGTACAACAAGCGCAGCCTGTACCCGATCGTGGATGACAAGATCATCACCAAGGAACGGGCGATTGCCGCCGGTATTCACGTGCCGCAGATGTACGGAGTGATCTCCACCGAGAAGGAAATCGACAAGCTCGACGAGATTATCGGTGGGCGCAGCGACTTCGTGATCAAGCCGGCCCAAGGCGCCGGCGGTGATGGCATCCTCGTGGTGGCCGACCGTTTTGAAGGGCGCTATCGCACGGTATCCGGCAAGATCATCAGCCATGAGGAAATCGAGCATCAGATTTCCAGCATCCTCACCGGCCTGTATTCCCTGGGCGGCCACCGCGACCGTGCACTGATCGAATACCGCGTGGTGCCTGACCAGATCTTCAAGAGCATCAGCTACGAAGGCGTGCCGGACATCCGCATCATCGTGCTGATGGGCTATCCGGTGATGGCCATGCTGCGCTTGCCAACCCGCCAGTCAGGCGGCAAGGCCAACCTGCACCAGGGCGCGATTGGCGTCGGTGTGGACCTCGCCACCGGCCTGACCCTGCGTGGTACCTGGCTGAACAACATCATCACCAAACACCCGGACACCACCAACGCAGTGGATGGCGTGCAACTGCCCAACTGGGACGGCTTCATGAAGCTTGCGGCCGGCTGCTACGAGCTGTGCGGGCTGGGCTATATCGGTGTGGACATGGTGCTCGACCAGGAAAAAGGCCCGTTGATCCTGGAACTGAATGCGCGGCCGGGGCTGAATATCCAGATTGCCAACGACTGCGGCTTGACCTTGCGTACTCATGCGGTAGAAGCGCGACTGGAAGAACTGAAAGCCGCCGGCGTGACGGAAACCCCCGAGGAGCGGGTGAAGTTCGTGCAGGAAATGTTTGGGCATATTCCTCCTGTAGAGGGCTGATCCAGCCTTCAATCTGTCTATCCCCGACATCCCCTCTAGGAGCAAATCCTACGGGGGACTACAATCCCCTCCCCCGCGCCTTGGCTGATCCACCCCCGCATGTCGACATGTTCCGTACACCCGCTGCCCTACCGGGCCAACCCCGCCGAGTATTTTGCGGCGATTCGCCACGCCCCCGGCGCAGTGCTACTCGACAGTGGCCGGCCCGCTGCCGAACGCGGTCGTTATGACCTGCTCAGTGCTTGGCCTGAGGCGACCTTGACGGTGGATCCTGACGAAAGCGGCAGCAACTTCCTACGGCGATTGCGCAAAAACCTTTCGCAGTTGGGTGAAGCAACATTGCCAGACGACTATGAGTTGCCGTTTGCAGGCGGCTTGATCGGCTACCTGAGCTACGACTTCGGCCGGCATCTGGAACAAATGCCGCACTTGGCGGTGGATGACCTGCACTTGCCGGATGCGCGCTTCGGGCTGTATGCCTGGGCGCTGATCAGCGATCACCTGGCACAGACCAGCCAATTGGTGTTTCACCCGGCGCTGGCCGAGAGCGAGCGGCAGCGGCTGATGACGCTGTTCGGCAGCGACGCTGGCGCCGTCCCGGCGACTTTCACACTGCAAGGCCCGATGGCACCGGACCTGAGCGTCGAGGCTTACCAGCAGGCCATCGAGCGCATCCAGGCGTACATCCAGGCCGGTGACTGCTACCAGGTCAACTTCGCCCAGCGTTTTCGCGCGCCGTGCAGCGGTGATCCCTGGGTCGCCTATTGCGCCTTGCGCGAAGCCTGCCCGACGCCGTTCTCCGGGTTCCAGAGCCTGCCGGATGACGGCGCGGTGCTCAGCCTGTCGCCCGAGCGTTTCGTGCGCATCAGCGAGCGCCAGGTCGAAACCCGCCCGATCAAAGGCACCCGCCCCCGCGCAGCCACGCCTGAAGAAGATGCCGCCCACGCCGCCGAACTGCTGGCCAGCCCCAAGGATCGCGCCGAGAACCTGATGATTGTCGACCTGCTGCGCAACGACCTGGGCCGCAGTTGCCGCACCGGCTCGGTGAACGTGCCGGAGCTGTTCAGCCTGGAAAGCTACCCCAACGTGCACCACCTGGTGAGCAGCGTGACCGGCACCCTGGCCGACGACAAAGACGCCCTCGACCTGATCGCCGGCAGCTTCCCCGGCGGCTCCATCACCGGCGCGCCGAAGATTCGCGCCATGCAGATCATCGACGAACTGGAACCGACCCGACGCGGCTTGTACTGCGGCTCGCTGGTGTACCTGGACGTGCGCGGCGAGATGGACAGCTCCATCGCCATCCGCAGCTTGCTGGTCAAGGATGGCCAGGTGTGCTGCTGGGGCGGCGGCGGGATCGTGGCGGATTCGCAGTGGGAGGCGGAATACCAGGAGTCGCTGACGAAGGTGCGGGTGTTGTTGCAAACGCTGGAAGGCCTGTAGCGTCCAACTCCGACCGTCCGAAAAGTACGAAGCGGAACATTTTCCAATGCAACCTTCTGATCCGGTAGAAGCGATGGCAGGGCCGGCCCTATCGGGGCATGGGTATCTACACAACTTCCAGTGAATACGGAATCTATGGCAATCAGGCTTCTGTGGTGAGCGGGCTTGCCCCGCTCACCACAGAGTTATGTGTCAGCCTTTAAGAGTTGTGTAGATACCTATGCCTATCGGGGGCAAGCCCCCGATAGGGCCAACAGCATCACAGAATGACTTACAGGCTCAACTGCCGGTTCGACGCCTTGATGAACTCTTTCTTCAAGTCCTCAAACGTATGCACCGCCGGGAACTGCGGGAACTCGCGAATTACATTTTCCGGCGCATGGAACAGAATCCCACGGTCAGCTTCACCCAGCATGGTGGTGTCGTTGTAGGAATCGCCGGCGGCGATCACACGGTAGTAGAGCGTCTTGAACGCCAATACCGACTGGCGCTTGGGGTCTTTCTGGCGCAGTTGGTAGCTCACCACCCGGTCGGTTTCATCGGTGATCAGGCGGTGGCACAGCAGGGTCGGGAAGCCCAGTTGGCGCATCAGTGGCTGGGAGAATTCGTAGAAGGTGTCGGACAGGATCACCACCTGGAAACGCTCGCGCAGCCAGTTGACGAACTCGATGGCACCGTCCAGCGGCTTGAGCGTGGCGATCACAGCCTGGATGTCGGCGAGTTTGAGGCCGTGTTCATCAAGGATGCGCAGACGTTGCTGCATCAGCACGTCGTAGTCGGGAATGTCCCGAGTGGTGGCCCGCAGGGATTCAATACCGGTTTTTTCGGCGAAGGCGATCCAGATTTCCGGAACCAGTACCCCTTCCAGGTCGAGACAGGCAATTTCCACAAGACACTCCCATTAGATGTTGTTGGTTGAGCGAGCAAAATGACTGCCGAACTCTAGCGATTCATGCTCGCCGCCGCAACGCAGAGCGGATTTTGATACCATCGCTCCCCTATAGAGCGCTCAGCGCCACTGACCTGTAGGAACCGTCCTGATGAACCAAGCCTTCGACGTCGCTGAACTCGCCGCGACTTACGCCAACAAATCCGCCCAGGACATTCTCAAGCTGGCGTTCAGCCAGTTCGGCGATGACCTGTGGATCTCCTTCAGCGGCGCCGAGGACGTGGTGCTGGTGGACATGGCCTGGAAGCTGAACAAGAACGTCAAGGTGTTCAGCCTCGACACCGGTCGTCTGCACCCGCAGACCTACCGGTTTATCGAGCAGGTGCGCGACTTCTACAAGATCGACATCGAACTGATCTCGCCGGACCAGAGCAAGCTGGAACCCTTCGTCAAGGAAAAGGGCCTGTTCAGCTTCTATAAGGACGGCCATGGCGAATGCTGCGGCGTGCGCAAGATCGAGCCGTTGCGCCGCAAGCTGTCGGGCGTGAAAGCCTGGGCCACCGGTCAACGCCGTGACCAAAGCCCCGGCACACGCAGCCAGGTGGCGGCGCTGGAGATAGACACAGCCTTCTCTACCCCGGAACGCACCTTGTACAAGTTCAACCCGCTGTCGCAAATGACCAGCGAAGAGATCTGGGGTTACATCCGCATGCTGGAGTTGCCGTACAACAGCTTGCATGAGCGCGGGTTTATCAGCATCGGCTGCGAGCCCTGCACCCGGCCTGTGCTGCCGAACCAGCACGAGCGCGAAGGTCGTTGGTGGTGGGAAGAAGCCACGCAAAAGGAATGCGGGCTGCATGCTGGGAATATCATCAGCAAGGCCTAAGGGCTGACGCGGTTAGAAAATGTGGGAGGGGGCAAGCCCCCTCCCACATTTTTTTGTGTTGAATGCTAGAGATGTACACATAGATGTAACCATCGGTGCCATTTATGTGTGCAATTTTCCTTAAGCCGCACCATAACGTAACACCTCTCCCGTCCCCTCGATTGGCCTGGCGAATCGCGCGCTGACAGCCCAAAAATAAATAGCTGTTCAATCGGTCAATTTATATTTCTTCAAATTCAGTCATTTATTTAACCAACCTATAAAAACGAAATTACCCAGGATTTTCATAGATCCAAAACTGGCACGCATGTGGCTTAAGGTGAAATGTGCTTTGTATACAATAAATACAAAACCTACATACACTTTGCCATCTGCCGTTTCCCAGCAGATGTGCTGGAGCCTGCCGGAATGCGTACAAGCCTCTCGAATGACCTCGCACTGGATCTGCCCTCCTGCGCGCTGAACCCAGACGCCGCAAGCGCCGGCCCCTTGGTCCTCAGCCCACGCCTGCACAACAAAGACCTGGCGCCGACCAAGGTCGAAGGTCGGCGTTGGGGGCGCTACAGCATCTTTGCGCTGTGGACCAACGATGTGCACAACATCGCCAACTATTCGTTCGCCATTGGCCTTTATGCATTGGGCCTGGGCGGTTGGCAGATCCTGCTGTCGCTGGGGATCGGTGCGGCATTGGTGTACTTCTTCATGAACTTGTCGGGGTATATGGGGCAGAAGACCGGCGTACCGTTCCCGGTGATCAGCCGCATCAGTTTCGGCATTCACGGCGCGCAGATTCCAGCGTTGATCCGTGCCGTGATTGCGATTGCCTGGTTTGGTATACAGACCTACCTGGCCTCGGTGGTTTTCCGCGTGCTACTGACCGCAATTCATCCAGGGTTTGCCGACTATGACCACAACTCGATCCTCGGCCTGTCATCCCTTGGCTGGGCCTGTTTTGTGGCGATCTGGTTCGTGCAACTGGTGATCCTGGCCTACGGCATGGAGATGGTGCGTCGCTATGAAGGCTTCGCCGGGCCAGTGATTCTGGCTACGGTGGCGGCATTGGCCGGCTGGATGTACTTCCAGGCGGGCGGCAACATTGCCTGGTCGATCCGCGAGCCGCTGAGCGGCGGCGAGATGTGGCGCAATATCTTTGCCGGCGGCGCATTGTGGCTGTCGATCTACGGCACGCTGATCCTCAATTTCTGCGACTTCGCCCGCTCCTCGCCGTGCCGCAGAACCATCCAGGTCGGCAATTTCTGGGGCCTGCCGGTGAATATCCTGGTGTTTGCCGCCATCACCGTGCTGTTGTGCGGTGGGCAATTCCAACTCAATGGCCGGGTGATCGAGAGCCCGACCGAAATCATCGCGGCTATCCCCAATACCTTCTTCCTCGTGCTCGGCTGCCTGGCGTTCCTGATCGTCACCGTGGCCGTCAACATCATGGCCAACTTCGTTGCGCCAGCCTTTGTGCTGAGCAACCTGGCGCCCAAGTACCTGAACTTCCGCCGTGCCGGGTTGATCAGCGCCACCGTGGCCGTGCTGATCCTGCCGTGGAACCTCTACAACAGCCCGTTGGTGATCGTGTACTTCCTCTCTGGCCTCGGTGCACTGTTGGGGCCGTTGTACGGGGTGATCATGGTCGATTATTGGCTGATCCGTAAAAGCCAGGTGGACGTGCCGCAGTTGTACAGCGAAGACCCGCAGGGCGTTTATTACTACAGCCGTGGGGTCAATCTGCGCGCCGTGGCTGCGTTTATTCCCGCGGCCGTCATCGCCATTCTGCTCGCGCTGTTGCCAGGGTTCGCCAGTGTCTCGCCGTTTTCCTGGTTGTTTGGCGCCGGTATTGCAGGGTTGCTGTACCTGCTGATCGCCAAGCGCCAGCCGTTCTACGCCGATGTCAGCGGCGAAAGCATTGCAGTCGATAACGCCAGTCATTAAACAAGGACATTCCATGCGCATCCTCGTGGTCAACGTCAACACCACCGAATCCATTACCGACACCATCGCCCAGCAAGCGCGGGCCGTGGCCTCACCGGGCACCGAGATCGTCGGGCTCACGCCTTTCTTCGGCGCCGAATCGGTGGAGGGCAACTTTGAAAGCTACCTGGCCGCCATCGCCGTAATGGACCGGGTAATGGCCTACGACCAGCCGTTCGATGCGGTGATCCAGGCCGGCTACGGCGAACACGGCCGCGAAGGCCTGCAGGAATTGTTGAACGTGCCGGTGGTGGACATCACCGAAGCCGCCGCCAGCACCGCGATGTTCCTGGGCCATGCCTATTCGGTGGTAACCACCCTGGACCGCACAGTGCCGCTGATCGAAGACCGCCTGAAACTCGCCGGCCTGTACCAACGCTGCGCCTCGGTGCGGGCCAGCGGGATGGCGGTTTTGGAACTGGAAGAAGACCCGTTGGCCGCTATGGAAGCCATCGTGCGCCAGGCGGAACTGGCCATTCGCGAAGACAAAGCCGAAGTGATCTGCCTGGGTTGCGGCGGCATGGCGGGGCTGGATGAGCAGATTCGCCAGCGCACCGGCGTACCGGTGGTGGATGGGGTGACGGCGGCGGTGACGATTGCCGAGTCGCTGGTGCGCTTGGGGTTGTCGACCTCGAAGATCAGGACTTACGCAACGCCACGGCCGAAGAAGGTTATTGGTTGGCCAAGCAGGTTTGGCCACTGAAAATCCAATGGGCACGGGCTTGCCCGCATTTAGATCGCGCTGAATCGTTGTCCCAAGCCCTGCTCGGCAAACTGCTCAATGATGAAATCCACAAACGCCCGGGTCTTGCCGGGCAGTAACTTGTGCTCGGCGTAGTAGATGGAAATGTTGCCGTCGTCGACATACCAGTCCGGCAACACCCGCACCACCGCGCCGCTATCGAGGAACGGCACGGCCATCGGCATGCTCACCAGCGCAATGCCCAGGCCCTGGGCGCTGGCGCAGCAGGCGGCTTCGGAATCGCTCATGGTCATGCCGGGCTTGAGCACGAGCGGGCGGTGTTCACGCTCGCGGCTGGTCAATTGCCAGGAACGAACGCGGCCGGTTTGCGGTGAGCGGATGAGGATGCCGAGGCAACGCGCCAAACCCTCCGGCGCCAGCACCGGCGGGCACTGCGCCAGGTAATCCAGCGACGCCACCAGCACTCGGTGTGCCGGTGTCAGCTTGCGTGCTACCACGCCCTGGGGCAGCTCAAAACCACCGCCAATCGCGGCATCGAAGCCTTGCCCGATCAGGTCGACCTGGCGGTTATCGAAATGCCAATCCGGGCTGATATCCGCAAAGCGCTCCATGAATTCCCCCAGCATCGGCACCACATAACGATTGCCGAACACCGTGCCCATGCTGACCTTGAGCGTACCCACCGGCCGCCCTTCGGCGCTGGCCAGGTTGGCCACGGCGTTCTGGATAGTCGTGAGGCTGCCGCTGACCTCTTCGAGGAACAGCTTGCCGGCTTCGGTCAACGTGAGGCGCCGGGTGCTGCGCTGGAACAGCCGCACACCGAGGCGCAGTTCCAGCTTGGCCACGCTTTTTCCTACCGCCGCCGGGGTCAGGCTCAGGTGCCGCGCCGCTTCGGCAAAGCTGCCGCCTTCGGCGCTGCGCACGAAGCATTCGATACTGCCAAAGCTCTCCATTTCGCCCCACTCTAAACTTTTGGTTTACACAGACTATAGCAATCACGGTCTACCGGTAGGCATGGGCGAGGTCGATACTCGGCTCCAACAACAAGGCATCCTGCCTTGAACAGCCAGGAGATCGTCATGACCACACTCAACCTCAGCGGTAAAGTCGCCTTGATTCAAGGCGGTTCGCGCGGCATCGGCGCCGCCATCGTCAAACGCCTCGCGGCGCAAGGTGCCGCCGTCGCCTTTACCTACGTCAGCTCGGCCACCAAGGCAAAAGAATTGCAGAACAGCGTAATCAGCGCAGGCGGCAAAGCCCTGGCAATTCACGCCGACAGCGCCGATGCCAGCGCGATTCGCAACGCCGTCAACGCCACCGTCGAAGCCTTTGGGCGCCTGGATATCCTGGTGAACAACGCTGGCGTGCTGGCCATCGCGCCGCTGGAAGACTTCAAGCTGGAAGACTTCGACCAGACCCTGGCGATCAACGTACGCAGCGTATTCATCGCCACCCAGGAAGCGGCCAAGCACATGGGTGAAGGCGGCCGGGTGATCAATATCGGCAGCACCAATGCCGAGCGCATGCCGTTTGGCGGCGGCGGGCCGTATGCAATGAGCAAGGCGGCGCTGGTGGGGCTGACCAAGGGCTTGGCGCGGGACCTGGGGCCACGGGGTATCACGATTAATAATGTGCAGCCTGGGCCGGTGGATACCGATATGAATCCGGCGAACAGCGATTTTGCCGAGAGCCTGATCGGGTTGATGGCGGTGGGGCGTTACGGGCATGTGGAAGAGATTGCCAGTTTCGTGGCGTACCTGGCGGGACCGGAAGCGGGGTATATCACGGGGGCCAGCCTGACGATCGATGGCGGGTTCAGCGCCTGATAATTCTAAAGCCATGAAATCAAATGTGGGAGGGGCTCCCGCCCACATTTTTTGCCCTGCCGTGAATCAGGACATCGGCGGCAAGCCATAGGCCGCCAGGTCAAAGTCCGCCAACTTGCGGATGATCTGGTCGGCATGCTGGTACTTGCTGTCGGCCATGGCCTCATCGGGCACGGCGATGGCGGTCATATGGGCGGCCTTCGCGGCAGTGACGCCGAACGGCGAGTCTTCGAACACCAGGCAATCTTGCGGCGCCACACCCAAGCGGCGGGCGGCGGTGAGGAAAATATCCGGCGCGGGTTTGGCAGCGCCGACTTCGGGGTCGTCAGCGGTCACGATGGTGTCGAACAGGCCAAACCACTCGCGGTGCAACGTGGTCTTGTGGCCAAACGAGTTGCGCGACGAACTGGTGCCCACGGCGATCGGAATATTGTGCGCCTTCAAATGCCGCACCAAGGCCTCGGCGCCTGGCATACCCAGGGCCTTGGGAAAACGCTCACTCATCAACGGCTCGCGAATTTCCAGAAACTCGGCCGGTGTGATCGGCAAGTCCAACGCCTTGACCACGTACTCCGCCAAGTCCTGCGCCCCGCGACCAATAATGTGCTGCTTGATCCCCCAATCATAGGTACGCCCGTAGCGTTCGGCGATGATCTGCGTGACTTCGGTGTAGATGCCTTCTGTGTCCAGCAACAACCCGTCCATATCGAAAATCACAGCCTTGATCGGGGCAACGGTACGCGGTGGATTCATCACAACAGATCCTGGGGCAACGACTAAAAGGATTCAGCACAATAACGGCCCCGCTTACCTGCGGGCAACCCTTTAAACTACGCCCTCTTCCTTTTGAAGCGCACACAATGCTCTACCGTCTAGCTGCCGACAGCCTCGTGCTGTTTCACCTGTGTTTTATCCTGTTCGTATTATTCGGCGGGCTGCTGGCCCTCACGTGGCGGCCGGTTATCTGGCTGCACCTGCCTGCTGCCGCGTGGGGCGTGGCCGTCGAAGTTTTCCACCTGCCCTGCCCACTGACGCGCTGGGAAAACCTGCTTCGCCAGCTCGCCGGCCAGGACGGCTACGGCGGTGGGTTTATCGAACATTACATAGTTGCGCTTATCTATCCGGCTGGCCTGACTGCGCAGATCCAATTGGTGCTGGGCGCCCTGGTGCTGCTGATCAACATTGCGGTGTATGCGCGGTTGATTCGGCGTTACGTACAGGCTTGAGACGGTCACACGGATAAAAATGAACATCCAGCCGCGAGAACCTGGGGGAACGTCCTGGATATTTTCACTTGGGCCCGCTGCAACCATCGCTATATAGTAAATATCATAGCGCTATCAAGGAGAGAGACCGGTGTCCGCACAACCCAAAGAAGCCGTAGGCACTGTCGGCGCTGAATGAAAACTGACCCACCCTGCCGATTGAAAATTGACCCAGGGCGGATTGCTGATTTTGGCATCAGCAATTGTGGATAAGCTTAGCAGTCGTGTCCCGGTGGAAGAGGCATTAAAGCCCCACCGCATTTGGGCATGCGGCAGGGTATTTTCGGTGCGGATCAAAACAGCTCATCGTCCTCGGCACCATCATTGTCTTTGCGCTTTCGTTCACGTGATTTGATCTTGGTCTGGGCGACCAAGCTGCTGTGTTGCAGGCGGTAGGACTCGTTGCCCGTTTCGACGATGTGGCAGTGGTGTGTCAGCCGATCCAGCAACGCCGTTGTCATCTTGGCGTCACCAAACACGCTCGACCATTCCGAGAAGCTGAGGTTGGTGGTGATCACCACGCTGGTGTGCTCGTACAGCTTGGACAGCAAATGAAATAACAGGGCACCACCGCTCTGGCTGAAGGGCAAATACCCCAGTTCATCGAGTATCACCAGGTCTGTTCGTAGCAGCCCTTGAGCGATGCGGCCCGTCTTGCCGTCGTACTTTTCGCGCTCCAGCAGATTGACCAGATCCACCGTGGAGTAGAAGCGCACGCGTTTGTGATGCGTCGTGATCCCGGAAACGGCCAAGGCGGTGGCGAGGTGTGTTTTGCCTGTTCCAGGCCCGCCGATGAACACGACATTCTGCGCGGTATCGGTGAACTCCAGGTTGGACAGATCCCTGATCAGGCGGGCATCTGCGCTGGAAGCGCTGAAGTCGAAGCCGGCCAAATCACGATGCATGGGCAGTTTGGCCATGTTCATCTGATGATTCACTGAGCGCACCGCTCGATCTGCATGTTCTTGTTGAAGCAGATGTTCGAGCAGCCATTTCGAGGATGCCGTCGAAGCTTCTCCTTGCGAGGCTAGTTCTTCCCAGGCGCTGGCCATGCCATGCAGACGCAGTTCTTTGAGTTCCGCCATAAGATCACGCATTGCGAGTCTCCTCATCGGTGGTACGGAGCCGGTCGTAGCGTGCCGTATTGGCGACAGGCGCTATCTTGAGTTGAAGGCTGGTTTCGGCAGACGGAGGGGCTGCTGTCGATGTCAGTCGAGCCAGGACATTCAGGATGTGGTCAGCACTCAAGCTGCCGGATTCAAGTACCAACTCCACAGCCACCAATACGGCGTCGAGCCCGGCGATGGGAACAGCCGCCAGTACTTGAGTCATGACTCGATCACCATTGGTGTGCCGCCTCAGACCGCGTTTTAGCAGTTGCAACGGCTTCGGCAGATCGGCAAACGGAGCGCCATTGCGCAGCGCACCGGGCTTGCGTTCGATGAGCGGGATGTAATGCTGCCAGTCAAAACTGACCTGATCTCGATCAAACAGGCGCTCGTGACTGGCAATCATCGTTTCATCGGCGATGACCACCACCCGTGTGGGATACAAACGGCTGCTGACCCACTGGCCGACCCGCTCACACGGCACCGAGTAGCGATTTCGCGCCACGCTGATCAGGCAGGTGCTGGAGACCCGTACGGTGCGCTCGACGTAGCCATCAAAGGCAGTCGGCATCGGCATCAATTCGGCGCGTTCTAGCTCCAGGACGTCCGCCACTGTCAGCCCGTTGTACTGCGGGTGCACCAGTTCGTCCCAGAGCGCACGGCAGCGTTGGCCGAGCCAGGCATTCAATTCCTCGAAGGTATGGAACATGCAGTTTTGAGCATCGAGCCAGATGCGCCGTCGGCTGTCTTGAACGTTCTTTTCAACGATGCCTTTTTCCCAGCCGGAGGCCACGTTGCAGAAGTCCGGATCGAATAGGTAGTGGGCACACATGACGGCAAACCGGGCATTGACTGTGCGGCCTTTGCCTTTGTTGACCTTGTCGACAGCCGTTTTCATATTGTCGTAGATGCCGCGACGCGGCACCCCACCTAACGCGCCAAACGAGCGGGTATGGGCATCGAACAACATCTCGTGGCCTTGGCTGGGATACGCAACCAACCAAAATGCGCGACTGGCGCACAGCTTCATATGGGAGACCTGGATGCGTCGGAACAGGCCGCCGATCAGCAGACCTTCTTCGCTCCAGTCGAATTGAAAGGCCTCCCCGAGTGCAAAGGTCAGCGGCACAAAGGCCCGAAAAGACTTGCCTTGCTCGCCGCGCCACGCGCGTATGAAGGCGGTGAGCTGGCTGTAGCCGCCGTCGTAGCCCTCGGCCTTGATCTGCTCGAAGAGTGCTTTGGCACTCCTGCGGTTGTGCTTTGCCCGAAACGAATCGGCCTTGAGCGCCTGCTCCAGCGTCTCGTGAAATGGACTGAGTTTGTTGAAGGTTGCGCACCGTTGGTACGCCGGCTGGGTGGCTTCGGGTGCTCTGACCCATTTTCGAATGGTGTTTCTCGACAGTCCGGTACGCTTGGCTATCTGATGCAGCGAGAGCTTGTCGCGGAAGTACATCCGCCGGATTTTTCCCAACATTTCCATGCTGATCACCCTGTGTTCTCCTGCTCGAAAAGTGAGCAGAAGCAGTTGAACACCTGGGTCAGTTTTCAGTCGGCAGAACAGCCTTTACTGGGTCAGTTTTCGGTCAGCGGCAACAGCTCTTTCAACACCTGGACGCGGATTTCATCGCAATAGATCACCGGACTATCCAGTAATCGGTCGCGTCTCAAATTCAAATTCAGCAGCGGCTGAAAGTGTTCGCTGCACTGGATGACCCAGCGCGCGCGAGTCTGACGCGGAATATCAATGCCGTGTCGGCTAAGCACCGTTTCAAACAGGTGCAGCGGCAAGCCATCAACATACTTGGTGGCCGGCAACAGGGCCAACACGCTGGGGCTGGCCATGCTTTTTTCGATCAACTAAGCCGATTTTCCGCGGTGACCGGTGCAGTTTCGCAACCTCGGCAAGCTTAGATCTTGCGGATATATTTGATTACGCGGGCCTGCATCGGCAGGATATCCAACTGCTAGCTGGTTTCCTAGCCAATGGAATGCTTGCGGCAACCCTAGATACAGGTCAGCTCATGTTCTGGCAGTTCATGGATAACTTCGATACGTGGTAGCCCAGCCGACAATGGCTTGCGATTTCCACGGCGACGTATCGGTGCAAAGACTTCTTCATCTGAGTCGCCAACTAGCGGCATGGGTTCGCTTTCAGGCTCGTTGAACAAGCCCAATTGCGGCGTGTTGCGCTCAACTGTTTGGTCGGACTTGCGCCCAAACAGACAGTCGCGCAACAGCTTGATATGTTCTTTCAGGTCGACAATATGGGGCTGATAAGCGTGCGCCGGTTCTTCCTGGCGACCGAGTACCTCAAGCAGCAGTCGCTTGAGCAAAACAGGATCATCAGGAAGGTTGTCGGGTATAGAAGTTATGGCCCGGATTGTGTCGGGGCACGCCACTTAGCGAGTCTTCAAAACCTAATGAGGACGGTTGCGCTAGAGGTCGAAACCGTCCAGCAGCCAGTTCAGTTCCTGGACGCAGATGGTAATCGCCTCGTCCGTGGCATCGGGCGACGTTTTAAGCGCTCGGGCTCCAGGCGCTTGAGTCAAAGGCAGAAGCCGTTGCGCTCACAGTACAAAATATTCACGCGGTTGCGGAACTTGTAGAAAAAGACGAAAAGCACCGGATCGAACACGGCTACTTTAATGTGCAGCTCGACCAACGCGGCGAGGCCGTCGATGGATTTTCGAAAGTCCACCGGCTTGGGGAAGATGTACACTTTTTCGACTTTGGCGTCGGGTCGCATCATGGCGGGGCTGGCTCCAAAAAGAGATCGGGAGTACAGCATCGGGGATGAAAGACGGGCTAGGAATGAGGGAACATGGATCACTTACAGTCAACAAGCCGAAGCCCAGATCGGTAACGGTTCGGTGGTCCATCGGGCTACGGTGAACAATCGTACGTTCAGCCACGAGCTCTGGCTGGAATTGGGCGGTCTGCTTGGTGGTATTGGCCTGGCTTTCGTTATTGAATTCCTGGATGACCGCCTGAAATCCGAATCCGATGTGCATCGATATATCGGCTTGACGGTGATCGCCAAGGTGCCGCAACTGGATTGACCCATTGTGCACGAACGCCCCATAGTCCCTCGTGTCACGGGGAGTTTTGCCCGCTTGGTGTTGATACCTCCGATAACCGTCAACGGCTTCGCTCACGCTAATCGTCGAGGCTGATAATGCGCGCTCTGACCGAAACCACGCTAGCTCGCGGAGTCAATTGCGCGGGGAGAAATGCCGGGAAGCAGTCCCAGGTGGCAACACGCCCAAGATCGTGGCCCAAGTGCGCTTGGTCGAAATCATCGAGTACAAAATCCACACCGGCACGTTCGATTATGTACGGCACTTCCCCAACTCGGCCAAGCTGGTCGAGATCACCTTCGGGCACTGCCTGGACCTGTAGCTAAAGATCAAGGCCAATAGCCAGACCTGGGAAGATGTCAACCTCGAGCAAAGCACCGCAACCTTTCGGAGATCGATGGTATGCGGGGCTTCCCGCGTGACGAAACACTCCTATCGACGCGCAAGGTCCGTCTACTCGCCCCAGGCTGGGATGCTCTGCAGAAAATCGACGCGTTGAACCGGAATAGGGAGGCGCACACAGTTGATTGCCGTAACGGCGCTACCGTTTTGATTAGGATGACGTTAGGTAATCCAAGATTTCATGCGCGCGCACAGGGTGCCTGATCATTCCCAGCAGCGAAATATGATGAGCTTTTGCCCATGCAAACACGCGAAAGTGGTCATCAAAAGTAAAATCTCCAACCAGCAAAAATCGCTTGACCCGCCCACCACAATTAATATCTATAAGATGCTGCACATCAACACTTCCAACTTTAAAATCATCCAACAAAAAAATATCAACACTCCGTAAATTACCTAACGCCCTGCGCACATCTTTCATATTCGAACACAGAACAACTTTGAAATAACCAAGGCAATTCAACATCGCACTATAGTTAAGTAAAACTCCCGAATGCTGACACATAACAACAATATTTTCTTGATCAGAGCCCATAACACTTAACACCTGCATCAGCGCCATATCAGTATCTGGGCGCTCGCCACGCCAGACAAACTTATTCCCAAAAAAAGTTTCGCCACTAAAGCTTAATACTTAGCTGATTTAGTTGTATATCAACGTAAAAGTAGCGCTAGCACTCGCCTGACCGGCCGTCACGGTCGCCGCGCTGCGAAAGTATCGAGCACTTAACACAATATCAAACACACCGGTAGCCGAAGGTGTACCAATGCTGATTTTAGCGCCCGTGGTCAACGGGCTGCCGTTGCGCAGAATCTGAAGTGCCACGCCGGTCGCAGCGGTGCCTGAGGTGGACGGGTCCAACATGAGCACCCCATTTCTGTAATCCACTGTACCGGAGGCTCCCGGATCAATCTGCAGTTTAACCGCCGTCCCGACGTCACAGGCCAAAGGAATGGAAAAATATACTTCCGGCATGGTCGCGCCATAACTACTGGAGGAAAATTTTGAACTGTTCACTGTACCCATGGGCACAGTGATTGCTGTATTAGACAAGGTGCAACCGTAGCTTCTAATTTTAAACGCAGTGCTTTGTATTAAAGCTTCAGGAGATTGATAGACGCTCTTGTCATTTTGCAGAATAAAACTAGCCAATGACTGTGCAGGAACGCTGGACGACGTTACATTCGCCACCTTGTAAAAGGTGAAGCCTAGTGATCCCTGAATAGGCTGGTTCTCGAACATGCCATTGACAAAGCATGCATATCCAATATTGGAACCACTTACCAAATAATAATTTTTAACTGAAACACAGGCACTGTTCGATTCCAATTGGACAGTATAACCGATGCCTGTAGACGCGGGCCCTAACAAGTAGACATTACGACCGTTTATCGCTGTGGACGATGTACCGTACCCTTTAACTCCGTATGACTGAAAAGTCAACACCGGCGCCTCGTTAGTACATTGATAAGTTGAAAGAGTCCCGGTGGAAACGGCTGTCCCAATGACTGACCCGATCGCGGTATCCCGAGTGACGACCATGTCGGGGATCGTCAGGGTTGTTGTGGGTATCAAGGTCGTGCAGGTATAAGCATACGCCCTCGGAGTGAAACCGAACATACCCGCGGTCACGAGGACCATGGCCACGCACGTTAATTTTGTATTAAACATCACTTTTCTCATATCAGTAACATACCGCATCCAAGCTTTGAATCGCCGCAGAGACAGTTGCACCATGATTACTGACGGGCGACGGCAAGTTGAAGTTCACTCGGCACAAGTGCAGAGCGCGAGGGCCCCATCGCACCGCCAGTTGGCCTCCCTGTGGCACCCCACTCAGGTACACCTCGCCGTTACTCCCCACAATTGAGGAGTTGCTGCCGTCGTCCACGCTGTCGTTTATCAACTCTACCTGCGCACCAAATGGAACCGCTCGGCCTTTATACGTGAGGTTGAACAAAACACGACTGCCCACTCGGGTCACAAAATCGGCCAACACCACCGCGCCCTGAGTTGGAATAACAGTTTGCGAGGTAGTCTTGATATCCACATCCTCCGGCAACGTCTGGGTATCGAGTGTGACGCTGTTCTTGCGGTAAGTGCTGACATATGGAACCACCGCATAACCTTTGGAGTCGGTGTAGACGCCCGTATTGTTTGCCACTTTCACATCACTGGCACCCGGTGCTCTCACCAATGCCAGGGTATCGCCCAATGGCTGCGAAAGCGTCACGCCATAAGGATGGACGACAACACCACCTTGCACGCCATAGTTGATCTGGCGCGAACCGTCACTGTAGTTGTAGCTGCCATTGAGCTGCCCGCTGGCACCCCGATAATCAGCACTCAAGCTCCCGCTGTTACCGGCGCGGACTCCATGGGTCTGCTGGGCGTTGTAATTGAAGTTATTATCGGCCAATGCCGTGCCGCTGATACCTGCTTGCTGCGACACAAGGCCTTGCTTGTCAGCATTGGCGCTGTAGGTAATCCACATGTTTGGCCTCAGGATATCCAATGGAATTTGGACGGTGAAAGCCAATTGCTGATCGCTCGTATTCAGACTCGGGGACTGACTGAAGGTGTAGCTAAGGCTATAGGAAACGCCTCTGTGGCTGATGTTGTAGCCCGCACTGATATTGCGTTCATAACCCGTGCGTGCCCAATAATCTTGTTGGTAACCGGACAGATAAACGCTGCCGTAACGCCCCATTGACTGATTGATGCTGAGTTGAGTCTTGCTCCGTTTTATATAGCCTTGCACGCGGCTGTCCAATCCCGAGGCTTGGGATTCATTGGCTTCTTGGAAGTCGTAATAGCCGTCGGTGGCGTAACGGTAGCCGGCCAACGTGAAGGTAGTACCGGTAGCCTGAATATCCTTGGCGTATTGCACACGGTAAGAACGCCCCTGACGATCTGAACCATCCTTGAGTTGCGCGTTGGCCTGGGTCACATCGAATGACAAGGAGCCAATATCACCGAATCCGCGGCTGACGCCCACCGCCATAGCATTATAATTATTGGCAAAAAGCTGACCGCCATACACCGTCGTGGACCAAGGTAGACCATATACCCAAGCGCTTTGCATGAACGTGGGTGTTTCGGCACCCTGAATTTGCGATGCGAACTGACCTGCGGTGACCGAGTATTTAAGCTGGCGCTCACGCACCATCGTCGGCACTGCAGAAAACGCCTGGACCGATCGCCGTTCGGTGCCATCTGCCTCTTTGATGATGACCTCAAGGTCGCCACTGGAGGATGTCGGATATAAGTCGGAGATCGCGAATGCACCGGGTGCCACATAAGTCTGATAGATGATGTAGCCGTTCTGACGGACCGTCACCTGAGCGTTACTTCGGGCAATACCACGAACCACAGGCGCAAAACCTCTCAGGCTGTCGGGGAGCATGTTGTCATCCGACGCTACTTGGACACCTTTGAACTGCACACTGTCGAAGACATTGCTCGGCGTGAATCCTTGGCCGACAGTCAGTTGACCTTTGATACGCTGAATATCGCGCTGTACGTAGGTATTGATACTGCTCCAACTGCTACTATTCTGCCCACTGTCGGTGTAGGTTGAATAGTTACGAAAGCGCCACGCACCTAGATTGGCGCCACTGTGCAGGTTCAAGTACTCGCTGTTACTGGTAACCGACGTGGTGTCATAACGGGTATTGGAACCACTGAAGCTATAGTTGAACAACGCCGCGGGGATGCCTTCATCCCAAGTGTTGGGGTCGACAAATTCACGCGCTTCAACATTCAGTGCAGCCTGCGGAATACTGATATCGAGTCGTTGTTCGGAAAAGTTCAGCTGACTAACCGCGGCAGGTATATAGAACCCCAAATCAGTAACGACCGCCGCGCCGTCGATCGCATCGAGTGCCGGAAAAGCCGCAACTTTTACGCCCATATCCCTTAGCTGCTGCACCGTCAACTCCGCTTGTAGCGCATCACCCTGCTTAACAAACGAAACATCACGAGTGTCAATTTCGCGATCATTCAAATAGATGTCCACGTGGTAGCGGCCGGGCAACTGCCCGCCCGCATGGGAAAACAGCGCGAGGCTAAGAGCCGGCGCAGCGGGGTCGCTCAGCTCAAGGGCATAGGGATTGAAGTAGTCATCTGCCAGTGCGCCATCGCAGAATAGCAATACGACGACGCCTATATAAGCTCCCAGCACACGGGGCACAATGATCGTGATTAAACGTACGGGCTTGCAATGCGACCGTCGCCATCCCCGATGAAGCATTGAGATACCAAGCATTTAACCTTCCCAGGAAATCTTGATGCCCCTCCATAGGAGGAAAGCACGCCCGCTCGCTGTAACGGCGGCACAATAATGAACTGTTCGCTATTGCCATCAGCCGGCGAAAATACCAGAACTTACAACTGAACTTTGGCCGGCAGCGTGATGCCGCCGTAATCCGTAATGGCTTGCCAAGTAATAGTGGAATTGTCAGGCACCGCGACTGGCCAATGCAGCGTGCCATGAGGGGCGACCATTTGCGGGTTTTCAATGGCGACGCCGCCCACCTTGACGCTGTAGAACGACACATAGAACGGCGTAGGGTTACTAACCTGAAGCTGTTGACCCTGCCGAGTAAATGTCAAAGCCTTATAAGCCTCATCGGCGTTCTGCCCGCTGAGTGAAGACGGTCGGTAGAACAACTTCAATTGTGCCTTTACGGTAATCTGCAGCTGGTTGAATTCGGAAAGTTTGGAGGAGGGAATCGACTTTATGTTGAGCATGAAAACTGACTCTTGACGTTCTGTTAGATTCCCTCCAACTTTCACGATGCGCAGGGCATTCTGTTGACCAGGGTCCAGTCGAAACAGCGGAGGCGTGATGACAAACGGAACCTTGGTCGTGTCGATACTGGACATATTTTGCAACCAGGACTGAATAAGATAAGGCGTAGTTTTCTCCGGATTATTGATGGACAAACTGGCCTCCCGTTTACTCGCGTCATAAACCAAACGTGTGCCTCCGATCACCACACCCGCTTGCGCATGATCTATATAAGCTACTATTCCAGCCGCGACGCACACGCTGGCTAACCACTTTTTCATCAAGACCTCCTTATCTACCCTTCTAAAAAGCCGCTACGAAAGAAGCTCTCGTAGCGGTTTCATCAGTTGTAAGCGATAGTGAAGTTGGTAACCGAGTTTGCCGTACCGGCGGTTACACTGGCGGCTGTTGACACGTACTTGGCAACGTAATCGATTGAGGCGTTACCCGTTGCGTCGAACGTAATAGTTGAAGAGGCGGTTTGAAGCGGAATGAGTGTACTGCCATTGGCTTCATAGATACCAATACCCACACCGCCAGCGGTTTGTCCGCTGCTCAAAGCCAACAAGTTGCTGTTAGTCGTATTGGCGACACCGTCGAACTTGATGCTGGCAGAGGCCAGCGTATCCGGGCAAGCGCTGAGCGCGATAGTAAAGCGAGTTGGCGATGCCGTCACGCCGGCGCCGCCCGTGAAAGAGGAAGCCGTGACGGTTCCAAGATTGACAGTCTGCGAGGCACTGGCGGTGCTGACTGTACAAGCGGCAGTTGTGATATTGCCAGTGAAGTTGATGGTGCCGTCGGCAGCGGCCGCCGCTGTAGAGCACACCAGCGACGTAGCCAACGAAACCCAAAGCAAATTGACTTTCATAAATTCTCCAAGCCCAACAATTCAAGGTTGCGCGGGCGATAAACTTTAAGTGGAATCGAGCGATTGAAATAGTGCCTGCAAATGCGCGCCCCTGAATATAGGACGATCCTTAAAGTCTCACCTTGATGACCCTGCCATCCTTGATCACGGGAAAATTCAGTAGCGTTTTTTTTGCGCCGCATGCCACATCGACAACTTCACGACAGGCAAGCAAGCTAACAATTAATTAAGCTATTCATAGGACATTGTGAACGTCGCCGTTGCATTGGCGGTACCGGGGGTCAACTTATCTGCCGTTCGAAAATAACGAGCCGAGAACGCTAAATTGTATTCCCCTGTTTCACCAGGCACGCCCATTGTTAGAAAGGAACTTATTACAACGGGCGTCCCTCCCTGCAAAATTTGGAGCGCCACACCAGAAGCAGCGGTTCCATCACCCGATGAATCAAGATTAATTACGCCTTTATTTGCATTAAGTACGCCTGCAGCGCCTGAATCAATGCTTATGCGTACCCGTGTTCCCGCGTCGCACACTAACGGAACAGAAAAAAACTGCTCCCCCCCTGTATCCCCGTAACTAGCACCAAAACGGCTGCGATTGACGGAACCTAAAGACACGGAGATTTGAGAACGCTGTACTTCGCAGCCAGCACTGAGCACACCGACGCCCGAGGTATAAATAGGGTAGTTTGGGCTAATATCGACACCCGGCGAGCCCAATGACACGCTTTGTCTATCATAGAAGGCCGCCACAAGCTGAGTAGGGACTGAGGTATTAGTTATGGGGCCTATCTTATAAAATGTTAATTTCAACGCATTAGCAGTCCTACTGGAGGCGCCTAATGTCTTTGCGTTAGATAAAACATCAAGCTCGTTATCACCAGCGGTGATGTAACTTTTAACATCCTGCGTTGCTGCATAGATAGCATAGCCCACTCCAGTGGCCGCCGAACCCAGCACGTAAATGTTCCTGCCATTAATTTGCCCAGCGGGGACGCCATACCCCCTGACACCAAAAAACTCACCGTAACCACTGTCACTTACCGAATTCACCGCACATCCGTACGCGACAACATTTGATGCCGAAACAGTCATAATCTCAGAACCTATTGCCGCATCTCGCATAACAGTCATGCTAGGGATTGTCAAAGTCCGCGACCCATTAGATATGCACGTATAGGTGGCGCCATAGGCAGTCCCAACACCGTATAAGATGCACGCTATGACAGCTAAAAAGCGACCCAATAAACGTCCACGGCAAGTGAAGAAATAGCTCATATAAAAAATAAATTCCATTTATTACTCCAGCGACCTGCGCCCTACTTAAAAGGTAAACCAATGCACACCTTAATGAAATGAGACGATCCTTAAAAATATCCTCCCACTGTTTATGAATGCTCCAACACGCTGCACGCTCAACGTTCAGCCGCTAAACAACACCTACAGTGGCCGGATGCAGCCCATTAAATACGGTGCACGAGAATAGGCACCGGCGATAGTTCCCTTGAGACTGATATCACCATCGACAGTGTTATCAACTGTAGGAAACGCCACCTAAGCGACCAAAAATAGCCAAACCAAATCATTCCTCATAAAGCATTCAAAGCTCAACGAGCTTAGTACGCAATATAAGTAAACAATGCGTGAAATCGAGGGACTGCCGGAGTAGCAAATTCGGTGAACATTGAATATAAGACAATCCTCAATATTACACCATTTCATTACGCCACCACATAACCGTGAAAAAACACATCACGGTTTCATTTGAGAATCGCCTTATAGCATTGACATTATTCCAACTGCCAAGATAAAAGCACTTGCGGGAGTAAAACCGCAAGTACCTTATATTGGATAGTTACGTACAGGAGCTACGCCCCATGATTAATAACACCGCCAGATGCTCAGCGCTGTGCGCGTCGTCGCTTTTGATGGTTTTCGCTGCCACCGTCAACGCCGCCGACGGCCAGGTCGAGTTCACCGGAAGTGTAAATGACAATGCCTGCACTATTATGACCGATAGTGTCAGTAAAACGGTAAGTTTGGGCCAGGTGCAACTGTCCAGCTTTGCCGCAGCTGTGGGCTCTACCGCTAACGCTACACCGTTCTCGATCAGCCTCGAAAACTGCAGCACATCGACCAAGAAGAACGTAGCTATTACCTTCAGTGGCCAGCAGGATCTCACGGACGCTACGTTGCTGGGACTCACCGGCTCCGGTCAGGTTTCCGGACTTGCTATTCAAATAAATGACGCGCGTACCGGAACGAAATTGCCGCTTAATACCCCAACCACGGACTATGTACTGCGTCCGCAAAGTAATACTTACGACTTCACCGCGGCCTATGTCCGCACGGCAGCAGATACGGTTGACTCCGATGGCAATGTCACTGCCAGTGGTATCGGCACAGGTCAGGTCTATGCGTTGGCCAGCTTCGACGTAACTTATAAGTAATGCAACTTCCCCTGTGCTGGCCATACGCGGCACAGGGGTACTGAGGGTCAGTCAATGTTCTACAAATACTTACTTCCCTGCGTTCTGTCGCCCTTGATGTGCATTTTACCCGCACAGGCTGCAGTGACAGTCGGCGCCACCCGCGTAATTTACAACGGGGCGGAAAAAGAGGCAAACTTGACGCTGAGCAATAAAGGCGACGATGCACCGTTCCTCGTGCAGTCATGGGTCAGTCTTTACGGTGATACGGCAAGCAAAAGTGTGCCGGATTTTATCATTACGCCCCCTCTGTTTCGCTTGGATCCCAACGACGAAAACATTCTACGAATCATTCGGATCGATGAAAAAAAGTTACCAAAAAACCAGGAAAGCCTTTTTCTACTCAATATAAAGGCTATTCCGGCATTGAGTAAGTCGCAGGCGACGCAGAACGTTTTGCAAATTGCCTTGAAGACTACGATCAAGCTTTTTTACCGTCCAGCTGCACTAAAAGGCGAAGTCAAAGATGCCGTCCAACAGCTCAAATGGTCAGCCAGCAAGGGCCAACTCAACGTGCGAAACGACTCAGCTTTTAATATTGTAGTCAATGAAGTGAAGATCAACGGCCTGCTGATGAAATCGATGCCAGAACTCATTCCCCCTTTGAGCACCCTACAGCTAAAGATACACGCGCTTAACGGCGACGAGTTATCGCTAAGTTATATAGATGAGTATGGAAGCTCAAACAAAGCACCCGGTGTAATTGTCAATTGATTGCATAATGAAACCTGCAAAAACCAACTAAGGAAGTCTACATGCCCCGCTTGCTCCCTACTACGCTTAAGAGCAGTGGCAAAGGAGTCGGCTACCTTGTGGTGATGGGTGGCGGACTGCTGATGTCGCAAGTTCACGCAGCCTATCGCTTTGACGCCTCATTCCTGGAAATCGGCGGAGGTCCTGGCTCGGCGCAGGTAATTGAACAAGTCGACGCCATGAGCTCGGGGCAAATACCGGGATTGTACCGCGTCGACATTATTGTCAACGAGAAACTCATCGACCGACGCGACCTGCAATTTATCAAGGAAACAATCGCGCAGCCATCGGCAAACGGACTTTTCCCGTGTTTTGACCTCTCCTTTCTGCAAGGACGAGGGATAAAGGCCGAGTACCTATCGAATCCCACGTACACCACCAATGGCTGCGTCCTATTCACCGGTGCCATTGCCGATATCAGCTATCACTATGACTTCAACCGCCAGCGACTGTCCCTCGAGATACCCCAAGCCTACATTGGCCCACTACCTTTCGCGGTGCGCCGCCAACAGTGGAGCGACGGCGAACAAGTAGCCTTCAGCAACTACAGTTTTTCCGGTAGTACAAGCAAATACAATGATGCGCAACAAAATAATCAATTTGCCAGTTTGCGTAACGGCTTCAATATCGGCCCTTGGCGCCTGCGTAACTACTCTAATTGGCATAAAAGCACCGCCTCCCCTGGTAAGTGGCAGTCCCTGGAGTCCTATGTCCAACGCGACATGGGCAATTGGATGGCGATTGCGACGGTGGGCGAAACATCCACAGAAGGCGACCTCTTCCAGTCCGTCCCTTATAGGGGCGTAGAGATCGCTTCGGACCTGGACATGCTTCCCGAACAAAGTCGGGGATTTGCACCCGTCATACGCGGTATTGCGACGGGCCGCTCCCTCATAACCATCCGCCAACGCGGTTATGTCATCAACGAACAATGGGTGCCCTCGGGCCCTTTTGCACTCACCAATCTTTATTCCACCGCCGGAAACGGCGATCTAGAGGTGACCATCGAAGGCCCCAGTGGTGAGCGCCAACAGTTCACCCAATCGTTCTCATCGGTGCCCTACATGCTACGTGAGACCCAACAGAGCTATTCGATCGCGGCCGGCCAGTATCGCCCAAGCGAGGAGGACGCCGAAATTGCTAAGCCGGCATTGGTACAGGCCACGTTGCGTAGAGGATTGAGCACAAGCACTACCGTTTTTGGCGGAACGCAGATCAGTGAGAATTACACATCCGGCCTGCTCGGCTTCGCTCGTGACTTTGCTGGTGTGGGGGCGATCTCTGTGGATGTCACCCATGCTCAAAGTGACAACATCGGGGCCGCCCGCGAGAGCCTTTCGGGTCAGTCATACCGATTTCGTTATTCCAAATCCTTGTCGGCAACCCACACTAACTTCAGCCTAGTGGGTTATCGATATTCCACCAAGGGGTTTTATACATTCACCGAAGCGCTCGATAGCCAGGCCAACACCCGTTGGTACGACGGTGCTCAATACAGTCACACAAAGAGTAGTTTCAATGCAAGTGTCTCTCAGCAGTTCGGCTCCATGGGGGGGCTGTATGTCAACTTCTCAAAGTCCGATTACTGGAATGCCAGCCAAAGCAATACCTCCGTTCAGATTGGGTACAACTTCAGCATTGGCAGCGTCAATTACTCCCTCGGAGTGGCTCAGAGCGCGTCTCGGCAATCCAATAGCCGAAGCCTGTCGCTTAGCCTGAGTTTACCGCTTGGTACTCCCCAGAGCGGCAAGCGCGTCACCGTTAGCGCCACCCAGGATTCCCAAGGCTCCGCAGTGCGTTCGACCGGGCTCAGTGGCTCGGCCTATGACAATAACGCGCTGTCCTACAACGTCGGGCTCACTCAGCAAGTAACCCAGGCCGACAATGTCACGGGAGGATCCATAGCCGCACGTTATAACGCCGCCAACACAATCGTGCATGGCGGAATCAATCAGTCTGCGGATACTCGCCAACTCGAATACGGGATTGAAGGCGGCGTAGTGGCCTATAAAAGCAATCTGATGTTCACCCAGCCGCTTGGGGAAACCAATGTCATCGTCTCAACCCCAGGCGCCGCTGAGGTCGCAATATTGAACAAAAGCGGGATTCGTACCAACGGCGTCGGCTACACCGTGGTTCCGTCGGCGCAGCCTTATCGCAAGAACCGCATCGCGCTGGACACCGCCTCGCTGTCCGACGACACAGATATCTCAAAGCTGGTGCAGGAAGTCACGCCTAATCGAGGGGCGTTTTCGCTGGCGAAATTTGAGACGCGCATCGGTCGTCGCGTACTTCTGACCGTAATTGGTGAGTCGGGCCAGCCAGCCCCGTTTGCCGCCGACGTCCAGTTGTTCGGAATAGAGGGCGAACCGTTGGTCAGCGCCATGATGGCGGATAACGGCCGGGTCTATCTAACGGGTGTACCCGCGCGCTCCGAGTTGGTGCTCAAGGTCAACAATAATCGCTGGTGCGCTCAAGTGCTTGAACTTCCCCCGACAGATCAAGTTGAGGCGGCGATCGTACAAATGACTATTAACTGCGCAGTCAAATCCAAGGATGTGACCAGTGACAAAGGAATTCTTCATGATGAGTGAATGGCCCAGCACAAGCATCCGGCCATCGAGAGCCAAAAGTAGGTATTTTGGCAGTTGGCAACGCGCCCTTGCTATTGCGCTTCCCGTTGCGGCGACATTTGTCTTTATCGCTCCTCCCGCACACGCGCTGGTTGGCGGCAACCTCAATTGCGACGCCAAACAACCTTTACTTCGCTATACCTTCGAGGCAGGCCAGCAAATTGAAATTAACATCAGTGGCAGTTGCACCGTCACGCGCCGATTTCCCTACGGTGCAGCACTTAATCAACTGATCAGTTTAACCAGCGGCACCAGGCAACCGCGTTTTTCCATCATCAATAACTACACCGCCACGACGTTGCCGGAAGTGGGGCTAGGCTCCAACACCGGTGTCTGCCTCGGCGCAGGCTCAGTATGCAGAGAAGCACCGATCGGCACCGTTCTGCCGTACAACCTGTCACTTAAGGCTGTAGCGCCCGAACCAGGCAAATACAACTTCCACTTCCAGTTCGGGGTGACGTCCATCAATTGGCTCGATTACGCGGAGTGGATATTCGAACTGCCGATCGCCTACACCGTCACAGCCCCGGCGTGTAATTTGAGCTCCGCAAGTTCCGCGACGTTGAACTTCGGCTCGCTCAGCAGCGCGGATTACAGCGTTGCCAAGCAGACTGCGAATATCTCAGTCACCTGTCTGAGCGCGAAGACGGCGGACCTTGTGCTTACGTCATCGCAAACTGTTCTCAGCGCAGCGGGAGGGCTTTCCTATACCAGCTTGGCCGGCCTTTTTCTGCAAGCCCAATGGGCCGATACCGCCTCTGCCGTGACGCTGAACGCGACGCGGACGATACAGTTAGCCAAAGGCAGCAACACGGTCGCCATCAGCTTCATTCCCTACGTCATGAATCAGACGGTCCCTACAGGGACATTCCAAAATCAGTACACGCTGACCATCAACTATCGCTAACCGACGAGCGCACACATCATGATCAAGAATTTATCGCTGGCAGCGCTGGCAGCCTTCATCAACGTCCCAGCCTTTGCGGCCGACACCGTCAATATCAACGTCCGCGGGACGATGACCCGTCCTCCCTGCACGCTGACATCTGCGACAGCCTTGACGGCAAACTTCAACAGCGTTCGTACCGACGAGATCAGTAGCGCGCCGGTAGTTTCAGTCCCGGTGAAGATGACCTGTCCTTCAGGCTCGTCACTCAACATGAGTTTTACCTCGACCAACGGTACGATCTCCGCCACGGTCGCTAAAACGAACGTTACCAATTTGGGTGTTGCACTGCTATATGCGTCGGATTCAAGCGCCGCCAATATGGAGGGGGTCAAAAAGGCCTTTACCGGCTTGAACGGCAGCGTCGACCTGAGTTTGAACGCAAAATTGGTTTCAACGGGTACTGTCGCGGTGGGCAGTTATTCTTCTGCTTTGGTCCTGACCATCGACTACCTGTGAGGGGCACTAAGTGAAAGCTAACGCTCGGTCATGGCGCACTTGGTTTGATCTAGGCTCGATGGCCTTCATGCTTCACCTGGCCGCGACGCCGGCGTTGGCCGCAAGCTCCATGGACTACAAATTACAAATCGACGGCCAGCTGGTCAAACCGCCGTGCACGCCACAATTCCCAGCCACCATGCCGATAAATCTCGGGCAGGTATCGCGCAGTGATCTCAGCGCAAGTCGCAGTGCTACCACCGAGGTGCATCTGAGCTTTGAGTGCGCCCCAGGCAGTCGCGTGATACTTAAACTATTGCCGGGAAGTGGCCAACTAGCCCCGCAGATACTGAGCACTAGCTTGCCGCAATTAGGTCTCCAGATTCTCGTGAGTGGTATTTACTTAAACCTGGGCAACGTTTCGCCGAGCCTTGACACGGCATTGAGCATGCTCGCGGACGGGACTTCAATAGGCTTGATTCTTCGGGTAAAACCAGTTTTGTTGGGGGCCGCGTTGCCCTCCACCGGCGCGTTCACCGCAACCTTATTGATGGAAATGAGTTATCAGTGAGTCGTCATATAAACTGACCGGCCGTGATGCAATACGACACCAAGTCCAGATCACTCGTCACTTTCAATTTGCGCATGGCCGCCACTTTCTGTGCGCTTACAGTCTTGGCGCTTCTCTTTAGTTGAAGCGCAATGCTGCCAACACTGCTTCCCGCCATGAATAAGCGCAACACCTCAAGCTCTTTGGGTGACAGACTGGATAAGCGCTCGTCGACATCGCCGATGCTGGCAGACGCCAAACTGGCTGCGCCCTCGGCGTTCTGGCGCTGACGGTACGCGGTCAGCGCATCCAACGCATGCTGGATCTCATCTTGAAGTTGGCTCTTTTGCAAGACGGCAACGACACCCAGCTGATGAAGCCTGGAAAGAATCAGGCTGCTGGATATCATCGTCAGCACCACTATCTGCGTCTTCGGAAACTGCCTGACAAGATAACTGATGAGCTTGAGCCCATCACCATAGTTCGCATCACCTGGCATGTTAAAATCGGTCAGAACTACGTCGGGTGCATGAGCGGTCAGTTCAGCGATCAACTGCGTTGGACTGGTGGCCTCGGCCACGACTTTGAAGCGCGGGTCTCTGGACATCAATTCCCGGACGCCAACCAACACGATTGGGTGATCATCGGCTATTACAACTTTTATTTTACGCATTATGTGCTAATCATCCATCGTTCATTCTTGACTAAGAGCACCGCGTAACGCGAGCAGGACCGAATACAGTCTCTCCAACAAGCGATGGACTGCACGAGCCGAGGTGACATTCAATTCCTCAGTCGACAGTGTGACTTCCCAATCGTTACAGGCGGCGGATAGCGCCTTGGCACGCACTGAAGCGAACGAACCATTGAGGCGATGCAGTAGGCTCACCAAGGCGGATGTATCTTTTTTATCCAGCGCTATTTGTGCGCTGTCCAGATCGACCTGCAACGTGTCGACCAGCAACTGCTGCATAGGTACCGATAATTTTATCCAGCCGTCCAGGTCACCGAGCACCATAGAGCTATGTGGTTGACGTCGCGTGACCGATGTGGCGGGCGGGCAGTACCGGGCGAGCGTCTCGCGCAGGATTTTCAGGTTCAACGGCTTGACGAGCCAGGCATTCATACCTATCGCAAGACAGCGCTCCCCTTCCTCTCTCAACGCATTGGCCGTCACCGCTACGATGGGGATATCGAGGTCGCGCAAGCGTAACTTTCGAGCCAGTTCATAGCCATCCATCACCGGCATGTTCAAGTCAGTGATCACCAGATCGAATAGCTTCGGCGCCCACGCCACAAGTGCCTTCTCTCCCGTCTCCGCGATTGTTACCTGGGCGCCGAGCGCTTGCAGTTGCTCGGCCAGGACGCCTCTGTTGATAGGGTTGTCCTCAGCGACAAGAACCCGCAGTCCGACGTGGGTCAGTTCTTCAACCCGCCGGGGTATGAAGCGGAAGGTGGGATTGTGGCATGCACGTTCCAGCGCGCTGGCAATACCTTGCATATCGTAAGCATTTACCATCCATCCAATGCCGTCATGTTCGGGCTCGAGTGTACCCGAATGGCTGGCAATCACACGCTCACCGCGCCAATCGTCCCGGCCTGCCGCGCCCGGTATCATGTCCAGCAATACTTCCCCGGGATTACCGTTGAACGACGGCGGCAACGGCGATGCTCTCGCCCCCCAACGGCTGAGCCAATCGGCCAGCGACTGCTCCATTTCCTTGATCGGCGCCCGAACAAATACGGTAATCCCCTGGAGGTCGATCTCACGGTTTTCAGCCACATCACCTGTCGCTTCCGGTAACCGTATGTTCAAGGAAAAGCTGCTGCCAAGACCAGGCTCACTGACTACCCTGAGGGTAGCCGACATCAATTGACTCAAGCGCATGCAAATCGATAGACCCAACCCTGCCCCGCCTGGGCTTTGAGATTCCCCCAACTGCGAAAACGGTTTGAATAGATCGGGCATTTTTTTATGACTGATCCCGACACCCGTGTCCGAGACCTGCCATTGCAACGATGCGTGCCCACCCTCCTGATCGCTGACTTTAACCCGCAAAACAACGTGGCCAGAATCGGTGAACTTAATCGCGTTGCTCAGCAGGTTGTTAATGATTTGCCGGATGCGTCCAGGGTCACCTTGCATCCACGGCGGAAGACTGGAATCCGCGATGCCGTATATTTGAAGGCCTTTGTTAAGTGCAGAAGCGGTATAACTACGTACGGCGTCTTCAAAGATATCCAACGGACAGAACACCACTGACTCAACGGCCATCTGCCCGGATTCGATCTTAGAGACATCCAGCACGTCGCTGATTAACTGCAGCAACGCGGCGGAAGATCGATGGATCGTTTGCAAGTACTCGCGTTGATCGGACTTCAAGTCGGTCAGCTCGAGCAGTTCCAGATTGCCCAGCACGCCATACAAGGGCGTGCGAATTTCATGGCTCATGGTTGCCAGGAATAGAGTCTTGGCTTCACTGGCCGCGTCAGCCGAGTGCTTAGCCTGCTCCATCAGATTGGTATCATCGACATGGCGTGTGACGTCGTTGACACCGCACAACAGCACGTCTTCATCCTGATAGCGCGTAGATACGACGCTGGCCAACAGGTAACGCCCGTCGATTTCGATTTGCACTTCACCGGGCTGCGCGTCGTTGTAATCACGATTGAGAAAGCTAACCAACTGAGGCGTGATCAGCCATTGTTGAGCCCGCTGATTCTCTAACAGTACTTCACCATCACTGCGCCGCAAGACGCATAACCCGACCGGGGCATTGTCCACCATTACACGGTTGAAGGCATTACTCTCGCTCAAGCGGCGGCTGGCGCGCTGCGCAGGTTCGACGACCCTCAAACGGTAGAGGCGATTGATCCACCAGCCCAATAACAAAACGACGCTGAATACTCCGGTAGCCGTCAGCAAAGACCACTTGGCATAACGAAAAAATTTACTGTAGCTGATGGTATAGAGCCCGATCCAAGCCTCGTTTCCCGCTGACAACAACTTAAATCGCAGGCCATAACTATCAAAACTGAATCCGTCGGGGACTTGCGCATAGGACGTGTCAGTCCCAAGCAAGGTTTCTCCCTCCGGGGAAATTAATGTGAGGCTACTGTTGATCGAGCTGATCAGTTGATGATCTGCGTCATTGAGCACTTCCACATTAAGCAACGCGGCCAGAAATGAAAGCCCTTCATCCTTTCCTGAGGGCATAACGGAGCCTGGGAAGGCCACTCCGCTGTACGCGACAATCGTCTTATACTCGGGAAACAAATCCAGGGGGGCACGCATCCAGCGCACTCGATTGTCACTCAGTGTGTCAAGCCTGTTGTGCAGGCTGTCGTAAAGGCGTCCGCTGACGCGGAAGAAATTTCCCATGCCGAGCCGGGGTTGCCTTGGCGTGCTGCCGATACCGGGTATCGCGATGTTGAACTGCGGAGTCGGTGAAAACATAAACAACTGAGGGGCACCGTAATACGACCCCGACCAGTAGGCGGTGTAGTAATCGGTCAGTTGCACGCCCAACGAGAATGCACCTTGCATCTGCGCCGATGAATAGTGCACCCGTTGTGCCAATGTAAAGGGCAGCGACAACGCCAACCCTCGGACCTGATACAGCAGTTCGTCACCATGGCGTATTAATTCTATCGTCGACATGGGTCGTATATCAGACGTGATGTTCTTGTTCGTCTGGCTGTAAGCAATTGCCGCGTTTCGCAGGAAAATCTCATGCTCATGAATGCTTTCGATCAATCGCTCAAAGTGCGACCGGACCTTGTCCCGTTCCTCCTCCAGAACCCTATCACCTGCCCAGAAGCACATGCCCAATAGCAATAACGCAATCCCCACTACGAGCAAAAGAAGTTTATTCAGGCGTTGAAAACTCATCGCCAGAGCACCAAGGCCCGCATTTTCCGGGATCATCTACATAAACTCACTTTGGGGCGCTATCCCCCAGTCGAAACAGCAAGAGACCGGCGCAAATACAGCTAATCCCTGGCTGGTTTGCAAAGGTAGATTAGTCTATCAGGTAAATATTGGCCCTATGCCATCAGCCTCAAGCATCTTTATAAAGTCCACGCTCGCGACCGCCCCACTGATCACATACCCCTGCACCTGATCACAACGGATGTTGCGCAGAAATGCTAACTCGGCGGGAGTCTCGACCCCCTCGGCAGTGACGACCAATCCAAGCTTGTGGCATAAATCGACCACACTCTGCAGGGCAGTGGCATGACTTTCATTTTCGACACAGCCGTGGACCAGAGCGCGATCTATTTTTATTTCGTTGAACGGGGTCGAGATCAAATTGAAATAAGAGCTATAACCTTTGGCGAAGTCATCCTGAGCCAGGCCAAAACCCATCATGCGAAGGCGGCAAGCGCCGGCGTAAAAATTACTCGGGTCATCGGTCGTCGAGCTTTCCATGAGTTCGAAGATAATCAAGCGAGGCTCGGCTTGAGCCCCGACCACCTTCTTCAACAGCCGGTCGGTGAAGTCATGGCTGTCCAGTAAATGAGTCGGCAAATTGACTGAAATGGGCACGTCATAACCGTGCCGACGCCAGAGCGATTGCGCTGCAAGACCGTCTTCGAGCATCCGCCACAGCAGTTGTTCCTGTAAGTCGAATTGGTTGATCGCATCCAGAAAGTCCACAGGCGCCAGCAACCCGAGCGTAGGGTGCCGCCAACGGACAAGAGCCTCGGCGCCACATATTCGACCGGTGCGCAGTGATTTCTTCGGCTGAAACCAGGCTTGTATCTGACCGCTCTTCATGGCCCGCACTAACAACTGCCGACTTTTCTGAACTACCCGATCCGCAGGAGGCGCCGCGCTGTGAAATTTATCCAGACGATCACGCAGCTGCATGACTGCCGTCAACTCCACCGGTTTGGAGAACAGCCCCATCACCGTGAGGCCTGAACTTTCTGCGGCCAACCCGGCGCTGATCAAAATGCGCCGCGACGCGGTACTCATTAATGCCAGTGCCGGTCTCTTTGGAAGTACAGCGATTTCCTGAATCAGTTGGACACCATCCATATCGGGCATGAACAGGTCGCTGACCACCAAGTCATAATCCTTCTGTTGCAAGAAGCGAAGCGCCTCCACACCACCCCATGCTGTGTTGACGCTCAACCCGCCCACTTCGGAAAAGGCATGGTAAAGATACTCCTGCTGGAAAGGGTGATCTTCGACGATCATTACGTTATAGACCTTCAAACCTTGCTCCGTCGATAGGGTTGCAAACAGGTATACAGCGTGCGCAAGGAGAAAGGTTTGACCAGGCAATGACTCATGCCCACGGCAAGCCAACGTTCGCTTTCATCGCGCATCGCATTGGCTGTAAACCCAATGATCGGCACTGAACATCCCAGCTCACGCAGTTTGGCGCTTAGCTCATACCCATTCATATGGGGCATATTCAGATCAGTCAGAATCAAATCAAACTGCGAGACACGGCAGGCTTCAAGTGCTTCCAGACCACTGTTAGCCCACTCGACCTCGCACCCGAGCGCCTCAAGCTGGTCGTACAGTATTAATTGGTTGATGAGGTTGTTTTCCACTACAAGTATTTGCATCTCAAGATTGAACGTCGCTTGGACTGACTCCTGAGACAGCTCCTGTTCCCCTCTCTGGCCTTGAGCCTCGCCGACTGCACGGTGCAGGGCCGACAATCGGCTAAGGCTGACCATGCGATGGGGGTGATCAATATGACACGCATCGTGCTCGTCGCTTGCCGCTATCACCAGCGGGCCGGTCCACTGTGGCTGGAGCTGCTTTTCGACTCGCCCTGGGTGAACTTCGACCAGTACCGCGCCGCCTTCATGTTCATAAGCAGCCGACGTAGCTATCTGCGCTCGCGCGCCCCAGCGGCGCAACCAGCCGCAGACGCTTTCGGCCAGTTCGCGAACCGGCGACACCACGTAGACCACCTCGGCGCACAGTTCGCTGAAAAAACTATCGCCTTCAACTTCGCTCAACTGCTCAAGTGCCAAACACAACGTGAAGCTGCTACCCAGACCGGGCTCGCTGACGACGCGCATGCTACCGTTCATCAAATGCATGAGGCGTTTGCAAATCGAAAGCCCCAAGCCAGCACCGTTTACCACATTGGTATGGCCATCGCCCTGGTAGAACGGCTCAAATATTTGCTGCTGGTCCTCATGAGAGATGCCTTTTCCGGTGTCCGCGACCTGCCAGTGAAGCATGGCGCGTTCGTCGTCGCGGCTGTCCAACTTCACACGCAAGGTAATCCGACCGCTGCTGGTAAACTTGAGCGCATTGTTGAGTAAGTTATTGAGTATCTGCCGAATGCGCACCACATCCCCTTTCACCCAGTCCGGCAGACTTGGGTCGACGCAGGCGAAAAGTTGCAGCCCATTACCATGTGCGGCGCCGACGTAGCTCTGAATCACCTCTTCAATCAATTGAAGTGGCGAGAACCGTACCAACTCCAGTGACAATTGCCCCGCCTCGATCCTTGACACATCAAGCACATCGCAAATCAAGTGCAAGAGGTTTGCGGAAGACCCCTCTATCGCGCTGATGTAGTTGGTTTGTTGGGCGCTGAGTTGGGTGCGGGCCAATAACTCCAAGGTCCCAAGCACCCCGTAAAGCGGCGTGCGGATCTCATGACTCATTGTCGCCAAGAACAGGGTCTTGGCTTGGTTTGCGGCATCGGCCAGTTGTCGAGCCTGCTCGAGAGTGACTTCCGTCTGTATGCGCGTACTGATATCGCTGAACGCGCAGATAAGAACGTCCTCACGCTTGTAGCGTGTGGCAGCGAAGCTCAAGCTGAGATGGCGTCCATCGCTTATCTGCAGCTCGTCGGTGTTGTTTTGTTCCTGGTGGTCGAACCCTCTACATATCCAGTCATGGCATAGATTCTTGCGTTCGCTTCCTGGCCCCAACCATTGCTGCGACAACTGATTTTCGAGTACTACTTGGCCATCCTGACGGCGCAGAACACATAGCGCGATAGGTGCGATATGAATCACCGCGCGGCTGAACTCCTCACTTTCCACCAAGGCTTCGATGCGGTGACCGGCCGGGATAATAAGTCTGCGATCAATCCGAATTACCAGCCACACCATAAACCAGGTCACGCCCGTGCAAATGAGCAAACAGATGAGTAAGGGCCAGAACAAAGGCGGCCATAACGCTTTGAGTTGCGTCGTATACGCTATTCGCCAATCCGAACAACCAAGGTCTTTGACAATCGCTATTTGATGGAAAAACAACAGACTACCCACGATGCCAAAAGCACGCCCGCTGGGCAGTTGCTTCAAAGACCTTGACAGCGCCAGGCCAGCGGCGCCGGAATAGAGCAATTGGTTATTGGCATCCAGAAGCAGAAAATCTCCCGCATCCTCGCGGCGCAGCGCTTTGAGCAAGTCCTGCTTTCCAACCTCCAAACCAAGCCAGCCGGACGCTGGGTCGCGCTCGTCAAGACGTGAGAATACATAGAGGCCCGCGTCCGGATTCTGCTGATCCGTGACCCACACATCTTGGCTTTTCTCACTGCTGGCCAGCGAGTTCAGCACGTTACGAGAAAGTACCGCGGGCTGTTCGGCAATATCGTAAGCATCAAACAATCGAATGACTTTCGCTGGGGCACTGGTTGAAACGTAGAGCAAATTGACTTTTTCGGTGCGCAGATAAGACATCAAGCGGTACGTAAGCCACAGGCTCCAGGTATCGCCACCTTGTTCACCGAGGATAATGTGCGTTTCCTCTCCTGGAACTTCATTGGCGTTCGCGAGCGGCTGTGTATTGTTGCGCACTGCCGCGAGCCCTACGCTTTTGATTAGTGTCTGGCGCGCGATGAAGAAATTTTGAGCATCGGAGATCGCATCGTTCATGTTGCTGCGACGTGAAGAAATCCCCTCATCAAGCGACGCACGAAGATAGCTGTAGCCCCCAGCATACGTGCCCAACACCAAAGCCAGCGCGAACATATGGAGGAGCATTCGCGCAGCTTTGGGCGTGGAAAAAGAGGGGTCGAGTGGACGGATGAACTGGCTTAGTTTCATCCGCCAACTCTAATAGGATGTAGCTTAAAAAATAATCAGACAATCCTTAAAAGCTAAAAACGGATCCTCGTGTGGCGCCCGCGTCGATTTCAAGCAGTTCCAACGGTGTTATGGCGGTCACATTGGTAACTGCGACATCACTGTGCCGAAGCCCCTCTGGCCGTAGCCATCCTCCATAACAACTGCCTAGAGTCATTTTGTAGATAAATCCAAGCGCCCACAGATCTGCAATCCGATGCCCTAGAAGGGTCAGTAGTAAGCGAACAGCCAACACACCTACCGAACGCCCAAATTAATGGCGATGGTGGCAGTGGCATCAATTTAACGGGGAGTTGGTGTCCGGTTTTGAAGGGGCAAGTCCACTGATTACCCCTTCGTACAGGTGGATGGTGACATCCACTCACTCTAGCATAGTGTAGTGGTCAACTCATCCCGGACACGGTTTTGAGTTTTTCTTCCGTTTTCGCTGGGGCCGATCCATCGTTAAATTGATGAGGTCGAATCCAGTTGTAGTGATGCATCAGGTACTGGCTAATGTCTCTCTGAGCCTGGTGGCCGGTCATGTAGCCAGTGGTTGGTATCCACTCTGTTTTCAAGCTGCGAAAAACCCGCTCCATCGGCGCATTATCCCAGCAGTTTCCTCGGCGGCTCATACTCTGACGCATGCGATAACGCCACAGCCGCTGGCGAAAGTTGCGGCTGCCATATTGCGATCCCTGGCCTGAGAGAAATAGCAGGCCTTGCGGCTTGCCACGCTGCTCGTAAGCCACGTCCAACGCCTTGATCACCAAGTCTGCATCCGGCTTTTCTGATAACGCCCAGCCCACCACTCGGCGAGCGTAAAGATCCATGACAACCGCAAGGTAGTGCCATTTCCCCTGCGCCCAGATGTAGGTGATGTCGGCGCACCAGACCTGGTTGGGCGCTTCGACAACAAATTCGCGGTTCAATATATTTGGGATATCCGGCCGCTCGACTGTCGCCTTTTTATAGGCGTGTGATCCTGGCTGCTTGCTGACCAACTCCAGCTCACGCATCAGCCTGCGTACCTTAAACCGTCCAATTTGCTCACCTTCTTCTTGCATCATCAACGTGATGCCTCGACTGCCGGGAGCACTTCGGCCCTGGGTGAACAACTCGCTCACTCGGCTACGCAGCCTTAGCCGCTCAACATCTGGTGTTCGCCGCCTTAGACGATGCGCGTAGTACCCCGAACGAGCGACCTCAAACGCCTCGCACAAGCAGTCAACAGGCTCATGGACGCTTAGCTGATTGATCAGCGCGTACGCTCGAGATCTTCCGACATCAAGAGCGCGGTAGCCTTTTTTAATATTGATTTCTCGCGCTCGAGGCGAGCAATCCGAGCTTCCAACTCCTGGATTTTTTGCTGCTCTGGTGTCAGGGCCTTGCTCTGGGGCGTGACGCCGGTGCGCTCTTGCTGAAGCTGGTCGACCCAGCGGCGCAGCGGCGACTCACCAACACTCAGTGAACGACTGGCTTCGATGAAGCTGTAGTTTTGCTTGAGCACGAGGTCGGCAGCCTCGCGTTTGAATTCTGCGGAAAAGGTACGGCGTTGTTTGGTCATCTGACACCTCGATCTGGCGAGTATTCTCGCCTAAAAGGGTGTCCGGTTTCATTAGACCACTACATAGCGATGCGACTATGGGCGGGGGCGTCCATCCGATTGCTTACGGTCAGTATCCAATCATTGTCGATCTCACCAAAGAAACGACGTGATATCCGCACCCAACATCCAGCTTACCTTCTAGCCCTTAACCTGGTGCCCGAGTACCACTTCGCGCAACGCATCGACCATCGGCTGCAACTGAACCCCAGCCGCCTACATATCAACGCCCCTTAGCACCGACTCCCTCCACATCCATGCTGACCATCACCAAAGACCTTCGTAGCGGACTTACACAGATAGCTAGAGCGGCGAAAGAACTCATCATGACCGAGATAGTCATGCCGAGCTAAGTGATGAGTAGCGTCCTTAGTAACATGTACGGCACCCAGCACATCATCCACCGGTAGACGAAGCGCGCTAGCCCAAGCCAATGTGAGACGGTTGTACATGTTCTTGCTCGTAGACTTGATATAGCCAAGCGAGCAGTAGGCGTCACGATTGAGAAATCCGATGCAGTGGTAATGAGGCCGGCCGCCCTTCCCTACCTCTCTCACCCAAAATAGCCTCGCGCACGTGTCATGGGATGATCTACTGCGCATCCGTGCCCGCTCACGATCATGACTGATCTGCGCGTCCAGTGACGCCTTGAAGCGCTGTATCACCTGGTTAGTCATCGCATCATCAGGCAGCGGCTTCCCACAGGGCAGCCTCAAGTCAAATCTGAAGGCAAATACACGGGCGTAGTCAGACAGAGCGTATTGCAGAGTCTGGTACAGCTTTTCCAAGTACTGCTCAATGAAGGGGCCCTTGTCCAACATGAGCGGGTAACCATCGTAGGTACTTTCATGCCAGTAGCGCAGATTCGTATTACCAGGGATGCGTTTGGGTTTGAATGAAGGGGTCATGACGGTATGTCCTGTTTGTTAGGTCATACCTCAAGCCGATTGTGTTGTTTTTAACTGGAGTGATTCAGATTCCAGGGTCCTCTCTCAGCCGGCTGGTATCTCTAGATGCTGATTACCCCGTTGGTTATATAGGTTCCGAGTCACTGGATTAAAAAGGTTATAAGCGCTGTAGGAGTAGAGTTGTAGGAGCTATAAACATAATGGTTATAGGAGCTATAGCGTAGTACTGTTTTCCGAGGACTAGCCACCGGGCACGCACAGGTCTGACGGAATGAATTCGTCCACAAACACAGCATTCGCAGGCGTCTTCAAGGGGCGGTTTACTCTGGGGAAATATCAACTAGGCACCAACCAGACCAGCGCTGGACCTCAATTCAATTCAATGCAATGCAATGCAATGCAATGCAATGCAGGGCACGCAAGCATCGTTGACAGTCCCTTGGGGGGAGCTCTCAACTGCTAATCGGCATAAGTGCCATGACTGGCAGCTAGCCAGTCATGGCACTTATGCCCGGTAGTCAGCTCTCGCCAGACTGCAACTCATTCGGCCAGGTCGCGCTCCTCGATCCGAGCCAGAATCCAATCGTGTACCTCCTTCTCCACCCAACCAACGCTGCGCTCTCCCAGTGGTACCGGTTTCGGGAAGGTACATTCCGCGATGTATTTGTAGATGGTCGACCGTGCCAGGCCGGTGGAGTCGGTGACTTGCTTCAGTCGGATGATTCGCATGAGCGGGCTCCTCTGTATGGCTCAGAGGAATGGCTGGGTTAGTAAAAAATGACTCACACCGGGCTCCTGCACCTACTTCGCTGAGGCAGCTTCCCCCACCTAAAACGCATAACCTGCGTGATTCAAAGACAACGCGAGCGCAGGGTCGCGTCGTCGTTTATTCAATAATAGAGAGTGGAATTATTCATTTCGTCTGCTATTGTCGCTATAAATAGCGGATATAGCAGATAAAAGTGAATTCGATTGATGTTGAAATTCCCACCATGATTGAAACCTATTCAGATGCCTCGCAGGACATTTGGCCGAGTTTCCGTGAAAACAGCTTGTTGGACGGGGCGGTGAGAGAGGCTGCCCGAGAACTGCAGGTTCACCGAGAGATGGCGATAATGTGCGCCTTCGGCGCTATGGCAACAGCCTGTCAGGGGCACGTGGATGTCGAAATGCCCACCGGGCATAAAGTACCGACCTCACTCATGCTGTTGACCATTGCTGATTCTGGTGAGCGGAAGACCACGACGCAGAATTACTTCTTCAAGGCCATCAACGCGCGAAATGATTCGGCGTATAAGGCCAACAATGAAGCCCTGGCGGAGCACAAGGTCAAACACCATCTCTGGGGCACGCATAAACGCCACTTAGAGCGCACCTACAGCAAGTGCGCCTCTCAACAAGACGAACCCGCAACGCTCGCCGCTCGGGATGCTGTCGCCGAACACGTCAGGACTGAACCGCAACCTGAGCGCTCGGGCAAATTTCTCTACGAAGACACGACCCCACAAGCGCTAGTGCAAATGCTCTATGAAAACTCGCCGAACGGTTGCCTGCTGACCAGCGAAGCCAGCAGTATTTTTAGTGGCAAAGCCCTGGGCGAACTAGACAAACTCAACACCCTCTGGGATGGCAACAGCGTGATCGTTGATCGCGTCTCAAGAGCAGGCTTTATTCTCCAAAATGCCCGACTCACACTGTCGCTCATGGCGCAGCCGAGCGTGATAGCACGTTTCATGGGCAAACGCGGTGAGGAAGCCCGCGGCACGGGATTCCTCGCTCGCTTCTTGGTCGTCAAACCGCGTCAAATGGCGGGTCAACGCAGTCCGGTAAAACTATCTGCACTGCCGCGCCAACAGGCATTCAATACCCGCATCCACGAACGACTGACCGCCCCCGTTAAGACTGACCGCCAGGTATTGCGCTTTTCGGAGTCAGCAGCAGAATTCTGGCTTCAGTGCAGTCGAGGCCTCGAACAGCAGATGCAAGAGAACGGCCTCTACTATTACCTCAAGGATCACGCCTCCAAGTTGCTCGAAAACACCAGCCGCCTGGCGGCCATCCTACATACGTTCGAGCGCGAGCTGGACAACGACATCGAGATTGAAGAATCCACCCTGCAGTTTTGTTGGAAGTTCGCACAGATTTGCTCAAAACACTTCATCGACCATCTGGCTAATGAGCCGCAACTTGTTACAGATGCCAATAATTTAGTGCACTACTTGTTGCAAACGGCTTACAAAGAGTCCCGTACAGAACAAGAGCCGAGAACTGCACGCAAAAATGAAATCAACCCAATCAGCGGTTCCGCTAATATGCCTCGACCTAACGATTTGAAGCCGGGGGCAAAAACCCAATTCACATTGACACAGGTAAAACAGTACGGCCCCAGCACTCTGAGAGGCCGCGCCAGTGCCGAGCGACTCGAGGCGACGATTAAGTTGTTAATCCAGCTCGGACATGTCGACAAGGTAGGAAGCTACTATCGTTTTCAGGAAACCATTTTGCTCAAACGAAAACCTGAAGTTAAGAACGGCGAAATTATCACCATTAAAGAGTTACCGCTGTTCAGTGAGCAAGAGTGTTGGGAACCTGAGCGGCGCCGCGGGTTGGTAAATACATCAGGCTACTTCATAAAAATCCGAACGTAGCTACCAACCGGGAAAAGCTCAATGGCAATAAATATAAACCACTCGTAGCGCCGATGAAATTTTCACGCCTTATCGATACGTTATAACATACGCTTTTAGAGTTATCGCAACAGCTCGATTGATTTAGTCCGCTTATGATTAGGGAGCCCTAACCAAGCTAGGCCGAGGCAAATTAAGCAACTGAGGAAAATCACAAAATCGATGGTACGCCCAAGGTAGGACACTCTCGAATATTATGGGACTGATGAGCCAAATGAGTGACGCATGGAGAGACTTGGTGAGGACTCATCGACGATGCGCGCTAGCCACCCTTGAATCGCGACGAGATAGATGCACGTCGAAAGGCCGATAAAGGATGAGGAGGATAAGGATGCAGCTCAACCTCATTGCGTTCAAATATGACTGCTAGAGAAAGGTGAATTTGAGTTGAAGCTACAACACATGCGGAAAAGACTCCTTGCAACTTGAATCGAAGCAAATGCCGCACGTCGCAATGATGGATAGACTTGCAGCGGAAACTATCGACAGGCTTCCGAGGCAAGAAATGCCTCAAAATCCAGATGGGGGAACAGATGGGGGAACAAAATCACCAGATACAAAAAAGCCCCGTAAAAACGGGGCTTTTCAGTAAAATATGGCGGTGAAGGAGAGATTCGAACTCTCGATACAATTTCTTGTATACACACTTTCCAGGCGTGCTCCTTAAGCCACTCGGACACTTCACCGTATCTCGTCAAACTAGTTCAGTCTGTCGAGGCGCGCTAATGTAGTCGAAAGCCTTTCTGATGGCAAAGGTTTTTTTCAGAATTTTCATGCGCTTAGGCAGTTATGCCGGAATGGGCCCGGTGCAGGGCGGTGATTGTGCCAATCTTGGGCAGGGTTTTGATGGTCAAGGCTCGGTGCTGTGCCCTGCTGCAGGCCATTTGCGGGTGGGGATGCGGGAAAAGGCTGACTGGCCAGTCAGTCACGGCGCTTTACCGGGACGGGCGTGGTGGGTAACGTCTGCTGCATTCTTCTATAACAAGTCCTACAAGGAACCGCGTCATGAGTGAGTTGATTGCCTACCACCTCGAAGACGGTATCGCGACCCTGACCCTGAGCAACGGCAAGGTCAATGCCATTTCTCCGGATGTGGTCAGTGCGTTTAATACAGCGCTGGACCAGGCCGAGAAAGATCGGGCGGTGGTGGTGATCACCGGGACGCCGGGGATTTTGTCGGGCGGTTATGATTTGAAGGTGATGACCGCCGGCCCTAAAGAGGCCATCGGCCTGGTGACGTCGGGCTCGACGTTGGCGCGTCGTCTGCTGTCGCACCCGTTCCCGGTGATTGTGGCGTGCCCTGGGCATGCGGTGGCCAAGGGCGCGTTCCTGTTGTTGTCGGCGGATTATCGGATTGGCGTGGAAGGCCCGTTCAGCATTGGCCTGAATGAAGTGGCAATCGGCATGACCATGCACCACGCCGGGATTGAGCTGGCACGGGATCGTCTGCGCAAGTCGGCGTTCCACCGTTCGGTAATCAATGCCGAGATGTTTGACCCGCAGGGCGCGTTGCAGGCCGGCTTCCTCGATAAGGTGGTTGCGCCCGAAGAGTTGCACGCAGCGGCACTGGAAGCTGCACGCCAGTTAAAGAAGATCAATATGAACGCCCACAAACATACCAAGTTGAAAGTGCGCAAGGCGCTGCTGGACGCATTGGACGACGCGATCATTCAGGATCAGGGCCACAACGTGATCTAAGCCCCTCGTCGCAACCGTGCAAAAGCCCGACCCTGTGTCGGGCTTTTTCTTACACACCAGTTAAAAACATCCTAAGCCGCTCTAGCCAGCCGGTGCCAGAAGGCGTTGAAACATGCACTTAAACATCGGCTATCTCCTACCGCCACCGGGGTAATTGCCGAAGACAGTGCACAACCGTACACTGCGCCACCTTTTGCCCCCGTAGGCCGTGTCGATGCTTTTTTTGTTACGTATGCTGTTGATGGGCCTGCACTTTATGCTCGCCGGTGTGCTGGGCGTGCTTATAGGGATCTGCCGGCCATTCAACCCGGACAACAGCCGCCTGTGCGCACGCCTGTATGCGTTACCTGCGATGCGCATCTTGGGGCTGAACGTGAAGACGGATGTCGACTCGCTGCGCAACAAGCCGGGTACGTGCGTGGTGATCGCCAACCACCAGTCCAACTATGATCTGTTCGTGGTGGGCAATGTGGTGCCCTATCGCACGGTGTGTATCGCCAAAAAAAGCCTGAAATGGGTGCCGTTGTTCGGCCAGTTGTTCTGGCTGGCGGGCAATGTGTTGATCGATCGCGGTAATGCGCATAAGGCGCGCCGTGCGATGCTGACCACCACCCATACGCTGCAGCACAAAGACACCTCGATCTGGGTGTTTGCGGAAGGCACGCGCAATATGGGCAAGGGTTTGCTGCCGTTCAAGAAAGGCGCGTTTCATATGGCGATCGCCGCAGGTGTGCCCATCGTGCAGGTGTGCGTGAGCAATTACGTCACGCATATGAAGCTCAATCGCTGGAACAGTGGTGATGTGCTCATACGTTCGTTGCCGCCGGTTCCTACGGTTGGGTTGACAGCGAATGACGTCCCGGCGTTGATGCAGGCGTGTCAGGCGCAGATGGATGAGTGCATTGCAGAGCTGGATCGCGAGTTGCAGTCGGCCTGAACCCTTTTGGGGGCGCTTCGCACCGCAGCGCGAGCAAGCTCGCTCACCACACAAAACTCGCCGCAACCACGACCACGACGGAACGTCATTCAAGCTAAGCTGCCCAACACCTGTCCTCCTAACAAGAAGTGATCAGCATCATGGGTAGAGTTGTTGCGGCCGCCGTCTACAGCGCCGGTAAGAAAGTCACTGATATCACCCTTGATGAAGGCGCGGCCTGGGCCGCCAAACCCGGACATTTTGTGTGGATCGGCCTGGAAGAGCCCGACGCCCAGGAATTGGCCAACCTGCAACGCCAGTTCAACCTGCACGAACTGGCCATCGAAGACGCCCTGGAAAAACACAGCCGCCCCAAGCTTGAAACCTTCGGCGATGCGCTGTTTATCGTCACCTACTCACCGGTGCGCGAAAACGGCAAGCTGGAGTTTATCGAGACCCATATTTTTGCCGGCAACGGCTACATCATTACCGCACGCAACGGTCACTCCGCGTCCTACGGCTTTGTGCGCCAGCGCTGTGAGGCGCGCCCACTGTTGCTGGAGCACGGGGAAGATTTCGTACTCTATGCGTTGCTGGATTTCGTCACCGAAAACTACCAGCCGGTCAGCGAAGCAATCCACGCCGAGATCGATGAACTCGAACGCAACGTGCTGTGCAGTTCGCTGAGTGAGCGAGACATCCAGAAGATCCACGGCCTGCGCCGCGACGTGCTGCGGCTCAAGCGCTATGTGGCGCCGATGGTGGAGATCAGCCAGGAGCTGCAGAAGCTGAGCTTCCCGTTTATCGACAAGAACATGCGCCCGTACTTCCGTGACGTGCAGATCCACGTGACCCGGCAGATGGAAGACCTCACCACCCTGCGCGACATCGCCAGCCAGACCATCGAGATCGGTGTGTTGCTGGAGGCGTCGCGCCAGAGCGTGGTGCAGCGCAAGTTTGCCGCGTGGGCAGCGATCCTGGCATTCCCCACCGCAGTGGCAGGGATTTATGGGATGAACTTCCAGAACATGCCCGAGCTGCAATGGCACTACGGCTATTTTGCGGTACTCGGGTTTATTGCGGTGGGATGCACCAGCCTGTGGGCCAGTTTCAAGCGTTCGGGCTGGCTTTAGGCTTTGTGCGCCACAAAGCGCATCATCCATTGCGCCACGGTGGCGCCGTGGTGCTCGCGCTCCAGGCTGGCGACGCCGTTCGTGTAGATCTTCTCGCCCAAGGTTGTCTGAAGAATCTCCAGCAGTTCGCGGGAATAATCGTGGATAAATTCCGGGTGGCCCTGGAAGCACAGCACTTGGTCGCCGATGTGGTACGCGGCAAACGGGCAGAAATCGCTGGAGGCAATGACCGTGGCGTTGTCCGGCAAGGTGGTGACCTGATCCTGGTGGCTGATCAATAGCGTCAGCTCGGGCACTTCGGGGCTCATCCACGGGGCCTTGGTATCGAGCTTGTAGTCATGAATGCCCATGCCCCAGCCTTTGCTGGCGCGTTCAGCCTTGCCGCCGAGCAGCAAGGCCAACAGCTGGTGACCGAAGCAGATGCCGAGCAATTTGTCGCCACGCTCATAGCGCTGCAGCAAGTAGGTCTTGAGCGTCTGGATCCAAGGGTCGGTACCGAAGGAATCGGCCTTGCTGCCCGTGACGAGGTAGGCGTCAAACACCTCATCGTCCGAGGGATATTCACCCTGTACCACGTTGTAGACCACAAACTCGGCCGCAATCGGCTGCTTGGAGAACAGGCGTTTGAACATCTGCCCGTAACCTTGGTACTGATCGATCAAGCCTGGACGCAGGATATCGGTTTCCAGGATGCAGACGCGTAGCGACATAAAAAATACCTGACACGGCGATTGGAATATTGAACACCCAGAGCCTGCCTTGAAACACCCCTTCAAGGCAAGCCCCTCCATTAATCACCGAAACACTTCACCCCTCGCCGCTTTGTCCAATAACAACACCGGCGGCGCAAACCGCGCCCCATACTGCTCTGCCAGGTAGCGCGCCCGGGCGATGAAGTCATCCAAGCCGTACTGGTTGATAAACTGCAACGCCCCACCGCTCCATGCTGCAAAACCGATGCCGAAGATCGAACCCACGTTGGCATCAGCCGTGGACATCAACACGCCCTCCTCCACACAGCGCACGGTTTCGATGGCTTGGATAAACAACAAACGGTCGCGTATATCCTGCGAAGAGATCCGTTGACCGGGTTGCTCAAAGCGGGTTTTCAGTTCAGGCCACAGGTACTTTTGCCCGCCACTGGGATATTCATAAAACCCGCCGCCTGCCGCTTTCCAGGCACGTTTGTACTCGTTAACCAGCAGATCGATGACGGCCGTCGCAGGGTGCGCTGGCACGCTCTTGCCCTCAGCCTGCAGATCTTTCGCCGCTTGCTGCCTTATATGGTTCATCAGGCTGAGGGACACCTCATCGGACACCGCCAACGGCCCCACCGGCATGCCGGCCTTGCGCGCTTCGGTCTCGATCATCGGCGCGGCCACGCCTTCGCCGAGCATGGCGATGCCTTCGTTGGTAAAGGTACCGAACACCCGCGACGTGAAGAAACCGCGACTGTCATTGACCACAATCGGGGTTTTCTTGATTTGCAGGACGAAGTCAAAACCTCGGGCCAGGGTTTCGTCCGAGGTGTTGGCACCCTTGATGATTTCCACCAAAGGCATCTTGTCCACCGGGCTGAAAAAATGCAGCCCGATAAATTTGCCTTGGTAAGGCACGGCGCCAGCCAGACCGCTGATGGGCAAGGTGGAGGTATTGGAGGCGATCACTGCGCCTGCACCGACCACACGTTGCGCGGCGGCCGACACCTTGGCTTTCAGCTCACGGTCTTCGAAGACCGCCTCGATGATCAGGTCGCAGCCGGCCAAATCGGCATCCGAGTCCGTCGGATGAATTCGCGCCAGCGTGGTTTCCCGCTGCTCGACGGTCAATTGCCCACGACTGAGCTTCTTGTCCAGCAGTGCCGCCGAGTGGGCCTTGCCCTTCTCGGCGGCAGCGAGGTTGACGTCCTTGAGCACCACCTCGATCCCTGCGCAGGCGCTGACATAGGCGATTCCCGCCCCCATCCTCCCGGCGCCAAGCACACCCACTTTGCGCGTCACATAAGGGGCAACGCCCTGGGGCCGCGAGCGGCCGGCGTTGATGTCATTGAGCTGGAACCAGAAGGTGCCGATCATGTTCTTCGCCACTTGACCGGTGACCAGCTCGGTGAAGTAGCGGGTTTCGATCAGGTGTGCAGTGTCGAAATCCACTTGGGCGCCTTCGACGGCGGCGCAGAGAATTTTCTCCGGGGCCGGAAAGCAGCCCTGGGTTTTGCTGCGCAGGATCGACGGCGCAATCGCCAGCATCTGTGCAACTTTCGGGTTCGACGGCGTGCCGCCGGGGATTTGATACGCCTTGTCGTCCCAAGGCTGTCTGGCTTCGGGATTGGCCAGGATCCAGGCGCGGGATTTGGCCAGCAGCTCGTCACGGTCCACGGCCAACTCGTTGATCAAACCGGCTTGCAGCGCCTGTTGCGGCCGGACCTTTTTACCTTCCAGCAGATACGGCAGGGCTTTTTCCAAGCCGAGCATACGCACCATACGCACTACGCCACCGCCGCCTGGCAGCAAGCCGAGGGTGACTTCCGGCAAACCAAGCTGCACCGACTTTTCGTCAAGCGCGACGCGGTAATGACACGCCAGGCAAATCTCCCAGCCGCCGCCCAAGGCCGCGCCATTGACCGCGGCCACCACGGGTTTTCCGAGGGTTTCCAGGCGGCGCAGTTGCGCTTTGAGCACCAACACATTCGCGTAGAAATCCTTGGCGTGGGCCTTATCGACCTGGATCAATTCATTGAGGTCGCCGCCCGCGAAAAAAGTCTTTTTCGCCGAGGTGATAATCACCCCGGCAATGTGGTCCTTTTCCGCCTCCAGGCGCAGGACGGTGGCCGCCATAGCCTCACGGTAGACGCCGTTCATGGTATTGGCGCTCTGGCCGGGCATATCGAGGGTCAGCACCACGATCTGGTCCTGGCCTTTTTCGTAACGAATGGCTGAGGTCATGACAGCTTCCTTGGGCTCAGAGGCGTTCGATAATGGTGGCGATGCCCATGCCACCGCCGACACACAGGGTGGCCAGGCCATAGCGCTGTTGGCGCAACTCCAGTTCGTCGAGCAAAGTGCCGAGGATTGCGCAGCCCGTGGCGCCCAACGGATGCCCCATCGCGATAGCACCGCCGTTGACGTTGACCCGTGCGGCATCAATGCCCATGTCCTTGATGAACTTGAGCACCACCGAGGCAAAGGCTTCGTTGACTTCGAACAGGTCGATGTCTTCCACGCGCAAACCGGCCTTGGCCAAGGCTTTGCGAGTGGCCGGCGCGGGGCCGGTGAGCATGATGGTGGGATCGGTGCTGGTCACCGCCGTGGCGACAATGCGCGCCCGCGGTTGCAGGCCCAGTTCACGGGCCTTCGCTTCGGAGCCGATCAACATCAGCGCTGCGCCGTCGACAATGCCGGAGCTGTTGCCCGGGGTGTGCACGTGATTGATCCGTTCCACATGGCTGTAGACCCGCAATGCGGTGGCATCAAAACCCAGTTGCCCGATCATCTCGAAGCTTGGCTTGAGCTTGCCGAGGCCTTCGAGGGTGGAGTCGCCTCGGATAAATTCGTCATGGTCCAACAACACAATGCCGTTCTGGTCCTGCACTGCAATCAGCGACTTGTTGAAGGAACCATCGGCGCGAGCCCTGGCCGCTTTCTGCTGGGACTGTAGGGCAAAGGTATCGACATCTTCACGGGTGAAGCCTTCCAGGGTAGCGATCAGGTCTGCACCGATCCCCTGAGGCGTGAAATGGCTGTGCAGGTTGGTCTGCGGGTCGAGCACCCAGGCACCGCCATCACTGCCCATGGGCACGCGGGACATCGACTCGACACCACCCACCACTACCAGGTCTTCAAAACCGGAGCGCACTTTCATTGCCCCCAGGTTCACCGCTTCCAGGCCTGAGGCGCAGAAGCGATTGACTTGTACGCCGGCGACGCTGATGGCCCAGTCCGCCACCAACGCGGCGGTCTTGGCAATATCGGCGCCCTGGTCGCCTACCGGGGTTACGCAGCCGAGCACGATGTCATCCACTTGATACGTATCGAGGTCGCTGCGCCGTGCCAACGCCGTGAGCAGGCCTGCCACCAGGTTTACCGGTTTGACGCTGTGCAGGGCACCATCGGCCTTGCCCTTGCCTCGCGGCGTGCGTATCGCATCAAAGATCAAAGCTTGGGTCATGACATCCTCGGACCATTGCGCAGTAGTGCCCTTACCTTAGGCCCGATTGACACGGTTTCAATGACGGATGCGCTCATTGCTTTTGACCCGCACGCTCGGACGAACGGTAGGCGCCTAAGCACATTCACGGATTAAACGTTTTAGCTGTCTAGCCAAGGCATTGGCGCCAAGATGGCGTTCTGCCTCATGTCTTTTTAAGCTGAAATCCTGATTAGTTGATATGAAATGGATCTAAGCCGCAAAGAACGAGGGCTCTAAGGTTCAATCAGTAAGAAGTTGCTGCCGGGTTTTGCTGGAGCAGCCGTAAGAAAAGTGACACGTCATAGCGCCATACTGAAATAAAACGGCACGTATTTGACGCTCAGGAATAACAACAAAAGGCAGTCAGCCATGTTCAAGCACTCGAAAGTACGTCAGGCGGGACTTATTCTCTTCGCCACCACATTGATTCTGATCTTGCCCAACTTGACCAAGGTTATTGGGTGACCTCACATCCTGCGCATTCCGCGCATCAGGACTGTAGCTTTTTGGCAGCACCTGCCAGGCCTTCGTGCAAAACGATCCTGTTGCAGGGGCTGCCTTTTTACGCGTGTTTTTCCGCTATTGTGAGCCCCATCAACACTTAACACGGGGCTGCTGTCTTGAAACCGATCTTCGCACTCGTCGCCTTACTGCTTGCCCTGCCTGTCGAAGCGGCGCAACTGACCATCGAGCTGGACCATACCAGCAAATCCTGGCAAACCGCCGACCTGCTCAAGCATCCGCAAGCGCAGACCGTACAGATCACCGATGATGTTTCCTACAAGCGCAGCATGACCTATCGCGCAGTGCCGCTGGCAGTGCTCCTACCCGGCCTTACACCACAGAGTCATCTGCAAGCCGTTGCCCTGGATGGCTTCGCTGCCGAACTCAGCGCCGCACCGCTGCTGGAACAACACGGCGCCCGCGCCTGGCTGGCGGTGGAAGACCCCGCTCAACCGTGGCCCGCCCTGGGCGAAGGTAAACATAGCGCCGGGCCGTTTTATCTGGTGTGGACCGACCCGCAAGCCGGGCATGTCAGCCCTGAGCAGTGGCCGTTCCAAGTCTCGGCAATCAAACAATTAAAGACCGTGGCGGAGCGGTTTCCGGCGCTGCTGCCCGACCCGAAACTGGCAACGAATGATCCCATCAACCAGGGCTTTGCACTGTTCCAGAAAAATTGCCTGGCGTGCCATCGCCTCAATGGCGCCGGCGATGCGCAGGTGGGTCCGGATCTGAATATTCCCTACAGCCCTACGGAATATTTCAGCGCAGATTTCCTCAAGCGCTATATCCGTGACCCACAGAGTCTGAGGCATTGGCCACAGGCGAAGATGCCAGCTTTCGCTGCCAGTGTGTTGCCTGACAGCGAGCTGGATTTATTGGTGGGCTATTTGAAGCATATGGCGAGCCGTAAGCAGCAGCCGTGAAGCAAGTGAACTGGCTGGTTAGGTTGAGCGAGCTGTTTGTGGCGAGCGGGCTTGCCCCGCGCTGGGCTGCGAAGCAGCCCCAAAACCATCCGCCGCGTAATGTCTGGCACACCGCATTCTGCTTTTATTGGGGCTGCTTCGCAGCCCAGCGCGGGGCAAGCCCGCTCACCACAGAAGCCCGTTCACCACAGAGGCCTGCTCACCACCGAAATCGCTATCAACTTGTCGCTTACTGCTGCTGTACGGAAACCACCGGCGTCGGCGCCACAAACACCTTGGCGTGCATCTGCTCATGCCCGCCGCCACGGCGCATGCCACGCACCGGGCAGGCATCCAGGTAATCGAGGCCAACGGCCAGCTTGAGATGGCGCTCCGGCCGCGCCAATTGGTTGGTCACGTCAAAGCTGTACCAGGCGTCATCCAGCCAGGCTTCGGCCCAGGCGTGGCTGGCCAGGTGCGTGCTGTCTTCGGTGTACAAATACCCCGACACGTAGCGCGCAGGAATCCCCAGGCTGCGTGCACAGGCCAGGAACGCGTGGGTATGGTCCTGGCACACGCCCGCAGCGCCGGCGAAGGCCTGGGCAGCGCAGGTGTCGACTTCGGTGGCGCCCGGCGTATAGACCATCACGTGGTTGAGCGCGTGCATCAGGTCGATCAACGCCGTGCGGTCGCGACGCTGATGGCAGTGCTGTGCGGCAAAGTTGCGCAAGGCTTCATCCGGCTCGGTCAGGCGGGTGCAGCGCAGGAACGGAAACGCCGACTGGCTCTCATGCTCGGCCTCGCGCAACTCGTCGATGTCCACCTGGCCACGGGCGCCGATGATGATGGCATCGTGGGGTTCGTCCAGGGTCAGCACATGCAGGATATTGCCGAAAGGGTCTACCTGGGCGCGCACCGGGCGCGGCAGGTCCAGTTGCCAACTGAGTACATGCTGGCGCTCGCTGTCGTGGGGCGTCAGGCGCAGGTACTGGATGCTGGCACGCACCTGGTCTTCGTAGTGGTAGGTGGTTTCGTGGCTGATGGAGAGTCTCATGCGGCCTCCAGGTAGGAACTGTAGATGGCGTCGCCCAACTGGCGGACCAAGGGGATAAAGTCGGTCAGCCAGGCGTGCAGGCCTTCCTCCAGGATTTCATCGATGGCGGTAAAGCGCAGGCGCGCGTCCATCTCGGCGGCCAGGCGCTGGGCCGGTCGACCGTTGAGGCCGGGCAGGCTGGCCAGGATCTGGTCGATTTCTTCGCTGCACGCCCGTAGCGAACGCGGTACATCGGCGCGTAGCAGCAGCAGTTCGGCAACTTGCCGGGCGCCGGGGGCATCGCGATAGATCTCGGTGTAGGCCTCGAACGACGACAACGCGCGCAGCAATGCACTCCATTGATAGTAGGCGTGGGCCGTACCATCGGTGACGGCTTCGGCGCGGTCGCCGGCCATTTCATAACGGGCATCGAGCAATCGCAGGGTGTTGTCGGCGCGCTCGATAAAGGTGCCCAGGCGAATAAAACGGAAAGCATCGTTGCGCATGATGGTGCCGTAGGTCGCACCCCGAAACAGATGGGAGCGTTCCTTGACCCACTCACAGAAGCGGCTCATGCCGTAGCGGCTAAGGCCTTGCTGGGCGATATCACGAATATCCAACCACGTGGCGTTGATGTTTTCCCACATGTCGGCGGTAATTCGCCCACGCACCGCATGGGCACTGGCCCGCGCCGCGCCGAGGCAGCTGTAGATGCTCGCCGGGTTGGCCGCGTCCAGGGCAAAGAAGTGCAGCAGGTGTTCGGCGTGCAATTCACCGTGGCGTTCGCGGTAATCATCCAGCGTGCCAGTGATCAGCAGCGGCATCGCCAGTTCGTGCAGGCCATCGCCGCGCCCGTCCTGGGGCATCAGCGACAGCGAATAGCTGACATCGAGCATGCGCGCGAGGTTTTCGGCGCGCTCCAGATAGCGCGACATCCAGTACAAATCCGAGGCAGTTCTACTCAACATGGCATTCAGTCCTCAACCACCCAGGTGTCTTTGGTGCCGCCGCCCTGGGACGAGTTGACCACCAGCGAACCTTCGCGCAGCGCCACGCGGGTCAAGCCGCCAGGCACCACCCGGGTTTCCTTGCCCGACAGCACAAACGGGCGCAGGTCGATATGCCGCGGGGCGATACCGTTGTCGACAAACGTCGGGCACGTGGATAAACACAGCGTTGGCTGGGCGATATAGGCGTGTGGCTTGGCCTTGATACGCGCACGGAACGCTTCGATTTCCGCCGCCGTGGACGCCGGGCCCACGAGCATGCCGTAGCCGCCGGAACCTTGGGTCTCCTTGACCACCAGGTCTGGCAGGTTAGCCAGCACGTGGGACAATTCGTCAGGTTTACGGCACTGGAAGGTGGGCACGTTCTTGAGGATCGGCTCTTCATCCAGGTAGAAACGGATCATCTCGGTGACAAAGGGGTACACCGATTTGTCATCCGCCACTCCGGTGCCGATGGCGTTGGCCAGCACCACGTTGCCGGAGCGATAGGCCGCCAGCAGGCCGGGCACACCGAGCATGGAGTCAGGGTTGAACGCCAGCGGGTCGAGGAACGCGTCGTCGAGGCGGCGGTAGATCACATCCACGGCCTTGGGGCCGTCGGTGGTGCGCATGAACACGCGGTCGTCGCGCACGAACAGGTCGGCGCCCTCCACCAGTTCCACACCCATTTCCCGGGCGAGGAATGCGTGTTCAAAGAATGCGCTGTTGAAACGCCCCGGCGTCAGTACCACCACGCTGGGGTTATCCAGGGGGCTGGAGCTTTTCAGGGTGTCGAGCAACAGGTTCGGGTAATGGTCGATGGGCGCGATACGCTGGGCAGCGAACAGTTCGGGGAACAGGCGCATCATCATCTTGCGGTCTTCGAGCATGTAGCTCACGCCGCTGGGGGTACGCAGGTTGTCCTCCAGCACGTAGTAAGTACCGTCGCCATCGCGTACGAGGTCGACGCCGGAGACGTGGGAATACAGATCACGGTGCAGGTTCAGGCCCTGCATCGCCAATTGGTATTGCTCGTTGGCCAACACCTGCTCGGCGGGGATGATGCCGGCCTTGATAATGCGCTGCTCGTGGTACAGGTCGGCGAGAAACATATTCAACGCCTTGACCCGCTGGATGCAGCCGCGCTCGACGATTCGCCATTCGCTGGCCGGGATGCTGCGGGGTATGGTGTCGAAGGGAATCAGGCGCTCGGTGCCTTGCTCGTCCCCGTACAGCGTGAAGGTGATCCCGGCGCGGTGAAACAGCAAGTCGGCTTCACGCCGGCGCTGGGCCAGCAGTTCTGCGGGGGTTTCGGCTAACCAGCGGGCGAACTCGCGGTAATGGGGGCGTACCTGCCCTGCCCCGTCGTACATTTCGTCGTAATAAGTGCGGATCATGCCGTACTCCTTGTCACCCGGACGCAAGAACCATCGCAAGGCCCGTGCCAGCGGCATAAACACTTAAAAATCAGTGAGTTAAATAAACGCAAGAACCTGATCGCACCGTCCTGGTGCGCAGAATGCCCGGCGTACCGTCGAGCGCCTCATCACAATGCGGGCTTTGACTATCAACAGCATAGCCAGAGTTGATTTCACTGCCCGACCCAGTCTGCGGATAATCGTCTGCATCCGCTGAACAGGATACGTCCTACAGCCTTAACCATTACGCAACCGGTACCTTGGTGCCTCATGCACCGACCGGCTCCTTCGGTCTTCCCTTTAGGCCACCCTTTTCGGGTGGCTTTTTTTTGGTGCGCGAAACATCCGCACAAGTTCCGCGAGTTTTCAGTGCCCCAAACAAAATCGGCCGACCCAAAGGTCAGCCGATACGCTGCGCTGCTCATAAAATCAATCACTACATGGGTAACCCACGCACCTCCTGCTTGACGCCCCATCCTTCGATGATCCCGCCCAGGGGCTCGACCACCGCCCCAAAGTCTTGCTCGAAATCTCCTATGCCGTCGTAGGTGGCGAACATGATCTTGCTCAGTTCCAAGTACCAGGCGCCATCGTCGCGCGCGCTGACCTGGGCATTCAGGGATTCTCCACGAAACTCACCCGCAGCCCTGCGCGCCCGTTCCTCATCCGGGAAAATGGCGTAGAACTCGATGGGGTGAAAACGTGAAAAGTCGAAACCGCCTTCTTTCATGCGGCGCAGAACGTTGGTGCTGATGTCTTCTTGATAGGCTGTGCTCATGAAACGTCCTCCTCAAACCGATGGATAGACTTTCCGTGCTTCCCGAAGCCCGCACCCTACTGGCGCGAGTACTACGGCAATGACATCACCGCTGGAAAACAAGCATGTAGCTGACAAGACCAGACCTTAGCGATTCATTCGCTGATCTCACTTGCAGAGTAGCGCGAAGCTATCACCTCCACCAGAGGTGCCTGGATGGCATACGGGAAATATTCAGGGGGCGGGAGAGATGTCGAGGATTTGAATGCTGTTCTGGTCTTTGAGGATTTTGACCGTAGGCTCGGGCTTGCGCCCCTCAAGGTCATTGAGGTCCAGTTCGGCGGCCACCGGCACAAGCTTTGCGCGAATCATGTGTGCCGCATCTTCGAGGCTGGGCTTTTGATCGCAGGTGAACTGCTGCACGGAGGTCTCGCCGTGATCATCAACAAAGGTAATCTGCCACGTTTGCATCGGTGCCTCCTCGATAAAGCCCGTGTATGGGCTTACCTTTATCTGGACCTTGAGGGCTGGGCAAACGTTCCACTCAAGGTTGGAGGCACCGGATCACCTGCGCTTATTTTTCAGCGTGTTCCTTGAGGGCTTTCAAGGTGTTGAACGGAGCGTCCACCACAAACTTGTTGGCCAGCCACGAAGGCACGCTGCCGCCTGGCTCGGTGTGGACCTGGTAGGTCACTTCGGTCTGGTTATCACCCTTGGGGACCAGCTTCCAGAAGCCTTCGACCTGCGCCACACGCACGTAGCCTTTTTCTTCCGGCTTGTAGGTAGGTACGCCCTGCAAGGTGCGGGTTACGCTGCCATCGGCGTTTTTGGTGGTGGTGACATGGATATACGAATCACGATCGGTCACCGGGAACGGCGCCTTGAACTGGGTATAGGTCCAAGCCTCATCGCCCTTCTTATCCACCAGTTTCTGGGATTTGCACTCGTGAATCCATGAACACGCACCCGCCACGTCTTCTTGCAGGGCCTGGATCTTGGCCACCGGCGCGTTGATCACGGTGACACCGCGATACGCCTTGTATTTGGAACCGGCAACTTCGCTAAGCGAGATCTTGATGCCGTCTTCATCCTTCGCGACTTGCCAATCCTCAGCCTGGGCAGTGGCAGCAAACAACACCGTAAACCCGCACAGCACAGCCATTCGTTTCAGCGAACCCATTGTTGTATTCCTTATTGTTGACGTTCCGATAGTAAAGCCCATCAAGCCGCCGTCATCTGCTCCCACCAGCCGATCAACCGGATCGCATCGGCCTGGTCGGTGCCACAGACATCGATATCCGCCTTGAAATCACTGCACACTGCCGGGCGCTCTGGTTGCCCGAACAGCTGGCACAGTTGTTCGACCGACAGGTGCAGGCAGCGTTCGCCTGCCGGTTTGCCATTGGGCATTCCCGGTAACGGCGAACTGATGGAGGGGGCGATGCAGCAGGCGCCACAGCCTTCACGGCAATTCATGACCAGCAGGTCCTCGACGACTCAATAGGGATGGCCGGGCTAGAGTACGCCCTTAAACAGCCGTTTTAAAATGGTGTAACAGGGGTTTTTCGCACAAAACAAACGTGACCGACCAGTCTGCGACAGATGGTCAGCCGCTGGCGTCACGCGAGCAGGAAAAGTTTACTGCTTGAACTCGAATTCCAACGCTGCGCCTTCCACATCGCGCCGCTCTTCGTTGCGCAGTTGCAGCTTCATCTCATTGCTGAGCAAACGGCCGTTGATCTGGAACGCGCTGTTATCGGTAGGCTTTTCACCGAACATCGGTGGCAGCAATGGCACGCTCTTGGGCCTGGGCATCGTGCCAAGGGGTTGCAAGTGCCTGACCATGTCCGAAGGCAGCGACAGGTCCAACTGTGCCGGTGGCAATTGGGTCTGTGCCACTTCTTGGGCTGATTTGGACTTTTTAGCAGCCGACGCACGTTTTTTCGCCGCAGCGGCTTTCTTCTTCGCGACTGCACTTTGTTTGGCCGCAGCCGGTTTCGTCGCGGAGGGTTTCTGTTGGGCGCTGGCAGCAGGCGTGTCCACCGTCACAGGCGCTGCCGCCAGCACCGTGCTGACATTCCACAGGCTTAACAGGCCAATCACCAAAGCAACGCGAACAATCGGGGTCATATCGCCTACAGCATTATCGGCAGAGGGCCGTATGCTCGCTTGTTGTACGCGGCATGACAAGCACAGTGATACACCGACTATCGCCGTTGTCCCCTTTGTGCGCCTCAACCACGTGTTAAACACACCTCAAAAGCCGGCAGCCGTTTCCTGGCATAACTGGCTGGCCAGCATGCCGAGTGTCATCAGCGCACGTTCGGCCTCGCGGTTCCAGGGTGTACCGCAGTTGAGGCGAATGCAGTGGTTGAACTGCTCGGTGTTGCTGAAGATCAACCCCGGCGCGATGCTGATGCCCTGCTGCAGGGCACGCACGTGCAGTTCCTGGGTATTGACCCGCCCCGGCAAACTGACCCACAGGATAAAACCGCCGGTCGGACGCGTCATCTGGGTACCCTCCGGGAAATACTGCTGCACCGCCAGCTGAAAAGCACTGAGGTTCTTGCGGTATTCCTGGCGGATGTAGCGCAGGTGCCGGTCGTAGCCACCATTCTCCAGATACGCGGCTACGCCCATCTGCGTGACGCTGCACGCCGAGTGGGTGCTGAACATTTGCAGGCGCTGGAGCTCTTGCTGGTACTTGCCCGCAATCATCCAGCCGATGCGCACGCCCGGCGACAAGGTCTTGGAGAAGCTTGAGCAGTAGATCACCCGGTCGAGTCGGTCGTAGGCCTTGAGCGCCTTGGTGCGGCCGATTTCGAACATCAGTTCGCCGTAGATATCGTCCTCGACAATCTGGATATCGAAATCCGAAGCCAGGCGCAGCAACTGTTTCTGCCGCTCCTCGGGCATGGTGCCGCCCAGCGGGTTGCTCAAGCGCGTGGTCAGCACCAGGGCCTTGATCGACCATTGGTTCGCCGCCAGTTGCAGGGCTTCCAGGCTCATGCCGGTGGACGGATCGCTGGGGATCTCAATAACCTTGAGGCCCAGCAGATCGGCCAGTTGCAGCAACCCGTAATAGGTCGGTGATTCCGCTGCAATCAGATCGCCAGGGCGCGTCAGCACGCGCAGCGACATCTGCAAGGCATCGACACAACCGTGGGTGATGACCACTTCGGACGGGTCCACCACCACGCCGGCATCGCGCATGCGGATCGCCACCTGGCGGCGCAACGGCTCGAAACCGGGGCTGAACATATAGCTGAATGCGCGCGGGCTCTGGAACCGCGTGACCTTGGCCAATTGCTGGTGCAACGCCCGCACTGGCAAGTAGTCGACACTCGGCACCGCTGCGCCTAGCGGGAACACGCCTTCGCGGCGCGACTCGCCCAATACCTGCTGGATAATGCTGCTGCGTGTGACCAACCCCGGGCGCTCGACCCGTGCAATGTCCGGCGTCGGCGCAGTGAGCGCTGGCGTCTGGTGCACGTAGTAGCCGGACTGCGGCCGCGCACGGATCAGCCCCTGGTCTTCCAGGTTGGCGTAGGCCTGCAATACCGTGGCGTGGCTCACATTGAGCTGGGAACTCATCTTGCGGACCGAAGGCACGCGCTCACCCGGCTGATAGACACCACGGCGGATGTCCTCAGCCAGTTGCTGGGCAATACGTTGGTAAAGCAACAGATTGGTCATGACGCAGCACTCGATTTCACGGGTATTTTATTTTTGTGTGAAACATACCAGCACAGTTTAGAAGTGTACGGGGACAGTTGCCACAATAGTCGAGCGCGGGCGGGAGTGACAGTAAAAACTGTAGGGGCGGCGGATAGAGTTTTCAGGCGGGTGCAGAAAACTGTGGGAGGGGGCTACACCCCAATGACGGAGTGTCAGTCACCGAAAATATTGACTGAACCACCGCTATCGGGGGCAAGCCCCCTCCCACAGTTTTGATCGGTGCAAGGCGCTAGCGTGCGGCGCCCAGTTGGCCCTTCTCGTCCGAGAAGACTATTTCAACGCGACGATTCTGCGCCCGGCCCCGCTCGGAAGCATTGGCCTCCACCGGGTACTGGTCGCCATAGCCTTCGACGTGGATGCGCTTCTCGTCGATCCCCAGGTCCACCAGCACATCAGCCACCGATTGCGCGCGGTCACGGGACAGTTTGAGGTTTTCCTGCTGGCCGCCGGTATTGTCGGCGTAACCCTCGATGCGCACTACGCGCTTGGGGTTCAGTTGCAGGAACTGCACGATTTTCAGCACGGTGCGGTTGGCCGAGTTTTTCAGCTCTGCCTCGCCAGTGTCGAACAGCACATCGCCCAAGGTCATCACCAGGCCGCGATCGGTCTGGGTGGTGGTCAGGCTGGCGATCTGTTCTTCGAGCCATTTGCCCTGTTGCTGCACGCTGATCAACTTGCTTTCACGCAGGGCCAATTGCAGGCGTTGGCGTTCCAGTTCGAGCTTGGCGGCGCGCTCTTCGTTGAGGGCCTGCTCGGTGTGTTCACGGGCGATGGCACTGTAGCGCTGGCTTAGGTAGGCGTAATGCACCACGTCGGCACCGCTGCCCCAGTAGCTGGACAAACGATCGGCCCGTGCCAGGGATTCACCGGCGCGAATCACGTCCTTGGGCGCGATACGCAGCACATTGGCGTCTTCCTTGACCTTCTGGAAATCGCTGCCGGCCTGTTGCAAGGCTTGCTCGCCGCTCGGGTGGCTGGCGCAACCGCCCAGCACTGCACTGCCCAGCAACACGGCACCGCTCAGACCACGGATCAGCGGGCTCATTGGGCTTCTCCCAACTGCAACTGCTTGCGCAAGCGCGTAATGCGGGTGTTAAGCACGTTCAGTTGTTCCTGGCTCTTGCGGGTCAGCACTTGGGCTTCGGCCAGGCGTGCGTCCAGTTCCGCTTGCTCGGCGCGCATGCGGGCGTTCTTGTAGGATTCGTCGGCCATGCTGCCCTTGGCGCGGGCGAATTTGGCTTCGGCCAGTTTCAATTCAGGCGATTCATCCGCGTTTGCCCCCACCGCACTGGCTTGTTCCAGGGCTTGCTGGGTGAGGCGCATTTGTTCATTCGGCGCAGGATCGGTTGCACATCCCGCCAGAGCGACAACGGCGAGGGCCGCGAAAAGGGGTCGAAGATTCACTGAAAATCCTTACTTTGCTGGAGTGCCAACGGGTTGCTGCAACTGCGCTTTCCAGCGCTCCAGATTGCTCTGCAACGCTGCTTGTGCCACACCGGAGGAGGACAATTCTGTCATCTTTTTAGCGAGCTGTCCGCGCAACCACGGATCATTGCAGGCCGAGTTGTGGGAAATCGCCAGGTACAGGCCCGGCTGGTCAATAGGCATATCGCGAGCAACCAGGTCATGGCTCATGCCCAGCGTCTGGGCCATCGCCATGCCGGAGTAACGTCCGGCCAGCACGTAGTCCACTTCTCCCAGCAGCAGTTTCTGGAACGCCGGCGTCAACGTTGGCAGGCGCTGCAGGGTCAATTGCTCAGCGGCGAATGTCTCGAATCCGGCACTCAACCGCGAACGTTCCGACACTGCACCCTTATGCCCGTGCAGATCGGCAGCGGTGGTATAGACCAAGGCCGAGTCCTTGCGCGTCCAGACGAGATAATCGGTCTGCACCAACGCCGGGTGGATGTAGTCGAGATTGTCCAGCTCGCCGAGATTCAATGGCGCATCGGCAAGGATGTCCATGCGCCCGCTGCGCACTTCGTCCAGGGCTAGGGAACGTTTGCCGCCGTAGAGCAGGTCGATTTTCAACCCAAGGTCCTTGGCCAGTTGCTGCAAGACGTCAGCGGTGGCACCGATCAGATGCGTCGGGTCTTGGGGGTCACGCCATAGCAACGGCGGTGCGTCCGGGCTGCCGGTGATCACCAGGCGCTCGCATTTACCGGCGGCCAGGGTCAGGCTCGGCAGTAGCGTAAGGCCCAGCAGTACGGCCCAGGGGCGCAGTTCCATGGCGGTTTCTCCGATGTTCAAAAAAGCCCGGGCAAAAAAAAGCCCGGTCATAAGACCGGGCTCTTTATAAGTGAAGCGGCTGGATTAGACCAGCTTCTCCAACTCAGGTACGGCGTCGAACAAGTCCGCCACCAGGCCGTAATCGGCCACCTGGAAGATCGGCGCTTCTTCGTCCTTGTTGATCGCGACGATCACTTTGGAGTCTTTCATACCGGCCAAGTGCTGGATCGCGCCGGAGATACCGACGGCGATGTACAGCTGTGGCGCAACGATCTTGCCGGTCTGGCCGACCTGCATGTCGTTGGGTACAAAACCTGCGTCGACGGCCGCGCGGGAAGCGCCAACCGCAGCGCCCAGCTTGTCGGCCAGGGCGTACAGGTGCTTGAAGTTGTCACCGTTCTGCATGCCACGACCGCCGGAAACGACGATCTTGGCAGCGGTCAGCTCAGGGCGATCCGACTTGGCCAGCTCTTCGCCGACAAAGCTGGAGGTGCCAGCGTCGTGGGCAGCAGCGACGGCTTCAACGGCAGCCGAACCACCTTCAGCGGCAACCGGGTCGAAACCGGTGGCACGCACGGTGATCACTTTGATGGCAGCGGTCGATTGCACGGTGGCAATCGCGTTACCGGCATAGATCGGGCGCTTGAAGGTGTCGGCGCTTTCGACCGAAACGATCTCGGAGATCTGGTCAACGTCCAGCTGCGCGGCAACGCGTGGCAGGATGTTTTTGCCGTTGGAGGTGGCGGCAGCCAGGATATGGCTGTAGCCAGCGCCCAGCTCTGCGATCAACGGAGCTACGTTTTCCGGCAGTTGGTGAGCGTAGGCGGCGTTGTCGGCCAGCAGTACTTTGCTCACACCGGCGATTTTCGCAGCGGCTTCAGCCACAGCGCCAGCGCCTTGACCGGCTACCAGCACATGAATATCGCCACCGATTTTAGCGGCAGCAGCCACGGTATTCAGGGTGGCGGGGGCCACAACCTTATTGTCGTGTTCTGCGATTACCAAGATAGTCATGATTAGATTACCTTCGCTTCGTTTTTCAGTTTCTCGACCAGTTCAGCCACCGACTTGACCTTGATGCCCGCGCTGCGTGCAGCCGGCGCTTCGACTTTGACAGTCTTGTTGGTGGAGGCGGTGGAAACGCCCAAAGCATCCGGAGTCAGCACTTCAAGAGGCTTCTTCTTGGCTTTCATGATGTTTGGCAGGGACGCATAACGCGGCTCGTTCAAACGCAGGTCGGTGGTGACGATGGCCGGCAGTTTCAGGGAAACCGTCTGCGCGCCGCCGTCGATTTCACGGGTGACGGCAACGCTGTCGCCGCTCACTTCGACTTTCGAAGCGAAGGTGCCCTGGCCATAACCGGTCAGTGCAGCCAGCATCTGGCCAGTCTGGTTGTTGTCGCTGTCGATGGCTTGTTTGCCGAGGATCACCAGTTGAGGCTGCTCCTTGTCGACAACGGCCTTGAGCAACTTGGCAACGGCCAGGGAGGTCAGCTCGTGCGCGGACTCGACCAGCACGGCGCGGTCGGCACCCAG